>PNKH01000005.1 GCA_013822345.1 Isosphaera sp.
CACCAACGGGTTCACGCCCGCGAGCCGAGAGTGACGCTCTCGGCTCGCGCCGTTCCCGCCCTTCTTCGCGGGGTTCGCACCCCGCCTCCGGTCCCCGAAAGTCTCGATTCCGAACCCGTCCCCTTCACGATAAGCGGGCGACCGACCGTTCGGGTCGATAACCCACCCAAAGCTCTATTGCAAACTATTTACTGGTTGGAACTCCTCCCAGCCGGGGCGTGGGTGGTGTCTCAGTTTGGGAGGGCGAGGCTCCGGCCGAGCCGGACGCACACGGCTCGGCCGGAGCCTCGCCCTCCCAAACTGAGACACTATTGGGGCGTGCCTGAATGGCCCGAAGGCGCAATCGTGCGGTAGGGACCGTTCGGCGGAAAAAGCTGTATCAAGTCGCCGCTGTTCTGACAATTACTGACGGAGGACCGGGGCTCGAACCCGAGAGGTACGTCAGATGCCGGTTGGTCTCGACCGCGTTGTGGCGCACGTCGTCCGTGTTGCGGAAGCCGACCGGACCGGGGCGGTTGCGGACGCCGAACTGCTCGAGCGGTACATCCGCCACCGCGACCCCGCTGCGTTCGAGGTTCTCGTCCGTCGGCACGGGTCGATGGTCCTCGCCGCCTGCCGCCGGGTGCTGAGAATCGAACAGGACGCGGAGGACGCATTCCAGGCCACCTTTCTCGTCCTCGTCCGCAAGGCCGATTCGGTTCGCCCCCGTGCCCTCGTCGCGAGCTGGCTGTACGGCGTCGCCGTGCGCGTCGCCCTGCGGGTGCGGCTGGACGCGGGCCGACGGCTGCAGAAGGAGCACGCGACCGCACGGCCCGGGACGGTGGAACCGATCGTCGGCGACGACTCGGTGTCGGTGTTGGACGAGGTGTTGAGCCTCCTGCCCGCCAAGTACCGCGAACCGGTCGTACTCTGCGACCTCCAGGGGCTGACCCGGACCGAGGCGGCCCGCCGGCTGGGCTGGCCCGAGGGGAGCGTCGCCGGCCGGCTCGCACGGGCGCGAGAGCTGTTGGCGAACCAGCTCCGGCGCCGCGGCCTGGCGGCCTCTGCCGTGACCCTGGGCCTCGACCTGTCACGGCGGCACGCCGCGGCCGCCGTCCCGGCGGCGGTGGTGAGTCGGTCGGTTCAACTGGCCGCAGGGACGGGCGGTGTCGTGACCGGGGCGATCGCCCCGGAATTGGCCTCGATCGCGAACGAGGTAGGTACTGCCATGACGATTGCCAAGCTGAAAGCGGTTGCACTCCTCGGCGTTCTCGCCGCGACTCTCGGCCTGGGCGCGGCGACCTGGGGCTACCCCGCGTGGGCGGACGGCACGCCGGCGCCTGCCGCCAGCGCTCGCGGCGCCGCCCCCGCGCGGCCAGCCCAGCCGAGGGAACGCGGACAGCCCGACCCGAAAACCAGGCCGTTCGACCTGAACCAGTTCTGGAGCCGGGGCAGGGCGGTGGGCCAGGGGCCGGTGAAACTCACCATCTTCCCGCTGAAGGTGGAGGACACCGGCCGGGTGCTGCCGATGGGGATGATGGTCGGCGGGCACGTCACCCCCAGCGACCACCTCTACATCGTGCCGAAAGACCCGAAGGCCGCCGACGACCACTACGACGTGCTGGCGGTGGCCGACGGGTTCATCGTGCAGATCCAGCGGCCCCCGGCCGGCAACCCCGACCCGGCCGTCACCCGCAAGGCCGGCGAGTACAAGCTGGTGCTGGAACACTCGGCGACCTGCTGGAGCTACCTGGGCCTCATCAACAGCCTCGACCCGGCGGTGGCGAAGGCCGCGGGGGAGATCAAGCCGGGGCCGGCCGTCGCCGTCCGCGTCCCGGTCAAGGCCGGGCAGGTGATCGGCAAGACGGGCGGGGGCCACAGCTTCGACTTCGCCCTGGTCGATACCGCCGTCACCCGGAAGGGGTTCGCGGTCCCCGACCAGTTCCGCAACCGCGACCCGTGGAAGCCGCACACCGTCGATCCGTTCGACTACCTCGACGAGCCCCTGAAGGGCCGGTTGATGGCGCTGAACCCCCGGACGGCCGAGCCGCGCGGCGGACGGATCGACTACGACGCCGCCGGCCGGCTGGTCGGCAACTGGTACAAGGAGAAGACGGGCGGGTACGCGGGGCTGAACAAGCGGCTGGACTACTGGGTCGGCCACCTGACGATCGCCTACCACCACATCGACCCGTCGGTGGTGATCGTCTCGCTGGGCGATTTCGACGGGAAGCCGCGCCAGTTCGCCGTCGCGGGTAACGGCCCCGACCCGGGGAAGGTGTCGGCGAAGGACGGTGTCGTCACGTACGAACTCCAGTACGCCGGGATCGGCAACAGCGGCCAGCCGATCGAGCTGGCGCGCGAACTGCGGGGCCCGCAGGGGGTGCTCCTCGTCCAGGTCCTCGACGGCGGCAAGCTGAAGGTCGAGGTCCTCCCCGGCAAGGCCGCCAAGGACGTGACCGGTTTCACCGCCGCGGCCGCGACCTACGAGCGGTAGCCGTGCGGGGGGTATCCCGGCCCGGATCAGCCGTCCCGCGACCGCTGACCTCGAGGCCCCACACCGGCGGACGCCGGGAGCCCTCGCTCCCGGCGTCCGCCGTTCACACTCTTCCCCCGCCCGGGGTTTCGTGGTGGACGGGGCGGGGTCGCCGTGTGACACTTCGTTGGCCCGACTCGCGACCCGGAGGCACCCGTGACCCGCTCCCGCCTGCCGCTCCTCGCCGCCCTCCTCACACACTCCGCCGCGACCGCCCCCGCCGCCGACCTGGTCCGCGACGGCAAGGCGGTGGCGGTCGTCGCCCTCCCCCCCGCCCCGGACGCCGCCGAGGCGCTCGCCGCCCGCGAACTGGTCGACCACGTCGCCAGGATGTCCGGGGCGAAGCTCGACACCGTCACCGCCGACCCGAAGGATCTCGACGCCGTCCTCGCCAAGGCGAAGCGGGACGGGAAGGCGGTCGTCGCCCTCGGCCGGGCGGCGCTGCCGAAGCTGGAGAAGGCGCTGGCCGCGAAGGGGGCCGTCGGCGGGACGTTCGTGCTCCGGGCGACCGCCGACCACGTCCTCGTCGCCGGGGTCGGGGACGGCACCCACTTCGGGGTGTGCGAGCTGCTGGAGCAGCAGGGGGTGCGGTGGTTCCTCCCCGGCGACCTCGGGACCGTCGTCCCCGAACGGAAGACGGTCACGGTCAAGGAGCAGGAGACGGCGCAGGCCCCGTCGTTCCCGAGCCGGTGGTTCCAGATGCCGGACAGGGACTGGCAGGTGCGGGTGCGGTGCGGCGGCCCGGTCTTCCCGGGTGCGCACGGGCTCCCCGGGCTGCCGAAGTTCGCCGCCGACCCGGACCTGTACGCCCTCGTCGGCGGGAAGCGGAGCCCGCGGCAGGTGTGCGTCTCGAACCCGAAGGTCCTCGACCTGGTCGTGGCGGAGGTGGTCGCCCGACGGAAGAAGGGGCTCGGCCCGGTGATCGGGATGGGGCCGAACGACGGCCGCGGGTTCTGCGAG
This sequence comes from Isosphaera sp., assembly GCA_013822345.1. Classification (GTDB taxonomy): domain Bacteria; phylum Planctomycetota; class Planctomycetia; order Gemmatales; family Gemmataceae; genus Gemmata. Next base: position 3,476 of record PNKH01000005.1, read on the forward strand.
TGCGAGCACTGCAAGAAGCTCGACGGCGGCGACTTCGACCCGTTCTCGAACGAGCCGTCGGTCACCGACCGCTACGTCTGGTTCTTCAACCAGGTGCTGGAGAAGCTCCCGCCCGAGCTGAAGGACACGAAGCTGGCGTTCTACGTCTACCACTCCTACATGCGGCCGCCGGTGAAGTGGAAGCCGGACCCGCGGATCACCGGGGCGCTCGCCCCGATCGCCCTCGACCGGGTCCACGGGTTCTCGAACCCGGTCGCCCCGGAGAAGAGCTACGCGAAGTGGCTGTACCAGGAGTGGGGCAAGGTGATGCCGGAGCTGTACGACCGCGGGTACTGGAGCAACCTGGCCGACCCCGGGTTCCCGTTCATCCTCGTCCACCGGCTGCGGGACGAGATCCCGGAGTGCCACCGGCTCGGGGTCAAGGGGTGGCGGGTCGAGACGTTCCCGAACTACGCCGCCACGCTCGTGTCGAACTACGTCGCGGCGAAGCTGATGTGGGACCACACGGCCGACGTGGACGCGCTGCTGGCGGACTTCGCCGAGAAGTTCTTCGGCCCGGCGGCCGGGCCGATGGGGAGGTACGTCGCGCTGATGGACGCCGCCCTGCGCGACAGCCCGCACTGCACCGGGTCGGCGTGGGACATGCCGCACCACTACCCCGCCGCGGCCCGGGCCAAGGCGAAGGCCCTGCTGCAAGAGGGGGCGAAGCTCGCCGCGGGGAAGGGCGTGTACGCCGACCGCGTCCGGGTGGTCGCCGACGCGTTCGAGATGCTGGAGTCGTTCGTCGCCATGCTCGACGCCCGCACCAGGTGCGACTTCCCGGCCGCCAAGGCGGAGCTCGACCGGCTGGACGCGGCGGCGAAGCGGCTGATGGAGGCGAAGCCGGTGCCGATGCTCTCGGCCGGGCGGTTCAGCACCTACGTCAACTACATGAACCGGTTCTTCCGCCCGGCGACCGAGCAGGGGCACAAGCGGGTGACCGGCGGGAACGTGCTGGCGGCCGCCGCGAAGGACGAGTGGGAGTTCCTGCTCGACCCGCCGAAGGTCGGGGAGGCGATCGGGCTGTGGCGGGCCGGGAACACGGGCGGCAACTGGCAGACGCTGAAGACCTCCTCCTCGTCGTGGAGCAACCAGGGGCTGCGGTACTACAAGGGGATGGCCTGGTACCGGCAGGCGGTCGAGGTGCCGAAGGGGTTCGAGGGGAAGCGGCTGTTCCTGTGGTGCGGCGGGGTGGACGAGAAGGCCAAGGTGTGGGTGAACGGCACGCCGGTCGGGATCAGCCCGGGGGCCGCGTTCTACCCGTTCGAGCTGGACGCGACGGAGGCGGTGAAGCCCGGGAAGAACGAGATCGTGTTCGCGGTGGTGAACGACGTGGTGAACGAGCTGGGGACCGGCGGGATCGTCGCCCCGGTCGTCCTGTACGCCCCGGCCGCGGGGAAGGACGCGAAGCTCGAGAACCTCCGCCCGCTCGGCGAGACCTTCCCCTGAGCCCGGCGGCCGGGCGGCGGTAAGATGTCCCCCGCCGCCCGCCCCGCCCGGGAGACTCCATGCGCCTGCCCGCGTCCCTCCTCACCGCCGCCCTCGTCGCCGTGCCCGGCCTGACCCCCGCCCAGCCGCCGGCCGCCACGCCCCTCCAGACCGACCTCCTCGCCCACCTCGACGCGGCCGAGGCCGACCTGGTCAAGTGCAACCAGGACATCTGGACCTACGCCGAACTCGGGCTCGACGAGCACCGGTCGGCCGCCCGGCTGGTCAAGGTGCTGAAGGCCGCCGGGTTCCGCGTCACCGAGGGCGTCAGCGGGATGCCGACCGCGTTCGTCGCCGAGTTCGGGGCCGGCAAGCCGGTCGTCGGCATCCTCGCCGAGTACGACGCCCTGCCGGGGCTGTCGCAGGACGCGGTCGGGGCGCGGAAGCCGGTCGCCGGCCGCGGCAACGGCCACGGGTGCGGCCACTCGGCGCTCGGCACCGCCGCCGTCGGGGCGGCGGTCGCGGTCAAGGCGGTGTACGACAAGCACAAGCTCCCCGGTACGGTCCGCGTCTACGGCACCCCGGCCGAGGAGACGCTGATCGGCAAGGTGTACATGGCCCTCGACGGCAAGTTCGACGACCTGGACGCCTGCCTCCACTGGCACCCGGGGACGAAGAACCGGGTGTGGCCCGGCAGCTCGAAGGCGGCGGTGTCGGCGAAGTTCACCTTCGCCGGCCTGCCGGCCCACGCCTCCGGCAGCCCGGACAAGGGCCGCAGCGCCCTGGACGGGGTCGAGCTGATGAACGTCGGGGCGAACTACATGCGGGAGCACGTCAAGGAGAGCACCCGGGTCCACTACGTGGTCACCAACGGCGGCGGGCAGCCGAACGTCGTCCCGGCGTCGGCCGAGGTGTGGTACTACGTCCGCGGCAACACCCACGAGGACGCCGGGACGGTGTTCGACTGGGTGAAGGACCTGGCCGACGGGGCCGCCAAGATGAGCCGGACGAAGGTCGACGTGCGGGTCGACACCGACTGCCACGAGATCATCCCGAACGACCCGCTGACGAAGCTGCTGCACCGGAACCTGGTCCGGGTCGGGCCGCCGAAGTTCACCGACGCCGACCGGGCCCTGGCGAAGGAACTCCAGGCCCCGCTCCGCGGCGACTTCGGGCTGAAGGAGGAGAAGCCGCTGCACGACGTGATCGAGGACCTGCCGGCCACCCCGCCGCCGCCGGACGGCGGATCGACGGATGTCGGGGACGTGAGCTGGCTGGTCCCGACCGGCGGGCTGAACACGGCGTGCTTCGCGCTCGGCAGCCCGGGCCACAGCTGGCAGAACGTGGCCGCGGCCGGGTCGCCGATCGCCCACAAGGGGATGATGGTGGCGGCGAAGGTGCTGGCCCTGACGCTCGCCGACCTGCTGCAGGACGCCGAGGTGCGGAAGGCGGCGCGGGCCGACTTCGAGAAACGTCTCGGCGGGCGGAAGTACACCACCCGCATCCCGAAGGGGCAGAAGCCGCCGGCGGCGATCCGCTGACCGTTGCCGGGCCGCCACGGAGGGCGGCCCGGCGACGCTGCCGGCACCCGGTTTGCTCGGAGGCGGGCCAGGTGTCGCGGCCCGATTCCTCACGGGAGCCGAGTCATGCCCGCCCCGCAGCTCCAGTTCGACGCACCCGACGGCCGGACGGTGTCCGTCGCGGTCGACGCCCAGACCGTCGTCGTCCCCGGGGACGCCCCCGGCACGGCGACGGTCATCTCGCCGGACGGCACCCGGACGCGGGTGGCCGGCGACCACCAGGACGTCAACCTCCGGCTGCAGGCGGCGGCCGCCCGCGCCCACGAGGGCGGGGCGGTCGAGCAGGCGAACACCCCGGTGAGCTGAATCGGAGGAGACGCGCGTGCGCGGTTGCCGGGAGGGCGAGGCTCCTGCCGAGCCGAAGGCACACGGCTCGGCAGGAGCCTCGCCCTCCCACACCACGCCCGTTCGGACCCGCCTCTTAGTCGCCGCCGTCGGCCGGGAGGTGGTCGGCCAGGGCCGCCACCCGCCCGACCACCCGGGTCGACACCTGCCGCACCATCTCGTCCTGCTCCGCGCCGACGTACCCGGCGGCGGCCACCACGCGGCGGACGGCCCGCTCGTCGTCCGGCCCGAGCGACTGGGTGGAGACGATCGCCACCCGCGGGTCGTCCTTCGCCCACGCCTGCTTCCGGTCTGCCAGCACCTGATCGGCCATCTCCTGGATCGTCACGGCGGCCCTCCCGGATGGAAGCACCCGCGGTCGGGTGGGGGTGCGCGTGGGGAAGGGCAACCCGCGTGCCGGTGCGCCGGTCGTGGCACGAGCGTCCCCGCTTGTATCCCCCCGGCCCGGCACAAGCGGGGACGCTCGTGCCACGACCGGTGCCGGGGTCAGATGCAGTACTCGATCACGTCGGCGGAGGCCGAGGCCAGCCGCGCCTCGCGGTCGCCGAGGATCGTCTGGGCGACCCGCATCGCCTGGCCGCGCAGCTCCGGCACGGCCGTCGTCTCCCACAGCGTCCCGCGCAGCAGCGGCCCGATCGCGTACAGGAACCCGCTCCGCCGGCCGTCGCGGCCGACCACCGCGAAGTCGCCGTCGACCTCGAGCCCCATGTCCAGGGCGTCGGCCCGGGCGAGGCCGCGGGCCAGCAGGTTCCGGAACAGCGGGCTGTCGGAGGCCGAGAACCGTGCCTCGGGCCCGGTGCAGTTCACGACCAGGCCGCCCTCGACCGCCGTCCGCGCCCCGCCGTCCGCCTCGACCGTGACCCGCACCCGGCCGCCGGCGTCGGCCAGCCCGCACACCCGCCCGGTCACCACCCGGAAGGTGCCGGCCGCGACCGCCTCCGCCACCCGGGCGTGGACCGCCTCCGGGACGCGGTGCCGGGTGACGTTCCACCGGCCGGCGTACCGGCTGCAGAACTCCCGCTTCTCCTCGGCCGAGAACGCCTGCCAGATGCGCTGGGTGTGCGGGCGGAGCCGGTCGACCGCGATCGCCGGGTTCGCCCCGCGCGCCCGGAGCAGCCCGCAGTGCCGCTCCGGGTCGGGCGGCGGGAAGTCCGGGTACTCGACCCCGCGGAAGTGCGACAGCGGCAGCAGCCCGTTGCGGGAGACGGCGTGGACCGTGCCGCGCCACCCGGCCGCGGCCAGCGTCAGGAAGACGTCGACGGCGGTCAGCCCGGTGCCGAGCAGGACCACGTCCTCGCCGGGGTCGGGGAGGCGGTCGGCCCAGTCGCCCCACGGGTCGGGGTGGTACGCCCGGTGGGCGAACGGCTCGGCCGCCGACGGCAGCGGCCCGGGCGGGCGGTTCCCGGTCGCCAGCAGCACCCGGTCGGCGGTGACCGTGTTGCCCCCGGCCAGGTGGACCCGCCCGCCGGCCCCAACCGGCGCCACGTCGACCGCCTCGTCCTCGACCACGTCCACCCGGACCGGCCGCGGGTCGACCGGGGCGAAGTAGCCCATCGCCAAGGCGCGGAGGTAGTCGCCGTACACCCGGCGGGGGAGGAACGTCTCGCGGAGGGCGGGGTCCGGCACGTCCGCGTACTCGGCCCGGGTGCGGAGCCAGTCGACGAAGTGGTTCGGGTGGTCGGGGAGGGCGGACATGTTCCGGGCGGCGACGTTCAGCAGGTGCTCCGGCCGGCGGGTGCCGTACGCCACCCCGCGGCCGGGCGGGTGCCCGCGGTTCACGACCGCCACCCGGAGCGGCCGCCGGCCGAGCCGGGCGAGGTTCACCGCGGCCGCCGTCCCGCTGAACCCGCCGCCGACGATCGCCACGGTTTCCACGGTCGGGCCCTCGTTCCCGCGGCCGGTCCGAATCGCCGCTTGACGCCCGCGGCGGCCGGGGCCATTCTTCTGTCGGCGCCGGACACCGCCAACCGGGGGATCGCGCGTGACGACCGTCGGCCTGTTGGTCCTCGGCCTGGCCGTCGGCCTGCTCAGCGGGATGCTCGGGATCGGCGGCGGGATCGTCCTGATCCCCGCCCTGGTGCTGCTGTTCGGGTTCACCCAGGCGGAGGCCCAGGGGACGAGCCTCGCCGTCCTCAGCCTGCCGGTCGCGGTGTTCGCCGCCCTGGTGTACTACGACAACGGGTTCGTCCGCCCGAAGGTGGTCGCGTTCATCGTCGTCGGGTTCGCGTTCGGGGCGTACCTCGGGGCCCGGCTCGTCCCGCACGTCCCGCCCGGGGCCCTGCGGGTCGGGTTCGGGGCGCTGCTGCTGTACGCCGGGCTGCTCCAGGTCTTCGACATCCGCCCGACCCGCATGGCGTCCGCCCTGCCGGCGGGGCTGGTGGCCGTCCTGACGGCGGTGCTCGGCCGGCTGTTCCGCCGGCGGCTGGCCCGCCGGCGGCCGCCCGAACCGCCCCCCGCCGTCGAGTACCACATCTGACGCGGGCTACTTCCCCGGCTTCATCCGGTCCACCTCGTCCTCGCCGGGTAGCCCGAACGACACGACCCCCCCGTTCGGGCTCTTCGGGAGGTACGCCTCCTCCGGCCCGGGGCTGAACAGGAGGTTCCCGGTGCCGACGTACACCCGGCCGCGCGACACCACCGGGCCGCACCACACCGGCTCGCCCAGCTCGACCTCCTTCACCGCCTTCCCGGTCGCCGCGTCCAGCATCACCAGGCGGTTGCTCACGGCCGTGGTGAAGTACACCACCCCGTTCGCCACCGCGACCCCCGACGCCACCGGGTCGCCGACGTCCTTGAACGCCGGCGCCTCCCGCGTCCCGCCGACGCCCGCCACCTTCGGCCGCTCGTGCCGCCAGTTCTCCCGGGCCGCGTCGAGGCCGATCGACACCACCCGCCCGCCGGTCGGCACCGTGTACCGCCCGCGGACGCCGAGGCCGAGGCAGTCGATGCCGTTGGTGTAGACCGCCTTCCCGTCGGTCGCGCACCCGGTCTGCAGCCCGCCGATCGCGCTCGGCAGGGCGAGCGTCCGCGGGTCCACGTCCTTCGGCGGGTTCACCGGCGGGCCGGCGTACACCGGGGTGTGGTTGAGGATCTTCCCGGTCGCCGCGTCGAACACGTAGAACCCGCCGTTCTTCGACCCGCACCCGACCACCTTGGTCGCCCGGCCGTCGACCGCCACGGTGTAAATCTTGGGGGTGTCGCCGATCGCCTGGTCCTTGTACCCGGTCTTCGAGTCGTAGGCCGGCATGCCGTAGTTCCACACGTCGTTCGGGTTGGTCTGGGTGACCCACTTCTCCTTCCCGGTCCGGGCGTCGACCGCGATCACCGCGCACGAGTGCTTCGTCGACAGGCTCGGGTCGTCCTTGGTCGGCCGGCGCGGGGAGTTGTGGCAGTCGGTGCCGAAGAACACGGTGCGGGTGTCCGGGTCGTACGACGGGGTGCACCAGACGGAGCTGGTCGACGGGCCGCGGTGGAACGCCCGCTCGATGAACCCGTAGCGGATCTTGACCGGCTCGGGGAACTCCTCCGCCTCCGGGCCGATGTCGTACTTCCACACCACCTTCCCGGTCCCCGCGTCGAGGGCGACGACGAACCCGCGGCCGGTACACCCGGTGTTCTTCGGGTCGGCGGCGATGGCGTGCTCGAACGCCCCGCCGGCGACCACGAGCATTCCCTCGACGGGCACCGGCGAGGTGAAGACGCAGTTCGCCGGGTGGGCGCCGGGGAACGGCCTGGCCCGGGTGTCGACCTTCCACCGCTCCTTGCCAGTCTCGCGGTCGAGGGCGTAAATCACCCCGCCGACGCCGCCGATGTAGACGGCGTCGGCGGTCACCAGCGGGGCGTTCGCGAACCCGCTCGTCGGCAGCCCGGGGACCGGCTCCGCCTTCGGCCCGGCCGGGGCCGGGTCGCGGTACGACCACTTCACCCGGCCGTCGGGGGTGAGGCGGTAGACGGTCGGCTCGGTCAGGGTGCCGAAGTAGACCGACCCCTCGACCACCGCGGTCGCGTGGACGACGCCGATCCGCTCGCCCGACCCGCGCGCGGGAAACCGCCACTTCTCGACCAGCCGGCCGACGGTCGCGGGGCCGAGGGCCTTCTCGGCGGGGTTGTGGCGGGTGCCGGCGGCGTCCCGGTTGTACATCGGCCAGTCGTTCGGGTCGGCCGCCTGTAGCCTCGGGGCGAGGACGACGAGCAGCAGCAGACTGGCGCGCATGGGTTCGGCTCCGGGCACGGAGGACGGGTTAAGAAGTGGTTTCAGAACTTGGGTGGGGCAGGCATTCTTGCCTGCCGGGGCAGACAGAAATGTCTGCCCCACCCAGTATTGAAACCACTTCTAAGCGGTCGCGCCGCCGTCGACGACGAGCACCTGGCCGGTGACGAACGACGCCTCGTCCGACGCGAGGTACAGGGCGGCGTACCCGATCTCGTCGGGTTGGCCGACCCGCGGGACCGGCTGCGTCGCCTCCAGCCGGGCCATGTGCCGCTCATCCTTCCAGAAGTACTCGCTGAAGTCGGTCCGGACCAGGCCGGGGGCGAGGGCGTTCACCCGCACCCCGCGCGGCCCGAACTCCCGCGCCCACGACCGGGTCAGCATGATCAGCCCGGCCTTGGTGAAGCTGTACAACAGCCCGCCGGGCTGCGGGTGGAGGCCGGAGACCGACGCCACGTTGATGACCGACCCGCGGCCCCGCGCGATCATCCCGGGGACCGTCAGCCGGACCAGCCGCAGGGCCGACTTCACGTTCACCTCGACCATCTTGTCGAGCATCTCGTCGGTCGCCTCCAGGGCCGGCCCCTGGTGGACGTTGGTGGCGCTGTTGTTCACCAGGATGTCGACCGGGCCGAGCCGCGCCTCCGTCGCCCGGACCAGGTTCTCCAACTGGTCCGGCCGGCCGACGTGGCAGGCGACCGGCTCCACCCGCCCCGGCAGGCCGGCGAGCTCGGCGGCCGTCGCCACCAGGTTGTCCATTTTCCGGCTGGCGATGACGACGCCGGCCCCGGCCTCGGCGAGGCGCCGGGCGATCGCCTTGCCGATGCCGCGGCCGCCGCCGGTGACCAGGGCCACCCGGCCGGCCAGGGAGATGCTCGCACTCATGGAGTCACTCGCGGTACAACCCGTCCAGCTCCGCCCGGTACTTCTCGAACACGACATTCCGGCGGAGCTTCAGGCTGACGGTCAGCTCCTCCGCCGCGACGGTGAACGGCCGCGGCAGCACGACGAACTTCTTCACCTGCTCGTACCCGGCGACGTCGGCGAGGCAGCGGTCGAGCCGGGTTCGCAGCAGGGCGAGCGCCGCCGGGTGGCGGGCAAGGGCGTCGTCCGGCTCGCCGTCCAGCGGCGTCCCCGCGGCGGCGAGCGCCGCCCGGAGGTTCGCCCAGTGCGGAACCAACAGCGCGGTCAGGAAGTGCCGCCCCTCGCCGTGCACCGCCGCCTGGTCGACGCACCCGTCCCCGAGGATCAGCCCCTCGATCTGCGTCGGCACCACCTTCTTCCCGTTCGACAGGACGATGAGTTCCTTCTTCCGCCCGGTGATGAACAGGAACCCGTCGGCGTCGATCTCGCCGAGGTCGCCGGTGTACAGCCACCCGTCCCGGACCGCCTCGGCGGTCGCCTGCGGGTTGTTCCAGTACCCGGGCATGATGTTCGGCCCCCGGGCCAGGATCTCCCCGTCCGGCGCGACCGCGATCTCGACCCCGTCGACCGGCAGCCCGGCCGACCCGACCTTGAACCGGTCGAGGCGGTTGAACGAGATCGTCGGCGAGCTCTCGGTCAGCCCGTACCCCGGGATGAGCGGCAGGCCGGCGGCGCGGAGGACCTGCTCGGTGGCGACCGGCAGGGCGGCCCCGCCCGACCCGAGCGTCTTGATCCGCGGGCCGAACACCCCGCGGAGCCGGCGGGCGGTCTCGGCCGGGTCGGGGGTGCTGACGGCCGCCAGCACCTTCTCGTAGAACCGCGGGACGCACGAGACGTGCATCGGCTGGAGCCGGGCGAGGTGCTCGGTGACCGTCTCGATCGACTCGGCCAGGGCGAGCGTCAGCCCGCCGACCAGGCACTTGTAGTGGTCGACGGTGCGGGCGAAGATGTGGCTCAGCGGGAGCCAGCAGAGGACGAGGTCGGCCGGGTCGATGGGGATCGCCAGGAAGTTGGCGAAGGCGTTGCTGACGAGGTTCCCGTGGGTCAGCATCACCCCCTTCGGGTTGCCGGTAGTGCCGGACGTGTACATGATCGTGGCCAGGTCGCCCGGCCCCAGCGCCGCCTCCCGCCGGGCCAGCTCCCCCTCCACCCCCGGCAGCGCCGCCCGGCCGCGGGCGAGGAAGTCGTCCCACGACACCGCGTCGGCCCCGGCGGCGGCCGCGTCGAACACCACCACGCCCTCCAGCGCCGGCAGGTCGCGGCGGGCGTGCCGGACCTTGTCGAGTTGGGCGGCGGTCGAGACGAACAGCCAGCGGACGCCGGCGTCGGCGAACTGGAAGTGGACCTGCTTCGCGGCCAGCGACGTGTGCGGCGGCACCTGGACGGCCGCGGCGGTCAGTCCGCCCAGGTCGGCGACCAGCCACTCCTCGCGGTTCTCGCTGAGGACCGCGACCCGGTCGCCCGGGCGGACGCCGGCGTCGACCAGGGCGGCGGCGCAGGCCACCACGTCGGCCCGGTACCGGGACCAGGTCAGGTCGTGGTACGCCCCGTCGCGGCGGGAGCGGACGGCGACGGCCGGCCCGAGCCGGTCGGCCTGGAGGCGGAGGGCTTCGGGGAGGTTGCGGGGGTCCATGCGGCACCTCTTCAGGGTTTCATCACCCCGCAGACCGGGGCGGCCCAGCCGAGGCCGGCGTGCTCGGCGAGCAGCCGGTCGATCGCGTCCGCGACGTGCGGCGGGAACGTCGACGTGCGGCGGACGCGCATGTCGACGTGGGCGGCGACGAACTCGCTCGTCGCCGCCAGCACCGGGCCGTCCTCCTTCACCATGAAGCTCAGGAAGTGGACCCGCTTGGCGGTCCGGCCGAGGACCCGGCAGCGGATGGTCACCGCCTGCCCGACCCGCACCTCGGACAGGAACCGGACGTGGCCCTCCAGGGCGAAGGTGCCGGCCTGGTTCGCCTCGAAATAAGCCCGAGTCAGCCCGAACCGCTCCCACAACCCACCGGTCCCCTGGCTGAACAGGTGGGTGTACCACATCACGTTCATGTGGCCCATCTCGTCGAGGTAGGCCTCTGGGACGACCGCCCGGTGCAACACGGGGAGGGCGTCGAGGTCCGTCACGGCGGTCACGGCTTGGCTTCCCTTTCCTTGTCGTAGTCGGCGAACGTCTTGCCCGTCTCCGCCAGCCGCTTCAGCAGCGGGGCCGGCGCCCACAGCGGCCCGTGCTCCCGCTCGAACGCGCACACCCGGTCGTACACCGCCTTCAGGCCGACCGTGCCCGCGTACCACATCGGCCCGCCGCGGAAGGCGGGGAACCCGTACCCGTAGACGTAGACGATATCGATGTCGCCGGCCCGCAGGGCGATCCCCTCCTCCAGGATCCGCGCCCCCTCGTTCACCAGGGCGTACACGGTCCGCTCGACGATCTCGTCCGCCGTGACGGCCCGCCGCGTGATGCCGCCTTCGCGGGCGGCCTCCTCGGCGAGGCGGGCGGCCTCCGGGTTCGGCAGCGGGGTGCGGCTCCCCGCCTCGTACCGGTACCACCCCGCCCCGGTCTTCTGCCCGAAGTGGCCCATCTCGCACAGCCGGTCCTCGGCCCGGTACGCCTTCCGCCCGGGCGGCTCCAGGTGGCGGTGCTCGTTCCGGATCCGCCACCCGACATCCAGCCCGGCGAGGTCGACCACCGCCAGCGGCCCCATCGCCATCCCGAACCCGGTCAGGGCGGCGTCGACCGCCTCGATCGCCGCCCCCTCCTCGACCAGGAAGTTGGCCTCCCGGACGTACGGGTCGAACATCCGGTTGCCGACGAACGCCCGGCAGTTGCCGACCAGCACCCCGACCTTGCCGAGCCGCTTCGCCAGGTCCATCGAGGTGGCGATCACGTCCGCCCCGGTCTTCTTCCCGCGGACCACCTCCAGCAGCTTCATCACGTTCGCCGGGCTGAAGAAGTGGTGGCCGATCACCCGGTCCGGCCGGGTGGTCGCCGACGCGATCTCGTCGACGTCCAGGGTCGACGTGTTGGACGCGAGGACGGCGTCCGGGCGGGTGACCTGGTCCAGCTCGGCGAACACCTGCTTCTTCAGGGCCATTCCCTCGAACACCGCTTCGACGACGATGTCCGCCTCACGGAACCGGTCGTAGGTGAGGGTCGGCTCGATCCGGGCGAGCCGCTCGTCGGCCTGCTGCTGGGTGAGCCGGCCCTTCTGGACGGTGGCGGCGTAGTTCTTCCGGATCGTCGCCAGCCCGCGGTCGAGGGCCGGCTGGTCCGCCTCCTTGAGCAGCACCGGGATGCCGGCGTTGGCGTAGGTCATGGCGATGCCGCCGCCCATCGTCCCGGCCCCGACGACCGCCGCCCGCTTGATCGGGATGCGCGGCGTGTCCTTGCCGACCCCCGGCACCTTCGACACCTCGCGCTCGGCGAAGAAGACGTGGATCAGCGCCCGCGACTGCGGGGAGAGGAGGCACTCGCGGAAGAGTTCCGCCTCGCGCCGGATGCCGTCGTCGAAGGGGAGGGTGGCGGCCGCCTCGACCGCGTCGACCGCCTTCATCGGGGCGAGCATGCCGCGGGCCTTCTTCCGCACGAGGTCGCGCGCACCCGCCAGGACCATCGCGTTCATGGTCGAGTTGCCGAGCTTGTCGGCGAGGTCGCGGGTCCGCCGCGGCGGGCCGCCCTTCGCCGCCACCTCCCGGGCGAACGCCACCGCCCCCGCGACCAGGTCGCCGTCGATCACCTTGTCGAGGATGCCGGCGGCGAGCGCGTCGGCGGCGCCGACCGGCTCGCCGCCGGCGCACATCTCGGCGGCCTTGGCGAGGCCGGCCAGCCGGGGGAGCCGCTGGGTGCCGCCGGCCCCGGGGATGAGGCCGAGCTTCACCTCCGGCTGGCCGACCAGGGAGCCCGGTGCGGCGACCCGGTGGTGGCAGGCCATCGCGGTCTCGAGGCCGCCGCCGAACGCGGTGCCGTGGATCGCGCAGACGACCGGCTTCGGGGAGGCGTCGAGGGCGTCGAGCAGGAGCGGGAACTCGTTGATCGTCTTGCGGCCGGCGGCCATCTCGCCGAACTCGGTGATGTCGGCCCCGCCGCAGAACAGCCGGCCGCCGCCGGTCAGCACGACGGCGCGGACGGCCGGGTCCTTGGTCAGGTCGTCCAGGGCGGCGCGGACGCCGCGGAGGACGGCCTGGCTCAGGGCGTTGACCGGCGGGTTGTTGATGGTGACGACGCCGACATCGCCGTCGCGGGTCACGGAGACGAGTTCGCTCATGATCGGCCTCCACCCCGGGTTCGTTCGCGTCGCGGACGCTTCTGTGAAGCGTCGCTAACCGGCCAGCTCGAACAGCCCCGCGGCGCCCTGCCCGCCGCCGACGCACATCGTCACCACCCCGTACCGCGCCTTTCGCCGGCCCATCTCGTTCACCAGCGCCCCGACCAGCCGGGCCCCGGTCATGCCGAAGGGGTGGCCCAGCGCGATCGACCCGCCGTTCACGTTCAGCTTCTCCGGGTCGATCCCGAGCCGGTCGCGGCAGTACACCACCTGCACCGCGAACGCCTCGTTCAACTCCCACAGGTCGATGTCACCGACCGCCAGGCCGTGCCTCTTGAGCAGCTTCGGGACTGCGAACACCGGGCCAATCCCCATCTCGTCCGGCTCGCACCCGGCGACCGCGAACCCGCGGAACACCGCCAGCGGCTTCACCCCCAGCGCCGCCGCCCGGCCCCGCGACATCAGCAGCGCCGCCGCCGCCCCGTCCGACAGCTGCGACGCGTTCCCGGCCGTCACCGTCCCCTGCCCGCTCTTCGGGTCGAAGTGAGGCTTCAGGGCGAGCAGCCCCTCCAGCGTCGTGTCCGGGCGGTTGCACTCGTCCCGGTCGACGGTCACCTCCTCCGTCCCGGCGACCTTCCCGGTCTGCTTGTCGAGGACGCCGCGGGTGACGCGGATCGGGGCGATCTCCTGGCCGAGGTGCCCGGCCTGCTGCGCCCGGGCGGTCCGCTGCTGGCTCGACAGGGCGTACCGGTCCTGAACCTCCCGGCCGATCCCGTACCGCCTCGCCACCACCTCGGCGGTGTCGCCCATCACCATGAAGACGCCGGGGTGGTGCTCCTTCACCCACGGGTTGTGGTCGGGGACGACGCCGGCGAGGGCGGTGATGCTCTCGACCCCGCCGCCGACCGCCGCCTCCGCCCCCTCGTGCACGATCTGGTGCGCCGCCATCGCGATCGCCTGCAACCCGGACGAGCAGAACCGGTTGACCGTCTGGCCGGCGACCCCGACCGGCAGCCCGGCCCGCAGCGCCGCCACCCGGGCGACGTTGTCCCCCTGCGACCCCTGCGGGAACCCGCACCCGAGGACCACGTCCTCGACCTCCGAAGGGTCGAGCTGAGGGGTCTTCCGCAGCACGTCCGCGACGCAATGGGCGGCGAGGTCGTCCGGCCGGGCCAGGTTGAACGACCCGCGGAACGACTTGGCCAGCGCGGTGCGGGAACTGGCGACGACGACGGCCTCTCTCACGACGAACCCTCCGCCGGGTGGTTGACGGTCGGCGCCGCCACGGGGATACTCCACCGGCCGCATCCTACCCGGGCCGCGACCCATGTCCAACCCGTCCCGCCTGGCTTTCACCTTCGCGGTGCTGGTCGGGATCAACACGATGAACTTCTACGACCGGCAGGTGCTGCCGGCCGTGCAGGAGAAGATCCGCGCCGAGTGGGGCCTGTCCGACACCCAACTCGGGTGGCTCGGCACCGCGTTCATCCTCCTGTACGCCCTGATCGGGCTGCCGCTCGGCCGGCTCGCCGACCGGTGGCGGCGGAAGTACCTGCTGGCCGCCGGCGTGTTCCTGTGGAGCCTGACCACGGTCGGGTCGGGGCTGGCCGCCGGGTTCGGGGCGCTGCTCGTGATGCGCCTCGCGGTCGGGGTCGGGGAGGCGACCTGCGCCCCCGCTGCCGGGTCGCTGATCGGCGACCTCGTCCCGGCCCGGCGGCGGGCGGTCGCGATGTCGGTGTTCATGCTCGGCCTGCCGCTCGGCCTGGCCCTGAGCTTCTTCGTCAGCGGGGCGGTCGCCCAGGCACACGGGTGGCGGGCGGCGTTCTTCGTCGCCGGGGCGCCCGGGCTGCTGCTGGCCGTCGCCGCGCTATTCATCCTCGATCCCGCCCGCGCCACAGCCCCGGGGTCGGCGGCCCTCCCGTTCGGGGCGGCGGTGCGGCGCCTGCTCGCCATGCCGACGATGTGGTGGATCATCCTGTCCGGGGCCTTGCACAACTTCAACATGTACGCCCTGGGGACGTTCGTGGCGTCGTTCCTCCGGCGGTACCACGGCCTGTCCGTCGCCGACGCCGGATCGGTGAGCGGGCTGGTGTACGGGTTCGGCGCCCTCGGCATCTTCGCCGCCGGGTGGCTCGGCGACCTAGCCTACCGCCGCGGCCCGGGCGGTCGGCTCACCGTCGCCTGGGTCGGGCTGGCGGCGGCGGTCCCGTTCCTGCTGGCCGGCCTGGCGGCGCCGCCGGGCCAAATCTGGCTGTGCGTGGCCGGGTTGCTCCCCGGGTGCATGCTCCTGTACGCCTACTACGGGACCGTGTACGCCACCATCCAGGACCTCGTCGAGCCGGCCCTCCGCGGGACGGCGATGGCGGTCTACTTCTGCGCCATGTACCTGTTCGGGGCGGTGTGGGGGCCGGTGGCGACCGGGTTCTTGAGCGACCACTTCGCCGGCCGGGCCGCCGGAGGGGCGGCCGTCTCCGAGTGGCACAAGGCGGCCGGCCTGCACGAGGCGATGTACGTCATCCCGGTGCTGTGCGTGCCGCTCGTGCTGGTGCTGTTCGCCGCTTCCCGGACCGTGGCGAAGGACTGTCGCCGCCGGTCGTCCGAGCCGGACGCGTGAGCGACGGGTCTTTGCTTCCCGTCGCTCACGCGTCCGGCTCGGACGAATCACTTCGCCTCGTACCGCATCAGGATCTCGTCCCGCGGCACGTCCGCCAGCCCCTCGAACCCGCCGCCGATGACCGCGTCGGCCAGCCTCCCGGCGTCGCGGAAGTACCCGTCGCTCGGCCGCTCCCCGGTCAGCTTCCGCCGCAGGTCCTGGCACAGGATGTCGGCCGCCCCGCGGGCCACCTCGTTCGCCTGGCCGTGCCCCCACAGGGCCGTCACCAGCATCACGACCGTGTCCTGCACCCGCTGCGACAACTCGGTCATCCGGCACTGCCGGTCGGCGAGCTTGAGCTGGTGCTTCACCATCGTCTTGCTCACCTCGCGCCGGTGCCGGCCGAACTGGTCGAGGGCGAAGTCGACGTGGGCCTGGAGGTTCGGGGCCATCCCGGGATACGTCTGACGGTCGCGGCGGGTCAGCTTCTGCCCGAGCTTCCACTTCGCGTACGACCCCAGCTCGCTGCGGAGCCGCCAGAGGTGGAGCGGGTTCGCGGGGCTCAGCGTCTTCATCCCGTGCTTCTGCAGCGCCTTGCCGATCGGCTCGAAGAACGCCTTCCCGTGCTCCTTCACCAGCGACTTGAAGAACCCCATGCTCAGCATCTCGCCCTCGCCCTCGTAGATGCACGGGGCGAGCAGGTCGTGGACGTTGTCGCCGAACATGTGCCCCTTCAGGAACGACCGCCCGCCGTGCGTCTTCATGCACAGCTCGATCGACGCCTCCTTCTGGGACTCGCTCCCGAACACCTTCGCGACCATGCACTCCAGCTCGCCGCGGTACCCCTCGTCGAGCAGCCACGCGCACCACGCCACCAGGGCGTCGGCCCCGGCGATCAGCCCCGCCAGCCGGGCGACCCGCCGCTTCACCAGCTCACGGGTGTCGATCGCCTGGCCGTAGGTGCGGCGGAACGCGGCCCACGGCAGGATGCCGGCGAGCAGCTGCCGCATCGTCGCCGCCCCCTGGGCGCAGACCGCGATCCGCCCGTGGTTCAGCCCGTGGTACGCGATCGTCAGCCCGTCCCCGACCGGCGGGACCAGCAGGTTCGCCTTCGGCACCCGGAACCGGTCGAACTTCAGCCCGTGGTTCCAACTGTGCCGCATCGCGTGGAGCGGGTAGCGGACCACCTGGAACTGTTCGCTCTCCTGCGCCGGCAGGTCGGCGATCACGACCGCCGGCTTCCCCTTGTACATCACGACGAGGCCGATGGTCCGGCCGGGCAGGGCGTTGGTGATGAACAGCTTCTCGCCGGTCACCTCCAGGTCGTCGCCGGCGTCGGTCGCGGTCGTGCGGAGGGCGGTCAGGTCGGACCCGGCGCCCGGCTCGGTCAGGGCGAACGCCGAGATCGCCGCCCCGCTCGCCAGGCGGGGGAGGAACCGCCGCTTCTGCTCCGCGTTGCCGAACGCCCGGAGCGGGTCGACCGCCCCGATGCACCCGTGGACCGAGGCGAGCCCGGCGACGGTGCTGTCGAGCGTCGCCATCCGGGTGTAGAACCGGGCGAACCGGGCGAACGGCGCCCCCTGTCCGCCGTACTCGGCCGGGATCAGCATCCCCCAGAACCCGACCTCGCCCAGCTCGGACAGGGTCGCGGCGGCGATCTTCCCGTTCTCGTCGTACAGGGTGCCGTCCGCCCGCCGGCGGCGGACCACCTCCAGCGACCGGTCCATCGCGGCGTCGCACGGGTGGGAGGCGGGGAGCGGCGGCGGGGCGAACAGGTCGAGCGGGGCCCGGCCGTCCCAGACGGCCCGGTGGACCGGGCTGCTCGTGGTCCGGAGGCGCTCGGCGTACAGCTTCTCGACCTGCTCGTCCGCCTTGTCCATCGCCCCGGTCCGCCGGACCTCCTCGTCCGACTTCCCGCCCATGCGGAGGGCCGTCTCGGCGAAGCTCTGGGCGTCCCGTTCCGTGTCCGGTGCGGCGCTCATCGGCGCTCCTTGCGGGGGAGGGGTCGGTCGCCGACGCGCCCGGCTCGGACCGGCCCGCGAAGTGGAGAACACCACTGGACGGGACCCGCCGGGCGCGGGACACTGGCCGTCGAGGCGGCCCCGTGTCGGCGGGATCATTGAAACCTGTCCCGCGGCGCGGCGGTAGGGATATTGTACCCGATTCCTACCCCCGGCCCGGCGGCGGGGTTTCGACCCACCTCCCGACCACCGCGACCGCACACCGGCGCCCCGGCCGGTCGCCCCTCTGTTCAGGAGTGATCTCCATGGTCCGGGCCCGCGCACTGGTGTTGCTCGCCGTACTCGCGCCGGCCGGGTCGGCGGCGGACGCCCCCGCCGCCCCGGCCCCCGGCGCCACCGTCCCCGACTTCTCCCTCACCGACACCCTCCGCCGCCCGCGCGCCCTCGCCGACTACAAGGACAAGAAGGCCGTCGTCGTCGTCTTCCTCGACGCTGAATGCCCGGTCGCCAACCTGTACGTCCCGACCCTCGTCGACCTCCACAAGCGGTACGCCGACCGGGGCGTCCAGTTCCTGGGCGTCAACAGCAGCCGCCAGGACACGTTCGTCCGCGTCGCGGCCCACGCCCGGGAGCGGGCCGTCCCGTTCCCGGTCCTCAAGGACTTCGACCACCAGGTCGCCGACCGGTTCGGGGCGAAGCACACCCCCGAGGCGTTCGTCCTCGACCCGAAGGGCGTGATCCGCTACCACGGCCGGGTCGACGACCAGTACGGGGTCGGCGGCCTCCGCCGGGAGAAGCCGACCCGGGACGACCTGCGCGAGGCGCTCGACGAGCTGCTCGCCGGCAAAGCAGTCACCACCGCGGTCACCAAGATCGACGGCTGCCCGATCGAGCGGACGAAGCCGGCCGCGGGCCGTGACGTGACGTTCACCCGGGACGTGGCCCCGCTCCTCCAGAAGCACTGCCAGGAGTGCCACCGGCCGGGCGAGATCGGCGGGTTCTCCCTCCTCACCTACGACGACGCCAGCGCCCGCACCAAGCGGATCCGCCGGGCCCTGGTCGAGGAGCGGATGCCGCCGTGGCACGCCGACCCGCGGCACGGGACGTTCGCCAACGACCGTCGGCTCCCACCGGCCGACCGCGACACCCTCCTCGCGTGGCTCGACGCCGGCGCCCCGAAGGGCGACGACAAGGACCTGCCGCCGCCGCTGAAGTTCGTCGAGGGGTGGAAGATCGGCAAGCCGGACGCGGTGTTCACCATGGCCGAGGAGTTCAAGGTGCCGGCCGGCGGCGTCCTCGACTACAAGCGGTTCATGATGGACCCCGGGTTCAAGGAGGACGTGTGGGTGAAGGCGGCCGAGTGCCGGCCCGGGAACCGGGCGGTCGTCCACCACATCCTGGTGTACATCATCGCCCCCGGGAAGCGGGAGCCGTACGACGCGGACGGGACGGCCGCGACGCTCGCCGGGTGGGCCCCCGGGGACATGCCGGCGATCTACCCGGCCGGCACCGCGCGGCTCGTCCCGGCGGGGTCGAAGCTGATGTTCGAGGTCCACTACACCCCGAACGGGACGGAGCAGACCGACCGGTCGACGGTCGGCCTGGTCTACGCCGACAAGGCGCCGGAGCGGGCGGTCGACGTGAACGTCCTGGCGAACATGTTCGTCCGCGTCCCGCCCGGGGCGGCGAACCACCAGAGCGAGATCACCTACACCTTCCCGAAGGACGCCGAGATCCTGTCGTTCCTGCCGCACATGCACCTCCGCGGGACCAGCGCGAGGTACGCCATCACCTACCCGGACGGGAAGACCGAGACGCTCCTGTCGGTCCCGACGTACGACTTCAACTGGCAGACCGGGTACCGGTTCGCGGAGCCGGTGAAGGTGCCGAAGGGGGCGAAGCTGCGGTGGAGCGGGACGTGGGACAACTCGGCCGACAACCCGCGGAACCCGGACCCGAAGAAGGAGGTCCGGTGGGGCCTGCAGACGTTCGACGAGATGCACAACGGGTGGATGGAAGTGGTGTGGCAGAAGAAGTGACGCCCCCTCCGTCCGAGCCGGACGCGTGAGCGACGGGTCTTGGTCTTCCGTCGCCCACGCGTCCGGCTCGGACGAACACCAGGAGCCCCGGCCATGTGGATCCGCCAGTGTGACCTCGACGCCGACCGGGACGCCCGGCCGCCGATCCCGTCGCGGGTGGCGTCGAACGAGGAGTTCGTCCCGCCGCCGCAGTCGGCCGAGCAGAAGGAGTACGAGGCCCGGCTCGCGGACATCAGCGAGCGGGCCGCGAAGCGGCACGGGATGACCCGCCGCGACTACCTCCGGACCAGCGGCGGGATGGCCGCCGCCCTCCTCGCCCTCAACCAAGTCTTCGGCGACTGCTACGAGGTCAGCGCGGCCGAGGCCGACGACCCGAAGGCGTTCGAGGAGAAGTGGCCGAAGGACCAGTTCGTGTTCGACATCCAGACGCACCACGTCGACGTGTCGCGGAAGTGGTACGACGACACCCCCGACGGGAAGGCGATCCAGGCGTTCTTCCGCCAGCTCCGCCCGTCCCTGAAGGGGATCACGGACACCCTCGAGCAGCTGAACCGGGCCCACTACGTCAAGGAGGTGTTCGGGGACAGTGACACCGTGATGTCGGTGATCAGCGGGGTGCCGAGCCGGGACTGGGACAAGAACCCGCTCCCGCCGGACCAGATGGTCGCCACCCGGAAGTACGTCAACGACCTGGCCGGGTCGCGCCGCGTCCTGTCGCACGGCCTCCTCCGCCCGAACCTCGGGGCGAAGGAGTTCGAGGAGATGGACCGGCAGGTGAAGGACCTGAAGATCGACGCCTGGAAGATGTACACCGGGGCGGAGCTGGGCGAGAAGGCGTGGTTCCTGGACGACGAGAAGGTGGCGTACCCGTTCTGGGAGCGGACGAAGAAGCTCGGGGTGAAGAACTGCTGCGTCCACAAGGGGCTGCCGCTCGGGTTCTTCAACGAGAAGGCGTGCATGCCGCTGGACGTGGAGAAGGCGGCGAAGGACCACCCGGACCTGAACTTCATCATCTACCACTCCGGGTTCCGCGGGCTCGGCGGCCTGGCCCGGGGGACCGGGGAGAAGGTGGAGGACAAGAAGACGGACGACCCGCAGGAGATCCCGTGGGTCAGCGACCTCCTGCGGATCGTCAAGAAGAACAAGTTGAAGAACGTCTACTTCGAGCTGGGCAGCACCTTCCACATGACCTCTCTGTTCTCGCCGAAGGTCTGCCTCCACCTGCTCGGGCAGATGCTGCAGTCGGCCGGCGAGGACAACATCCTGTGGGGGACGGACTCGATCTGGAACGGCAGCCCGCAGAGCCAGATCGAGCGGATGCGGCGGCTGAAGATGACGGACGAGTTCCAGGAGAAGTACAAGTACCCGGCCCTGACCGACGCGATCAAGGACAAGATCCTCGGGCTGAACGCCGCCAAGGTGTTCGGCGTCGACGTGAAGGAGGCGCGGCGGGCGATCAAGGCGGACAAGCTGACCCGGCTGAAGGACGACTACCGGCGGAACCCGTCCCCGAGCAACACCCAGTTCGGGTGGGTGTGGGTCGGGGACGAGCAGGAGCCGACGGTCCCGGTCGGCACGTAAGGACCTGGTTAGAGTGTCGCCGGGCCGCCCGGGGGCCGGACTGGGTGGTCGGGTTCCGGGACGAGACGCGGCGGACGCGGCGGGCCCGGCCGGGCCCGCCCGCCGGGGCCGGGGGCGACCCGCACCGGCCGGGGGCGAGCGCCCGGGACCCGGAGGGCGGCGGGCCGGAGGCGGTGGCGGGCGACGGGGTGTCCCGCCCGGGCACCGGCGGGGCGGTGCTCCGGTGCCGCGACCGGCGGCCGGTGGGCGCCGCCACCGGGGACTCCCTGGCCCGGGCGTGCGGGGCGGTGGCGGCCGAGGGGAAGACGGTGTTCGTGCGGGTCCGGGGCGCCGCCGCCCGGCACCTGGGCCGGCGGGTCCGGCGGGCCCGGACGGGGTGCCGGATCCGGGCGTGCGGGCGGCCGGTCGAGGCCCCGCGGCCGAACCCGGTCGAGCCGAAGTGGCAGCACGGGAGGCGGGCGGTGGTCGAGCCGGACCGGAAGCTCACCCCGGACGAGCTGCGGCCGCGGGTGTGCGACGACTTCAAATGTCCGCATGACGCACCGTTACCAAAGCCTCAGCCGTGATCCCGCACTAGTCGGTCAGGCGCACCCGTACCGCAGGACGTTCCGCATCTGGTCGAGCGTCACCATCCCACCCGGGTGGAGGATCTTCGCCAGCCGGGTCAGGTTGCGGATCTGCCGGCCGTTCAGCACCGTCTCCGCCAACTGCCCGACGTTCCCCTCGGTCAGCGCCAGCCCGGCCGTGTCCAGCATCGTCCGCCAGATCACCGTCCGGGCCGCCTGGTCCAGGTCCGGGTACGACAGCTTCAGCATCACCCGGCTCCGCACCGCGTGGTCCAGCACCTCCGCCCGGTTCGTCGTCAGGAACAGGATCCCCTGGTAGTAGTCCAGCAGCCGCAGGAAGCTGCCGACGATCGCGCTTCGCTCCAGGTCGTCGCCCCGCTGGGCCAGGAAGATCTCGCACTCGTCGAACTGCAGCACCGCGTTCCACCGGGCCACCCGGTCGAACACCCGGTTCAGGTTCTCCTCCAGGGTCTGCACGTTGGTGCCGAGCTCGCCCAGCTCCAGGACGTAGAGCGGCCGCTGCGTCTGCTCCGCGTACACCTCGGCCGTCAGCGTCTTGCCGACCCCCGGGTTCCCCGCCGCCAGGATCACCACCCCGCCGTGCTTCCCCTTGATGACGTCCCCGAACAGCCCCTCGACCGGGGTCATGAACACCCGCGACAGCACCCCGATCATGTCCGGCGGGAGGTGCAGCTTCCCCATCGCCTGGGTGTCGAACTCGTACGTCTGCACGTCCTCCACGTCGGCGTACACGTACCCCTTGGTGTCCAGGCTGAACACCCGGACGAACGGCAGCCGGCTCATCCCCTCCTGGTTCCCGCCGTACGGCGAGTAGTAGTTCCGCTGCTCCTCGGCGACCTCCAGCTCGGCCTCGATGACGCACTTCCGCGGCATCTCCGGGGTGCCGAGGGCCCGGCTCTCCGGGCCCGGCAGCCAGCGGTTCGAGATCGTGACCACCGGCCCGCCGATCAGCACCAGCTTGCCGCGCTCGCGGCTCAGCCGCTCGGCCCGCAAGAGCTTCAGGTTGAACTCGCCCGGCTGGGCCTGGATGCCGCGGTACCCGAAGTGGTTGAGCACCTGCAGGACGGTCAGCTCCCGCGGCATCCCGCTGTCGTCCAGGAACATGTCCGGGTAGATGTACCGGCTGAACCCGAACGCCGTCTCGCACATCGACAGCGTCCCGTGCAGCATCACCCCCTTCGACAGGTGGTTCCCCTCCCGGTTGTCGTTCAGGAACTGGACGTTCAGGGTGATCGGGTACCACCGGCCGTTCAGGAACAGCTCGGCGTTGGGGGTCTTGCACCCGAGCATGGCGAACGTCGACCCGAACTCGACCGGGTTGCCGACGACGGTGGTGTAGACGTAGTCCCGCTGCGGGCCGCTCCCGCCGGTCATCCCGTGGACGTGCATGACGATCACGGCCCGCTGGTTCGGCGTCAGCCGGCTGTCGTCGAGCAGGGCCTTCAGGCACGACTGCGGGAGGTGGCCGACCTCGGCGTTCACCGGCCCCTTGGCCGCGGCCGCCCCGAGCAGCTTGTCGACGGCCGCCTTCTCGGCCTCGGACAGGACGGCCCGGTCGAGGGCGTTCTTGAGGATTTCGCGGCCGATCCGCAGCTTCGCCATGGGTGTCGCCTCAGGGTACGTCAGATGGATCGGTCGCCCGGCGGGGAGGTTCGGGGGGATGAGGGGAGTGTAAGGAACCGGGGCGGGCGTGGGAATGTCGGAGGGCCTCGTCGGAGAAGGGGTGAAGGGCTGAACGGGTGAAGGGGTGAGAAGACCGGCGTTGTTTTCTCACCCCTTCACCCGTTCAGCCCTTCACCCCTTCTCCGACGAGGCCCTTGCCTTCGCGCACCGGGCCGGGCACAATACGGGTCGGCTCCAGGGACCCGGCATGTTCGTCCTCCCCGCGATCGACCTGCTGAACGGGCGCTGCGTCCGGCTCCGGCAGGGCGACTACTCGCGGGAGACCGTCTACTCCCCCGACCCGGTCGCCGTCGCCCGCCGGTGGGTCGCCCTCGGGGCAGACCGCCTCCACCTCGTCGACCTCGACGGGGCGAAGGCCGGCACGCCGGTCAACGCCGACATCGTCCGCCGGGTCGTCCAGTCGGCCGGGGTGCCGGTCCAACTCGGCGGCGGGATCCGGACCGACGCCGACCTCGCCGCCGTGTTCGACTGGGGCGTCCGGTGGGCCGTCCTCGGCACCCGGGCGCTACAGGACCCGGGCTGGGTCCGGGCGGCCGCGACCCGGCACCCCGGGCGGGTCGTCCTCGGGGTCGACGCCAAGGACGGGTTCGTCGCCACGGAGGGCTGGCTTTCCGTTTCGAAGACCAAGGCGGTCGACCTGGCGAAGGAGGTGTGCGACGCCCCGCTCGCCGCCGTCGTGTACACCGACATCGCCAAAGACGGGATGATGGCCGGGCCGAACTTCGAGCAACTCGCCGAGGTGCGGAGGGCGGTCCCGGTCCCGGTCGTCGCCAGCGGCGGGGTCTGCACCCTGGAGCACGTCCGGCGGCTGGCGGAGGCCGGCACCCCCGGTTGCATCATCGGCCGGGCCCTGTACGAAGGCACCCTGACGTTACCCGAAGTTCTGGAGGCGGCACGCCCCCCCGGCGGCTGAGCCCGTTCGGCCACGACCCGGAGGGGGTGCGCCGCCTCCGACACACGTCCACTCTCCCAACACGGAGGCCCCTCATGGCCGTCAAGCACCTGGTGGAGAACGTCCGGGACATTGCCCTCGTCGGGCACCGGGCGGCGGGGAAGACCAGCCTGGCCGACGCCCTGCTGTTCGAGGCCCACGCGGTCGACCGGATGGGGAGCGTGGACGACGGCACCTCGGTCGCCGACGCGGACGAGGAGGAGCACAAGCACCACTTCTCGATCGACACCCACGTCCTCCACGCCGACCACGACGGCAAGCACCTGAACATCCTCGACGCCCCCGGGTACCCGGACTTCATCGGGGCCGCCCTGGAGGCCCTGTCCGCGGTCGAGACGGCGGTGGTCGTGGTGTCCGCCACCGCCGGGATCGAGACGGCCACCCGGAAGATGTTCGCCGAGGCCACCGCCCGCGGGCTGTCCCGGGCGATCGTCATCAACAAGCTGGACGCCGAGGGCGTCGACCTCCCCGGGCTGGTGGAGGCGATCCGGGCGGCGTTCGGGACGAACTGCGCCCTGTTCAACGTCCCGGACCGGGTCGGCCCGGGGATCCGCGAGGTGTTCTGCCTGCTCGACCCGAAGGCGAACCTCCCGCCGACCTGCCCGGTCGACGTCCCGGCCGCCCGCACCCGGCTGATCGACGCCGTGGTCGAGGCGGACGAGGCGCTGATGGAGAAGTACCTGGTCGAGGGGACGGTGACGTTCGCCGAGCTGGAGGCGGACGTGACCCGGGCGCTGGAGGCCGGCACCCTGGTCCCGATCTTCTGCACCTCGGCCAAGAAGGACAAGGGGGTCCGCGAGCTGCTCGACGCCCTGAGCAAGTACGGCCTGTCCCCGAGCTTCGCCCGGAAGCGGCTGGAGGGGCTGCAGGTCAGCGCGAACGGGAAGACGCACCAGCTCGAGCCGACCGAGCAGGAGGAGTTCGTCGGGCAGGTGTTCAAGGTGGTCAACGACAAGTTCGTCGGGCACCTGAGCTTCGTCCGGGTGATCGCCGGGAAGCTGCAGCACAACCACAACGTGGTGAACCTGCGGAACGGCCAGACGCTCCGGGTCGGGCACCTGCTGGAGGTGCAGGGGAAGGCGACCAGCCCGGTGCCGGAGGCCGGCCCCGGGGACATCGTCGCGGTCGCCAAGGTGGAGGGGCTGGAGATCGGGGACACGGTGGCGTACACGACCCACGCCCCGCACCTCCCGCCGATCGCCTTCCCGACCCCGATGTTCGGCCTGGCGATCGAGCCGAAGGCGCGCGGGGACGAGCAGAAGATCTCCGCCGGGCTGCACAAGCTGGCGTCGGAAGACCCGACGGTGAAGGTGACCCACGACCCGCAGACGCACGAGCTGGTCATCAGCGGGGTGAGCCAGCTGCACCTGGACGTGATCCGCGACCGGCTGCGGGCCCGGTTCGGGGTGGAGGTGAACACCAAGGAGCCGAAGATCCCGTACCGGGAGACGATCCAGGCGGACGGGGTCGGGGACCACAAGCACAAGAAGCAGACCGGCGGCCGCGGCCAGTTCGCCGAGGTCCACCTGCGGATCTACCCGCTGTCCCGGGAGATCAAGAGCCAGGCCCAGTGCGAGGAGCAGTTCGCCAACAAGAGCCGGTTCGAGAAGCTGCGGAGCTGCCACTACGACCCGGCGTACAACTTCGCCTTCCTCGACCACATCGTCGGCGGGACGATCCCGAACAACTTCATCCCGGCGGTCGAGAAGGGGTGCAAGGAGATGCTCGACCGCGGGGTGGTGGCGGGCTACCGCGTCCAGGACTGCGCGGTCGAGGTCCACTTCGGGAAGTACCACGACGTGGACTCGTCCGAGGCGGCGTTCAAGACGGCCGCCCGGCTGGCGTTCAAGAAGGCGTTCCTGTCGGCCCGGCCGGCGCTCCTGGAGCCGATCGTCCGGCTGGAGATCACGGTCCCGACGAAGTACACCGGGGCGGTGCTCGGCGACCTGCCGACGAAGCGCGGGCACGTCGAGAACCAGGACAGCCTGCCCGGGGACGTGACGGTGATCTTCGCCCGGGCGCCGCTGGCGGAGGTGGCCCGGTACGCGGCCCAGCTCGGCGGGATGACCCAGGGGACCGGGTCGTACGCGATGGAGCTGAGCCACTACGAGATGGTGCCGGCGAACGTCCAGCAGCAGATCGTCAGCAGGGCGAAGCTGAAGGACGACGAGGACGAGTGACAAAGGCAGAAGCGATCGGAACGCGGATGAAGAGGATGAAAGACGGGATCCAGAGGATCAGACAGAAATCGTTCTTTGTCTGATCCTCTGGATCCCGTCTTTCATCCTCTTCATCCGCGTTCCGATCGCTTCGTACCCACTTCGCGCGGCGCTGGCGGTTGATCGCGGGGCCGGCGTCGATAAAGCAAGTGGAAACCGCCTCCACCCCGACCCACGCGAGTCCCGCATGAACGCGGTCAAAGGGTTCTTCCTGGACGAGTGGTACTTCGCCCTCCCGCTGGTGGTCATGTCGCTGGTGGCGGGGGCCCTGGTCATCTGGCGCGTCCTGCTGAACAAGACCGCCAGCACCGACCTCGACGACTTCCTCCCGGTGTTCCAGCAGGCGCTCCGGAAGAACGGGGTGAAGGGGGCCGTCGCCCTGTGCAAGGAGGAGCCGGGGCTGATCCCGTCGAAGCTGTTCGTGGCCGGGCTGGAGGCGGCCGACCAGGGGGCGGCGGCGATGCGGCGGAGCGTCGCGGCCGAGACCGAGCTGGTGGTCCTGCCGCGGCTCCACTTCCTGCTGGCCCCGATCCTGGCGCTCGCCAAGATCGCCACCATGGTCGGGCTGTTCTTCACCGTCATCTCGATGATCAACACGTTCGACGCGATCGGCCAGCAGACGAAGGCGGGAAACGTGAAGGGGGTGGCCGGCGGGGCGGACAAGATCGGCCTGGCCCTGTTCGCCACGGCGCTGGGGCTGTTCACCGCCATCCCGCTGGTGTTCAGCCACGTCCTGTTCAAGGACTGGATCGCCCGGTTCGAGGTGAAGGCGAAGGCGGCGACCGGAAAGCTGGTCACCCTGGTGACCAACTACAAGAAGGACCCGAAGCTGCTCGACAAGGTCGACGACCTGGACGCGGACGAGGAGGACGACCGGCCGGCGAAGGCCAAGGGGGCGCGCCGTGGCTAAGCCGCCGAAGGCATTCGACGTGTGGTTCGTGGCCGCCGAGACGAAGTACCGCGGGGTGCCGTACGGGGTCGTCGCGGACTGGGTGCGGGAGGGCCGCTTGGCGGCCGCGGACAAGGTCTGCCCGGCCGGCACCGAGGCGTGGGCGAAGGTCGCCGGCCACGACCTCCTGTCCGACTACCTGCCGCGCCCGACCGCGGCGAAGGCCGCCCCGGCGGCCGCCGTCGCGGCCCCGGCCGCGTTCGAGGTGGTGGACGACGCCGGCCCGCCGGCCGGCGCCGCCGTCGAACTCCCCGAGCCCGAGCCGCCCCCGCGGCGGGTCCGCGAGGAGGACGACGACGACGTGGACATGATCCCGCTGATCGACATCAGCATGGTGCTCCTCGTCTTCTTCATCATGATGCGGGCGGCCGGGGCGCTGGCCCCGATCGACGTGCCGGAGATGAAGTACGCCGGGGAGCTGACCGCCGACCCGGACGCGATCACCATCGACATCGACAAGGCGGACGAGTTCACGGTGGCGTACGCGGTCCGGCGGGGGAGCGGTGCCCCGCGGCCGGAGCACAGTAAGCTGCCGACGCCGGAGGCGGCGATCAAGGCGCTGGACGAGCTCTTGGCCGACGCCCAGCGGCCGCCGGAGGTGCGGATCGCCTGCCGGAAGGACCTGCCGAACGACCGGGTGGTGGAGATCCAGACGGAGCTGGAGCCGCGGCGGAAGAAGAATTACATCAACTCGTACGTCGCCACCGTGACCGAGGCGGAGAAGAAGTAGGGTGCGTCGAGGCCCGCTCCGGGCCGACGACGCACCGGCGGCGCGTGGTGCGTCGTCGGCCCGGAGCGGGCCTCGACGCACCCTACGAAACCCGTGGACCACGGCGGAGAAGACATGAGCGCCTGGCTGGTCCGGCAGGAGGGGTCGCCCGAGGCGGTCGTGGTGCCGTCGGCGGACGCGGTGCTGGACGGGCTGCGCGACGGCAACTGGGGGCCGACCGACGAGGTGAAGGGTCCGGGCGACGGCCGGTGGGTGGCGATCGAGGAGCACCCGGCGTTCGCGGCCGCGGCCGAGGAGGCGGAGCCGCCGAAGGCGGTCGCGGACGAGACCCACCTGGACATGAACCCGCTGATCGACGTGTGCCTCGTGCTCCTGATCTTCTTCATCCTGACCATCACCTACGCGTCGCTGGAGCGGGCGATCACCGTCCCGCCGGTCGACCCGCAGGAGAAGGGGCCGTCGAACCAGGTGAACATCAAGGACATCCGCGACAAGGTGTTCGTGGTCAGGGCCAAGATGGACGGGGAGAAGGCGGTGGTCCGGGTCGAGAAGACGGAGGTCGCGCTGGCCGAGGTGTTCGGGGAGATGAAGCGGGTGATCGGCGAGACCGGGCGGAAGGAAATGGTGCTGGACGTGGACAAGGACGTGCCGTGGGGCGTCGTCACCACCATCCTCGACGCCGCCAAGGGGAACGGCGTCACCGAGGTGATCAGCAACCGGCGGAGGTGAGTGCCGTCCGAGCCGGAAGCGTCAGCGACGGTCTTCGACGCGGGCCGTCGCTCACGCTTCCGGCTCGGACGGCACGCGGTCACCGCTTCGCCTTCTGCTCGTCGACCACCACCTCCGGCCGGTCCCCGCGGACCGTCACCCGGAACACCGTCAGCTCGATGTCCTCGGCCCGCCGGTTCCGGTACGCCGTCTCCATGCGGGCCAGCTCGTTCTCCTGCTCCTTGCTGAACACCGCGCAGAACGAGGTCGGGGCGAAGTCGAGCTTGAGCGTCTCGGCGACGCTGTTCACCACGTCCCGGCGGACGTCGTGGAACTGCATCAGCCCGGCGTACGCCCCGAGTTGGTCGGCGGACACCACCCGCCGTGAGTCCGGGGCGTTCAGGCTCTCGATCAGCAGCACCTGGCCGGTCCCCGGCTTCGGGATCAGGATCTTCGCCCCCATCGCCCGGAGCTGGTCCAGGTAGTCCCGCCCGCTGGTCACCTTGAACCGGAGCGTCCACCGCATGTTCCGGCCGAGGGTGGAGTTCGCCCCGGTCCCGCCCGGCCCGGCCCCCTTCGACCCGTCGAACCCCGTCCCCTTCTCGTTCCCGGAACCCTGCCTGGCCCCGATCAGCTTGTTCCGCACCGCCTCGTCCAGGCTGGCGTAGGCGGCCGCGTTCGCGTCCGAGATCGGCAGGTTCCCGCTCGGGTCGATGGTCCGGATCGTCTGCTGCATCTTCTCCCGGATCTCCGGGAGCTTCGTCGGGTCCGGGAGCGAGTCGACCGCCGCCTTGACCGGGTCGCCGTTGGCGACGGCGAGCGGCTCCGGCACCCCGCCGGACCCGGACGACCCGTCCCCGAAGTCGTCCAGCCCGTTCACCGCCATCGGCCGGACGTCCACCGACCCGCGGTTCTCGCCCTTCATCAGGTACGCCAGGACGTACACCAGGACGGCGGCGATCAGGACGTGGATCAGCACCGCCCCGACCGTCGCCAGCGGGAACTCGAGCCGGGAGTTGTACTTCTCGTCGAAGCTGTCCTCCGGCGGGAGCAGCGGGCGGTCGTCCGTCGGCGGGGCGTCGGGCATCGCGGGGTCCTCGGCGGGTGTCCGATACCCAGACTGTACCCGCAAAACGCCCGGTTGGGAACCGCGGCCGGGAAAACGGAACAAGCCCGCGGGGCCGTGTTTACTTCTTCACCTCGTACTCGGCGTCCATCACGTCGTCCCCGCCGTCCTTCCCCTGCGGGCCGGGGGCCGGGCCGGTCTCCCCGCCCGCCTTCCCGGCGACGTGCTGGGCCATCGCGGTCGCGGCCGCCTCCAGCTCCGCCGTCGCGGTCTTCAGCCCGGCCAGGTCCTTCCGGCCGACCGCGTCCCGCACCTTCTGGATCGCGGCGCTCACCGGCGCCTTGTCCGCGTCGGACAGCTTGTCCCCGGCCTCCCCGACCGCCTTCTCGACCGCGTGGATGCGGGTCTCGGCGTCGTTCTTCGCCTCCGCGAACTCGCGCTTCTTCTTGTCCTCGTCGGCGTGCAGCTCGGCGTCCCGCTTCATCCGCTCGACCTCCTCCTTGGTCATCCCGGAGGAGCCCTCGATCCGGATGTGCTGCTGCTTCCCGGTCCCGAGGTCCTTGGCGGTGACGCTCAAGACCCCGTTCGCGTCCAGCTCGAACGTCACCTCCACCTTCGGCACCCGGGCCGGGGCCGGCTGGATCCCGTCCAGGTGGAAGTTGCCGATCTTCTTGTTGTCGTCGGCCATCGGTCGCTCGCCCTGGAACACCTCCACCTCGACCGACGGCTGGTTGTCCGCCGCGGTGGTGAACGTCTCGCTCTTGCGGGTCGGGATGGTCGTGTTCCGGGTGATCATCGGGGTCAGCACCCCGCCGAGCGTCTTGATCCCGAGGGTCAGCGGGGTGACATCGAGGAGCTGGATGTCGGCCGCCGCCCCGAGGAGCAGCTGCGCCCCCTGGATCGCGGCGCCGATCGCCACCACCTCGTCCGGGTTCACCCCGCGGTGGCCCTCCTTGCCGAAGATCTCCTTCACCAGCTGCTGGACGCGCGGCATCCGCGTCATCCCGCCGACCATCACCACCTCGTCGATCTGGTTCGGCGACAGCTTCGCGTCCTTGAGCGCCGCCAGGACCGGCTTCTTGGCCCGCTCGATCAGGTGGTCGACCATCCGCTCGAACTGGTTGCGGGTGATGGTCCGCACCAGGTGGAGCGGGTTGCGGCTCTCGTCCATGGTGATGAACGGGAGGTTGATGTCGGTGTTCGCCTGGCTGGACAGGTCCTTCTTCGCCTGCTCGGCGGCCACCTTCAGCCGCTGCATCGCC
This sequence comes from Isosphaera sp., assembly GCA_013822345.1. Classification (GTDB taxonomy): domain Bacteria; phylum Planctomycetota; class Planctomycetia; order Gemmatales; family Gemmataceae; genus Gemmata. The sequence goes on from PNKH01000005.1 coordinate 34,591, forward strand.
ATCGGGTCCTTCCGCAGGTCGATCCCGTTCTCCTTCTTGAACGCGTCGGCGATGTCGTCCATCAGCACCTGGTCGAAGTCGTCGCCCCCGAGGTGGGTGTCGCCGTTGGTCGACAGCACCTGGAAGACGCCGTCGTCGCCGACGTCCAGGATGGAGATGTCGAACGTCCCGCCGCCGAGGTCGAAGACGGCGATCTTCTGGTCCTTCTTCTTGTCCAGGGCGTAGGCGATGGCGGCCGCGGTCGGCTCGTTGATGATCCGCATCCGCCGCTTCTCGACCTTCCCGTCCTTCCCGCGGATCTCGTACTCGGTGTCGAACCCGGCGATCGCGGCGGCGTCGATGGTGGCCTGCCGCTGGGCGTCGTTGAAGTACGCCGGGACGGTGATGACGGCCTTCCGGACCGCGTGCCCGAGGTACGCCTCGGCCGCCTCCTTCAGCTTCCGCAGCACCATCGCGGACACTTCGGGGGGCGTGAACTGCTTGCCGTCGATGTCCACCTTGACCAGGTCGGTCGGGCCGCCGACGACCTTGTACGGGACGAGCTTCTCCTCGCTCTCCACCTCGTCGTGCCGGCGGCCCATGAACCGCTTGATGCTGTAGACGGTCCGCCGCGGGTTGGTGACCGCCTGCCGCTTGGCCTGGTCGCCGACCAGCCGGTCCCCCTTGTCGGTGAACGCGACGACGCTCGGGGTGAGCCGGTTCCCGTCCTGGTTCGGGATGACCTTGACCTCGTTCCCCTCCATCACCGCGACCACCGAGTTGGTGGTCCCCAGGTCGATGCCGATGATCTTCTCTTCCGCCATGTGTCTCGCCTCCTGTTCTGTCCACCCCGGCGCGGCCCGGACAACTCTACCCGACCGGGCGGCTGCGGGCGCGGGGTGGTCACCGCCTTGGAGTGGGCGGGACGTTCCGGGGATTCATACACGTCGCACGGTTGCCCCCGTCGCCGGGCAACCGACGTGCCGCCCCGCCCGTCTCGCCGCCGCCGGCGCAACCCGCACAACCGTCACCAGTTGCCCGAGACGCAGCCGCGGACGGGCGGGCGACGGTCCATCCCGACTGCCAAGTTGGCGTTCGGCCGGCCCGGACGCCGCGGGTTCGTTGACGGCCCGAAGTTACGACGGTACATTCTCCACCAACGTCGGTCATCCCCGCCGGGACTCGCACACCATGTCCAAAAAGACCGAGGGCCGCCCCACCCCGCCGACCGACAAAACCGCCGCACAACTCGTGACGTTGCGCGCCCAAATCGACAAGTACGACTCCCAGATTCTGGAGATGTTGAACAAGCGGGCGGCGGTCGCCGGTCAGATCGGGAAGGTGAAGGCGGACCAGGGCGGGGAGGTGTTCTCGGCGGCCCGCGAGGAGGAAGTCCTCGCCAACATCCTCGGGGCGAACAAGGGGCCGCTGGCGGAGGTCACGATCCGGGCGATCTTCCGGGAGCTGATCTCCGGGTCGCGGGCGGTCCAGAAGGTCCAGCGGATCGCGTACCTCGGCCCGGAGTACAGTTACAGCCACCTGGCCGCCCTGGAGCGGTTCGGCGAGGCGGTCGCGTACAACCGCACCGGGACGATCGCGGCCGTGTTCGAGGAGGTCAACCGCCGGCACGCCGACTTCGGCGTCGTCCCGCTGGAGAACTCGACCGACGGGCGGATCGCCGACACCCTGGACATGTTCATCCGGATGCCGCAGATCAAGATCTGTGCGGAGATCCGGCTGCGGGTCCGGCACCACCTCCTGGCGAACTGCCAGCAGTCCGAGATCCGCCGCGTCTACAGCAAGGAACAGGCCCTGTCGCAGTGCCGGAACTGGCTCTCGAAGCACCTGCCGCACGCCACCGTCCACCCGGTGGCGAGCACGACCGACGCGGCGAAGTTGGTGCAGACGGACATGAACGCGGCGGCGGTGGCGAGCCGCCAGGCGGCGGTCAGCTACGGGATCACCATCCTGTGCCACAACATCGAGGACTCGCCGTTCAACGAGACGCGGTTCGCGGTCATCGGCCCGACCGACAGCGCGAAGACCGGGGCGGACAAGACGGCGATGATGTTCCAGATCGGCCACACCCCCGGGTCGCTGGCCGACGTGCTCGGGGTGTTCAAGGCGAACAAGCTGAACCTGACGTGGATCGAGTCGTTCCCGTACCGGGAGGCGAAGGGGGAGTACGTCTTCTTCCTCGACTTCGACGGCCACCGGGAGGACCCGAAGGTCCGCAAGGCGGTCGCGGCGCTGGAGGAGATGTGCGACGAGGTCACCGTCCTGGGGTCGTTCCCGGTCGCCCGGGCGGCGGACGAGTGAGACCGGGTACGGCGGGGTTGGAATCCGGAGCGTTTCCCGAGTTCCTCGACAGGGTGCCGAGGTGGCAGGTTCCGAGTCGGAACGTCCCGGCCGTCCGAGATGGCAGTGGTTCTTACTGGCCTTCCTCGCGTTCTGCTACGGCAGTGCCGCCGCGGCGAAAGCCAGAAGCAACGCAGAAGTCGTCGGCGGCTACATGTGGGTCGTCGTCTTCCTCGCGATCGGGCTGTGGCCGCGCCGCCGGAACTCTCCCCCGAACGCCTGATCACTGATCGCACCCGCCCACCGCGCTGTCGCCCCCCGCGCAATCCCTAGCATAGACGCGGTTCAATCAGCGGCACCCGCCGGGTTTCCGACTGACCACTGACAACCGACCACTGACAACTACCCGCAATGATCCTCGTCATCCGGCCGGACGCCACGCTGACCCAGATCGAGCACGTCATCGAGCGGGTGCGGGAGCTGGGGTTCACCCCGCACGTCAGCCGCGGCGAGAGCCGCACCATCGTCGGGGTGATCGGCGACGAGACGAAGCCCGAGGCGCAGAACTTCTCCGCCATCCCCGGCGTCGAGCAGGTTCTGGCCATCATGAAGCCGTTCAAGCTGGCGAGCCGGGAGTTCCACAAGCAGGACTCGGCGGTGTACGTCGGGAAGGTGAAGGTCGGGCAGGGGAGCCTGGCGATGATCGCCGGGCCGTGCGCGGTCGAGAGCTACGAGGTGATGGACGCGGTCGCCCGGTACGTGAAGGCCGGCGGGGCGAACATCCTCCGCGGCGGGGCGTTCAAGCCGCGGACCAGCCCGTACGCGTTCCAGGGGATGGGCGAGGACGGGCTGAAGATCCTCCGGGACGTCGGCCAGAAGTACGACCTGCCGGTGGTCACCGAGGTGATGGACCCCCGGCAGGTGGAGCTGGTCACCCGGTACGCGGACATGCTCCAGATCGGCGCCCGGAACATGCAGAACTTCGACCTCCTGAAGGAGTGCGGCAAAACGAAGACGCCGGTGCTCCTGAAGCGCGGGATGAGTGCCACGGTGAAGGACCTGCTCATGTCCGCCGAGTACGTGCTGGCCGAGGGGAACCCGGACGTGGTGCTGGTCGAGCGCGGGGTGCGGAGCTTCGAGGACAGCACCCGGAACATGCTCGACATGTCCGCCGTGCCGAACGTGAAGGGGCAGAGCCACCTGCCGATCATCGTCGACCCGAGCCACGCGACCGGCCGGCCGGACCTGATCCCGAGCATGTGCCGGGCGTCGGTCGCGGCCGGGGCCGACGGGGTGCACGTCGAGGTGCACAACTGCCCGGAGAAGGCGCTGTCGGACGGCCCGCAGGCGCTCTTGCCGCACCAGTTCCTCGACCTGATGGGCGACCTGCGGAAGCTGGCCGGGGCGCTCGGCCGCGAGTTCTGGGCGCCGACCGAGAACTGACCGCCCCGTAGGGCACGCACCGCGTGCCGCCTCCGCGATCCCGGCACGCGGTGCGTGCCCAACGAGGATGCCCTCATGCCCCGCAAGAAGTTCGTCGCCGGCAACTGGAAGATGAACACCACCCTGGCCGAGGCCCGCGCCCTGGCCCAGGCGGTCGTCGCGGGGGTCGGCTCCGCCCCCACCGTCGACGTGGCCGTTTGCCCGCCGTTCGTCTGGCTCGCCGGGGTCGCGGAGGTCCTCCGCGGCTCGCCCGTCGCGCTCGGCGCCCAGGACGTCCACTACGAGAAGAAGGGGGCGTTCACCGGCGAGGTCAGCCCGGGGATGCTCACGGAGGTCGGGTGCAAGTACGTCATCGTCGGGCACAGCGAGCGGCGACACGGGCTGGGGGAGACCGACGCCGCGGTCAACCACAAGGTCCACACGGCGCTGGAGGAGGGGCTCCGCGTCATCCTGTGTGTGGGCGAGACCCTGGCCGAGCGGGAGCGGGACCTGCAGGAGCGCGTGTTCCAGCGGCAGGTCTACGCCGCGTGCGCCGGGCTCACCGACGACCAGTTCGACCGCCTGGTCCTCGCGTACGAGCCGGTCTGGGCGATCGGCACCGGCAAGGTCGCCACCCCGGACCAGGCCCAGACCGCCCACCACAACATCCGGCGGCGGATGTCGCAGCTGTACGGCGAGAAGGTCGCGGGTGCCCTTCCCATCCTGTACGGCGGGTCGGTGACGGCCGAGAACGCGCCCGGGCTGATGTCCCAGCCGGACGTGGACGGGGGGCTGATCGGCGGGGCGAGCCTGAAGGCGGACCAGTTCCTGGCGATCGTCAAGGCCGCGGGCGGATGACTTCCCCGTCCTGTGGCACAGGTCGGGAGACCTGTGCCACAAGACCGCCGGCAAACCCGCCTTCCCCCCCGGCACCGTCGTCCGTACATTAACCGTTCCACCGGCACGGATTCCGGCGGTGGTCCTTCGGAGGTCGGCCAGTGGCCTTATTCGCCGCGGGATGGCTGTCGCACGTCCTGAACATCGTCGTCATCGGGCTCGGGCTGTTCCTGATCCTCCTGGTGCTGATCCAGCGGGGGAAGGGCGGGGGCCTGGCCGGGGCGTTCGGCGGGGCCGGCGGGAGTAGCCCGTTCGGGTCCCGGGCGGCCGACCAGTTCGTCAAGATCACCCTGTGGTTCGCCGGGGTGTGGGTGCTGGTCATCATGATCCACGTCAAGATCGTGAAGAACGACACCGTGTCCGGGACGGACCAGTCGGTGATCCCCGGCTCGCAGTGACCGCCCGACCCCCGAGGCCCACCCGCGTGTTGCTCAGCATGACCGGGTTCGGGGAGGCCCGGACCCAGACCGACGACCTCGCCGCCGCCGTCGAGGTCCGGGCGGTGAACAACCGCCACCTGAAGGTGACCGTCCGCGGGACCGAGCCGTACCCGATGTTCGAGGCCGACCTGGAGAAGGTCGTCCGCCGGCACGTCCGCCGCGGCACCGTCACCGTCCACGTCCGGGTCGACCGCCGGCCCGGCCACGCCGACCTGACCCTGAACGCCGACGCCCTGGCCGCCTACCTCCGCCAGGTCCGGGCGGCGTGCGACGCGGCCGGCACCCCCGAGTACGCCGCCCCGCTCCTGGCGGGGGTGCTCGCGCTGCCCGGGGTCGCCCCGGAGGCCCGGCACGGCGGCAGCCCCCCGGACGGCGAGTGGCCGGTGGTCGAGCGGACGCTGGCCGGGGCCCTGGCCCACCTGGACGAGATGCGGCGGGAGGAGGGGCGGGCGATGGCCGCCGAACTCCTCGCCCTGCATGACACCGTCGCGGCCGAACTCGCCGCCGTCCGCGTCCTCCTCCCGGCGGTCACCGCCGACTACCGGGACCGGATCCTGGACCGGGTCCGGCAGGCGGTCGCGGACGCCGGGGTGGCGGTCCACCCGGACCACCTGATCCGCGAGGTCGCCCTGTTCGCCGACCGGACCGACGTGGCGGAGGAGGTGACCCGGCTGTCCGCCCACCTCGGCCAGTTCGCCGACCTGGTGCGGAAAGGCGACGAGGCGGGCCGAAAGCTGGAGTTCGTCGTCCAGGAGATGGGCCGGGAGGCGAACACCCTGGGGTCGAAGGCCGGGGACGTGGCCGTGTCCCGGCACGTGTTCGAGATCAAGGCCGCCCTGGAGCGGGTCCGCGAGTTGGTGCAGAACGTGGAGTGATTTCAGATTTCAGATTGGTGATTTCAGATTGAAGAAGGAGCCCCGGCGGCGAGTGGTTCCCGCCGGATGTCTTTCAATCGTCAATCATAAATCGGAAATCTGAAATGGTTCCGGGCCCCCTGGTCGTCGTGTCCGGCCCGAGCGGGGTCGGGAAGACGACGGTCGTGGACGAGTTGCTCGGGCGGGGGGTGCTGCCGCTGCGGCGGGCGGTCACCGCCACCACCCGGGACCCGCGGCCGGGGGAGGAGGACGGGGTCGACTACCACTTCTGGAGCCCGGCCCGGTTCCTCCAGGCGGTCGGGGACGGGCGGATGCTGGAGTGGGCCCGGGTGTTCGACTCCGACTTCTACGGCACCCCGCGGGCCGAGGTCGACCCGTACCGGGCGGCCGGGACCGGGGTGGTGCTGGTGATCGACGTGCAGGGGGCGGCGCGGGTCCGGGAGCTGTGCCCGGACGCCCTGTCGGTGTTCATCACCCCGCCGAGCCTGGCCGAGCTGGAGGCCCGGCTCCGCGGCCGCGGGGACGTGGCGGAGGACCGGGTGGTGCGGCGGCTGGCCACCGCCCGGCAGGAGCTGGCCCGGCAGGGCGAGTTCGACCACGTGGTCCTCAACGGCGACCTGGCCGCGGCGGTCGCCGAGCTGGAACGTCTGGTCCGGTCCCGGTTCACCACTTGACGGGGGTCCGCATGCTCGACGAGCTGAAGGAAGAGGGGATCGTGAACAAGGTGGGCGGGCGGTTCAAGCTGTCCACCCTGATCCAGAAGCGGATGGTCGCCCTGAACACCGGGGCGAAGCCGCTGGTCGAGGCCCGCGGGGCGGACAAGCTGGCGGTGGTGATCCAGGAGATCCTGCAGGACAAGATCTACCTGGACGCGGCCGGGGACGTGCGGACGAACAACCAGACGGTGATGGCGAACCTGCCCGGGGCGTACCCCGGGATGCCGGGGGCGACCGCCCCGGCCCCGGGGTCAACCGCCCGGCAGAGTTCGGACGAGTAGGTGCCCGGGTCCGAGCCGGAAGCGTGAGCGACGGTCCAGCGAGACCGTCGCTGACGCTTCCGGCTCGGACGGACCGGGCCGCGAACCGCCCCCCCGCCGGCGCCGTAGAACGTGGGGAGAAAGCCCTCCACCCCACGGGTTCCCACCGATGGCCGACCCGACCCCGTCCCCGGCCCTCCCGTCGACCGCCGACGCCGACCCGTACGTCCCGGTGTCGTGGATGGCGGTGGCGGCGTCCATCGTGGCCGGGGCGTTCGCCGCCGCCCTGGCGGTGCTGATGGCGTCCGCCTTCCTGAGCAAGAAGCCGCTGCTGGTCGACGAGCTGTTCGTCTTCCCGGTCCTCGGGGTCGTGCTCGCCTTCGCCGCCCGGCGGATGATCCGCAACTCCGAGGGGACCCGGACCGGGGAGAACCTGGCGAACGCCGCCTGGTGGGTGTGCCTGGTCGGCGGGCTCGGGTACGCCGCCTACCTGCTCGGGGTCAGCTACTCCGTCCGGCGGGACGCGGCCGGGGAGGCCGAGCGGTGGGCCCGGTACGTCGCCGACCCGGACGGGGACGAGGGGAAGAACCTGAACCGGGCGTTCCTCCGCACCCGGGAGCCGGGCCGCCGCGGCGACTTCAACCCGGCCGACGCCGCCCGGCTGCGGGCCGAGTTCCGGGACGAGTACGTCGTCTTCCTCCAGACCGACCTCGCCCGGCTGGCCCGGCGGAACGGCGGGGGGGCGCTCCGGTTCGCCCCCGGCGGGATCACCGGGTGGACGGACAAGCCGGGGATGGTGGAGTGCAGCTACGCCGGGACGTTCGAGTGCCCGGAGGGGACGTTCCCGGTCGAGATCCCGCTCCGCGGGCTGGAGCGCACCGCCCGGGCCGAGGGGGCGGCCGGGCGGGAGTGGATGGTCGGGCTGACCCCGAACGGGTACGTCGCCCGGGAGAAGGTGACCCTGACCCCGTACGGGTGGCGGGTGTTCGAGCTGGAGCAACTCGGCGGGGCGGTCGGGCGGGAGTTCGTCCAGCGGAGCGGGGGCGGGGTCGGGGCCCGGGCGTACCTGTACCAGACCCTGGTCAACCCCGAGCCCCTGCCGCCGGCCGCCGCCCAGGGGGCGTCCCTCCTGCTGGCCGTGCTCCGCCCCCTCACCCGGCTCGACCCGACCGTCCTGCTGTTCACCCCGGACTACCCCGCCCACATGCAGAACGAGTTCGTCCGGCTCCCCGGCGGGGGCGACCCGCCGACCGACAAGAAGGCCCAGTTCGCCAGGCAGTGGTCCGAGTTCGGGCTGTTCCTGCCCGGCCGCCGGCTCCAGGGGAACGACAAGATCGACGCCGGCGACCTGCTCTCGGTCACCGACGCCGCGGTCGAGGTGCGGGTGGCGTGCGAGGTCCCGGTCCCGGCCGCCGGCGGCGGGTCGGGGGCGGCCCGCGGCCGGCTGGTGGTCCGGTGCGCCGACCCGGCCGTGGTGTCCGAGCTCAAGGCGCTGCGGGACCAGGCGAAGCCGGGCGAGGGGACCGCCACCCCGCCCGACGAGTTCGGCAAGAAGCAGGTCCCGTGGCGGGTGGTGCGGGTCGAGTCCGACTTGCACGAGGTGCGGGTGGAGCGGCCGGGCCCGGGCGGGCCGGGCGGCTGACCCGGGCGGCGCCTACAATGGGGGCGCCCCCAACCCCGGACCGCCCATGACCGCCACCCCCGGCTTCTGCACCGTCGACGAGGCCCTGGACGAGCTGCGGGCCGGGCGGATGGTCGTCCTGGCCGACGACGAGCACCGCGAGAACGAGGGCGACCTCGTCATGCCGGCCGAGGTCGTCACCCCGGCCGACGTCAACTTCATCATCCGCCACGCCTGCGGCCGGCTGTGCGTCCCGATGAGCCGGGCGGTCGCCGACCAGCTCGGGCTGGAGCTGCTGCCCGGGCTGGAGCTCGACCCGTCCGCCACCCCGTTCACCCGCAACTTCGACGCCCGCCACGGGGTCACCACCGGCATCTCGGCGGCCGACCGGTGCCGGACGATCCGGGTGTGCGCCGACCCGCGGAGCGGGCCGAACGACCTGGTCCGGGACAAGGGGCACATGGACGGGCTGGTGGCCCGGGCCGGGGGCGTGCTGGTCCGGGCCGGGCACACCGAGGGGGTGGTCGACCTGTGCCGGCTGGCCGGGTTCCGCGAGGTCGGGGTGCTGTGCGAGATCCTGAACGAGGACGGCACCATGGCCCGGGTGCCGGACCTCCACCGGTTCTGCGACCGGCACCGGCTGAAGATGTGCACCATCGCCGAGCTGATCGAGTACCGGCGGCGGCGCGAGAAGCTGGTCAAGCGGGAGATCGCCCTGAAGCTCCCGACCGGGTTCGGCACGTTCGACCTGTTCGCCTACTCGTCCCCGGTCGACCAGGAGCCGCACCTGGCCCTGACGCTCGGCGGGGTCGGGGTGGAGTCGGCCCCGGGGGTGGTGCCGCCGCAGGGCGAGCCGGTCCTGGTGCGGATGCACAGCGAGTGCCTGACCGGGGACGTGCTCCACTCCTCGAAGTGCGACTGCGGGCCGCAGCTGGCGGTCGCGATGCGGCAGGTGGCGGCCGCCGGCCGCGGGGTGATCGTGTACATGCGGCAGGAGGGCCGCGGGATCGGGCTGTTGAACAAGCTGAGGGCGTACAAGCTGCAGCAGGACGAGGGGCTGGACACGGTCGAGGCGAACCGCCGGCTCGGGTTCGCCCCGGACCTGCGGCACTTCGGGATCGGGGCGCAGATCCTGCACGACCTCGGGGTGCGCGACCTGCGGCTGCTGACGAACAACCCGCGGAAGGTGATCGGGCTCGAGGGGTACGGGCTGAGGATCGTGGAGCGGGTGCCGATCCAGGTGCCGGCGGGGGACCACAACCGCGATTACCTCCAGGCGAAGAAGGCGAAGCTCGGGCACCTCCTCGACGAGGTCGACCTCGGCGGCGGGGATTAGCAGACGAAGCGATCGGAACGCGGATGAAGAGGATGACAACCGGATCGAGAGGATCAGACAGAACACAGATTTTTTCCGATCCTCCGCATCCGTCTTCCATCCTCTTCATCCGCGTTCCGATCGCTTCGTGACCGGTACCCGATACGATGACCTATTTGCAGTCCCCGCCGCCCGGTGGCCCGTCATGAGTGACACCCCCGACCCCCCGGCCCCGCCGCCCGCCCACCCCGGCGCCGCCGCCGGCCTCGGCGCCCTCCGGGCGAGTCTCGCCCACGTCGTCGGCAACCGCGGCGTCGTCCGCAACGTCCGGTCGCTGTTCCGGGTCAACCAGCACGACGGGTTCGACTGCCCGGGGTGTGCCTGGCCGGAGCCGGCCCGCCCGTCGCGGCTCGGCGAGTACTGCGAGAACGGCGTCAAGGCGGTCACGTTCGAGACGACGGCGAAGCGCGTCGGCCCGGAGTTCTTCGCCGAGCACACCGTCGGGTGGCTCCGCGGGCAGACGCACCACTGGCTCGAGAACCAGGGCCGGCTCACCCACCCGATGCGGTACGACCGCCCAACCGACCGGTACGTCCCGGTGACGTGGGACGAGGCGTTCGGGCTGATCGGCGCGCACCTCCGCGGCCTCGACCACCCCGACCGGGCGCTGTTCTACACGTCCGGCCGGACGAGCAACGAGGCGGCGTTCCTGTACCAGCTGTTCGCCCGCCGGCTCGGCACGAACAACCTCCCCGACTGCTCGAACATGTGCCACGAGTCGAGCGGGGCGGCGATGCTGCCGACGCTCGGGGTGGGGAAGGGGACGGTCACGCTGGAGGACTTCGACCACGCCGACGCGATCTTCGTCATCGGCCAGAACCCGGGGACGAACCACCCGCGGATGCTCACGGAGCTGCAGCGGGCGTCGGAGCGCGGGGCGAAGGTCGTCACCTTCAACCCGCTGCGGGAGCCGGGGCTGGTGCGGTTCACCCACCCGAAGCACCCGCTCCGGACGCTGTTCGGCCGCGGCACCCCGATCTCGTCGCACTACTACCAGGTGACCGTCGGCGGTGACCTCGCGGCCCTCGCCGGGGTCTGCAAGCACGTCCTCGACGCCGACGCCGTCGACCGGGCGTTCGTCGCCGAGCACACCGACGGGTTCGAGGCGTTCGCCGGGCAGGTGCGGGCGACCGACTGGGCGACGATCGAGAGGCAATCCGGCCTGACCCGCGACCAGCTGCGCGAGGCGGCCGAGGTGTACGTCAAGGCCGACCGCGTCATCGCGTGCTGGGCGATGGGCCTCACCCAGCACAAGTACGCTGTCGCCACCATCCAGATGGTCGTGAACCTGCTCCTCATGCGCGGGAACGTCGGCAGGCCGGGGGCGGGGGCGTGCCCGGTCCGCGGGCACTCGAACGTCCAGGGCGACCGGACGATGGGGATCATCGAGCGGCCGACGGAGACGTTCCTCGCGTCGCTGCGGCGCGTGTTCGGGTTCGAGCCGCCGCACCACCACGGGCACGACGTGGTCGGGGCGATCAACTCGATGGCCGACGGCAGCGCGACGGTGTTCGTCGGGATGGGCGGGAACTTCGCGGCCGCGACCCCGGACACCGAGTTCACCGAGGCGGCGCTGGCGAAGTGCGCCCTGACCGTCCACGTCAGCACCAAGCTGAACCGCAGCCACCTGTGCCCCGGGAAGGACGCGCTGATCCTGCCGTGCCTCGGGCGGAGCGAGGCCGACGTGCAGGCGGCCGGGCCGCAGAAGGTGACGGTCGAGGACTCGATGAGCATGGTCCACGCCTCGGCCGGGCGGAACCCGCCGGCGTCGGAACACCTCCGGTCGGAGGTGGCGATCGTCTGCGGGATGGCGGCGGCGACCTGGCCCGACGGCGGCGGGATCGACTGGGACGGCTTCCGGTCGGACTACCGCACCATCCGGGCGAAGATCGCCGACGTGTACCCGCAGCTGTTCGCCGACTTCGAGAAGCGGGTCGAAGCGCCGGGCGGGTTCTACCTCGGCAACCCGGCCCGCGACCGGCGGTGGCTGACGCCGACCGGGAAGGCCCGGTTCACCGCACACCCGGTCCCCGATTTGACCCTGCCGCCCGGCCAACTGCGGCTGATGACGATCCGGTCCCACGACCAGTTCAACACGACCGTCTACGACCTGCACGACCGCTACCGCGGCGTCCACGGGACGCGGATGGTCGTCTTCCTCCACCCGGCCGACATTGCCGCGCGCGGCCTGAGGGAGGGGCAGGAGGTCGACCTCCACAGCCACACCGCCGAGGACGGGCTGACCCGGACCGCAACCGGGTTCAAGGTCGTGCCGTACGACATTCCGCGCGGGTGCGCCGCGGCGTACTTCCCGGAGACGAACGGCCTCGTGTCGAAGGACAGCTTCGCCCTCGTCAGCCGGACCCCGCTGTCGAAGTTCATCCCGCTCACCGTCACCCCCGCCGGCGTCCCGGCCCCGCGCCCCGCCGCGACCCCCGACCTACCCCTCGGCCCGGCCGACAAGCCGACCGCCCACCCCCCACTCGCCAGCGGCTGACCGTGCCCACCGACCCGACCGCCGCCGCCCGCGTCGTCCGGTTCCCGTCCGGGGTCGCGGAGGCCGACCGCTTGGCGGTCGAGGAGCCGGTCGAGATCCGGGTGGACGGCGAGCCGCTCGCGGTCACCATGCGGACGCCCGGCGACGACCCGGACCTGGCCGCCGGGTTCTGCCTCACCGAAGGCGTCATCGACCACCCGGACGAGTTGGAGCGCGCGGACGCCTGCACCGAGGCGGACTACGGCAACGTCGTGCTGGTGACGCTCGCCGGGGCGGCCCGCGAGCGGTGGCGCGCCCGGGCCGACCGCGCCCGCCGCGACCTCTACCTGTCGAGCTCGTGCGGCCTGTGCGGCACCCGGACGATCGACCGGCTGGAGCGCCGCGTCTCGCCGCTCCCGGCGTTCACCGTCCCGGCCGACGTGCTGGGTCGGCTCCCGGCGGCGATGGCGGACGTTCAGGAGGCGTTCGCCCGGACCGGCGGGCTGCACGCGGCCGCGCTGTTCGCCCCCGGCGGCCGGCTGCGGCTCCTGCGCGAGGACGTCGGCCGGCACAACGCGGTGGACAAGGTGATCGGGGCGCTCTTGCTGAGCGGGCAGTTGCCGTGCGGCGCGGCGGTGCTACTGGTGTCGGGGCGGGCGAGCTTCGAGCTGGTGCAGAAGGCGGCGCGGGCCGGGATCGCGATGCTCGCCGCGGTCGGGGCGCCGTCGAGCCTGGCGGTCGAGGCCGCGGACCGGTTCGGGATGACGCTGGTCGGGTTCCTCCGCCCGGACCGGTTCAACGTGTACGCCCACGCCGGCCGGGTGGGCGGTGCCGCGTCCGACTGCTAACACATCCGGGCTACACCTCCCGACGCAGGGATCCGCCATGACCGACCCCGCCCCGGAGTCGCCGAGGCCGCGCTCGCGGGCGTGGGTCGTGTGGGCCGTACTCGCCCTCGCCGGCGTCGGGGCCGCCGCGTACCTCGGGTGGCCGCTCCTCGCCCGCGCCCTCGACACCGTCTCGACCGACGACGCCTACGTCACCGGGCACGTCACCTTCGTCGCCCCGCGGGTGGCCGGGCAGGTGACCCGGGTGTACGTCGACGACAACTACCGGGTGAAAACGGGGGAGAAGCTCCTGGAGCTCGACCCGGAGCCGTACCAGAAGGTGGTCGACATCCGGCAGGCGGCGGTCGACCAGGCGAAGGCGGACCGGGTCGCGGCCGAGACGAAGGTGGCGTCGGCGATCGCCCAGGCCCGGGCGCAGAAGTGGAAGCTGGAGCTGGCCGGCCAGTTGGTCGACGACCAGATCGCCGGGATCAAGGCGAAGGCGGCCGCGTACCGCAGCCAGGTCGCCATCCGGGAGAAGGCGGACGCCGACCTCGGCCGGGCGAAGGAGGGGTTCGACAAGGGGGCGATCAGCCAGGAGCAGCTCGACCAGCGGCGGGAGGCGGTGAAGGTCGCCCAGGCGCTGGCGACCCAGGCGCTCGACGAGGTGTACGAGGCCCGGGCGGCGCTCGGCCTGCCGCAGCCCGGCGGGACCGGCCCGGAACTCACCGCCGTCCCCGCCGACCTGAACCAGACGCACGCCAGCGTCCGCCAGGCCCTCGCCGACCTCGTCCAGACCCTGACCGACCTCGGGTACCCGCTCGCCGACGTCCGCGACACGCCGCGGCAGTTCCTCGACCGCCTCCGGGAGTACGACGCCGGGGAGACCAAGGTGCTCCTCGAGAAGGTGCTGAAGACGGCCCCGGCGGTGAAGCAGGCCGACGCCAGGCTCGCCGCCGCGGAGGCCGACCTCGCGGCCGCGAACCTGAACCTGTCGTACTGCACGGTGTACGCCGGGATCGACGGGGTCGTCACCCGGCGGAACGTGAACCCCGGGAACAACGTCCAGACCGGGCAGCAGGTGATGGCGGTTCGGTCGCTCACCGAGATCTGGGTCGAGGCGAACTTCAAGGAGACATCCCTCGACTACCTGGCCATCGGCCACCCGGTCGACCTGGAGGTGGACATGTACGGGTCGAAGAAGCGGTTCCGCGGGCGGATCAGCGGGTTCACCTACGGGACCGGACAGACGCTCGCCCTGCTCCCGCCCCAGAACGCGACCGGGAACTTCGTCAAGGTCACCCAGCGGCTGCCGGTCCGCATCCACCTGGAGGGGTACGACCCGAACGGGGAGAACCCGCTCTTCGCCGGGCTGTCGGTCGTCCCGTACGTCCGGTACAAGGACGCCCCGACCGGCCCGGACGCCGGGAAGCGGCTCCAGACCCTGCGGGACGGGCGGTGACGCATGGCCCGCCCCGCGAACCCCTGGGTCGTCGCCGCCGTGGTGACCGTCCCGGCCGTCCTGGAGATGGCCCTCCTGACGATCGCCGGGACGTCCACCGCGTACATCGTCGGCGGGCTGGGCGGGTCCCCGGACGACGGGTTCTGGGTCGGCAACGCCTACATGGGCACCGTCGGGGTGGCGATGGCGGTGTCCGGGTGGTTCTCGGACCGCCTCGGGCGGAAGCGGTTCCTGCTCCCGTCGCTGGCCGGGTTCGCCCTGTTCACCGCCCTGTGCGGGCTGGCCTCCGGGATGTACGAGCTGATCCTCTACCGGACGCTCCAGGGGGTGGCCGGCGGGGGGATCGTGCCGGCCGCCCAGGGGGTCATCCTCGACGCCTTCCCGAAGGACCGCCAGGCGGTGCCGCTCGCCCTGTACGGGGCCGGCTGCTTCGCCGGCATCTTCGCCGGCCCGGCCCTCGGCGGGTACCTGACCGACGCCCTGTCGTGGCGGTGGGTGTTCCTCGTCGCCGTCCCGCCCGCGGTCCTGTCCCTGGCGGCCGTCGCGCTCGTGGTCCACGACCCGCCGGCGCTCCGGGCCCGGCGGGCCGTCCTCCTCTCCCGCCCGGTCCGGTTCGACTACGCGGGGCTCGCGCTGATCGCGGTCGGCATCGTCTCCCTGCAAACCTTCGTGGGGAAGGGCCAGGAGTGGGACTGGTTCCGGGACCCGTTCGGCCGGGTCCAGGCGTGCTTCGCCGGGGCGGTGGCCGGGCTCGGGCTGGCCCTCTACCGGGAGCTGCGGGCGGCCGAGCCGCTGGTCGATCTCCGTCCGTTCGCCGACCGGCACTTCGCCGCGTCCGCCCTCGCCTTCGGGTTCGGGTACGCCCTGCTGTACGGGTCCAGCGCCGCGCTGGGGCCGCTACTGGCCTCCCTGTTCGGGTACACCGCGACCTGGGTGGGGGTGGTCCAGGCGCCGGCCGCGGTGGTCGGGATCCCGGCCCTGCTCGTCGTGATCTGGCTGATCGCCCGCGGGGTCGACGGCCGGTGGCTGATGCTCGCCGGCCTCGTCGTCCTGGTGGGCGGGTTCTTCTGGATGAGCCGGATGACCGTGTACCTCAGCCCGGGGGAGGTGGCGACCCCGCGGGCGGTCCAGGTGTTCGGCCTGATCCTGGTCCTGATCCCGTGTATGTCCACCGCCTACCAGTCCGTCCCGCGCGACCAGGTGGCGGCGGCGGCCGGCCTGTTCTCGTTCCTCCGGTTCACCGGCGGGGCGGTCGGCACGGCCCTCGGGGCGACGCTGCTGGAGCGGCGGGGGCAGTTCCACACCCAGCGGCTCGGGGAGGGCTGGGACGCGCTGGACCCGAGGCTGCGGGAGGCCCACGACGCCCTCGCCGGGGAGTTCCTGAAGGCGACCGGCGACCCGGCGGCGGCCGGGGCGATGGCGTGGGACTGGCTGAACACCCTGCGGGACAACCAGGCCCTGTCGCTCGCCGCGTTCGACGTGTACTGGGTGGGGGCGTGGGCCGCCCTGGGGCTGCTGGTGCTGATCGCGATGATGCGCGGCCCGCCCGCGCCCGCCGGGGGGTGAGCCTCCCCCGCTCAACCGATCACGCGATCGGCCAGCTTCCGGAGGGCGAAGTCGCGGGCCGCCTCGTACTCCTCGTCCGACGCGCACCCCGCCCGCGGGATGATCGCGGCCGACACCCCGGTCACGTAGATGTATGTGGCGTGGCCGACGTCCTCGACGCCCTTCATGTTCTGCCATCGTGCCTCGTAGCGGTCCGCCTCGGTGACGAAAACCAGCCGGTCGTCGGTGAGGATGAGTCTGGCTTCCCCGGTCACGCCGCCGATGTCCATCCGCTCGAGGTACGCCCGGACGCCGCCCTCCAGAACCCGGCGGCGCGCGAACGGGTACACGGCCGCGTAGGCGACGGCGACGATCGCCAGCCCGGTCGCGTAGTAGTTCAACTTCGGGTCGTTGAACCGTGCCAGCTCGACGGCGCCGATCGCCGCGACGAGCGGGGGCAGAAACCACTCGATCAGGTACGTCACCCACCCGGCCTGTACCTTCCGGGCGCTGTGGGTGGCGAAGGCGACGTAGTCCTCGAAGGTGAACGTGTACCGAATCTCCACCGCACCCTCCGGAACGGGCGGCGGGGCGGGGCGCGGATGTCCGCGCCCCGCCCCGCCGCGCGACCGCCGCGTCAGTGCCCGCCGTGGCCGTGGTCCCCGAACAGCTTGCTCTTCGGGTCGCCGCGGGACCACACGTACGCGATCAGGTCCAGCACCTCCTCCCGGGTCAACTTGTCGAGCAGCCCCTTCGACATGATCGACGTGGTCAGCTTCTTCTTCCCGCCGGCGACCACCGCCCGGGTGTTGATCTCCAGCGGCTTCGCGCTCGCCAGCGGGTTCTCGATCACCCGCAGCACCCCGTCCTTCTCCTCCAGGATCATCCCCGTCACCACCTTCTCGCTGTCCAGCTCGATCCGGTACATCGCGTACTTGTCCTCGATCCGCTTCGCCGGTTCGAGGATGTGGTCCACCACGTCGGTGGCCGACTTGAACACCTTCGGGTCGAGCTTCGTCAGGTCCGGCCCGAGCTCGTTCCCCTGCCCGCCGAACTTGTGGCACGCCACGCACGTCGCCACGGTGAACATCTGCCGGCCGTTCGCGAAGTTTCGCCCGCCCTTCGCCTCCACCTCCTGCACCGCCGCGGCCAGCTCCTCCAGCTTCCACTCCGTCCGCGGGCGGTTGAACTTCAGCAACTCGTCCTTCACCGGCAGCGGGGTCTTCGCCAGGTACGCCTGCGGGTCCTCCAGGTAGGCGTCGAGGTCGGCGACGACGTACAGGGCGCCGTGCATCCGCCGCCAGTGCCCCGGGTAGGTGCAGACGTACGGGTAGATCCCCGGCTCCTTCGGGGCGGTGAACTTCAACTGCTCCGCCTGCCGGGTCTGGAGCAGTTTGCTCTTCAAGAGCACCACCCCGGCCGGCATGTCCGGCACGTACTGCTTCGCGGCGGCGCCGGGTTGGGTCGCGAACTCCTCGGCCGCGGTGCCGACCTTCTCCATCATCCCCGGGGCGGTGATGACGAAGTTGTGCGGCATGATGTCGGTGTTCTCGAACAGGAACTCGACCGGCTTCCCGGCCTGCACCGCCAGCCGCTCCTTGTCGTAGCTCATCTGGTCGAACAGGGTGCCGACGCGGATCACCCGCACCCCGATCTCGCCCAGCTCCTTCCGCGCCGCCCGGGCCTCGGCCGGCGGGAGGAGCCCGGCCAGGCCCTCGCCGAGCTGCATCATGTCGAGGGCGACCGGCGTCGTCCGCTCGGCCACCGGCAGCGACCGGACGTACTTCATCACGCCGTCGAGGAGCGGCTTCGCGTCTTCCTTGGGCCACTCCTTCGCCGGGATGCGGAGCAGCGCCTGCACGGCGGAGGCCCGGTCGGCGTCGTCGGCCAGGAACCTCGCCACCGCCTTGAACGCGTCGGCCTCCTGGCCGCGGACCCCGGTCAGGGCGAACATCGCCGCCTTCCGCACCACCCGCTCCGGCGACCCCGTCCCGACCTTGAACTCGGCCTTCTCCTTCGGCGTCGGGTTCTTCACCGCCTGGAACACGGTCCGCTTGTCCGCGTCGAGCACCCGCAGGGTGAAGTTGTTCAGCCGGGTCACCAGGTTCCCGTCCGTCCGGTTCCAGACGACGATCCGCTCGACCGGGACCTCGCGGCCGAGGTCCACCTCCCACCACGGGTCGTCGGTCCCCTCCTGGGTGTGCGTCTGCCCGCCGTCGGCGTAGGTGCCGCTCGTGTTCCCGTCGATGCCGCGCGAGGCGACCCCGCCGTGGGCCGTGCTGCTCTGCGACGCCTTGCCCTTCCGGGCGACGTTCGCCCCGTCGCTGAACACCTCCACCTCGGCCAGCGTCAGCGTCTTCTGCTTGCCGGGCAGCTCGACCCGGACGTACCGGCCGCTCACCCCCTTCCCGGCGGCGACGGTCTTCGCCAGGTCCGGCGGCAGGCCGTCGAGGAGGGCCTTCACCTTCGGGTAGACGGCGGCCCGCGCCGCGGGGTCGCGGACCATCGGCACCGCCGCAACGAAGTCCTGCAGCGCCCCGACCGACTTCGTGGCCAGCGCCCACGCCGCGTCCACGTTCCCGTCGGCGGCGAGCAGGGCGACGTACCCGATCTGCCGCGTCGTCGCGGACTTCCCGGCGGTCGCCAGCTTCGAGAGGTCGCCGTGGGCCTTGGCCAACTCCGGCTGCGGCCGGGCGGTCAGGAGCCGGGCGAGGTCGAACGCCACACTCTCCTCCGTCGCGCTCGATTCGTCGTGCTGCCGGATCGCGGTCACCAGAACATCGAGTTCACCCTTCTTGTCCTGCTTGGCGAGGCCGGCGAGCGCCTCGCGGCGGAACTCGTCACGGACGCCCGGCCGGAACAGCAACTCCAGCAGCACGCCGGGGGTGCGGTCCATCTTCAGCAGGTCGTCGGTGGCGACCGACTTGAGGAAGTAGCGGGCGCCGGCCGGGGTCGTGAACTTGATCGGCCGCTTGTCCGCGATCGCCTTCTTGACGACCGGGTCGAGGGCCTTCATCGTCTCCCCGACGACGTGGTTGACGTACTGGTCGGCCGGCTTGTCCTGGGCGACGAACACGACCTCGGCCGCCTCCGGGACGGTGAAGTAGCTCGCCCCGCGGACCGCCTCCAGCCGGACCCGCGGGTGGTCGTCCGCGGCGGCCTGCTTCAGCAGTTCGAGGGCGTCGGGGACACGGTCCCGCCAGGCGACGAGCACCCGCACCGCCGCCGCCCGGGCGCGGAAGTCCGGTGACGCGAGCACCTGGTTGAGCAGTTCCGGGTTCGCGGCGTTGTGGTACTGGTGGACCCACAGGGCTTCGAGCTGGGCGTGGGCATCCGCCGGCTTCCCGGCCCACGTCTTGACGGCCGCGATCACCTCATCGGTCTTCCGACCGCCGAGCTCGACCTTCGCCCGGTAGCGGACCCGGTCCTCGGGGTGCTTCAGCAACTCCAGCAGCGCCGGGATCGGCTCCCCGGCAACCTTCGGCGGCTGCGACAGCTGCCGGCCGTCGTAGGTGACGCGGTAGATGCGGCCCTTCGTTCGGTCCCGGTTCGGGTCGCGGAGGTTGTGCTGCATGTGGCCGATGATCGGGTTCTGCCAGTCGATGAAGTAGAGCGCCCCGTCCGGCCCGACCTTGCAGTCGACCGGGCGGAAGTTCGGGTCGCTCGATGACAACATCGGCTCCTGCTCCTGACCCGACAGGCTCGCCCCGGCGTCGTTCAGCTTGTACCGCAGGATGCCCTGGAACCCGATGCAGTTCGTCACGATCAGGTTCCCGTCCCACTCCGGCGGGAAGTGCTTGCTCGACAGGATCTCCATCCCGCCGGACGGCCGGGTCCGCTGCTGGTACACCTGCGGCGGGCGGGCGTGCTTCTGGGGGAACGGCAGGAACCCGCTGAACAGCGGGGCGTGGTACGGCTGGGCGCCGGTCCCGTCGATGACGATGTCCTGGCCCCACCGGTCGAACACGTGCCCGTGCGGGTTCGCGAACCCGTAGGTGACGTACACGTCGAACTTCTGCGTCCGCGGCTCGTACCGGAACACGCCGCCGTTGGCGAGCCGCTTGCACGGCCCGTACGGGTCCTCGACCTGCGAGTGGTGGAACGTGCCCTCCTGGAAGTACAGGGCGCCGCCCGGGTCGAGGACGAAGCTGTTCGACGTGTGGTGGGTGTCGGCGGTGTCGAGGCCGTGGATGACGCGCTGCTGGACGTCCGCCTTATCGTCCCCGTCGGTGTCCTTGAGGAACATCAGGTCCGGGGCCTGAGCGACGAGCACCCCGCCGTTGTAGAACTCGAACCCGGTCGGGTTCTGGAGGTTGTCGGCGAACACCTTCATGGTGTCGGCCTTGCCGTCGCCGTCCACGTCCTCGAAGATCAGGAGCTTGTCGTTGTACGGCTCGGTCGGCTTCCAGTGCGGGTAGGTCGGCCACGCGGCGACCCACAGCCGGCCCTTCGTGTCCCAGGCCATCTGCACCGGCTTGGCGAGCGCCGGCCACTTCTCCTCGCTGGCGAACAGGGTGACCTTCAGGCCCTTGCCGATCGTCATGCTCTTGATCGCGTCCTCGCCGGACAGGAACAGGTGGGTGCCGTCCGGCCCCTTCCCGGGCTTGTTCGACACGACCGGGACGAACTTCGGCAGGTTCGAGTCGTCCGGCTTCGCGTCCCGGCCCTTCGCCAGCTCCCAGACCACCTTGTCGCGGTTGCTGGTCATCACGTCGAGGACTTCCAGCTCCTTCTGGACGACCTCGTAGTTCGTCTGCCCGCCGGTGAACTTGAGCCACGCCCGCCCGCCGTAGGTCGAGAACCCGTCGGTCACCCGGTACCGCTGGAACCAGTGGAAGTTCTTGTCCGCGACGGCGGCCCGGATCTTCTTCCGGAGGTCGGAGTCGTCCACCGGGTTGGGCGGGCCGAGCAGGGCGTGCTCGACCGCCCGGGCGACGACCTTGTTCCCGTCGGCGGTGAAGTGGACGCCGTTGATGGTGAGCGGGGTCTTCGTCTCGGCGTAGGCGGCCTTCGTCGGGGTGAACAGGTCCACGGAGTAGACGCCGGTCGCCTTCGCCACGTCGGCGACCGCCCTGGCGTACAGTTCCAGGTTCTTGTTCCGCGCCTCGACCTCGGGGCCGGTCGGCAGGTTCGGCGACTTGTGGTCCTCGAACGCGGTCGGGGAGAACAGCACGACCCGCGGGGCGGACTTGCCGTTGTACTTCTGCCCGAGGGTGTGCTTCACCCAGGCGGTGAGGTCGTCCTTGAACTTGCCGACCCCGGCCTCGCCGGCCCACGACTCGTTGTACCCGAAGAAGGCGAAGATCACGTCCGCCTTGGTGTTCGTCTTCTCGAACCGGTTCGCCGGCACGACCTTCTTGTCGGCGATGTCGTTCGGCTTCGGGATCGGGGCGCTGCCGGCCAGCCACTGGTCGGGCGAGCCGAAGTCCGCGGACCGGAGCCGGAGCGTGACCTCGTCGCCGGAGAACCCGAGGTTGCGGAACGTGAGGTCGTGGTTCGGGAGGCGGGCGTGGAACCCGGTTTCGAGCCACCCGTCGTGCTGCATCCGCTCGGCCAGGGTGTTGCCGACGAGGCAGACGTGGTCGCCCTTCTCGAACTTGAAGGCGGGCGGGGCCGGGGGCTGGGCGGCGGCCGCCTCGGGCGAGCCGGGGGAGTAACGCTCCCCCGGGTAGTACCAGAGGCCGGCGACGAGGGCGGCGGGCACGAGCAGCAGGCCGGCGCGGGCCGGGGAACGACCGCCGGGCATGGAGAGTCTCCGGGAAGCGAGCGGGAGGCGGGTGGGTAGGTATGTTATACCCGGGCGGCCGGGCGGGGGGAACGGGGCGGGGTCAGCGGAAGTCTTCCGGCCGGACGGCGGCCCGGCGGGCCTGGTACGCGGCCAGCGCCCGGTTGTACGCCTCCGCCTTGCGGACGCAGTACACCCCGAAGACGACGGTGCCGATCGTGATCGCGACCCCGACGACCGGGAACAGCACCCCGGCGACCGCGAACGGCCCGAAGTCGGGCGCCCCGCCGGTGATCGACACCGCCATCACCGTCCAGAAGACGCCGAAGACCCCGCCGAACACCGCGACGCTGTACCCCATCCCGGTCGTCGGGACGTGCCGCCGGCCGTACTTGTCGGCCACCATGTACTGTTCCTTCTCGATCTCCCACTCCCGGTCGATCCGGGCGAGTTCGTTCTGGTACCGCACCTCGGCGAGCTGCGCCCCCAGGTTCGCGGCCACCGGGTCCGGGCCGGCCGTCCGCCCGCCGGCGAGCAGGGCGGCCTTCGCCTGGTCGAACTCCCGGTCCGTCAGCGCCCCGGTCCGGCGCAGCTCCTCCAGCTTGACGAGGTCGTCGGCGAGGCTCACGGGCGGGCTCCGGGGGTGACCAGGCAGGCGAGCAGGTCGCGCTCGAACGCGGCCCAGTCGAGGGCGTCGGAGAACAGCTCCAGCCGGCTGTCGCGGCGGTACGCGGTCGGGGCGACGGTCACCGCGGCGCCGGCCCGGTTCACCGCCGCCCACTCGCCCCCGAGGTTGAACACCCCCTTCAGCCGGGTGACGCCCGGGGTGCCGCCGAGCAGGGCGAGCAGCTTCCCCTCGTCGAACACGTCGGCTGGGTCGAACACCCAGCCGCAGCACGCCGGCCGGACCCCCGGCGGCGACGGGTAGCGCTGTGGCGAGCGGGGGGCGTGAGCCCCCTGATGGCGTGTCTGCGGCGAGCGGGGGGCGTGAGCCCCCTGATACGACACGGCATCAGGGGGCTCACGCCCCCCGCTCGCCGGCTCGTGGTGCCCGTGCGCCTCCGGGTACAGCGGCAGCCGCTCGTCGGACGCGGCGAGGTCGAGCCACGCCGGGTCGAGCCGGCCGTGCGTGGTGCCGGCGACCAACAGCTTCGGCGGGAACAGGCCGTCGGCCCACCGCCGGAAGTCGGCGACGAGTTCCGGGGTGGCGGTGTCCAGCTTGTTCATCACCACCACGTCGGCGAGCTGGATCTGGTCCACGAACACGGGGTTCTGCCGCATCTCAGGCTTCGCAAAATCCGCCGGGTCGACGAGGCCGAGGGTCGCCCGCACCTCCAGCCGGCCGGCGTAGTCGCGGCGGAGGGTGTCCAGCAGGCGCGCGGGGTGGCCCAGGCCCGTCGTCTCGATGATGAGGCGTTCCGGCTTCGCGTCCAACAGCAAGAAGTGGAGGGCGACGCCGAGGTACGGGGCGCTCGCGCAGCAGACGCACCCGCCGCCGACCTCGCGGACGGTCACCCCGTCCGGCCCGGCCCCCTCGATCAGCGCCCCGTCGATCGACACGTCCCCGTACTCGTTCACCAGAACCGCCCACGGCGCCCCGGGCGGCTTCCGCCGCAGCAGGCCGATGACCGCGGTCGTCTTCCCGACGCCGAGGAACCCGGTGACCAGGTTGACGGGGATGGTCATGCGACGGTATTCTACCCCTCGTCGGGGAAAAACGCGTATTCGGACCGCCCGGAGGCGCCTCACCCCGGGTGGAACGACCGACGGTGCCCCATGACCCCCGCGATCCGCGACTACCTCCGCGCCGCCGGCGGCGACGCCGCCGGGCCGGCCGACGCCGACCTCCTCGCCCGGTTCGCCGCCGGGCGGGACGAGACCGCGTTCGAACTGCTGGTGTGGCGGCACGCGGGCCTCGTCCAGCGCGTCTGCCGCTCGGTGCTCCGCGACTATCACGCGGCCGAGGACGCGTTTCTGGTGCTCGCCCGCAAGGCCCACACGTTCGCCGGCCGCGGGCCGGTGGTCGGGTGGCGTACCGGGTCGCCCGGCGGGTCGCGGTCCGGCTGGCGAGGCAGCGGGCCCGACGGCCCGCGAACTCCGCCGACCTCGACCGCGTCCCCGCCGTGGTCGTGGACCGGCCGGCGGCGGACGAGGCGGCGGCCGTGTGGGCGGAGGTGGACCGACTGCCGGAGCGGTACCGGGTGCCGGTGCTTCTCTGCTTCTTCGAGGGGCTGACGCACGCCGAGGCGGCGCGGCGGACCGGGTGGCCGGTCGGGACCGTCGCCGGCCGGCTCGCCCGGGCCAAGGACCTGCTCGCCCGCCGCCTCACCCCGAAGGGAATGGGCGTGGCCGGGGCGGCCCTCGGGGCGCCGGCCGGCCGCTTCGTCGGCGGCACCGCCCGGGCCGCCGTCGCGTTCGCCGCCCGCCTGCCGGTCGTTCCCGGTGTCGACCCGTCCGTCGCCCGCCTCCCAGAGGGAGCTCTGGCCATGACCGCCGTCCCGATGAAGCTCGCCACCGCGGCCGTGCTCGCGTGCGCCGCCACCGCCGGGGTGTGGGCGCTCTCCCCCGCCGGCCCGGGGGAGCCGCAGCCGGCCGCCCGGCCCGCCCCGGCCCCGGTCCCGCCGGCCCAACCCGCCGACGGGGAGCGGGTGGCCGACGGTGCCCAGCGGGTACAGAGCATAAAGAACTTGAGGCTCCTCATCCTCGCCATGCTCAGCTACCACGACACCAAAATGCACCTCCCCCGCGACGTCGTGGACGTGAAGGGAAAGGCCCTCCTGAGCTGGCGGGTCGCGGTCCTGCCGTACCTGGAGGAGGAGAAGCTGTACAAGCAGTTCAAGCTCGACGAGCCGTGGGACTCGGAGCACAACAAGAAGCTGCTGGCGAAGATGCCGGACGTGTTCCGGGTCGGGTTCGAGCCGAAGGATTCGGTGAAGACGTACTACCAGGGGTTCGCCGGGAAGGGGGCGGCGTTCGAGCCCGGGGCGAGGCTCATGGGAGTCGACGTCACCGACGGCACGTCAAACACGATCGGCATTGTCGAGGCCGGCCCGCCGGTCGAGTGGACGAAGCCGGCCGACCTCCCGTTCGACCCGAACAAGCCGTTCCCGAAGCTCGCCCGGCCGTTCAAGAACACCCTCATGGTGGGCATGCTCGACGGGTCCGCGCTCGCCCTGGACCCGGACCTCGACGCTGACGTCTTGAAGAACCTCGTCGGCCGGGCCGACGGGCTGGTGACCCCGGAGCGGAAAAAGCTGGAGGCGAAGTTCGCGCTCTCCAACGAGGACGTGAAAATGGCCCGCGACCTGCTCGCCATGAGCGAGAAGGCAGCCGGGAGGATCGCCGCCGAGCTCCGCGAGCAGCAGAAGCTGGTCGCGGAGCTGGAGAAGCGGGTGGGCGGGGACAACCCGCTCCGGGCGCTAGACTTCGCCCGGCTCGCGAACGACGTAATCGTCCTCGAGGGAGTCCTGCAAGACCTCCAGAAGCAGACCGAGGGCCTGCGGGAGCTGGCCGAGGCGGCGGGGAAGAAGTGACCGCGGGGGCGGTCGCTCGCGAAACCTGGTCCAAGAACGTTGCGGGCCGTCTCACTTCCGGTTAATCTTTGGGCGGCCCGCCGGACTCGCACCGGCGCCCGCCCGGGCGCCGCCCCCGGCCCGGCCCCCACTCACCCGCCGGAGGCGTCCCCGTGACGACCCGCCCGCCCGCGTCCCGCCGCGCGTTCACCCTGATCGAGCTGCTCGTCGTCGTCGCCATCATCATGGTCCTGGTCGCCCTGCTCATGCCCGGCGTCCAGAAGGTGCGCGAGGCGGCCGCCCGGGCCTCCTGCGCCAACAACCTGAAGCAGATCGGCCTCGGGTTCGCGCACCACGCCCACCTCCGGCTCGACTACCCGACCGCCGGGTCCGGCCCGTGGGCGACCCGGTCCCGCCACCCGGGCGGGGCGCCGAAGACCGGCGCCCAGCAGAACTGGGGGTGGGCGTACCAGATCCTCCCGTACGTCGAGCAGGACACCGTCTGGCGGAGCCCGAGCGACGACGAGGTGAAGCGGGCGGCCGTCGCCATCTACTTCTGCCCGAGCCGGCGGAAGCCGATGGTGGTGACCAGCACGAAGTGGGGCACCCGGGCGATGATGGACTACGCCGGGAACGGCGGGACGGACGGGGTCCCGCCGGCGGCCGACAACGGGGAGAACGGGCTGTTGGTCCGGAACAGCCTGGGCCGGACGATCCGGCCGCACGACACGGACCGGCAGCGGGGCATCCCGGACGGGACCTCGAACACCCTGCTGGTGTCGGAGAAGCAGTTGAACACGGCGATGTTCGGCCCGGACCAGTGGAACGACGACGAGGGGTGGACGGCCGGGTACGACCAGGACACGGTCTGCTGGGCGCTGCAGCCGCCGGTCCGGGACGAGCGGTACCGGGCCGAGTACGCGAACCAGGGCGGGCAATTCGGGGCGTCGCACCCCGGCAACTTCAACGCCCTGTTCGCCGACGGGTCGGTCCGGCGCATCCGGTACGACATCCAGTCGAACAACAGCCCGACCAACCCGGGGGTGTGGCAGCGCCTCTGCCGCCGAGAGGACGGCCAGGTGGTCACCGAGGGCGACCTCTGACCGGCCGGCCGTCACCAGAACTTCCACCACGGCCGGCGCCGCGGCGGTGGTTCGGGCATCCTCAAGAGTCCAATCATCTCGAGGACCCGTGGGGCCGTCGGGTCGTGTCCCAGGTCGCCGGGGTGGCGGGCCACGCCCCCGGCGACCGCGACGCACGCCCCCCTCCGGGCGTGGCCGTACGCCTCCCAGAGGTCCCGGCAGTAGTGGACCGCCTTCCCGCAGGCGTCGCAGTGGCGGACGCCCGGGTCGTCGGTCCCCCTCAGCGCCTCCCACTTCTTCGGGCACCGGAACGCGAACAATTCGTCGCAGTTCTCGATCGGCGGGCGGTCGAAGACCGCCACCCAGTCCGGGTCGAGCGTCGGGCGGAGGTTCCCGAGTTCCCCCGTCACCCAGTACCGCTCGGCCTCGGTGAGGTCCGGGTCGTGGCGGCGGACCTCCAGCCGGATGAACCGGCCGCGCGGGTCGTCGTGCTCGTCCAGCCAGTCGGCGTAGACGAGCCACGCCGTCAGCTCGGCCGGGTTATTGAGGACGGCCCGGACGAACGCCGCGTCGGCGGCGGACAGGGGTGGGGACATGACGGCCGCCTGGCGGGACGGGGCGACTCCATCGTAACGTCGTCCGCCGCCGCCGGGCAACCGGCCTCGGTGTGGGAGGGCGAGGCTCCCGCCGAGCCGTGCGGCCCCGGCTCGGCGGGAGCCTCGCCCTCCCTCACCCAGACCCGGCCCTACTGCTGCTGCTGGCTCTGCTGCTGGCGGAACACCCGGTTCCGGGCCTGCTGGTTCAGCCGCTCGTTCCGCCCGCCGCCGTTCGCGGTCGCCAGCGCCGACCACGCCGGGGCGTCGGCCGGCTCCGCCAGGTCGGCCGGCACCTTGTCCGCCGGCTGAACGCCCACCGTCACCGCGATCGCCTCGTCCGCGTCCCCCTTCCACACCCCGCGGTTCGGCGGCACGTCCGAGAAGTCACGGCCGACGGCCGTCACCACGTGGTCCGCCCCGACCCACTTGCCGTGGGTCGGGTCGAGGTTCGCCCACCCGAGGTCCGGCCCGGCCCACACCTGCACCCAGGCGTGGGTGGCGATCTCCCCCGGCTGGTGGACGTACCCGCTGACGTACCGGGCCGGCAGCCCGCGGAGCCGGGCCGCCGCCAGGAACAGGTGGGCGATGTCCTGGCACACCCCGCTCCCCAACTCCAGCGCCTCCGACACCCGGGTGTGGGCCGCGGTCACCGCCTTCTCGTACCGCAGCCGGCTGCGCACCTCGACGGTGATCGCCTCGGCCACCGCCAGCACCGTCGTGCAGTCTTCGAGCGGGATGTCGGCGGCGAACGCCCGGACGGCCGGGGCGAAGTCGACCTGCGGGCTGGCCCGGAGGAACTCCAGGGCGTCGACGCTCGGGGGCGCGTCCGGGACCCACGGGACGGCCGCCAGCACCTCCGGGGCGGGGGTGCGGTGGACCCGGACGCACGCCGCCGCCCGGATCACCACCTCGCGGTGCGGGGGCGTGATGTTGAACAACTCGACCCGGTTGCCGAACCCGTCCCGGTAGGCGGTGACCGGGGCCGGCGGGGTGACCCGGAGCTTGTAACCGAGGACCGCCTGGTCGTCCTGCGACGGCGGGGCGGTCCGCACCTCGATGACGGACTCCGTCACCGGGGCCGAGTAGGTGAGCCGGGTCTCGTGGTCGATCCTTAGGAGCATTGCCAGTTGCCCGTGGCCAGTGGCCAGTTGTTGTTGACCTCGGGACCGCGCGGGGCAGCCGTCAACCTTTGGGAGGCGGGTCGGCGACCGGGACTCGGTCGTTCTGCTCACCGATCCGGTGAAGGTACTCGTTCGAACTCGGCGCGAGCTCGTCGAGCAGCGGCTTCAAGGCCGCCACCTGGTCGGTGGTGAGGAGTTTCCGGGCGAACGCCCGCCTCAGCCAGTGCTGAGTTTCATTGAGCGACCCGCGGGCGATCTTCACGAACCGGCGGTTCTCCTGGTAGCTCCCACGGCCGTGCCCTTCCGCGATGTTCGCCCCGACGCTGCCGGCCGCCCGCACGAGTTGCTTGCCGATGGTATCCCGCTCGAAGTTCGGCCACGGGCGGACTATCTCCCAGATGGCGTCCGCCAACTGTTCGGCCCGTTGGTAGACCCGCAACTGTTGGAAGTTCGACTTCGCCATGGCGATCCCTCTCGCGGTCAATCTCTGATGTCCCCCCGCTGAAAACAACTGGCCACTGGCGACCGGCAACTGGCAATCACGTCCGGAAGTACGCCTGGTGCACGTCCCGGCCGACGGCCGCGCACGTCTCCTGCACCCCGACCAGGAACTGGTCGACGCCGCGGCGGAACAGGTCGTCCACGTCCATGTACCGCAGCTCCGAGTCGAGCCGCCCGAGGTGCCGCTCGGCGTCCGTCCCGAACCCGCCACCCCCGGCCACGCACCGCAGCGACTCCAGGCACCGGGCCACCCCGAACCGCATGCTCCGGGGGAACTCGGCCTCCAGCAGCAGGTACCGGACCACCCCGACCGGGTCGACCCGCTCCCGGGCCTGCTTCTGGTACGCCTCGTACGCGGACGTGCCGCGGAGCAGGCTCGCCCAGTGGGCCGCCGAGAACGTCACGTCGGACCCGACCCCGGCGGGGACGAACGCGGCCGACGCGTAACAGTGGACGTTGATCACCCGGCTGAGCATGTCGACCCGCTCCAGGTGACGGCCGACCTGGAGGAAGTGGTACGCCTCGGTCCGCGGCAGGGTGCCGTCGACCAGGGCGGCGAACAGGACGCACTCCCGGCGGACGCGGTCGAGGAACCGGGACGGGCTGGCCGCGAACCGGGCGGCGGCGCGCGGGCTGTTCAGGAACAGGTGGAGCTTGTTCAGCTGGCTCCACGCCTCCCCGGACAGCGTCTCCTGGGTGCCGCGGGCGTTCTCCCGGGCGCCGGCGACGGTCTCCCGGATCGACACCCCGCCGGCCCGGCCGAAGGTCAGGAACCGGAGGACCGCCTCGCGCTGGTCGGGGGCGCCATCGGGGTGCGGCGGGCGGGACCGGGCGAACGCCGCGCGGGCGCTGAGCATGAGCAGGACGTTGTCGAGCGGCCCGGCCCCGTCGGGCCGCGACCCCTCCTCGAGCTCCATCGAGAAGGCGTCGTCGAGGAGCCGGGCCAGGCCCTCGGCGCGCTCGACGTACCGGCTGATCCAGTAGAGGTTTTCCGCGACGCGGCTGAGCATGGGCTCGCGCAGGTAAGGCGGAGAGGGGGACAATGTATCGGCGGGGCAGCCATCTTGTAGGGCGCGCACCGCGTGCCTCTTCGCAAGACGGCACGCGGTGCGCGCCCTACGAAAGTCCGAGCACCAGGTCGACGACCCAGCACCCGCGGACGTGGGTCAACCGCGGGTCGCGGCAGTGGGTCAGCACGTCGTCGTGATCGCACCCGGCGTCCTGCAGCGCGTCGGCGAGGATCGGCAGCCGGTCGAACGCCCGCTCGTCGTAGGCGCCGCGGGCGAGTTGCAACGCCGTGGACGTGAGCCACTCCGGTTCGGGCACGACGGGGCGGAACGGGTTGCCGACCACCTCCCGGATGAGCGAGAACTGCCACTGGATTCGAGAGTGCCAGGGGGGGATTGCGTCTCCCGGCCCAACTCGGAGCAGGGCCAGCCGCAACGAGCCGAGGTCTGTGCACCTGCAGCAATGGATCAAGAAGTCGTCGCTGTCCATCGTCAGGATTGCCGTCGCCTGAAGGGAGATTGAGGCCGCCTCCACCGGCAGCGGCACCTGGGTCTGAATCGCGGCCCGCGAAGGCAAATCGCTGTACGCGTCGAACGTCCGCGCCGAAGTTTCCAGCAAGAGGGCGCGGCTCGCTAACCCGTCGGCGTACTGCTCAGCCACCTCGATCGCCTCGCGGCCGGGGTTCGGAATCAACTCCCACAAGTAGCGACAGAACGAGGCGGCGAGTAGGCGGGCCTTTCGACCCCCCAACCTCGGGGCCAGATACTCGATCAGCGTTTCCGGCTCCTCGCAGGCCAGCCATTCCGCTTCGGTCATCGGGTCACCGCAGGATCTGGCGGACCGGCTCCCCGCGGTAGACCGCGAGCGGGCGGCCGAGGCCGTCGCGGATCTCTGCGTCGCGCGGCACGCCGAGGCAGTGATAGATCGTCGCGTGCAGGTCCGGCGGGGTCACCCGGCCGTCCTTCGGGTACGCGGCCAGGCCGTCGCTCGCCCCGTACACCGTCCCGCCCCGCACCCCGCCGCCGGCCAGCGCCACCGAGAACACCGGCCCCCAGTGGTCGCGGCCGCCGGCCCCGTTGATCTTCGGCGTCCGCCCGAACTCCCCGCACCACACCACCAGCGTGTCGTCCAGCATCCCCCGGTCCGACAGGTCCTCCAGCAAAGCCGTGTACGCCGCGTCGAGGACCGGCATCAGCTTCCGCACGCCCTCGGTGTTCTTGCTGTGCGTGTCCCAGTGGCCGTTGTTCGGGGCGTTCGGCACCCGCGTCCAGTTCACCCGCACGAGCGGCACCCCCGCCTCCACCATCCGCCGGGCCAACAGGCACGACTGCCCGAACCGCGTCCGCCCGTACCGGTCGCGCGCCCGCACCGGCTCCGACTCCAGGTCGAAGGCCTGCCGGGCCGCCGGCGACGCGATCAGCTCTAGTGCCTTCCGGACGTGCGGGTCGGCCGGCCCGCGGTCGATCCGCTCCAGCAGGCCGCGGCGGTCGTCGAACCGCCCGGCCGGCACCTCCGGCGGCAGCGCCAGCCCGGGGATGTCGAACTTCCCCTTCTCCGGCTCGCAGGTGATCAGCCACGGGTCGGCGCCGCGGCCGAGGAACCCGGCGTCCTGGCCCGGCCAGGTCAGGTTGCCATCGTTCGCCGACTGCTCCGGCAGCGTGACCGCGGCCGGGAGCTGGCGGCCGGGTTGTAGCACCTTGCGGACGACCGCCCCGAGGCTCGGCCAGTCGTTCGGGGCGCCGGGCTTGGCGTTCTCGACCCCGACCGGGGCGTGCGGCACCCCGGTCGTCATGTAGTACCCGCTGGACGAGTGCGAGCTGTCGTTCGTCGAGCACGCCCGCAGCACCGCGATGCTCTCGGTCCACCGGCTCGTCTTCACCATCGTCTCGCCGACGACCAGGCCGGGGGTGGCGGTGCGGATCACGCCCATGTCGCCGCGGGCCTCGGCCGGGGAGTTCGGCTTCGGGTCCCACGTCTCCTGCTGCGGCGGGGCGCCGAGCAGGAAGAGCATGATGCACGACTTCGGCCGGCGGGCGGTGTCGGTCGCGGCCAGGAGTTGCGGCAGCGTGAGGCCGAAGGCGCCGGCGGCGAGGGCGGCGCGGCGGGTCGGGCCGGGGCAGGGGGTCATGACGTGCCTTCGGGCAGGGAGGCGGAAGGCGGCGGGTTGGTGCATAGAGTATGGCGGACGGCGGCCCCGGGGTGAAGCGGAAACCGGCCATGGGCATCCCCGAACGCCCGGGGTTTCAACCCCGGGCGCCACGCCGCGGGCCACGCAATGCGCGTCTTCGTCTACGAGCACCTGACCGCCCACGGGACCGGCCGCGACCCCGGTTCGCCCGAACACGGCATGTACCGCGAGGGCCGGGCCATGCGCGACGCCCTGTCCGAAGACTTCGCGCGCGTCCCCGGGGTCGAGGTGGTCGCCACCCCGCGCGGCGCGGACTGGTCGGTGCTCATCGCCCCGGAAACCGGCGGGCTCCTCCTGACGCTCCGCGAAAAGACTGTCGGGAGGGTACTCGTCCCGTCGGCCGACGCCATCCGCCTCACGTCCGACAAGCTCGGCCTCGCCGACCACTGGCGGGCCCGCGTCGTCCCGACGCCCGCCACCACCGACCGCGAGCCGACCGCGTGCGAGGCGTTCCCGGTCGTGTGGAAGCCGCGCGACGGGTGCGGCTCGACCGCCACCTTCCGGCTCGACTCGGCCCTCGACCTGGCCGGGGCGAAGGCCCGCCGCGCCGCCGAGGGCCACGCCGGCCCGATGATCCTCCAGGAGTTCGTCCCGGGGCGGGCGGCGAGCGTCGCGTTCCTGTGCGGCCCGGCCGGCAACCTCCCGCTCGTCCCGGCGTTCCAGCTCCTCAGCGACGACGGCCGGTTCACGTACCTCGGCGGCGAACTCCCGATCCCCCCGGCCCTCGCCGACCGGGCCGTCCGGCTCGCGCAGCGGGCGGTCGACTGTGTTCCGGGCCTGCTCGGGTATGTCGGCGTCGACCTGGTGCTGGGCGACGCCGGGGACTTCGCGATCGAGATCAACCCGCGGCTCACCACCTCCTACGTCGGCCTCCGAGCCCTCGCCGACTTCAACCTCGCGGAAGCGATGCTCCGGGTCGCGGCCGGCGAACCGGTCGGCCCGCTCCGGTGGAAGGGGGGCGGGGTGCGGTTCCGGACGGACGGGTCGGTCGCGGCGTTCTGACGGGGGGGACGATTTCACGAATTTCCGCTTTGATTTTCCGCGGGGGTGCGTATAGTCCGGTTAGCCGTCGGGGGAGTGCCCCGGCGGGCAGGGAGACACCGAACCGGTCCCGTGTCCACGCCCCGGTCCCTCGGCGGATCGCTCGAAGCCTTGCGACAGCTCATCACTGCTCGTCAACCGCTCCAAGCTCCTCGGCCGTCCGGCCCCCGTCGTGCCACGCCGTCCGGGCGTCGCGCCGCCGCGTGCGGCCGGCCCCCGGCGCCGGGTCGAGTCGCCTCCCCGGTCGTGATGGCGCGACCGGTCCGAACGGGTGCCCGGCCGGGTCGGAGAAGGTGACCCGCCGGGGGGGAACGTCATGGCCAGCAAGAATCTGTACGTCGGGAACCTGCCGTTCACGACCACCGAGCAGGAGTTGACCGACCTGTTCGCCCAGTACGGCACGGTCACCAAGGCCCAGGTCATCCAGGACCGGGAGACCGGCCGGAGCCGGGGCTTCGGGTTCGTCGAGATGTCCAGCGGGACGGACGAGGCGATCCAGGCCCTGAACAACGCCGAGTACCAGGGCCGGCGGCTCACCGTGAACGAGGCCAAGCCGCGCGAGGACCGGCCCCGCGGGGGCGGCGGCGGGTACGGCGGCGGCGGGGGCGGCCGCGGGGGCTACGGCGGCGGGAGCGGCGGCCGCGGGGGCTACGGCGGCGGGGGCGGCGGGTACGGCGGCGGCGGAGGGGGCGGCCGCGGCGGGTACGGCGACCGGTACTGACCGGTCCCCGGCGGGCACCCCGGAGACCGGCGGCCGACCCCGCGCCCCCGCGGGGCCGGCCGCGTGCGTTCCCCGCCGGAGGTGCCACCGATGTCCGACCCCGTCCCCGACACCGCCGCCATCCAGGCGTGTCTCGACCGGTGGCGCGCCGGCGACCCGTCGGCCGCCGACGACCTGATCCGCCAGGCCCTGACCCGGCTCACCCGGCTCGCCCGCGGGATGCTCCGGTCGTTCCCGAACGTCCGCGCCTCGGCGGACACCGACGACGTCCTCCAGAGCAGCCTGATCCGCCTCCTCCGCACCCTCCGCACCCTCCGCCCCGACACCCCCCGGACGTTCTTCAACCTCGCCGCCGTGCAGGTCCGGCGGGAGTTGCTGGATCTGGCCCGGAAGGCCCGGGTGCGGCGGACGGTGCCGCTCGACCCGTCCGACTCGGACGACCGCGGGGTGCCCGAGCCGGCCGCCCCGGACGGCGGCCCGGACGCCGAGACGTGGGTGCGGTTCCACGAGGCGGTGGAGCAGCTGCCGGTCGAGGAGCGGGAGGTGGTCGGGCTGGCGTTCTACCACGACTGGACGCAGGAGCGGATCGCCGAGCTGTTCGGGGTGGACGAGCGGACCGTCCGGCGGTGGTGGAGCTCCGCCAAGCAGCGCCTCCGCGAGACCGCCGGGGACGTGTTCGACGAGTGACGGGTACGGGCCGTCACGGACGGCGGGCCCTACTTCCCGGGCCACTTCCCGGCCCGGGCGCCGGACACGACGACCTCCTCCGCCACCCGCCCCGCCTTGTTCCCCGGGCCCTCCAGCGCGTCGCGGACGGCCGCCGCCAGCCCCGCCTCCGCCTGCGGCGAGAAGGACGGGAACGTCTTGTAGACGCGGTCCGGCTTCACCTCGGACAGCCAGTCCCGCTCCGACGCGACCACGTACAGGGTCGGCGACCCGCCGACGGACCCGGCCGGCGGCAGGGCCGCGGCCGGGTCGTCCGGGACCGTCACCGTCTTCCCGCCCGCGACCAGGTTCCCCTTCTCCTTCCGGGTCGGGTAGACCAGCAGGCAGGTGTCCGGCCCGTTCGGGTCCGGCAGGGCGTAGAACACGGTGAGGTGGCAGTCGACCTGTGGGGTCACTTCCAGGCGGAACGGCTCCTTCCCGCCGGGGACCGCCGCCACCCGGAGGTCGAAGTCCTTCCGGACCGGCTGTCGGGCGAGGGACCGGCCGAACCGCTTCAGGTCCAGCACCGACTCGACGTAAGAGAGGGCCTGGTCGCGCCGCCCCTCGGCGTCGCGGAGGCTGTCGGCCGCCCGGTCCCGGTCCCGGTCGGCGGCGTCCCGCCTGGCCCGGGCGTCCGCCTCCGCCGCGTCCCGCTCCCGGACGGCCTCCCGGCGGTCGGCCGCGGCGTCCAGCCAGAGGTGGGTCAGCCCGACCAGGCCGAGGAGGACCGCGCCCGCCAGCGCGACCAGCAGCACGGCCGCCGCCGGGTTGCGCCGCGCCCACCGCGCCGCCCGGGCGAGCGGGGACGCCGGCCGGGCGACGGCCGGCCGCCCGCCGCGGAGGAACCGGGCGAGGTCGTCGGCCAGCGCCTCGGCGGTCGGGTACCGGTCCCGCGGGTCCTTCTCCAGGCACCTCAGGCAGACCGCCTCCAGGTCGGGCGGGATGTCCGGCTGCAGGACCCGCGGGGCCACCGGGTCCCGGTGGAGCACCTGCCGGAACGTGTCGGTCAGCGTCGCCGCCAGGAACGGCGGCCGGCCGGTCAGCATCTCGTAGAGGATCGCCCCGAGGGCGTACACGTCGGCCGCCGGGCCGACCTCGCCGGTCCGGCCGGCGGCCTGCTCCGGGGCCAGGTAGCCGAACGGCCCGGTCACCGCGCGCGGCCCGGCCGGGCCGCCCGCCTCGTCACCCCGCCGCGCCAGCCCGAGGTCGGCCACCTTCGGGGTGCCGTCCGCCGCCAGCAGCACGTCGGCCGGCTTCAGCCCGCGGTGGACGACGTTCCGGTCGTGGGCGGCCTGGACCGCCCGGGCGAGCTGCTCGGCCGTCCGGGCGGCCTCGGGCGGGGCGAAGAGCCGGTCCCGGAGCTTGTCGGCGAGCGACCCGCCGGGGCAGAGTTCCAGGCACAGGTACGGCACCCCCTGGTGCTCGCCGATGTCGAGGATCTTGACCAGCCCGGGGTGGTCGATCCGGGCGACCGCCTGGGCGTGGGTCCGGAACCGGGCGAGGTCGGCCCGGCCGGCGTAGTCCCCGAACACCATCAGCTTCAGGGCCACCTCCCGGGGCGGCTTCACCACGCGGGCCTTGTACACGATCCCCGTCGCGCCGCGGCCGAGTTCGCCCAGGACCTCGTACCCGGGGACGGCCCCGGCGGACGCCCCGAGCGGGGCGATCCCCTCCCACAGGGTGGAGGACGTGACCGAGTGGCCGCCGGCCGGGGCCGGCGGGGCTTCCTCGGGCTCGTTCGGTCCGCTCACGGTGTGACCCTCCCCCGGCGCCGGGTTTCCCGTCGCACGACCGAGGACGGTCGGGCCGCGGGGAAGAACGCCCTCACCCCTCCTCGACCGTGGTCAGGAAGTCGGCGATCGCCCCGCGGAGCGCCCCGACCGCCCGCCAGTACAGCCCGACCACCAGCAGCCACCCGAGCATCACCCCGGCCTGCTCGTACATCAGCGTGTCCTCGGTCGCCGGGGCCGGCCGGTACTCGCTCACGTACAGCCGCCACCCGACCGTCGCCGCCAGGGCCGCCAGGGCGAACGCGAACCCGACCACGCCGACCGCCCGGGCCGCCCGCGGCCGGCGCAGCGCCACCCCGGCCGCCGCCACCCCGGTCAGGAACCAGAACTCGGCGAGCAACAGCGCGGCCACGAACCCGGCCGAGGTGTACAGGTAGGTCGGCCTGAACTGCAGCTTGTCGCTGACCGCCGCGACCGAGAGGGCGGCCAGGGCGAGGAACGTGAACAGCCCGCTGCACGCGAACAGCCCCTTCGCCCCGCTGCTCCGCGGGGCCGCCCCGCAGGTCGCCCGGCCGAACGCCACGAACACCAGCCCGAGCAGCACCGGCACCCCGTAGACGACCAGGTCGAGCAACTCCTCCTTCGACAGCCGGACCGCGTTCGGGTCGTCGGTGTTGACGTACCCGGAGATCTCGACCCAGTCCTTCCCCGGGCCGGTCGGCCACTCCGCCCCGGCCCGGGCGGACACCGCCTTGGCGAACCCGACGAACCCCGGCAGGGCGAGCAGCAGCACCCCGAGGAGCACCCAGAACAGCCCGGTCCGGGTCTTCCGCCACCCGGGGGCCGCGAGCTGGTCCGGGGTCTTCCCGGTGCCGTCGGCCGCCGGCCGGTCGCGCGGCCCGCGGCGGGCCGCGGCCGGCACGGGCGCCGGCCGCCCCGCCCGGCCGCCCGACCGGGGGCCGTCGGCGGGGGCCGGGAACGGCGACGCCGGCGCGGCCGGGACCGGCGGGGTCGGCGGGTCGGCGGCCCCCCAGTCGTCCGGGCTGGCGACCGGGGCCGGCCGGGCCGGCGGGACCGGGGCGGGCCTGGCGGGCGGGGGCGGCGGGTCGAGCGGCGGGGCCGGGCGCGGGGTCGGGGTCGGGATGGCGGCCGTCTGCGCCCGGGCGTTCGCCGCCTCGTCCGCCGACGGGACCGGGACCGCGGCCGCGCAGTACGGGCACTTCACCCGCTTGCCGGCGGACTCGTCCCGGGCCCGGAACCGCTTCCCGCAGCCCGGGCACCCCAGGGTGATCGGCATGTCGTCCTCCGGCAGGGTGGGAGAGGGCCGGCGGCCCGGGTCACACGTCTTCGTCCGCGGCGTCCCGCCCGCCCAGGGCGGCGAGGCCGAGGTGTTCGGCGGCTGTCGCCGGGTGAGCGGACCGCCCCCCGCACCGCGGGCAGACGGGCGCGACCGCCATGCGGTCCTCCGGCGGCCCGGGTCAGTCGTCGTCCTCGTCGGTCGCCCGGGCCTGCCGGACGGCCCGGGCGGAGGCGGCGTACACCG
Source organism: Isosphaera sp. (assembly GCA_013822345.1). Classification (GTDB taxonomy): domain Bacteria; phylum Planctomycetota; class Planctomycetia; order Gemmatales; family Gemmataceae; genus Gemmata. Next base: position 72,257 of record PNKH01000005.1, read on the forward strand.
AGGAGAACGTGAGCGTGTACAGGAGGTGGAGCAGGAGCAGGGCGCCGACCGTGGCCGCCTCCAGCAGCTCCGGCTCGACCGGGCCGACCGCCCCGGGCCGGCCGGCCCGGACGGCGTCCGCCTGGGAGTACACGTACGCGCCCCGGCCGACCAGCAGGAGCACGAACAGCACCCCGACCACCTGGAGGAGGACGGCCGACCCGCCGGCCCGCTTGGACAGCGGGTAGTTCCGGAGGGCCGACCCGACCATGGCCGCCGCGGGCAGCACGGCCTGGTCGGCGACCACCCACAGCAGCGCCCCGACCAGCCACGCCAGGGCGGCCAGCCCGAGGTAGTTCTCGGCCGCCCGCCCGCCCGCGTCCTCGGTGAAGGACAGGGCCAACAGGACCACGGCCGCCAGGACCGCGAACAGCCGGGCCAGGGTGACCAGGAACGACGCGACCAGCGCCCACTTCGCCCCGTTCCCGGCCGGCAGGCCCATCATCCGCGCCCGGCCGAGCCACGCCAGCCCGGCCCCGACCGCCGACCCGAGTACGAGCGGGACCAGGACGAGGTACTCGGGGAGCCCGTCGGCGGCCGCCCGGCCGAGGTCGTCCCGGGCCTCGAACAGGAGCTTGTACACGGCGAGGGTCGCCCCGACCGCGAACCCGACGAACTCCGCCCACGCCCCCCACACGGCGACCCCGCAGCCGGCCCCGAACCCGGCCCACGCCCGGGCCGGGGACCGCCACGGGTCGCCCCGGCCCCGGGCGTGGAGCTGCCGCGGGCGGGGCCGGGCGCCCTCGTCCTCGTCGTCCCGGCCGTTGCCCTTCGCCTCGGTCAGCACCTCGTGGAGCCCGCTCTTCTTCGGGGCCGGCCGCGGCTCCGCCCCGGACCGCCCGCCGAACCCGAACGGGTTGGTCGTCTCCTCGTGCCGGGGCGGGGGCGGCGGGGGCGGCAGCGGGGCGTGGGCCGGGGCCTTCGGCGCCGCCGGGGCGGACGGCACCCGCTCCCCCGGGGCGACGAACACGCTCTTGCAGTCCGGGCACGACACCTTCCGACCGGCGTACTTGTCGGGAACCTGGAGGCGCTTCTGGCAGTTCGGATTCGTGCAGCGGAGCTTGATCGCCACGCGGGTCTCCGGGGTGGGCGGGGTGGAGAGGTCGCGGTCGGTCGGGCCTTGCCGACATCGTAAGGTGGGCGGGGCCGGGGAGAAGCCCCGGGGCGCGAAAATGCCCCCGGCCCCCCGCCGGGCGGCCGGCGCGTCCGGACCCGCCGGCCGGCGGTCAGCCCCGCGGGGCCGGCCGGACCCAGTCCGGGTCGTAGGCCAGGGAGAACAGCCGCTGGACCAGTTCGGCCTTGTTCGGGGCGTCGGACCGCAGCACCCCGAGGGCCTCGGCCAGCTTCCCGGCCCGCGGGTCGGCCGCCGCGGCCGCCGCGTCCGCCCCCCGCCCGATCCGGTCCAGGATCGCGGCCAGGTCGAGCAGCCGGGCGCGGGCGTCGAGGAAGAACTGGTCGAGGGCGCGGGCGGCGGCGAGGGGTTGCATGGCGGTTACCGGTCGCTGGTCACGGTGCGGTGTCGGAACCGGGGGAGGCGGTGGGTCGGGAGGGCGAGGCTCCTGCCGGGTCTACACTTCGGCTCGGCAGGAGCCTCGCCCTCCCACGCCGAACGCCCCGGGCTCCAACACCGCATGGTCACTGGTCACTCGTCGTCGGCACGCCGGGTCCGCCGTAGGCCCGGCGGACGTTCAGCGGGACGAGGTCGTTCAGGCTCCCGGACCGGAACCCGTCCAGGTCCAGGGTGACGAACCGGAACCCGAGCCGGCGGAACTCCCGGGCCAGGTCGGACCGGACAGGGTCGGCGGCGAGTCGGGCCACCTCCGCGGCCGGCACCTCGACCCGGGCCAGGTCGCCCTCGTGGTGCCGCACCCGGCACTCCCGCAGCCCGAGGGTCCGGAGGTACGCCTCCGCCGCCTCGACCCGGGCCGTCCGCTCCGGGGTGACGGCCAGCCCGGGGGCGAGCCGACTCGACAGGCACGGGGCGGCCGGCTTGTCCCACGCCGGCAGGCCCCAGTGGCGGGCCAGCCCCCGGACGTCCGCCTTGGTGAACCCCGCCTCCTGGAGCGGGTGCCGCACCCCGTGCTCGGCCGCCGCCGTCAGCCCGGGCCGGTAGTCCCCGAGGTCGTCCAGGTTCGCCCCGCTGGCGACCACCGGCACCCCCAGCTCGGGGAGCAGCCGGCCGACGACGGCGTACAGTTCCGTCTTGCAGTGGTAGCAGCGGGTGCCGTCGTTCCGCAGGTAGTCGGGGTTGTCGAACTCGGCCGTCGGGACGACGAGGTGGCGGATGCCGATGTGCCCGGCCAGGCGGCGGGCGTCGGCGAGTTCCGCCCGCGGCACGCTCGGGCTGTCGGCGGTCACCGCGACCGCCCGGCCGCCGAGGGCCTGGAACGCGGCCCGGGCGACGACCGTGCTGTCGACCCCGCCGCTGAACGCCACCGCCACCCCGGGCATCGCCCCGAGGACGGCGAGCAGGCGGTCGCGCTGGGCGGCGAGTTCGGGGGTGAGGTCGGGCGGTCCCATACCGGAAGTATACCGGTTCCGTCGCCGCTTGCGGCGTTGCGGGCGGCACCACCCGCAACGCCGCAAGCGGCGTCGCTACCCGTGCGGCGGCTTGACCGTCAGGACGGGGCAGGGCGACTCCCGCACCAGCCGCTCGGCCTGGCTCCCGAGGAGGAGGTGGGCCAGCCCGGTCCGGCCGTGGGTCCCGACGCACAGCATGTCGGCCTTCAGGTCGGCGGCCGCGGCGACGATCTCGGCCACAGGGGACCCGACCCGGACCTCGAGCTTCGGGGCGAACCGGCCCAGGTTCATCTTCGCCACGAGGTCGGCCAGCCCGGCCTTCCCGGACTCGACCAGCTCCCCGAGGTCCGGCCCCGGGACGGGCGTCGGCATCACCGCCTCGGGCATGACCAGGGCGGTGTCCTGGACGACGTGCAGGATGACCAGTTCGGCGTGGAACTTGTCCGCCAGCTGGGCCGCGAGCCGGACCGCCGGGGCGGACGAGTCGCCGAAGTCGGTCGGCACCAGGATGCGGCGGATCGTGGACACGGGTCACCTCGGGCCGGTGCCGTCAGTCTACTCGGGGTGCGGACCGGTAGTCTAGCTCCCGCCGCGGGCCAGCGCGAGCCACCGGTCCCGAATTTGCCGGGTGACCGGTCCCTGGGTCCCGGGGCCGATGTCCCGGCCGTCCAACCGGACGATCCCGATCACCCCGCACGCGGTCCCGGCCAGGAACACCTCGTCGGCCGCCCGAACGCCGTCGAGCCGTGTCCCGGTGATCCGGAACGCCAGGCCGAGTTCCTGGGCGATTTCACGGACGACGCCGGCGGCCGCGTCCGGGGGAAAGCCGGGGTGGTCGACCACCGCACAGTCCTTGACGACGAACACGTGCCCCTCGGTCCCGCCGGCCAGGATGTCGGTGTTGGTCAGCAGCACCGCCTCCAGGCACCCCTTCCGCAGGGCGTGCTGCTTCGCCAGCACGAGGTGGGGCCGGCCGAGGGTCCGCGCCCGGGCGGCCGGGTTCGCGATGTCCACCCGGACGCCCGACGTGCCGGCGTGGAGCCCGTGGCCGTACAGCTCGGCCGGGAACGGCTGGTACTCCTCCGCGATGACGATCACCTGCGGCTCGATCTTCCGCGGGTCCGGGCCGATGGTGCCGGGGCCGCGGCTGACGATCACCCGGACGTACGCGTCGGTCCGGTCGTTCGCCTTCACGGTGGCTTCCACCGCCGCGAGCAGCTCGTCGCGCGACAGCGGGATGTCGATCCCGAGGACGGCGGCGGCGGCGGCGAGGCGGTCGAGGTGGTCGGCCGGGCGGAACAGCTTCCCGCCGAAGACGCGGAGCGGCTCCCACACCCCGTCCCCGTACAGGAACCCGTGGTCGAACGGGCTGACCGCGGCGCCCGCCTTGTCGACCAGGCGGCCGTTCATCCAGAGGAGGGACATGAGGACGGAATACGGGAGGGCGGCCGTCCCGGCCGCCGTCTGACCTGGACCGCGGCCGTCCCGGCCGCCGCTACCCGGCCGGTGACGCCCCGGAGCGGCCGGGACGGCCGCGGTCCAGGTCAGACGGCGGCGAGCCGGGGGTGTGGAAACGGCCTCGGGGTGGCCGGGGTGTCTTCGGTCACCACCCCGCCGACCATCCGCACCACCCGGTCGGTCGCGGACACGATCTCCAGGTTGTGGGTGACCATCACGATCGTCACCCCGTCCTCCCGGTTCAGGTCGCGGAGGAGGCGGACGATCTCGCCGCCGGTGCCCGCGTCGAGGTTCCCGGTCGGCTCGTCGGCGAGCAGCACCCGCGGGTTGGTGAGCAGCGCCCGGGCGACCGCCGCCCGCTGCATCTCCCCGCCGGACAGCTCCCGCGGGCGGTGGGCCAGGCGGTGTGTCAGCCCGACCTTGCGGAGCAGCTCGAGGGCCCGCGCCCGCCACCGCGACCGCGACTTCCACCACCCGACGACCGAGTGCCCGATGTACGCCGGCATCAGCACGTTGTCGAGGACGTTCAGCTCCGGGAGGAGGTGGTAGAACTGGAAGATGTACCCGAACGTCCGGTTCCGCAGGGCGTCGCGCTCCCGCCCGGGGAGGTCGTCGACCCGCCGGCCGTCGAGCAGGACCCGGCCGGCGTCCGGGGCGTCGAGGGTGCCGAGGAGGTGGAGCAGGGTGCTCTTCCCGGACCCGGACGCCCCGACCACGCTCAGGAACTCGCCGGCCTTGACCTCCAGGTTCAGCCCGTTCAGGACCGGCACCCGGACCGCGTGCCGGCGGTACGTCTTGTGGAGGTTCTCGGCGACGAGCATGGTCATTGGTCCTTGGTCACTAGTCATTAGTCCTTGGTCGTTCGTCATCCGTCCATTGCCAGGCTCGGGGCTGCGTGGTAGCTGCCGGCCAGGGACCGATGACGAATGACCACTGACCAAGTTACTCGAACCGCAGGGCCCGGACCGGGTGGAGGCGGGCCGCCCGCCACGCCGGCAGCAGGCTGAACACGACCGCGATCCCGACCGCCCCGAGGTTCACGAACAGCACCCGGAGCGGCTCGACGTTCGTCGGGATCTCCTTGAAGTAGTACACGTCCCGCGGGAACACCGCCTTCCCGGTCGCCTCCGTCAGGAACCGCTCGATCCCGTTGATGTTGTCGGTGATGGCCAGGCCGAGGCCGGTCCCCAGGGCGCACCCGACCGCCCCGAGCAATAGCCCGTACCCGACGAAGATGCTCATCACCCCCGAACTGCTCGCCCCGAGCGACTTCATCACCCCGATGTCCCGGTACTTCTCCGACACGATCATGGTGAAGATCGCCAGGATGCTGAACCCGGCCACCCCGACGATCAGGAACAGGAGCAGGTTCAGGATCCCCTTCTCCACGTCGATCGCGGCCAGGAGCGACCCCTGCCGCTCCTCCCAGGTGGCGACCTGCGCCCCGCTCCGCGGGTGGAACAGCGCCCGCAGCTGGTCGGTCACGAACGCCTTGTCCCGGTCGTAGTCCTTGAGCCGGAGCTGGAACGCGGTGCACCGCCCCTGCATCGTCCGCACCCGCTGCAGGTCCTCCAGCGGGACGTACACGAAGCTCTGGTCGTACTCGCTCATCTCGGTCTTTAGGTAGTCGGTCACCAGGAAGCTGCCCCACACCGGCCGCATCCCGCCGGCCTCCCCGCCGGGGGCGAACACCGTCACCCCGTCCCCCGGCTGGAGGGCGCGCTCCTCCACCACCTGCCCGGACGCGTCCTTGTACCGGAAGTGGGCGATCGTGTACCCGAGAATGACCCCGGCCGGCCGGGCGTCCGGCATCTGGGCGTTCATCGCCGCCTGGTCCGGCGGGGGCGGTGCCAGCAGGTCGGCGACCGGCGGGGCCGGCGCCGGGAGGTCCGGGAAGCCGGGGAGCGGCGGGAGCTTCTTCGGCGGCGGGAAGTCGGGCACCTCGGTGACCCGGGACCGGGCGGCCCGGTGGCGGTTCCAGTCGTGCCGGTCGAGGGCGTCGGTGGTGAGGTCGAACGACGGGGCTTCGGCCCCGGCCTGGCGGACGAGGTACTCGGAGAACCCGCCGACCGCGGCCCGCCCCTTCGGGTCGACCCCGATCAGCCGGACCGGCTTGGTCAGGGTCTGGCCGCGGAACTGGAACTGGAGGACGGCGAACGACTCGATGGTCGGGGTGACGGCGGCGATCCGGGGGCCGGCCGGGCTGGCCAGGATCCGCTCGATCGCCTTCTCGGGCGAGAGCGGGACCGGGACCGGGTTGCCGTCCGGGCCGAACACCACCCGGCCGTGCTCGTCGCGCTGCGGGACGGGGTAGCCGTCCGCGTCGCACTCGACGAACCCGTCGGGCCGGTCGGTGTCGACGACCACGTCGGACAGGACGCCGTGGAGGCGGTCCTTGAGCTTGGTGCTGAACCCGCTCATGACGGCGTTGACGACGATCAGGGTGGCGACCCCGAGCATCACGCTGACGATGCAGATGAACGCGAGGTACCGGGTGCGGAGGTAGCGGAGGCAGAGGAGCAGCTTGTACACGGGGTCCTTCCCGGTGGTCGCGGGCGCACGCCGGCGGGGGCGGGCCGGCGGGTTGTATCAGCCCCGGGCGGGCGGGTAAAGGCGAAGTGGGGTGGCGAGGTGAGGTCCGCGGCCGGCAACCGGCCGCGGGCCGGGGCGGTTCGCGGACCGGCCGGAGGCGTGAGCGTGAGCCCGGTCTCGGTAACGCGCAAGTGGGGTGGGCGGTGCCCTGGCCGTCCGAACGACCCGATGCGGTGTGCGGTGGGCACTTGCGGCGGAGGTTCGGCCCAGGTAGGCTGTGCGCGAGAGGTTGACCGGTGGATCAAGTCCGCGCGTGAGGTGTGACCGCCCGGTCACACCTCACGCGCAACCTGGACCAAGCTAATTCCGAGTTCGGCCGCTCCCACGGTGTGAGGGGCCGGATCGGCCGCCGGAGACCTACGCCGTTCTGGAGTAGACACGCATTTCCTCGGCCACATTCATCCGCGAACGATCAGGGAGTCGCCCATGACGACCTCTCGGCGCAAGGTTCTGATCGCGGTGGCGGCGGTCGCGCTCGTCGGCGGGAACGCGCTCGCGTGGTGGTGGGTGGGTCAGCGCGCCGAGCGCCGGCACCGCGACCACGAGGCCGCGCTGCGACAACAAGCGGAGCAGGCTGCGGCACATCAACGGCAAATTGAGGAGCAGCGTGAGGTCGATTTCCTGTTGCTGGCGCTGCGCACGTCTCCCGATGTTCGGAACGAGACTGCGAAGCGGATCGCGGACGCGGTACAGAACAACGGGCCGTCGTCGAAAATGGGGCTGCTCGGGTGGCGGGCGCTGATCGCGGGGCTGAGCGAGCCGAACGTGGAGGTCCGGCGCGTCGCGGCGACGACGCTCAGGGTGTACGGGAAGGCTGCGAAGGACGGCGTGCCCGATCTGGTGAAGGCGTCTTCCGACGCGGACCACCAGGTTCGAGCGGCGGCAGTGTACACCCTCGGGTGGGTCGGGACGGAGTCGGCGGATGTGGTGGTGCCGACGGTGACCAAAGCCCTGCGCGACTCGAAGGCCGAGGTCCGGGAGGCGGCGGCGGAAGCTCTGCAGCAGTTCGGGCCGGATGCGGCCCCGGCGGTCTCGACACTGGTCGGCGCGTGGATTGACGACGAGGTGGTCCGCCACCGGTACAGTTCCGCCATCCGGAGCATTGGGGCGGGGGCGGTTCAAGGACTGATTCCGTTCCTGACGCACCGCCTGTCCGAAGTCCGGCAGCTGGCGGCCCAACTCCTTGAGCCCCTCGGGCCGGGTGCGAAGGACGCCGTTCCGGCGCTGGCGAAGGCACTGGACGACCCCGACTATGGAGTCCAGGGATCGGCGTCCGTCGCGCTCGCGAAGATCGGGGCGGACGCGGTGCCGGCACTCATCGCGGCCCTGAAGCACGAAAAGCCGGCCGTGCGAAAGCTGGTCATCGGTTCCCTCAGCCGCTCGCCCGCCGTCGTGGAGGCTGTGCCGGTCATTGTCGGTGCCCTCGTGGACACGGACGTTGAAGTGCGACGGGCCGCGGCACACGCCCTCACCCCGGAAGGGTCCGGTTTGACGCACAACCCGACGATGGTCTTGATTCAGGACCAGACCAAGGTACTCACGGACGCGGTTCCGGCGCTGGTGAAGGCGCTGGCCGATCCGGATGCCGTGGTGCGGCGGGACGCGGCGACGGTCCTGGGCAGGGTTGGGGCGAAGGCGGAGGTCGCAATCCCGCAACTGGAGAAACTTCTCCTGACCGACCCGGAAGCGTTCGTCCAGGAACGTGCGGCAAAGGCCCTCGGCTCAGTCGGGCCGGTGGCGGCACCTGCCCTTGTGAAGGCGCTGGCCGATCCAAACAACCGCGCCCGCGCGAGTGTGGTCGAGGCACTGAAGAAGGTCGGCCCGGCAGCGAAAGAGGTGGTCCCGGCGCTGGTGAAAGCCGTGAGTGACCCGCACATCGGTGCGAAGGCGGCGGAAGCACTGGGGTGGTTCGAGCCGAACGAGGTGAGTGTTTCGGCACTGGTCAAAGCCCTGACTGCAACCGACGTCACGATCCGACGCACGGCGGCGGCCTCCCTCTATCGGTTCGGGTGGAAGTCGGAGTCAAAACCGCAGCCGAGCCTGATGAGAGTGGTGCCGCCACCGCCAGCTCTGACGGGAGCTGTGCCGGCACTGACGAAAGCCGTGACTGACGAAGACGTTTCCGTGCGGCGGCTGGCGGTGTGCGCGATCGAGAACATCGGGCCGGGGGCGAAGTCGGCCCTGCCAGCCCTGGCAAAGGCGGTGACGGACCCGGACTTCCACGTTCGGGCCGGGGCGCTGGACGCCCTGGGTGCGATCGGGGCGGACGCCGCAGCGGCGGTCCCCGACATCATCAACGCACTCGACGACCCAGACGTTCGGGAGAGAGCCGTAATAGTCTTGGGGCGGATCGGCCCCTGGGCGAAGGAAGCCGTCCCCGCGCTGGAACGAGTCCGCAACACCGGTGGCGGTTTCCTGCCGCTGTATGCGACGAGGGCCCTGGAAGCGATCCGCAAGCCGGAGTGAGCGCGCGAGCATTCGGGCGGGCACGGGCGGGTTCCGCTCCCCTCCGAGCGCGAGTCGGTGGGCTCCGTCGTTCGGCCCGGAAGCCGAGGCGAAAGGAGTTGCCAAGCGGTGAGGGACTGACCTCGTACCGCTCGCCGCTCCTCCGCCGGCGTCGCCCGAAGAGGACGCCGTTGTGCGTGTGGTTGCAGAACCGCACAGGTGGCGAGCCGAACCGGACGCTGCACCTGACCTGGCCCGCGCGGTTGATTCGCAGTGGCTCACCGATCTCGTGTGTCGGCTTTGCGTGTCGCGGGCCGGGCAGGTGAGCGGTGTCGTTCGCGGAGGCTTCCGTTCGCGATAGCCGGCCGATACCAAACGGCTGGTCGGCCTCCGACCGCAGCAGCGGGAACATGATGACACCGCGGCTCGCCCGACCGTTGCCCTCCGGGACCCGGGTCAATCCTTCCCGGGGTCGAACGACTTGAGGACCCGCGACCACTCCTCCTGGTCGAGCTTCACCAGGCCGACGTGCGGGGCGTACCAGCTCGTCGCCCGGTACGACCGCCCGTTGTACGTCAGCTCGCCGTCGATCCGGACCGCCCGGAACACCCCGGCCGGCACCTCCACCCGCTCCACCTTCGCCACCGTCCGCTTCGCCGTCAGGGTCAGCTCCGGGTCCGACCGGCCGTCGCCCCGGTCCCGCCGCCCGGTCACCTTCGTCTCCCACCGGTCGCCGACCCGCACCGGCACCCGGACGAGGTCGTCCGGACCGTCGAACGGCGTTTCCAGGTACTCGGTCCGGGTCACCCCGGCCGACGACACCAGCACCTTCTGGTGCGGGCTCTTCCGGTCCCCGTCCACCCGGACCACGGTGACCGCCGCGCCCCCGACCTCCTCCGCCGAGGCCGACACCGTGTAGGTCAGCAGCTCGGTCCCCTGCTGGTACACCCACGTCGCCCCGACCCGGGTCGGGTGGTACGGCGGCGGCTTCATCAGGTGTTCGGGGACCGGCGCCGCCGGGGCGAGGGCGAGCGGCACGAGCAGGAACGCCGTGGCGACCAGGCGGCGCGGCATCGGGAGTCCTCCGCGGGTGGCACGCCCACCCTACCACGGCCGGCGGCCGGCCGCCAGCCGCGACCCGTCACGGTGTCGCCTCGGTGTGGGAGGGCGAGGCTCCCGCCGAGCCGCGCGCCTCCGGCTCGGCGGGAGCCTCGCCCTCCCACACCGAGACACGACCCCGTCACCGGGCCTCCGGCCGCAGCAGCGGGAACAGGATCACGTCGCGGATCGTCTGCGTATTCGTCAGCAGCATCACCAGCCGGTCGATCCCGATCCCGAGCCCGCCGGCCGGCGGCATCCCGTGCCGCAGAGCCCGGATGAAGTCGCGGTCCATCTTCGCCATCGAGTCCTCGTCCGGCAGGCCGGCGAGCTGCTGGGTGAACGTCTGCTCCTGGGTGACCGGGTCGTTCAGCTCGGTGTACGCGTTCGCCAGCTCCATCCCGCGGACGTACAGCTCGAACCGCTCCGCGACCGCCGGGTTGTCCCGCTTCCGCTTCGTCAGCGGGCAGAGCGACGCCGGGTAGTCGTGGACGAACACCGGGCCGACCAGGTGGTCCTCGACCAACCCCTCGAACAGCTCCTGCACCAGCACGTCGTGCGCCTTCGCCACCCGCGGCCCGCCCTTCGCCACCTCCACCTCGGTCGGGATGTCTTCGGCCCGGGCCGCCGCCCGCACCGCCACCTCGTCGTGCATGTCGCACCCGACGTACTGGCGGAACAGGTCGGCGTACTTCGCCCGCTGCCACGGCGGCTCGAAGTTCACCGTGTGCTCGCCGAACGGGATCGCCCGCCCGCCGCCCAGCGCGTCGACGCACGCCACGATCAGCCCCTCGGTGAGGTCCATCATCCCGCGGTAGTCGCTGTACGCGTGGTACAGCTCCAGCATCGTGAACTCCGGGTTGTGCCGCGGGCTGATCCCCTCGTTCCGGAAGACGCGGCCGATCTCGTACACCTTCTCGATCCCGCCGACCAGGAGCCGCTTCAGCGGCAGCTCCAGGGCGATCCGGACGTACAGGTCGATGTCGAGGGCGTTGTGGTGCGTCTCGAACGGCCGGGCGGCGGCCCCGCCGGCGATGGCGTGGAGCGTCGGCGTCTCCACCTCCAGGTAGCCGAGGTTGTCGAGGTGGGTGCGGATGGTGCGGATGATCTTCACCCGCTGGTGCGCCCGCCGGAGGGTGTCCGGGGTGTAGATCATGTCGAGATACCGGTGCCGCAGCCGGTACTCGATGTCCCCGAGCCCGAACACGTCCTTCGGGTGCGGCTCCAGGCTCTTCGTCAGGAATGTCAGGGCCGTCACCTGGATCGTCAGCTCGCCGGTCCTCGTCTTCCCGAACTCGCCCTCGACCCCGACCAGGTCGCCGAGGTCGAGGAGCTGTGCGACCTTCCACTCGGTTTCCGTGACCTTGTTCACCCGGATCATCAGTTGGACCCGGCCGGTCTGGTCCCAGATCTCCAGGAACAGCAGCTTTCCGCCGGTGCGATACCGCACGACGCGGCCGGCGGCGCGGACGGTCGGGGCGGGCTTGTCGTCGCTGAACGGCTCGGCCGGCAGGTTTCGGATGTCGCCGATCGGGATGGTGTTGTCGAACCGGTGGCCCCACGGGTCGACGCCGAGGGCTTCGAGCTGGCGGAGCTTGTCGAGGCGGACTTCCGCCAGGTCGGGGGATTCGTCGGCCACGGGTGGGGTTCCGTTCGGGGGGTGGGTGGGGGCGTTGTAGCCGCGCCGCGGAGGGAAGGACACCCGCCGGCCGGGGGTGTTCGGATTCGGCCCGTGACCCGTCGGCGGCCAGAACCCAGGCCGTTGGCCTGGGCTGAGGGAGGGTGGGCCTTCGGCCCTCAGACACCCCGAGCCCCGAAGGGGCGGCCTCCCTCAGCCCAGGCCAACGGCCTGGGTCCGCCGGCGGGGGTGTTCGGATTCGGCCCGTGACCCGCCCGCGGCGGCGGTGTAGACTATCGCACCGTCACCCCTTCCCCGGAGGACCGGCCCATGTCGTCCGACCCGTCCGCCGTGCCGGCGCGTGAGGAGCGGAAGTCGCTGCTGGACAAGATCGGCCCGGCCGTGGCCGTCGGGCTGACCGCCCTCGCGGCGGTGTTCGGGTCGATGTCCGCCGCCGCCCTGCAGCAGGCGATGTACTGGAAGTCGCAGGCGGCCCAGGACCAGTCGAAGTCGACCAACCAGTGGACCCTGGCCGGGTTCAAGCGGGACCGGGCCCTCATCATGCAGGCGACGGCCGCCCAGATGCGGGCGGCGTCCGGGTACGTGCCGGCGGCGTTCGCCGCCCCGCCGGCCCTGTCGGCGACGGCCGACGAGGCGCAGAAGAAGGCGCACGAGCTGCTGGTGAAGGCGCACGGGTGGCTGACCGAGCTGAAGGGCGACAAGGCCGGGCCGCCGCGGGTGAACCTGCCGGAGATCTCCGACCCGGCGATCAAGGAGTTGCGGGACGCGATCGAGCGGCGGGAGCCGGAGGCGGACCAGCTGGCCAAGGCGGCGAAGGTCGACAAGGCCGCGATCAACCAGGCGATCGACGAGCTGGAGAAGGCCGTCGAGCAGGTGGACAAGGACTGGGACCCGGTGGTGAAGGCGGCCGCCCGGCTGGTCGAGGGGCAGGTGTCGTTCAAGGCGGACGGGGACGACGACCGGCGGAAGAAGGCCGGGCTGGCGGCCGCGGCGCAGGCGGTCGGGTTCGAGATGGAGCAGCGGCGGTACCGGGCGGAGTCGTTCTTCAACCAGTCGATCGGGTTCCTGTACGACGTGCGGGTGAAGGTGAGCACGGCCGAGAGCGACCGGCACCGGAAGAAGAGCCAGACCCTGGGGTACGCGATGCTGGTCGCCCAGATCGGGGCGGTGGCCGCGTCGTTGGCGCTGTCCCGGAGGAAGGGGTTCTCGCTGTGGCTCGTCGCCGGGGCGATCGGGGTCGTGGCGATCGGGTTCGGCGGGTACGCGTTCCTCCCGGCGTCGCTGCTGGGAGGCTGATCCGGGCGAACCCGGAGCGTCAGCGACGGGGTGCGGCCCGGACCACCCCGTCGCTGACGCTCCGGGTTCGCCAGTACAACGCACGGACGCACCCATGACCGGCACGGACCGCCTGTCCGCCGAGCGCGAGTTCCACGACCGGCAGGCGGCCGACCGGGCCGCCGCGTTCCGCTCCGGGCGGGCCGACCTCGCCTTCCCGGACGCCGCCTTCCTCGACCACGAGACGTGGGTCCGGCCGGCGGTCGCGGCACTCGGCGACCTGCGCGGCCGCCGCGCCCTCGACTACGGGTGCGGGCACGGCATGGCGGCCGTGGTGCTCGCCCGGGCCGGGGCGGCGGTGACCGCGTTCGACCTGTCCCCGGGGTATATCGCCGAGGCCCGGGAGCGGGCGGCGGCGAACGGGGTGCGGGTCGACTTCCGGGTCGCCGACGGCGAGCACCTGCCGTTCCCGGACGCCGCGTTCGACGCCGTCTGGGGGAACGCGGTCCTGCACCACCTCGACCTGGCCCGGGCCGGGCGGGAGCTGTCCCGGGTGATGGCCCCGGGGGCGGTCGGGGTGTTCTGCGAGCCGTGGGGCGGGAACCCGCTGCTGGCGTTCGCCCGCCGCCGCCTGCCGTACCCCGGCAAGCACCGCACCCAGGACGAACACCCGCTCACCCGCCGCGACCTCGCCCCGCTCCGCGACGTGTTCCCGGGGTTGGAGGTGCGCGGCTTCCAGTTGCTTGGGATGGTCCGGCGGGTGTGTAGGAACCCCGCCGTGTGCCGCGCCGCGGACCGGCTCGACGCCTGGCTGCTGCGGCGGCTGCCGGCGCTCCGGAACTGGTGCCGGTACGCGGTCGTCACGCTGCGGAAGGCGTAGCGCAGTGGGGCAGGCATTCCTGCCTGCCGACCCAGACGGCAGGCAGGAATGCCTGCCCCACCCGGAGGCCGACGGCCGCTTGACCGCCCCGCGGCGGCCCGGAACAATCGGGGGATGGACACCCCCGACCGCCCGAAGCTCCGCCCCGGCCTCGCCGCCGACGCCCACGGCGACCACGACTTCGTCCTCTACGACCCCCGCCGGGTCGGTCAGCCGGTCGTCCTCTCGCCGGCGGCGCTCGCACTCGCCGAGCGGTTCGACGGACAATCTACCGCCGCCGAGATCTGCGCCGCGCTCGCCATCGACCTCCCCGGCGTTCGGGTGTCGCCCGACGCCGTCGCCGGCCTGGCCGCCGCCCTCGACGACGCCGGCCTCCTCGACTCCCCGCGGCTCCGCGCCCGGTTCACCGGCCCGGTCCGCGAGCCGACCTGCGTCGGCAGCTACGCCGCGGACCCGGACGAACTCCGCGCCCAGCTCACCCGGCTGTTCACCGCCGACGGCGGCCCCGGTCTGCCGGGCGAGCCCCGGCCCGGCGAGAACCTGCGGGCCGTCCTCGCCCCGCACATGGACTACGGCCGCGGCGGCGTGACCTACGGCCACGCGTTCAAGGAACTGGTCGAGAACAGCCCGGCGACGGTGTTCGTCATCGTCGGCACGTCCCACTACTCGCCGGCCCGGTTCACCCTCAGCCGGCAGCACTTCGCCACCCCGCTCGGCGTCGCCGAGACCGACACCGCCTACGTCGACCGGGTCGCCGCCGGCTACGGCGACGGGGCGTTCGGCGACCCGCTCGCCCACGTCCCGGAGCACTCGATCGAGCTCGAAGTGGTGCTGCTGCAGTTCCTCCTCGGCGGCCGCCGGCCGTTCCGGATCGTGCCGCTGTTGACCGGGTCGATCGAGGACCGGGTGCGCGAGAAGGCCGACCCGGCGGCGGCCCCGGACCTGGCCCGGATGGTCGACGCGCTGCGGGCGGCGGAGGCCGCGTGCCCGGACCCGGTCTGCTACCTCATCAGCGGCGACCTCGCCCACATCGGCCCGAAGTTCGGGCACAAGCGGCGGGCGGCCGGGGCGCGGCTCGCGGAGAGCCGGGAGAAGGACCGGGCCGTGCTGAAGACGCTGGAGGCGGCCGACCCGGGCGGGTTCTTCGAGGCGGTCGCGGCCGAGCGGGACCGGCGGAACATCTGCGGGCTGTCGCCGGCGTGGCTGACCCTGGCGGTCACCCGGCCGAGGGTCGGGCGGGTGCTCCACTACCAGCAGTTCGCCGACCCGCGCGGGCGGGAGAGCGTCAGCTTCGCCGCCGCCGCGTTCTACGGGTGACGGGCCGCCCGCCGGGCGGGATGTGAAAAATCCCCCCGCCGGGTTGCGTTCGCGGCGTTCAGACGTTCTACTGTCTTGCACACATCCTGAGACGCCCACAACGGAATGATGTCCGAACCCGCCGCGGAGGCGGCCGATGACCGTGGCCCCCGACAGCTTCGAGACCGAGCCGCGCCACTGGCGGGCCCGCCTGGCCGCGAGCGTGGACGCCGTCCGCGAGCTGAGCCGGCACTCCGACCCGCAGGACGTGTACGCGGTGTTCGCCCGCCGGCTGAACGAGCTGTTCCCGGTCGGCCGGCAGTTGACCGTCTCCCGCCGCGGGCTCCGGGCCCCGCAGTACCGGGTCACCCGGTACAGCCTGTGGACCGACCCGGCCGACCCGTGGAAGGAGTTGCACCGGCTGCCGGTCCACGCCGGCGGGCTGCTGGCCGAGACGGTGTACGCCGGCCAGCCGCGGCTCGTCCCGGACCTCGCGCTCGGGTCGGACGACCCGGCCGCCGAGTACCTCGCCGGGCAGCGGTCGGTGCTGGCCGTCCCGCTGTTCGACCAGGGGACCGTCCAGAACATGCTGGTGCTGGCCCGGGAGGAGCCGGACGGGTTCCCGCGGGACCGGATCCCGGACCTCGTCCTGCTCGGCAACCTGTTCGCCCGGGCGACCCGGACGCTGGCCCAGTCCCGGGCCGTCCGGGAGGCCCACGACGCGGTCGACTACGAGCTGCGGACGGTCGCCGACATCCAGGCCTCGCTCCTCCCGGACCGGGTGCCGGCGGTGCCGGGGCTGGACGTGGCGGTCCACTACCAGGCGGCCGGGCGGGCCGGCGGGGACTACTACGACTTCTTCCCGCTCCCGGGCGGGCGGCTCGGGGTGCTGGTGGCGGACGCGAGCGGGCACGGGGCCCCGGCCGCGGTGCTCATGGCCATCGCCCACAGCGCCGCCCACGCCCGGCCCGACCCGCCGGACCGGCCGGGGGAGCTACTCACTCACCTGAACGGCCACCTGACCCGCCGGTACACCCAGAAGACCGGCAGCTTCATGACCGCGTTCTACGCGGTGTTCGACCCGGCCGCCGGCACCCTGGCGTACGCCAGCGCCGGGCACGACCCGGCCCGGCTGGCCCGGGCGGACGGGGCCCGGGCGGTGCTCAACCGGGCCCAGCGGCTGCCGCTCGGGATCAACCCGGACGAGGTGTACCCGGAGCAGGTGGTGCCGCTCCGGCCGGGCCGACCGGGTGGCCCTGTTCACCGACGGGGTGATCGAGGCGGTCGGGCCCGGCGGGGACGTGTACGGCCCGGACCGGCTCGACGCCGCCCTGCCGCCCGGCCCCGGGTCGGCCGCGGCGGCCGTCGACGCGGTGCTCCGCGACCTGAGGGCGTTCACCGCCGGCCGGCCGCCGGCGGACGACCGCACGGTCGTGGTGGTCGGGCGGGCCTGACCGCCGGGTGGTCGCCAACTCCCGGCCGCGAAGTCCGGCCGGGCGTGGTGTTTCCTCCGGGTCGGGCTACGATAGGGGGAGTCCCGACCCCGCCACTCCCCGGCCCACGATGCCAGCGCAACCCCTGACCTTCCCGTGCCCGTTCTGCGGCCGCCGGATGGGCGTGGCCGCCGAGTGGGCGGGCCGCCGCGTCCGCTGCCCGCACTGCAAGCAGGTGGTCCAGGCCCCGCCCGCCGAGGCGCCGGCCGCGCCGCCGCCGCCCGCGCCCCCTCCCGCCCCGGCCCCGGCCGCCCCCGAGCCGGTGTTCAACCTGCCGGCGAAGGAGGCGGCGGACAGCATCCTGAGCGCCCCGGGGGAGTCCGAGGACGACGTGTTCGGGTCGCAGGAGGGCGGCCGGATGCCGGTCCTCCCGCCGCAGGACATCACCCCGGACGACCCGCTCCCGACCGCCCCGCCGGCACACTCCCCGCCGCTCATCCTCCCGCCGCCGGAGCGGGTCCCGCCGGCCCCGGCCGGCAACCCGTTCGCGTTCGAGGCCACCCCCGCCCCGGCGCTCGCCACCCCGCCCCCGCCGCGGGTGCCGCCCTCGCCGCCGGCCGCCGCCCCGCGGCCCCGGCCCGCCCCGCCGCCGGACGGCGACGAGCCGATCGCGGTCGAGGAGCTGCCCGAGGAGGACGACGAGCCGCCGCGGCGGCCGGACCGGCGCGGGCGGCCGGACCGGCGGGAGGAGCCGGAGCGGGCGGTCCGGCCGCCGCGCGCCGCCGGGCGGGCGGCCGAGGGCCGCGGCGGGGTGCCGTCGGCGGCGGTGTACGGCCTGGCCGGGTACGCGGTGCTGGCCACCGGGCTGGCGGTGTACGGGCTGTTCTTCAAGCCGGCGGACCTCCCCCCGGACCACCCGCTGTCGACCGTCCCGGACACCTACGGGGAGTTCGACCCGGCGGCCCGCAAGGGGGACAAGGGGAAGACGAGCGCGAACCGGGTGCGCGGGGACAAGGAGTTGCCGGCCGAGCTGCGGGCCGGGTTGGGGGAGAAGGTGGCGGTCGGCGGGGTGGAGGTGGAGCCGCTGGAGGTGCGGCGGCGGCACCTCCACCTGTTCGCCGAAGGGAAGGGGGACGGGCCGCCGGTCAAGGCCGGCTCCCCGGGCCACGCGCTGGTCCTCCGGCTGAAGGTCCGGAACGCGTCGGACGATCTGACGTTCTGCCCGCTCGACCCGGCGTTCAACCGGAAGACGGTGACCACCGACGACCGCCCGCTGACGCGGCTGGTGGTCGGGGGCGAGACGTTCGCCGGCGGGCCGGTCGCCTGGCCGTTCCGGGCGTCCCGGCAGTTCGAGCAGGAGCAGAAGGACGACGCGATCCCGCTCGGCCCGGGGGAGGCCCGGGAGTACGTCGTCTGCTCGCCGGCCGACCCGAAGGTGATCGCCGCGGTCCGGGCGGCGAAGGGGCCGGTGCTGTGGCGGGTGCAGGTCCGCCGCGGGCCGGTCGTGTTCCGCGACCGGGAGGTGCCGGTGACCGCGGTGGTCGGGGTCGAGTTCCGCAAGGAGGACGTGGCCGGGCTGTGACACCCGGGTGCCGGGCGAACCGCGACCGTCAGGGAGCGGGTGTCAGGGAGCCACGCGGCACCCGCTCCCTGACGGTCGCGGTTCGCCCGGACAGGTTGTGACACCCGGGTGTCACTTCCGCTCGAACACCACCCG
Organism: Isosphaera sp.; assembly: GCA_013822345.1. GTDB lineage: Bacteria > Planctomycetota > Planctomycetia > Gemmatales > Gemmataceae > Gemmata. The sequence continues at coordinate 90,649 of PNKH01000005.1, forward strand.
CCCGCCGACCACCGTCAGCGTCACCTTCGTGTCGGCGATCGCGTCGCGCTCCTTCGGGTCGAAGACGTCGCGCGACAGGGCGACGAAGTCGGCCAGCTTCCCGGCCGCGACCGACCCGCGGTCCTTGTCCTGCCCGGCCGCCGCGGCGCTCCCCAGGGTGTACGCGGCGACCGCCTCCGCGACCGTGATCCGCTGCGCCGGGAACCAGCCGTCCGGGTGCTTCCCGTCGAGCGTCCGGCGGTTGACCGCGGCGTCGATCCCGGCGAGCGGGTCGAGCGGGGCGACCGGCCAGTCGGAGCCGAACGCCAGTACCGCCCCGGCGTCGAGCAGCGACCGGAAGGCGTAAGAACTCTCGCACCGCTTCGCCCCGATCCGCCCCTCCGCCCACCGCCCGTCGTCGACCACGTGGTACGGCTGCATCGACGCGTACACCCCGTGCTGCTTGAACCGCGGGTAGTCCTGCGGGCGGAGGTGCTGGACGTGCTCGACGCGGAACCGGCGGTCGCGCGGCCCGTTCTCCTTCGCGACCGCCTCGAAGATGTCGAGCAGGGCGGCGTTCGCCTGGTCGCCGATCGCGTGGACGCAGACATCCAGCCCGGCCGCGTCCGCCGACCGGACCAGCGCCCGCATGTCGGTCGGCTCGGTGACGAACACGCCGGTGTTCTTCGGGTCGGCCTGGTACGGGTCGAACATCTTCGCGGTGCTGCTGCCGAGCGACCCGTCCATGAACCCCTTCAGCCCGCCGACCCGGACGAAGTCGGTGCCGAAGTCGGCCGCGACCCCGAGGGCGGCCAGCTCCTTGTGCAGCCCGATCGGCCAGCGGAGGTCGACCCGGCACGTCAGCCGTCCCTCCCGCGCTTCCCGTTGGAGGATGCGGAACAGCCGGCGGCGGGTCGCGGGCGAACTCCCGTCCATGTCCTGGACGCTGGTGACGCCGCGCCCGGCGGCGTGCCGCTGGGCCGCCCGGACCGCCTCCGCCACCTCCTCGTCGCCCGGCTCCGGCACGAGCCGCTCGACCAATGACATCGCGTTGTCACGGAGCAGCCCGGACGGGGTCTTGCCGTCGGCCAGGCGGTCGATCACGCCGCCGGGCACGTCCTTCGTGTCGGCGGTGACGCCGGCGAGCTTCAGCGCCGCGGTGTTGGCCAGCGCCATGTGGCCGTCGTACCGGCGGACGAAGACGGGGCGGTCCTTGACGTACTTGTCGATCGCCGCGGCGGTGGGCGGCTTGCCGCCGAACGTGCGGTCGTGGTCCCAGTTCCCGCCGACGATCCACCGGTCGCGGGACAGGTCTTTGTCGAACGCGGCGAGCCGCCGGCCGAACTCGGCCTCGTCCTTCGCGTCCTTCAGGTCGACGCGGGCCAGCGACAGCCCGCCGCCGAGGACGTGGACGTGCGAGTCGTAGAACCCCGGCACGACGCGCCGGCCGCCGAGGTCCACCACGTTCGTGGTCGGCCCGGCGAGGGCCTTCACCTCGGCGTCGGTGCCGACCGCGAGGACGCGGCCGCGCCAGACGGCGATGGCTTGCGCCTCGGGCTTGCGGACATCACCGGTCCACACCTTGCCGTTGACGAACACGGCGTCCGCGGCGACGGACAGCTCGGCGGCGGGGGCGAGGAGGGAGAGGACGAGCAGAGAAGACATGAACCCCCCTGAGCCGCGGAGCGGCGACCGAGTTCAGCCGGGGGTGGAGCGACCGAAGGGAGCGCAACCCCTGGCGGGCGACGGCGGAGTTCGCGCGCGTCGCCCGCCGGTGTCACGTCGAGGCCGCCAGGGGTTTCACCCCTGGCTACACTCGGTCGCCGCTCCGCGGCTCCACCGCGCTCACGCCTTCTCCGGCACCTCGAACCCCTTGCGGTACGCCCGCGTCAGCAGGGCGTCGGCGTCCTTGTCGCCGACGAACCGCTCGGCCTTGGGGTCGAACGTCAGCTTCCGGCCGGCGAGCAGGTTCTTCCCGTCGAACTTGACCCCGCTCTCGCCGAGGTGCTCGGCCATCCGGGCCAGCGCCTCGGTCCCGAACTCGTTGCCGGCGAGCTTGCCGAGCTTCGGGTCGTACGCGGTCGGGGTGCCGAGCCGGTAGGAGATGTTCCCGAGGTGGCACAGCCCGCTCGACAGGTGCCCCTCCTCGATGTCGGCGTGCAGCTTCGTCAGGTCGCGGGTCCGGACGCAGTCGATGAAGTTGGCGAAGTGGTCCCCGCCGCGCCGCCGCTCGGCCGACGCCTTCGGCACCGCCTCCCCGTCGCCCTTCCCCTTCGGGTAGAACTTGCCGCCGGCGACCACGCCCTCCTCGAAGTGGAGGACGTTGCCGACGTTCTGCCCGCGGAACCCCGGGGACTTCAGCCCGCGGGTCTCGAAGATGAGCTGGGTGTCGCCGTAGTCGAAGACGCTGACCAGGGCGTTCGGGGTCTGGCCCTGGTCGTTGTTCGCGTACCGCCCGCCCAAGCTGACCACCGACTTCGGCCACGTCGCGCCCGGGATCACCCACCGGGCGATGTCCATCTGGTGGACGCCCTGGTTCCCGGCGTCGCCGTTCCCGAAGTCCCAGAACCAGTGCCACCGGTAGTGGACCAGGTTCTCGTGGTACGGCTGGTCCTTCGCCGGCCCGAGCCACAGGCTCCAGTCGAGTTCGGCGGGCGGGGCCTTGGCCGGCTTCGTCCCGATGTCCCCACGGGTGCTCCCGCCGGTCCCGCCGTCCTTGTAGCACAGCCCGCGGGACACGAGCAGCTTGCCGAGCTTGCCGCTCGCGGCGAGGGCCCGCAGGTCCTCCCATTGCTGGCTGCTGCGGCTCTGCGTCCCGTGCTGGACGACCCGCTTGTGCCGCCGGGCCGCCTCGACCGCGACCCGTCCCTCGTGGATGTTGTGCGAGCACGGCTTCTCGACGTACACGTCCTTGCCCGCCTCGCAGGCCCAGATCGTCATCAGGCTGTGCCAGTGGTTCGGCGTGGCGATCGAGACGGCGTCCACGTCCTTGTCGGCGAGGGCCTTACGGACGTCGGTGACGGTCTTCGGGGCCGGCAGCCCGGCCTTCGCGGCGTTGTCGAGGTGCTTCTTGTACGTCCCGGTGTGCGGGTCCACCAGGTACACGACCTGGACGTTCTTCATCCCGAAGAACGCCCCGGTGTGGGCGTGGCCGCGGCCGTTCAGCCCGGCGACGGCGACCCGGACGGTGTCGTTGGCCCCGAGGACGCGGCCGGACGACTTGGTGCCGGCGACGGTGACGGTCGCGCCGGCGGCGAGGGTGTGCTTAAGGAACGACCGGCGGGTGACGCGGGCCATGTGGGAGGACCTCCGGGCGGCGGGGGAGGGGTCGGGAGGGAAGGCGATTGTTGACCATACCCGGCGGCGGGGCGGGGGGCAAACGGTTTCGGCCGGAAGCCACGCCGGAACCGCGCCCGGACTCACCGCGGCGGCCGCGCCCACGCCGGCAGCGGCGTCCCCTTCTCCTCCCACGCCTGCCACGCGTTCGCCACGTCGTGGTACTTCACCGCCCGCCCCGCCGGCAGGTGCGCCGGCGGCACCTTCCCCCCCGGCCGCCGCGCGATCGACACCGCCCGGCACACGTTCGCCCCGCCCGCGTACCCGCAGTGCACGCTCACCACGTCCCCCACCGCCACGTCCGACAGCCGGTACCGGTACCCGTCCACCTCGTCCGCCGGGAACCGGCCGGCCGCCAGGTCCGGCCCGACCGGGAACGTCCGCGGCGGCTCCGCCCCGCGCCGGATGGTGATCGACGACGCGGTCACCGACACCACCCGCCCGTCGTAGTCCGGGATCGGGAGCTCGGCCGCCGGCGGGGCGGCCATCACCAGCGGGAGGAAGAACGACATGGGTGTGCCTCGGGCGACGGGGCGGGTCACGACACGCGGAGGAACCACTTCTTCACCGGGCCGGCGTTCGTCACGATCTCCCACCCGGCCGGCACCGCCGGCACCGACCCCTGGATCGCGACCCCGGCCTCCACCGCCAGCCACGACCGCCCGGTCGGCACCCCCCCGTAGGGCGGGTCGACCACCCCCGGCACCACCGCCACCCCCGCCCCCACCTCGAACGTCCCGGTGCAGTACCACAGGTCCCCGGCCGCCGACGCCGCCGACCCGTCCACGTCCGCGTGGTACGCCCCCGCCGTCCACCGGACGTTCCCGTTCACGTTCAGCCGGCCGATCCCGGGGGAGCCGTACACGAACCCCGGCACCTCCGAGATGTGCACCGCCGCGCCGCTCACCACCAGGTTCCCGTCGACCGTCGCCGTCAGCTCCCCCGGTGCGGCGAACGTCTTCAGGTACCCGCCCCACAGCTCCACCCCGTTCGCCGCCCGCAGCGTCCCGCCGTTCTCGATCTCCACCCCGACCGCCGCGTCGTCCACCAGCACCGACGGCTTCGCCGGCCCCGGGGCCGCCGGCACCTGCCCGCCGAACGCCGCCGTCGCCCCGCCCGAGATGCGGAACTTCGCCCCGTCCGACACCACCATCGGCAGCCGGTCGCTGTCGAACGCCCCCGGCCCGATCACCTCGAAGAACCCGCCCCGGCGGACGTTCCACACCGCCGTGTTCCGGGACAAGACGTTCCGCATGTACAGCGTCGCCTCCGGCTGCGGGGCGGCGATCGTGAACGTCGCCCCGCCCCCGATCACCACCCCGTCCCCGCCGAGCAGGTCGATCACCCCCGGGTGGGCCAGGGCCGTCACCGACCCCCCGAACGCCTCGAACACCAGCGTGCTGCCGAGGACCAGGCCCTCCCCGCCCGGGGCGATGGCCGCCGCCCCGCCGCGGACGTTCACCGCCGAGTGGCTCATCACCCCGCCGGCCGTCCCGCCGAGCACCCCGCCGGTCCACTCGAACGCGCTCAAGGCGGTCAGCTCGGTCGCCCCCGGCAGCTGCGCCAGCGCCCCGCCGCGGACCTCCAGCACCCCGACCGCCACCCCCCGGTTCTCGACCCCGGCCGGGGACCGCGGGTCGGGCGCGGTGACGAGTCCGCGGGCCGGCTGCCGCGCACCCACGGACAGCCCGTCGTGCCCCACGGTCGCGGCCTCGTCCTCGGGGGCGAGGGTGACCGTGCCGGCGTACCCGGGGAGCAGCCGGACGGCGGCGAAGTCGGCCTGGTCGTCCGGGAGGCCGAACCCGCGCACCCCGAAGCAGTCCGGGTTGACCGCCGAGGCGTCGAACACCAGCTCGTCCCCGGCCTCAGGGGCGCGGGCGGCCGGCGCCCCGTCGGCCCGCCAGTTCCCGGCCACGTCGAACGCGGTGCTCACCGCCCCGGTCCAGGTGAGGACCGCCGGGACCTCCCGGCCCTCCAGGGCCTCGACCCCGGGCTTCAGGCGGCGGAAGCTGGAGACCATGCGCACGGCGGTCTTCCTCTGGCGGGCGGGTGCGGACGTTCGTGGGTCGGGTCCGGGGCTGATACCACGCCGCCCGGCGCGGTCAAGCCGAGTGCGCGGCGGGAATAAATCCGCCCGCGGCGCGTCGTGCTGTCGGCCGCGCCCGCGCGGCCGTCGCGGTGCCGGCCGGCCGGCCGGTGCAACAACCCACCCGACCCCGACCGCCCCGAGAGGCGGACCGTGATCCACCCCCTCGCCCGGACCCCCGGGAGGAGACCACCCGTGCAAGACACCGCGTTCGGCCTGCTCGCCGGGGGCGCCGCCCTCGGCCTCGTCGCCAGCATGTGGACCAAGATCAAGGGCGTCGCGTGGCGACTCGTCGGCATGTTCGTCCAGCGGGTCGAGATCCCGACCGAGGCCGGGCACGACGCCGTCGTCGCGTACCTGATCGCCCACTACCGGCGGTCCCGGAACTACGACCGGATGTACGGCGCGAGCTGGGAGTACCAGCGGGACGGGCGGTACGGGCTCGTCCCGTACGAGGTGTACGGGAACCGCACCCTGATCCTGTGGAATGGCTGGTTCCCGTTCCTGTTCTCGAACCAGGTCGAGAGCAAGGCCGCGTCCGGGAAGGGGGCGGCCGACGGGTCCTCGTCCGGCGGCGGGATGAAGGTGTACTCGACCCTCACCTTCCTCCGCGGGACGCTCGACGTGGAGAGGATCCTGCGGGAGGCGTGCGCCGCCCGGAACGGCATCTCGTGGGCGACCGAGGACGCGCAGGCGGCGACGAAGAACCGGTTCTGCATCCACCACGTCCCGCCGCGCGGGGACGGGAACGAGTCCGGCGGCGGGAGCGACGGGCTGGCGTGGTACCAGCAGGGGAACTACCGCCTCCTGTCGCACACCCCGGACCAGCTCGGGAAGGCCCGTGCGGCCGGCGGGCGGGCCCTCGACAACCTGATCTTCCCGCGGCGGGTGACGGACCTGATCCGGGAGATCGAGCTGTGGCGGAAGAGCCGGGACTGGTACCAGGAGCGCGGCATCCCGTGGAAGCGCGGGTGGCTGATGTACGGCCCGCCGGGGACCGGCAAGACGGCCCTGGCCCGGGCGTTCGCCGAGGACCTGAACCTGCCGATCTACGTCTACAACCTGGCCGAGATGACGAACCACGACCTGACCAAGGCGTGGACCGAGATGCAGACCAACACACCGTGCATCGCCCTGATCGAGGACATCGACAACGTGTTCCACGGGCGGGAGAACGTCGTCCGCCGGCCGGGGCTGTTCCCGATGGTGGTGCCGGACCCGAAGGCGGACGCCGCCGGGGCGGCGGCCGGCCGCAACCCGCTCGGCCCGCCGCTCACCTTCGACTGCCTCCTGAACTGCCTGGACGGGGTCGAGCGGGCGGACGGGATCTTCACCGTCGTCACCACCAACGACCTGTCGAAGATCGACCCGGCGCTCGGCCTGCCGCGGCAGCTGCCGGACGGCACGACGGAGTTCATCAGCACCCGGCCCGGGCGGGTGGACAAGGCGGTCGAGCTGACGTACCTGGAGGCGGCCGACAAGAAGCGGATGGCCGCCCGCATCCTCGGGGCGTACGAGCCGGAGCACCTGGAGATGCTCGCGTTCATCGACCGGTACCCGGACCTGGCCGAGACCCCGGCCCAGTTCCAGGAGCGGTGCGCCCAGGTCGCCCTGAAGTGCTTCTGGCGCGAGGCGGCGGACGCCGAGGCCGGCGGCCGCCGGGGCTGGTTCGCGGACCTCGCCGCCCGCTTGGCCGGCGAACCCGCCCGGGCGGGCTGACGTAGACTTCAACGAGCCCCGGTTAGCGACGCGTCGCAGACGCGTCTGCGACGCGTCGCTAACCGGGACGCGAGTAACCCGGGGGGCTAACCGAGGCATCGACCACCCATGTCCCGCCGCGTCGCCGCCGCCCTCGTGCTCGTGGCCCTGGCCTTGGGGGTGGTGGCGGTCGCCGTCCCGCTGATCCAGCGGACCCGGCTGAACGCCAACCTCGCCGCGTCCCGGAACAACCTCCGCGACCTGTCCCTGTTCGCCGCCCACCACGCCGCCCCCGACCCCCGCACCGACCCGGCGAAGCTGCCGACCGAGATCCCCGCGGCGACGGTCGTCCTCCCCGGCGTCGCCCCCGACGACCGGCTCAGTTGGGTCGTCGCCCTGATCCCGTCGCTCGACCAGCGGCGGCACCCGGTCGAGCAACTCCTCGCCGCGGTGAGGCCGGACCGGCCGTGGGCCGACGACGCGAACCAAGCGGCCGGCCGCACCCGGCTCGCCGTCCTGCTCTGCCCGGAGAACACACCCGAGGTCCCGCCGACCGCCCCGGCCGTCACCTGCTACGTCGGCATCGCCGGCCTCGGCCGGGACGCGGCCGCCATCCCGCTCGCGCCCGGGGTGGTGACCCCGCCGCGCGCCGGGGCGTTCCGGTACGACGGCCCGACGCCGTTCGCCCGGATCACCGACGGGCTGAGCCAGACGCTGCTGATGGCCGAGACGGCGGACGCCCCGGGGCCGTGGCTGCGCGGCGGGTTCTCGACCGCCCGCGGCCTCGACGACGGCCCGGAGGCGAAGCCGCCGATCGGGTTCGGGGGGCAGTTCGGCGGGTTCTTCCCGACCGGGGCGAACGCGGCGATGTGCGACGGGGCGGTGCGGACGTTCACCCCGGAGACGGACCGGCGGGTGCTGGACCGCCTGGCGACGATCGCGGGGGAGGGGGGCGACGCGGTGGGAGTGCCGGACTGAGATTGAACCGTTTAGCCGCGACGCGGAGTCCGCGGAGGGGAGCGCGAGCGTCGCGCTCCCCTCCGCGGACTCCGCGTCGCGGCTAAACGGGGACGCCGATCACTTCTCGCCATAGGCCTTGTAGGTGTACGGCCTGGCCGGGGTGGCCTTCGGCAGCGAGACCGGCAGGCCGGCCGGCGCCGGCCTGGCCTCCGGGGCGGGGAGCGGGACCGGGTTGGCCGGGCCGCCGTCGTACCGGAAGGTGCCGTCCGCCGGGGCGGCCGGGGCCGGCTCGCGGGCCGCCGTCGGGTTGTTCGCGACCTTCAGCCCGAGCGACACGACCGGGGCCGCGAGGTCGTCCTTGGTCCCGCTGATCCCGCAGTAGAACCCGTTGCCGAACCCGTACCCGAACCCGTTGTAGAACCCGCCGAACCCCCCGTAGTACGGGTAGAACGAGCGGGAGTAGTACGACGTGTAGAACGCCGGCCGGAACCCGCCGTAGTAGCCGGGGTAGAACCCGCCGTACCCGAACCCGCGGTTGAACCCGTACCCCGCGAAGCCCGGGGAGAACCCGCGGTAGCCGAACCCCCCGAACCCCGGGTAGAACCCGCGGTTGAACCCGTACCCGCCGTACCCGAACCCGCCGTAGTAGCCGCCGTAGTACCGGCGGTATCCGGTCAGCTCGGTGTCGTCGGCCGCGGCCGCCTGGGCCGCGGTCCCCTGGCCGCCGAGCGTCATCGTCGTACCGAACCCGGCCTTCACCGGCCCGTCGTCCGCGGCCGCGCCGCCGCCCCACGCCAGCCCCGCCGCGACGGCGAGCGCCGGCACCCCGATCGTGCGAGCCATGTTGTCCGTCCTCCGAATGGCTGTCGGTCCGGAGACCTCCGATCTCGATGGCGTCGGGTCCCGCTGGCGTGCCATCCGCACGGATTGTAGCGGCCGGGCAGGCGGGGTTAAAGCCGGCGCCGCCAGAACGTCGGCCCGCCGCCCGCGGCGCGGGGCGCGGTGGGTCAGGCTTTCCGGCCCGACCGATGTCGAAGCCCGGAGGCCGACGTGCGCCCGTTCCTGCTGTTCCTGGTGCTGGTCGGCCTGTTCGTCGGCCTGGTCGGGAGCCGGTTCCGGGCGTCGGACGGGGAGCGGCTGGCGGCGGCGGCCCGGCGGGTCGGGGCGAAGGTGCGGGCCGCGCTGCCGCCGGCGCTGGACCCGGCCGCGCTGTCGGAGGCACTGCGGCGCGAGTTGCCGTCGCGCACCGAGGATGCGGTCCGGGCGCGGCTGGCGGCCGACCGGCGGCTGGCCGGGTGCGGGGTGGCGGTGTCGGGGGAGGGCGGGGTGGTGACGCTGCGGGGCGTGGTGCCGGACGCGACCGCCCGGCGGGTGGCGGTGAGCCTGGCCGAGAACACCGCCGGGGTCGAGCGGGTGGTGGACGAACTGGCCGTGCCCGTCGAGTAGTGGGCAGTGGTTAGTGGACAGTGGGCAGTTGAAAACCAAGCGGCCCGTGAACCGACCTGGTTCCCGGGCCGCGTCGTGCTTTTGATCACCCACTCTCGTCAGTACATGTCGTCGTACCCGCCGCCGGCGGCCCCGCCCTTCTTCTCGTCCTTCTTCTGCTCCTCGGCGATCATCGCGTCCGAGGTGAGCAGCAGGGTGGCGACGCTGGCCGCGTTCTGGAGGGCGCTGCGGACCACCTTGGTCGGGTCGATGATCCCCTTCTTCACCATGTCGGTGTACTCCCCGGCCCGGGCGTCGTACCCGTAGTTCCGGTCCGGGTTCTTCAGCACCTCGGCGGCCACCACGTTCCCGTCCTCGCCGGCGTTCTCGACGATCTGCCGGGCCGGGGCCTTGCACGCCCGGACCACGATCTTGTACCCGACCTCCTCGTCCGGGGTCAGCCCCTGCGGGGCCTTCAGCCCCTGGCTGGCCCGCAACAGCGCGATCCCGCCGCCCGGCAGGATCCCCTCCTGGTGCGCGGCCTTGGTCGCGTGCATCGCGTCCTCGACCCGCATCTTCTTCTCCTTCACCTCGCTCTCGGTCGCCCCGCCGACGTTGATCTTCGCCACCCCGCCGGACAGCTTGGCGATCCGCTCGCTCAGCTTCTCCTTGTCGTAGTCGCTGGTGCTCTTGTCCAGCTCCTTCTGGATGCTCCCGATCCGGGCCTGGATCGCCTCCTTCCGGGCCTTGTCCTTGGCGTCCACGATCAGGGTGGTGTTGTCCTTGTCCACCTTGATCTTCTTCGCCTGGCCGAGGTCCTCCAGGGTCACCCCCTCGAGCTTCACCCCCAGGTCCTCGAAGATCGCCTTCCCGCCGGTCAGGATGGCGATGTCCTGCAGCATCGCCTTGCGGCGGTCGCCGTACCCCGGGGCCTTGACCGCGCACACCTTGAACTGCCCCTGCGTCCGCAGGACGTTCACCACCAGCGTCGCCAGCGCCTCCCCGTCCACCTCCTCGGCGATGATCAGGAGCGGCTTCCGCTGCTCGACCACCTTCTCCAGGATCGGGATCAGGTCCCGGCTGCTGGAGATCTTCTTCTCGTACACCAGGACGTAGGCGTCCTCGAAGACGGTCTCCATCGCCTCGGCGTCGGTCACGAAGTACGGGGACAGGTACCCGCGGTCGAACTGCATCCCCTCGACGAACTCGTGGTCGGTGGCCATCGTCTTGGCCTCCTCCACGGTGATCACCCCGTCCTTCCCGACCTTGAACATGGCGTCGGCGATGATCTTCCCGATCACCGCGTCCCCGTTCGCCGCGACGGTGGCGACGTTCTCCAGGTTCTGGCGCTCCTTGCCGCGGTCCTTCTCGTCCGACACCGGGATGCTCATCTTCTTCGAGAGCACCTCGACCACGTCCTCGACCGCCTTCTCGATCCCGCGCTTCATCAGCATCGGGTTGGTCCCGGCGACCACCGCCTTCAGCCCCTCGTTGAAGATCGCCTCGGCCAGCACGGTCGCGGTCGTGGTCCCGTCCCCGGCCACGTCGCTGGTCTTGGAGGCCACCTCCTTGACCATGCTCGCACCCATGTTCTCGTAGTGGTCCGGGAGCTGGATCTCCTTGGCCACCGTGACCCCGTCCTTGGTCACCGTCGGGCTGCCGAACGACTTCTGGATGATGACGTTCCGGCCCTTCGGCCCGAGGGTTACCTTCACCGCCCGGGCGAGCTTCGAGATCCCGCGCCTCATCGCCTCGCGGGCCTCCTGGTCGAACGCGATCTGCTTGGCGGCCATCGGTACCTCGGGTATCGGGTGTAGGAGATGTCGGGTGTCGGTGTGTGACGCCGGGGCCGCGTCAGGCGATGACGCACATCACGTCGCCCTCGTGCATCACGAGGATCTCGCCGTCGGCCTTGCGGTCCTTGAACTCGTCCCCGGCCCAGGACGTGAACAGCACCCGGTCGCCGGCCTTCAGCTGCATCGCGGCGCGGGTGCCGTCCTTCTTCAGCTTGCCCGGGCCGACCGCCAGGACGGTGCCGCGCTGCGGCTTGTCCTTCGCCGTGTCCGGGAGCACGATCCCGCCGGCCGTCTTCTCGTCGGCCGCCTCCCGGCGGACGATGATCCGGTCGCCGATCGGCTTGAGGTTGAGCGCCATCACCAGTCCTCGGGAACGCGGGCTCCGGTGGCGGCGCGTCGAAGCAAGAAGTGTGCCCCGCGGGGTCGGTGGCGGGAAGTCGTTGGCGCGTGACGGGTTGTGATCGGCTGGTGGGGCGGGCGGCGGGCGAATCCTGCCAGGTTTGCGGGGCAGCGAACGGGTGAGGTGACGGATTGGCAGGGGTCCGTCCGGCGCCCGACCGGTCCGTCCGCCCGGGGTTCACACCCCGGGCTATTACCTGCCCACCCCTTCGGGGTTCAAGACAGCCCTCAGCCCCGAAGGGGCGGCGAGGTAATAGCCCGGGGTGTGAACCCCGGGCATCGGGTGTGAACCCCGGGCGGCGGGCCGGGGCGATTCACGTCACGGCCCGGCCGGCTCGGGGGCCCGCTTCGCCGGCTTCCGCAGCTGCATGTTGATCATCTCCACCACCACCGCGAACGCCATCGCGGCGTAGATGTACCCCTTGTCCATGTGCTGGCCCAGCCCCTCGGCCACCAGCATCACCCCGATCAGGATCAGGAAGCTCAGCGCGAGCACCTTCACCGTCGGGTGCTTGTCCACGAAGTCGCCGATCTGCTTCGCGAAGTACAGCATCACCAGCATCGCGATCGTCATCGCCACGATCATCACCCACACCTCCTCCACCATCCCGACGGCGGTGATGACGGAGTCGAGGGAGAAGACGATGTCGATGACGGCGATCGACAGGATGGTCCACCCGAACGTCGCCGGCCTGGCGGGGGTCGCGGCCGGCTCGCCGTCCCGCTCCTGCTTCGCGCTCTCCAGCTTCTCGTGCATCTCCCGGGTGCTCTTGCCGATCAGGAACAGCCCGCCGGCGAGCAGGATGATGTCCCGCCACGACACCTCCCGGGCCTCCACGTCGTACAGGAACCCGAGCGTCGGGAGGGTGAACACCGGGGCCGTCAGGCCGAGGATCCAGGACAGGGTCAGGAGCAGCAGGATGCGGGTTCCCAGCGCCGCCCCGAGGCCGATCTTCCGGGCCTGGGCCTGCCGCTCCCGCGGCAGCTTGCCGACCACGATCGCCAGGAAGATGACGTTGTCCACCCCGAGGATCACCTCCATCGCGGTCAGGGCGAGGAGCCCGAACAGGATGGCGGTCAGCGGCAGCTTTTCCGAGGCGACCACCCGGATCTCCCGGACCTCGGCCGCCTTCAGCTCCGTCCGCCCGCCGCCGTCCAGGTCGATCACCAGTACGTCCGCCGTCACCTCCCCGCGGTGGACCGTCTTGTCGGCCAGTTGCACCAGGTCCTGCGCTCGGCCCTCGGAGTCCCGCTGGAAGGTGACCTTGCGGACGTGGTCGAACAGGTACGTGGCCGACCCGGTCTCGGTCTTGAGCGGGACGGCGGTCAGCCGGAGCGTCCCCTCGACCGCCGCCCCGCCGGCCACCTTCTCGACCCGCACCTTGGGGTATTTCGCCGGGTCGGGCGGGGCGGGGCCGGCGGCGGTCTGGGCGGCCGACGGGCGGAACAGCAGGACCAGGACGGCGACCGCCCCGGCGGCCAGGGCGATCCGGGGGAGCGGGCGGGGCGGCATGGCGGCGGTGTCCGGTGGCGGCGGGCGACCGGGAAAGTGTACGGAAGGGCGGGCCGGAAAGGTGACCGGCCGGCCCGCGCCATCCTGGGCGGGCCGGCCGGGGCCTGTCGCGGGCATCCTTGCCCCAGGCCGCTACGCACGGTGGTCCGGGGGGTCACGGTGGGGCGTCCGGCCCCTGCGTCGTCTTGACACCAGACCCGACGCGGTCCCTGCGGCGGGGTGTGGCTCGTGCCAGGCCCGGCCGTGCGCGCTCGGTGCCGACGCTCCTCCCGGTCCGGGCCGGGCGTCGGGTGTTCGAGGTCGAAGGGCCCCGCCGCGGCGGGGTGGGGTCGGGACGCCGGGGATGGGAGGGGGGCGAGGTCCCGGCGGCCCGTTCGGGTCACCGCCGCGGGGCGGGGAGTCCGGGACTGGTCGCCCGACGGGGTGCCACACGGGGAGCCACGAGGACGGTGACCGTGGGGGCGGTGTTCCGCGAGTTCATCCCGGTTCCTCGGGGCGAGTCGTGGCCGATCTGATGGGGGGAAAGGTACCGTCTGTGACCGGGATGTCAACGGTGCTTCGAGTGGCAACGGGTTGTCAATCGGGTCGTCCCGGAATGCGGTCCGGCGGCACAAGTTGCGCGCCGGCTCGGGGCGGCAAACCGACCCGTCAAGGGGGCACGCCCGGGCTCGCCGCCGGGGACGAGGTGCGCGACACAGTCGGCGCAAGAGACGCCGGGGCGGCGGGTTGTTCGGGGCCGAGAAAACGTGAAGAGGGCGAGAAGGGAAAAAGTGCGTGAGCGGAAAAAAAGAAAAGTGCCCCCGCCTGTGCCGTGTGGGTCGCCCTTCGGGAACCCGCCTGGAAACTGGGTGCCTCTCGGGTGGGTTTCGGATCCCGCTGCAGTCGCCCCGGCGAGCGGGGCGGACGGGCTTGCGAGCGCCAACCGATTTAAATCAAGGCTCCCATGGCGAGTAGGTGTCGGTTCGCCAAAAGCACACGACCCATCACGAACACCGCAGGGGCGTTTCATCATACCCCACGCGGCCGCCGGGACAAGTTGAACCACGTGTCCGGAGAAGGGGTGAGGTGGACCGCCCGGCACGATCCCGCAAACGCCCCGAACTCCCCGCACCCGCCCGGCCGATACACCCTCCGCCGCTTCCCGGCCGGAGGTGCTCATGGACTGGTCGTTCTCGCGCCGCGGACTGCTGCAGGGGGCCGCGGCGGTCGGCGGGGCGGCCGCCGCCACGGCCGGGCCGTTCGGCGCGGTCCGGGCCGCCCGCCACCCGGGCTGGGTGTTCGGCCGGATGACCGGGGCCGAGGCCCTGACCGAGGCCCTGCTGGCGGAGGGGACCGGGTGCGTCTACGGCATCCCCGGGGCGCAGGAGAACGAGCTGTGGGACGCGTTCAAGGAGCGGGGGCTGCCGTACCTGCTCGTGACCCACGAGTTCAGCGCCGCGTGCATGGCCGACGCCTACGGCCGGAGTACCGGCCGGCCGGGGGTGCTGTGCGTCGTCCCCGGCCCGGGGGTGACGAACTCGCTCACCGGGCTCGGCGAGGCCCTGCTCGACTCGTCCCCGGTGGTCGCGGTCGTCGGTGATGTCGGGGTCGGCGAGAAGGCCCGGCCGTTCCAGGTGCACGCCCTGAACCAGGTCGAGCTGTTGAAGCCGGTGTGCAAGTCTGTCTACCCGGTGCGGACGGTCGACCAGATCCCGGCCGCGGTGCGGCAGGCGTTCGTGACGGCGGCGGCCGGCGAGCCGGGGCCGGTCGCGGTCGTGGTGCCGTACAACCTGTTCATCGAGGCCCACGACTACCGGTGCCCGCCGCCGGCGGTCCCCGCCCCGCCGTTCGACGAGGCGGCGTTCCGCCGGGCCCTGCCGTACCTCGCCGACCCGAAGTCGCGCGTCGGCATCTACGCCGGGGCCGGGTGCATGGCGTTCGGGGCGGAGTTGGCGGCCGTCGCGGAGTTGCTCCAGGCCCCGGTGGCGACGAGCGTGTCGGGGAAGGGGGCGATCCCCGAGGCGCACCCGCTGGCGGTCGGGTGGGGGTTCGGGCCGCACGCCTCGGAGGTGGCCGAGCGGGTCTTCGCCGGGGACAAGCTCCACCCGCGGAAGACCGGGGTCGACACGCTGCTGGCGGTCGGGGTGAAGTTCGGCGAGGTGTCGACCGGGTGCGACAGCAACCCTCAGCCGAAGCACGTCGTCCATGTGGACGCGAACCCGGACAACCTCGGCCGGATCCTGCGGACGGACGTGTGCGTCCACGCCGACGCCGGGGTGTTCCTCGGCCGGCTGCTGGCGTCCGGGGACCAGGTACGGCGGCCGGCCGACGCCGCACTGCTCGCCCGCATCCGCGAGCTGAAGGCCGCGGCCGCGCGGGAGTTGTGCGACGTGCCGCCGGCGAAGTGCGGGGTCGACCCGCTGGCGGTGGTCGCGGCGCTGCGGCGGGTGCTGCCGGACGACGCCCTGCTATTCACCGACGTGAGCGCGACGGAGCACCTGGCGGCGGAGCACTTCCGGGTGGCGCACCCGCGGACGTACTTCAACCCGGCGGACAACCAGGCGATGGGGTGGAGCATCCCGGCGGCGGTCGGGGCGGCGCGGGTGCACCACGGGCGGGCGGTCGCCACCCTGACCGGGGACGGGTGCGCGCTGATGACGGCGCTGGAGATGGGGACCGCGGCCCGCGAGAACCTGGCGGTGACGTTCGTGGTGCTCGACGACCGGGCGTACCACTACATGCAGCTCTTGCAGCGGCCGGCGTACCTGCGGACGACGGCGAGTGTGCTGGCCCGGACGGACTACCGGGCGCTGGCCCAGGCGCTGGGGGTGGGGTACGCGGAGGTGCTGTCGGCCGCGGAGCTGGAGCCGAAGCTGCGCGGGGCGGTGGGTCACGGCGGGCCGGTGCTGGTGCGGGTGGCGACGGACTACGGGGCGCGGAAGATCCGGTGGGTGGAGGCGGTGCGGGACAAGTACGCGAAGGAGCTGACCCCGGCCCAGAAGGCCCGGTTCCTGGCCCGGATCGGCTCCCGGGCGCTGAAGCCGAAGGACAGCGATTAGCGGCCGCCGCCGGCCTTGCGGATCTTGTCCGTCACTTCGACCCGGTACGGCCCCTCGGACCCGCGGAACACCCAGTACTCGCCCGGCCGGGTGATACCGAACCCGTCCGCCAAGTCGACCTCGTGCAGGTACGTGTCGCCCCTCGCGAACACCGCGGGGGCGCGCGTCCGCACGCCGGGCTTCTTGACCTCCAACACCTGCTTCCGTGTGAAGTCGATCACGTCGAAGTCCGCGGCGATCATGTTCCAGTGTTCACCCGTCCAAGACGCGGTCGCCAGGCGGGTGGCCGTGCGCCGGTACCGAACCGCCTCGCCCGGGGCGGCCACGCCGGGGAACACTTCGATCAGCCCGCGCCAGTCCTCCGAGGACGAGCGGACGCTGAGGGAGGCCGGCACCGGGAGGAAGTGCCAGGCGTAGTTGAGCCGGTGGAGGTTGCCGTCCTTCCCCTTCACGAGGAATACCAGGTATTCGTCGCCCACCGCCGGGGCGTCCACCTCGATCGTCGTCAAGTCGCGGAACAGATCGCAACTCACGCCGAGTGTCTGCCAGACGACCCGCAGGTCGGCCTTCGCGTCGCCCTTCAGCATCGAGACCGGCCTGGCGACCACGGTCGGCGGGGTGCTCGCGCGGAACCCGCCCTTCGGCGCCGGCGGCACCTCCGCGACCCTGACGATCCCGACGACATCCGACTTGTCGACGGCTTGCGCGAGGGTGCCGGCGTAACCGGGTCGGCCCCCGGACGGTGCCGGGCCGAGGAGTGCCAGGACGCCGGCGATGGCGAGTAACGGGGTGAGGCGCATGACCGTCCTCCGCGTGGGTGACCCGTGGTCAGGTTACCCCGTCGGGCGGGCGGCGGGAATCGGGAGTCGGTCAGCCGAACAGCAGCAGGACGTTCCACGGCGGGGTCTTCTCGAACTCGCACCCGAGCTCGAAGTGGTCGCCGTTCCTCCGGCAGCTGCGGACCAGCAGGGTGACGTACCCGACCGTGTCGGGGGCGTTCGCGGCCCGGGCCTGCAGCGCCGTCCCGGGGGCGACCGCGGCCGCCGTCGCCACCCGCAGCCCGCCGGTCGACCGGTCCAGGACGTACCCCTCGTCCGCCCCGCCGCGGAGGTTCGGGGAGGCGAGCAGGACGCGGACCGGCTGGCCGTCCCGGCGGACCGCCCCGCGGCGGTCGGCGTACGACTGCTCCGGCGGGGCCCAGTGGGCCGCCTTCTCGTGATCCACCGCGGCCGGCGAGCCGGCCCCGGTCAGCTTCGCCGGGTCGAGCCGCCGCCGCCGGTTGACGACCACCAGGAGGGCGACGAGGACGACGAAGGCGACCGCCCCGCCGATCACGGCCGGGCGGTGTTCCGTCACCCACGCGGTGACGGCGCGGAGGAGTTCGGAGAACGACATCGGTGGCCCCCGGCCCGCGGCGCCCGGCGCCGCGGGGTTCACCAGGGACTCTAGCACACGGGCGGGGTCGGCTGCCGGTGATCGCGACAGGTGGCGCCCCTCACCCGGCCCCGGCGAAGCGCCGGGGCCGACCTCTCCCCCGCGGGGAGAGGTGGGGGCCACCGGCCCCCTCGCCAGCTACCCGGGTCGGTAACCTCCCGAGGGCGGCAACCGCCCCCACCTCTCCCCGCGGGGGAGAGGTCGCCGGCGCTTCGCCGGCGGGTGAGGGGCGCCACCGACGGAGAAGACCGGCGGCCCACCCCAACCCGAAACATGCCGGCCGCGGGCCTCACGGCCGCAGCGCCCCGACCACCGCCGACCCGTCGATCTTGTACTTCATCGTCTCGGCCGACAGCTCCGACTCGACCCGCCCGAGCTTGTCCTTCACCTGCACCTTGACCGCCCCGGTCAGCACCACCTCGCCGGTCCCGGCCAGGAACGACAGCCCGTCGCACGTCCCCTCGGCCCCGAACCCGACGAACCGGACCCGCCCGGCGGCGGTCACCGCCGACGGCCCGGCCCCGCGCTCCGGGGACTTCACGTCGACCCGCTCGCACACCACCTTCAGCACCAGGTCGTCCCCGCTCTTCACCTCGAACCGCGGCTCGCCCTCCCCGACCTGTAGCAGAATCCGGTACTTCCCGGCGGCCGGGGCCGGCCGGGCCTCCGCCCGCGCCTCGGCGACCGGCGGGGCTTCGGTGAGCGGGGGCGGCGGGAGCTGCCCGGCGGCCGGCGGGATCAGGTCCTGGACCCGCGGGGCGGTGCCGGCCGCCGGCCTGACCGCCGAGTCCTTCACCGGCACCGGCCTGACCGGGTCGGCGGGCAGGGCCGGGAGCGGCGGGATGGTCTTCGGCTCCGGGCTCGCCGCCGGGGCCGGGTCCACCTTCACCGGGACCGGCGGGAGGGCTGCCGGCACCGACGGCGGCTCGGCCGGGGCGGGGGCCGGCACGTCGACCGGCGGGGCCGGGACGGCCGGGGCGCTCGGAGTGGGCAAGCCCTTCGGGGCCGTGCCGCCGCCGGTCGCCGGCGGGGTCGGGAGGCCGGGCAGCTCCGGGAGGGCGGGCGGGTCGGCCTGGCGGTTCGCCTGCCGCGGGCCGTCGGACTTCGGGCACTGGCTGGCGGCCGCCAGCCCGCCGAGCGACACGCCGAGCACGCCGGCCATCACCTTCCACCGGGACAACGACATGGTGTGGGTCTCCATACGTGCGGGGGCCGCCGGGGGAACCGCGGGCGTCCGAGCCCGCGGGGGGCCGATCCGCGACCGAACCGGGGACGCAGATACCCCCGACCGCTTCCCGCGTCTGCGCCACTTTCCCAGACCGGGGGGCCGCTTCACTCCGGACGTCCGACGCCTACAACCTCACCGGGCGCCGCGCTCCCCTTCCGGTCGCGGCTACACGTTGTCTAACCCCCGCCGCCATGCGCGCTAAAGTGTTCGTCGCCCGCCGCATCCCGGACGCCGGCCTGGCCCCGATCGCCGCCGCCTGCGAGGTGGACGTGTGGCCGGAACGGCTCGCCCCGCCGCCGGACGTGCTCCGCGACCGGGTGAAGGACTGCGACGGGCTGGTGTCGCTGCTGACCGACCGGGTGGACGCGGCCCTGCTCGCGGCCGCCCCGCGGCTGAAGGTGGTGAGCAACTTCGCGGTCGGGTTCGACAACGTCGACGTGGCCGCGTGCGCCGCCCGCGGGGTGAAGGTCGGGAACACGCCCGAGGTGCTGACGGACGCGACCGCGGACATCGCGGTGACGCTGCTGCTGGCCGCCGCCCGGCGGCTCGGGGAGGCCGCCGCGGACGCCCGGGCAGGTCGCTGGCTGACGTGGGAGCCGCTCGGCTGGCTCGGCCAGGACCTCGCCGGGCGGACGCTCGGGGTCGTCGGCATGGGCCGGATCGGGTTGGCGACGGCGCGGCGGCTGCACCGCGGGTGGGGGATGAAGGTGCTTTACACCGACCAGGCGGACGTGCCGGTCGCCGACCGCGACCTCGGGGCGAAGCGCGTCGACCTGGACACGCTGCTGGCGGAGAGCGACTTCGTGTCGGTGCACGCGGCGCTGACGCTGGAGACGCGCGGGCTGTTCGGGGCGGACCGGTTCCGGCGGATGAAGCGGACGGCGGTGTTCGTGAACACGGCCCGCGGGCCGATCGTGGACCAGGTGGCGCTGGCGGAGGCGCTGCGGTCGGGGACGATCTTCGCGGCCGGGCTGGACGTGACCGACCCGGAGCCGCTGCCGGCCGGTCACGAGCTGTACGGGCTGCCGAACTGCGTGGTCGCCCCGCACGTCGCCAGCGCGACGGTCGGCACCCGGGACGCGATGGCGCGGCGGTGCGCCGACAACCTGTTGGCCGGGGTCCGCGGGGAGCCGCTGCCGCACGAGGTCCGGCCGGCGGGGAGCGGGGGGTGACGAGGTGGGGCCGACCCGAACGTGACGCGGTGTCCGGCGTAACCCGGTGGCGGCCGGGCTGCGTACACGGGAGCGTGCGAGCCGAGTTCGGATCGGACTCCTTGACCCGACGGGAGCTTCGGGTTACCGTCCGGGCAGCCAGCCCGGTGTGACCCCGATCAGCGCCGGCCGCTTACCCAGGTCTGGTTGATCAGGAATCCGGCCACAGCAGGCAGAGGGTCGAGCCGATGACAGGCGCCCTGACAGGGTTGAACCCTGTGGAAACCGTGCTGCAACTCGCCTGGGGTGCTGTCCTGCCGCGGTGCCGGCACGCGGTAGCGAACTTGAGCGTCGCGGATGCGTTGGGCGAGAGCCCCGATCGGCGGCTTCCCTCGCTGCGGCAACAGGAGCGCACCCCGGGGCGCTCGACCACGTGCTCCGACTCCTCTCGGCCCACGGCGTCTTTCAGAAGCGGTTCCGGAGGCCGATTCGGGGGGTGGAGCCCGGGCCGCCACGGGGGGCGGCCCCGACCGGGCCAACTTGCTCCGTAGGGGCCGCCCCCCGTGGCGGCCCGGGCCTGACTCGACGGGGGTTACGCCCACACCGCGGCGTCCCGCCTGCTCCGAGCGGACCATCGCCAGGCGTGCAGCGGGCGGCGCGTCCAGGTGCGCTCGCCGCCGGGGGGCCGTACGCCGCCGTCGACCTCGCCGCCGCGGTGAACGCCGGGGTCGCCCACCGGACCCCATCGAGGGCGCCCAGACGGGCGGCGGTACCGACGCCTGCGAGGGCACCGAGTGCGTGGTCGGCGCCCCCGACCCGCCAGACCGGGGGCTCGCCGTGGACGACCGACTCTTCTCGCCGAGGTTCCCCCGCTCGAACGCGTACCACCCGGACTGGGTGCTCGCCGGCGTCGGCGGCGGGGCCAACCCGCTCTGGCTGACCGAGTGGCTCGCCGAGGGGCTCGACCTCCGACCCGAAATGCGGGTCCTCGACCTCGGCTGCGGGCGCGGCCTGTCGTCCGTCTTCCTGCGCCGCGAGTTCGGCGTGCGGGTCTGGGCGACGGACCTGTGGTTCGACCCGACCGAGAACCTCCACCGGGCCCGCGACGCCGGGGCCGCCGACGGCGTCTTCCCGGTCCGCGCCGACGCCCGGATGCTCCCGTTCCCCGCGGGGTTCTTCGACGCCGTCGTGTCCGTCGACTCCTTCATGTACTACGGCACGGACGACCTGTACCTGAACTCCCTCGCCCGGTTCGTCCGGCCCGGCGGTCAGGTGGGCGTCGCCCTCGCCGGGTTCCTGACCGAGATCGACGACCCGGTCCCCGCGCACCTGGCCGGGTGGTGGGCGGCGGAAATGCCGTACTGCCTCCACTCGGCCGGGTGGTGGCGGCGGCACTGGGAGCGGACCGGGATCCTGGACGTGACGCTGGCCGACACCCTGCCCGACGGGTGGCAGTTCTGGCGGGACTGGTTGAAGCTCGCCGCCCCGGCGAACGAGACGGAGATCCGCGCCGTGGAGGCCGACGCCGGCCGGCACGTCGGGTACGTCCGGGCCGTGGGCCGCCGGCGGGCCGACGCCCAACTGTTCGACCCGTTGATGTCCGTGCCCGCGGAGTACGCACTACGGCCGCTACTCCGCGGGCCGGGGTGAGCGGCCCGCGGCGCGGCCGCGCCCGGGGTCAGCCGACGGCGGGTGGCGCGGTTTGGGAGGGCGGGCGAGGCTCCCGCCGGGCCGGACGCACGCGGCCCGGCGGGAGCCTCGCCCTCCCGAACCGGGACACTACCCGCGGGTGCGGCCGGGCGTGCCGACATCGATCGGCAGGGTCATCAGCAGGAGCTGACCGCCCTCGACCAGCTCGGGGTCACCCGGGTTGAAGTGCGCCTGGACGTTGATCAGGAACGTCCCCTCCCCGAGGATGTCCGACACGTCGATCACCCCGGACGACTCCTCGTCCATGCTGAACGGCGCCCGGGCCGACACCCCCAGGTCGCCGAACAGGGCCGGGTTGTGCTGGGCCACCAGGGTCAGGGTGTCGGTCGCGATGTCGTACACCCAGACCTTGCTGTTGTGGGCCTGGTTCCCGACGTCCTCCTGCAGGATAATCCGGCCGTTGCGGTCGATCGTCATGTTGTCGTACATGTTCCCGGCCTCGGTCCCGTCCAGCACCGCGGTGATCGTCCCGCCGAGCAGCGGGTTGGTGATGTCGTCGAACCGGAGCCGGTACAGCCGGCTCCGCCCGACCTGGGTCCCGACCCCGTCCTTCACCTGGTCGTACTGGTCGGTGGTGACGAAGTAGAAGTCGTTCGGGTTGTTCGGGTCCCACTGCCCGTCCTCCGGCCGGAGGAACTGGGTCCCGCCCTTGCTGTCGCTCAGGGCCTCCAGCTGGGGGAGCGTCAGCCCGGACACGTCCCCCTCGTTCTCCAGCACGAACCGCCCGCCGACCGGGGCCCCCCGGGTCTCGTTCGTGGCCCCGGTGGCGTCCGGGGTCAGCCCCTCGACCCGCAGGACGAACAGGTTGTCCCGCTCGCTCTGCCGGGTCAGCCCGGCCCGCTCGACCACGTTCCCGGTCTGCTGCTTCTCACCGATCCAGAAGTAGATCTGCCCGCCGGTGCTGTCGTCCGTCCCGGCCACGACCGTCAGCCGCTGGGCGAACGGGCTGGCCAGGTTGTTCTCCCAGGTGAACAGCCCGGCGTGCGGCAACTCGTAGGCGGTCCGGGCCTCGTCCTCCGGGGTGTTCGGGTCGTCGGTGGCGACGAACACGAACTGCCGGCCGAAGTGGATCGAGCCCTCCGGCCCGAACGCGCTGCCGGCCGCCGCCGAGGTCGCGACCCCGCCCTGTTCCTCCCCGGTCTGGAACAGCCGGGCGGTCGTCCCGTACACCTCCCCGGTCTCCGGGTCGGTCCAGCTGTACGCGGACACCGGGGCGAGGTCGGCCGAGCACAGCCGGGCGAAGATGGTGGTGGCCGCCTCCAGGTAGGCGGTGTGGGCGGCCCCGGCCGATGGGTCGTTGTTGCTGAGGAACACCCGGGTGCCGTCCGCCAGGAAGTCCTCGACCCGGAGGACCTGCAGGGTGGCCTTGTCGATCGTCCAGAAGGACACGAACGCCCCGCCCGCACCGTGGGCCCGGACCGCCCCGAGCGGGGTGGCGACGCCGCCGGCGGCGACCGGGACCGGGATCTCGTGGTTCATCAGCAGGGTGAACGTCCCGTCCCCGTTGTCGTACGCCCCCATCCCGTCCGGGATGCCGACGAACCGGTTGTCCCCGCCCCGCACCCCCGGGAGCGCGTCCCCGACGGTCATGATCACCTGCGTCGTCACCCCGGCCGCGGCCGGGACGACGTAGGCCGGCTCCAGGACGGTGTCGGCCCGGGCGGCCAGGTTCTGGATCCGCCGGTCGTTCGCCGCCCCGGTGTCGGCCCGCCGGTACGCGGCCTCGCCGTACCGGCTCGACAGGAACTTGGCCAGTGCGATCTGCTCCCCGACCCCGAGGTCGACCCGGCTGCCGGGGATCGTGTACAGCGGGATCGGGTAGTTGTCCCCGCCCAGCCCGTTCCCGTCCGGGTCGTCGGCCAGGAAGTTCAGGGTGACCATCCGGACCGCCCGGTCCGGGTCCCCGACCAGCTGCCCGTCCTGCACGATCACGTCCAGGACGTTCCCGGCGCCGTCCTTGATCGCCAGGGTGCGGATCCGCTCGCCCTCCCGGAGCAGGTTACCGGAGGTCGGGTTCCCGGTGGTGGTGTCGTACAGGATCGAGGTCCGGGTCAGGTCGTAGCTGAACGCCAGCCCGCCGACCTGCGGGAACTGGCCGGGGGTGGCGGTCCCGCCGCTGGCCGCGACCGAGTGCTCCAGGATCCGCCGGAAGTCCTCCGCCCGGACGCTCACGGCGACCAGCGAGTTGTTGAACCGCAGGGCGTTCTCGACGTCCAACAGGGAGATGTCGCCGGCCTCCTTCCCGGCGGCCGGGTTGGCGGCCGTCGGGGTCCGGGCCCCGGTGGTCGGGTCGATCGCCCCGATCGAGTCCCGGATCCCGCCGCCGTTCTTGAGGGACACCTGGACCGGGTCGCCGACCGCGCGGGCGATGAACAGGTTGGCGTCGGCGGTCAGGTTCCCGAGGTTTGTCTCCTGGGTCCGGACCTCCGCCCGCAGCCCGTTCAGGTACACGTCCGTCCGGCCGAAGATCGTCCCGTCCTTGGCGTCGATGACGGCGAACACGGCGTCCGTCACCTCCTGGACCGCGGCCGCCTTGGCACTGACCTCGGCGGCTACGGCGCCGGTGGTCCCGTACACCCGGTCGAGCCCGGCCTGGTCGGTCGCGTACGCCCCGTTGACCGCCGGGTCGAGGCTGTCGAGTTGGAGCACCCCGGCGTCGTCGAACGTGACCACCAGCCGGCCGACGTACCGGAACTGCTCGTCGGTGCTGACGATCACCGCCGGGGCGCCGTCGGCGCCGGCGGTCACGATCGGGTAGGTCCCCTGGCTCACGTCCCCGGCCCGGAGGACGTCGGTCGGGTCACTCAGCCGCGTGCTCGACCCGCCGGAGATGGAGATGTCGACCCCGGTCAGCAGCGGGATCAGGGCGATCTCGTTGTTGATGTCCTGGAGGTGCGAGACGAGGATGATGACGGTCACGTCGTCGGCCGTGCCGGCGAGGTTGTCCAGCCCGTTGCGGACGTCGTCGATGACCGGCTGGAGGACGGCGGCGAGGTTGGCGACCGGCCCGCCGCCCTGGATGCTCGCCCCGGCCCCCGGGGTCGAGATGCTCGCCAGCAGCGGGGTGGTCGCACCGACGACCCCGACCCGCTGCCCGGACGGCAGGGTGATGACGGTACTCGGGGCGAGCCGCCCGCGGATCGCGGTCGACTCCTGCTCCCGGGTTAGGGTCTGCCGCCCGGCGAGGTCGCTCGGAGCCGAGAAGGTGATGTTCGCCGACAGGTACGGGAACAGCGCCCCCTGCCACGCCCCGGCCGGCCCGATGACGTTCGCCGCCTCCCGGGCCCCGGCGTCCAGCTCGTGGTTGCCGAGGGCCGACGCCTGGAACCCGATCCGGTTCATGATCTCGATGTTCGGCCGCCCGACGCTCGCGGCCCCGACCACGGCGTTCAGGGACGGGTCCCCGCCGGCGTTGAAGAACGGGCCGGGGATGTAGTTGTCGCCGGACGATAGGATGACGGTGTTCGCGAAGTCGTCCTCAAGCCGGTCGACCACGGCGGCGAAGTTCGGGGCGTCGGTGCGGGCGCTGAGCCCGGCCTCGAGGTCGGCGGCGTGGAGCACCTGGAGGGTGAACGCGGGCACGTCGCGGGCTTCGAGGGCCTCCACCCCGAGGCGGGCCGGCCGGGTGAGCGGGCGGGTCATGGTCCGGCGGCGGAGGCAGTCGCGGTTCATCGGCGGGTGTCCTTCCACGGGAGGGGGTCAGTGCGGGGCCGGCGAGTGCGGCCCTGGGTCGACCGTCGACGGTGGACGTTCGGTCGCGGGGCGCGGGTGGAATTCGCACGACGGACGAGAACTCCGCACATCGGTGAACGGAGTCTAGAGAGGGGGCGCGAGGTTTCGGTGAAGGTCTGAAGAAGTGTCTGGTGCCGAAGGGCCCGGGAAGGTGTCGGGAAGCGCGGGCCGGGCTCGGGTCTTCCACCTCTCCCCGGTTTCGGGGAGAGGTGGAAGACCCCGGCCGCCCCGGTTTGGGAAGGCCGATTGAGGATTGTGGGGTGTCGGGCCCGGGCCGTGACCGCACCCGGTCAGCGGCCGTTCGGGGCGGAGTTGTGTTCCGGCGCGTCCGAGCGGTGGGGGCGGCGGAGCGGGGCGGTGACCGCGTCCGACAGGGCGGGGTTCAGTTCCCGCTCCAGCTCGATCCCGAACCGCACCGTGAACGGCAGGGCCGCGATCGCCAGGACGTCGTTCGGCAGCAGCGCCGCCCGCCGGACCGACTGGCCGTTCACCCGGGTGCCGTTCGTGCTCCCCAGGTCGCGGAGCAGGATCAGCCCGTCCGTCTTCACCAGCACGAGGTGCCGCTTCGACACGCTCCGGTGCGCCAGGCGGACGTCACAGTCCTCGTCCCGGCCGACCAGGGTCACGTCCTTCACCAGGTCGACCGGCGGGTCGCCGTTGGCGGGCACGAGCCGGGCGCGCATGGAAGCCTCGCGGGGCGGGGGCCACTTCCCACGCCCCCATTTTTCCCGCCGGACGCCCGGCGTGCAACCGCGCTCTGTTCCTCTCCGTCCGAGCCGGACGCGTGAGCGACGGCACACCTGGACCCGTCGCTCACGCGTCCGGCTCGGACGGACGACGGTCAGCCCCCCTTTCCGAACTGCTCCGCCCGGGCGGTCAGCCCCTGGACGTACGCCGCCCGGCCCGGGAACCCGGCCTGCGACCGCGACCACTCGGCGTACGTCCGCCACGCCGCCCGGGCGGCGACCCACGCGTCGGCCGCGTCCTTCCGCGCCGCCCCCGCGTCCGCCCCGCCGGCCCGGTCGGCCGCCGCCTGCGCCCGCTCCGCCTGCTCGTGCTTGCACCGGGCCAGCAGCAGCGTCGCCTCGGCCAGCCCGACCTCCGCCGCCACCCGGTCGACCATCAGCTGCACCACCAGGGCGTTCGCCCGCCAGTGGTTCTCGACCGCCGCCTCCGCCGCCGCCCGGTCCCCGGGCGGCCGGCCCGGCAGCGCCGCCAGGCCGACCTCCCCGTACAGCTCCCGCCCCTTCTCCGCCCACGCCCGCACCTGGGCGTCCGCGTCCGGGGTGTTCCGCAGCCTCTCCAGCCCCCGGGAGAACTGGTCCTGACGGGCCACGAGGTCCCGGGCCGCGTCCTGGAACTGCCCCCGGGCGATCCCCTCCCGCGGGTTCGGTGGGTTGTAGAACGCCCCCAGGTACGTCCCGGCGATCGCCGCGATCATCCGGTTCGCCGCCCCCTCGCTGTCCCGCAGCTCCGGCGGCGGCTGGAACACCTCCGCCGGGAGCTGCGCCCGGAGGAACGACTCGTACAGCCGGCCCGGACCGGGCGGGGCCCGGTCCGACCCCCCGTCCTCGGACGGGAGGAACACCCGGGCCGTCCGGCCGTACGCGAACCGGTCCGCCGGCGGGTTCCAGAACGCCGGCTTCGGGTCCGGGAACGCTGCCCGCAGCGCCTCCGGGTCGACCGACACTCTCGCCCCGAGGTCGGCCTTGAGCTGCCCCTCCAGGGTCGCCATCCGCGGGGCGAGGCTGTTCACCGGGACGGCCAGGAACGCCGCCGCCTTCCGGGCGTCGTCGGCCGTCACCCCGGACACGTTCTCCTTCGCCTCGAACCACCCCTTGTGGGCGTCCGGGTTCGCCCGCAGGGCCGACAGCGGGGCCGGGAACGGCACCCCGCGCCACGGGTCGTACAGCCGGACATCGTTCCCGACCCGCACCCCGGCCGCCCAGAACGGCCCGCGCGGCGACCCGGAGAGGACCTGCTTCCCGTCCGGCCCGCCGGTCGCCACGAACCCGGCCGGCTTGTCGCCGGCGTCCGGCGGGCCGACCAGGCAGCCGTCGAGCCCGGACTGCTGGAGCAGGGCGAGGAAGACGTACATCCGCTCCAGCCCGGACCCGTACCCGCGGCGGAGGACGTGGGTCGGGGGGAGGGCGGAGGCCTGCACCCGCCCGTCCCCGGCCGGGACGAGCCACGGGTTGAGGTACACCTGCCGGCAGACCCAAGCGAAGGCGAGGTCGGCGCGGTCGGCCGCCTCCTGCTCCGGGGTCGGACCGGGCCCGGCCGGGACGGCGAGGGACTGGGCGGCGTCGCGGAACAGGAGGCACTCGGCGACGTACACCGCGTCGTGCGGCGAGAACGCCGCCGGGCGGATCTCGGCCCGGTCCTCCGCGGAGAGCGGGACGAGGGCGGCGAGCTTCGCTTCGGCGTCCGGTGCGAGGGCCGCGGGCCGGGGGGCGGTCGGGGCGCCCGGCAGCTCGCTGTTCAGCCCGGCGAGGGCTGTCCGGACGGCCCCGACCTCGGCGTCCTTCTGCAGCCGACGCCCGGCCGCCTCCCACGGCTTCCCCTTGTCCCGCCCGCCGTCCTTCTCGTCGGACAGCCCGGGCGGCCGCCCGCACCCGGGCAGGAGCACGAGGCCGGCGGCGAGGAGCCCGGCGGCGGAGAGGGCGACCAGTGCGGGACCGGCCCGGCGGCGGACATCCGGCATCATGAGGGGTGGCTCGGCGGTGAGGGAGAGGCGATCGCGGCGCGGACCCGCAGGCACAGGCGGACCAGGTCGGGGAGGCGGTCGAGGGGGACCATGTTCGGCCCGTCGCTCGGGGCGTGGTCCGGGTCCGGGTGGGTCTCGACGAACACCCCGTCGCACCCGGCCGCGACCGCCGCCCGGGCCAGCACCGGGACCATCGCCCGGTCCCCGCCGGTCCGGTCCCCCAGCGCCGCCGGTCTCTGTACGCTGTGGGTGGCGTCGAAGATCACCGGGGCGCCGGTTTCCTGCATCCACGGCACCGCCCGCAGGTCGTTCACCAGCATCCCGTACCCGAACGTGGTGCCGCGCTCGGTCAGGAGCACCCGCCGGTTGCCGACCTCCGCCAGCTTCGCCACCACGTTCGCCATGTCCCACGGGGCCATGAACTGCCCCTTCTTCACGTTCACCACCCGGCCCGTCTTCCCGCACGCCTCCAGGAGGTCGGTCTGCCGGGCGAGGAACGCCGGCACCTGCAGCACCTCGCACACCTCGCCGACCGCCGCCGCCTGGCCCGGCTCGTGCACGTCGGTGGTGACCGGAAGCCCGGTCGCCCGGCGGACCGCGTCGAGCGTCTTCAGCCCCTCGTCGAGTCCGACTCCGCGGAACGACTTCCCGGACGTGCGGTTGGCCTTGTCGAACGACGCCTTGAACACGAGCGGGACGCCGAGGTCGTCCGCCGTCCGCTGGAGCGTCTCGGCGACGCGGAGGGTGAAGTCGCGGCCCTCGATAACGCACGGCCCGCAGATCCACAGCAGCGGGCTTCCGCCGCCGACCCGGTAGCTGCCGACCTCGACGGGGTTCATGTCAGCCCTCCTGGCGGGGTCGAGGAGAAGGGGTGAACGGGTGAGGGGGTGAAGGGGTGACAAGACGGGGCGGGTTTGTCACCCCTTCACCCCCTCACCCGTTCACCCCTTCTCCGACAGAGCGTCGATCTTGGCCGCCAGGATGAAGTCGTTCTCGGTCAGCCCGCCGGCCGCGTGCGTCAGCAGCTCGACCGTCACGTCCCGGTAGTTCGCCAGGTGCAGGTCCGGGTGGTGATCTTCGGCGTCGGCCACATCCCCGATCCGGCGGAAGAAGTCCAGCCCGGCCGCGAAGTCCTTCACCCGCCACGCCCGGACGATCCGCTTGCCGTCGGCCGCCAGCCGCCAGTCCGGGACGTGCCGGAGGAGTTCGCGGACCTTCTCGGAAGGGAGCGGGGGCGTGCCGCCGCCGCACGGGGTGCACGACTTGGCGGCGAGGTCGGCGGCGGTCATCGGCGGCCCCCCGGGCGACGCGGTCATGATACGCCGGGCGTTGTAACTCCGTCCGCGGCGGCGGAAGAAAGTGCTCTCGTGTTGTAAGAACGCAACTGGTACAGTCCGGCCGCGCCACCCCCGCCCACGGACGGGCGGGCGGGGGCGGTCCGGAGGTGGTCCGGTGGCTCGTCCCCGCCCGCTGCGCTACAAGCTGATGCTCGGGCTCGGGCTGGTGGTCGGCACCCTCGGGCTGCTGGTCGTCGGCGTCCTGCTCGGCAGCCGGGCGTACTCCGCGACGGTCAAGACGACGGAGCAGAAGACCAAGGAGCTGCAGCTCGTCCACCAGCTGATCGAGCGGCTCCTCGGGCCGGACGAGCCGGACCTGAAGACCGATGTCACCGACTTCCAGGCGTCCCTGGCCGCCGCCCACCAGCTGATCGACCAGTTCAAGGAGGAGAACCAGCGGACGGTCGAGTCCGGGTTCGACCCGGACGACGGGCGGGACGAGGCCGGTTTGGTCAAGCACCTGGAGGACGACCTCCGCAAGCTCGACGACGAGAGCCGCCGGCGGCCGGTCGGGGACGACGACCGGAGCACGCTGGTCCGCCAGTGGCCGAACGTCCGCCCGGTGTACGAGGACGCCCGGCGGTGCGCCGAGCACCTCCGCCTCGCCGTCATCCACGACATCCAGACCGGGATCGAGCAGTCGAACCGGGCGGTCCACCGGAGCAAGTGGGTGATCCGGGCCGCCACCTTCTGGGCCATCGTCCTCGTCCTCGCCCTCCTGTACTACTTCCGCGTCTGGATGTTCACCCCGATCCGCCAGCTCCAGGCCGGGGTCCACCGGGTCCACACCGGGGACTTCGGCCACCCGATCGCGCTCACCTCCGGCGACGAGCTGCAGGAACTCGCGGACGAGTTCAACGCCATGACCGCCCGGCTCGCGGCCATCTACGCCGACCTCGCCCGGCAGGTGAACGAGCGCTCCCGGCAGCTCGTCCGGAGCGAGCGGATGGTGTCGGTCGGGTTCCTGGCCGCCGGGGTGGCGCACGAGATCAACAACCCGCTGGCGAGCATCCTGTTCTGCTCCGAGGCGCTGGAGCGGCGGCTGGCCGAGGTGCTGGCCGGCGGGGCCGAACCGGCCGACGCCGAGGTGCTGACCCGGTACCTGAAGATGGTCCAGCAAGAGGCCCTGCGGTGCAAGGACATCACCCAAAAGCTGCTGGACTTCAGCCGGACCGGGGAGCGGAAGAAGGAGCCGACCGACCTCGCCGGCCTGGTCCGCGGGGTGCTGGAGGTGGCCCGCCACCTGCCGAACTGCCGGGGGAAGAACATCTCGTTCGAGCCGGCCGGGTACGTGGTCGCCGCGGTCAACGCCCAGGACCTGAAGAGCGTGATCCTGAACCTGGTGGTGAACGCCCTGGACAGCATGGACGAGGACGGCCGGCTGGCGATCTCGCTGTCGGCGGCCGGCGGGCGGGCCGAGCTGGTGTTCGCGGACACCGGCTGCGGCATGACCCCGGACGTGCTGCAGAACATCTTCGAGCCGTTCTTCACCAAGAGCCGGACCGGGAAGGGGACCGGGCTGGGGCTGTTCATCAGCCACCAGATCATCGACCAGCACGGCGGGACGATCGAGGCGGCGAGCCCCGGGCCGGGGTACGGGAGCACGTTCACGGTGCGGGTCCCGCTGACCGCCGCCGGGGCCGACGCGGCCGACGGCGCCGACCCGGTGACGCTGCCGTTCCCGGCCGGCGGGCGGGTGGCGGCGTGAGCGGGCGAACCGCGACCGTCAGGGAGTCGGGTCGCAGGCACCCGCTCCCTGACGGTCGCGGTTCGCCCGGCAGGTAGCCCGGCAGATTGGCGGTGACAGGAGGCCGGGCCGCGGGTAGGGTCCCGCCCCCGAGCCGAGGATACGGAGAGACCGAGTGGCGACGCCGGCACACAACCGTCTGCGCATCCTGTTCGTGGACGACGAGGCCCACCTGCGCGAGTTCATGCGGACCGAGTTGCCCCGGCTCGGGCACGAGGTGACCGTCTGCCCGGACAGCAAGAGCGGGATCGAGGCGGTGAAGAAGGGGGTGTTCGACGCCGCCATCCTCGACCTGCGGATGGAGCACGACCGGGCCGGGCTGCAGGTGCTGGCGGCGCTCAAGCAGGTGTCGCCGGACACCGAGGCCGTCATCATGACCGGGTACGGGAGCACCGACACCGCGGTCGAGGCCCTGCGGCTCGGGGCGTTCGACTACCTGACCAAGCCGTGCAAGCTGACCGACATCGAGGCCCTGCTGATCCGCGTCCAGGAGAAGCGGCGGCTGAAGCACAAGACGGCGGCGCTGGAGAGCCGGGTGCAGGCGGCCGAGGGGCCGGGCGGCCTGGTCGGGGCGAGCCCGGCGATGCTGCCGGTGCAGCAGTTCATCGACCGGATCGGGCCGACCGACGGGCGGGTGCTGATCACCGGGGAGACCGGGACCGGGAAAGAAGTGGTCGCCCGGGCCCTGTTCGACCGGAGCAAGCGGGCGGACATGCCGTTCGTCCCGGTGAACTGCGGGTCGCTGAACCAGAACCTGGCCGAGAGCCAACTGTTCGGGCACAAGAAGGGGGCGTTCACCGGGGCCGACCGCGACCACAAGGGATTCTTCGAGGTCGCCAACGGCGGCACCGTGTTCCTCGACGAACTCGGGGAGTTGGACAAGAACATCCAGGTCAAGCTGCTCCGGTTCCTGGAGTCGGGCGAGATCCAGCGGCTGGGCGACAGCCACCCGATCGTGGTCGACGTGCGGGTGATCTGCGCCACCCACCGCGACCTGCGGCGGATGATCGCCGACGGCCAGTTCCGCGAGGACCTGCTGTTCCGGCTGAACATGTTCCACGTCCACCTGCCGCCGCTGCGGGACCGGCGGGAGGACGTGCCGGACCTGGCCCGGCACCTGCTGGCGCGGGCGGCGAAGCGGCCGGCCGAGGCGGTCGCCCACCTGCTGACGCCGGAGGCGCTGCAGGTGCTGGTGAACTACCACTGGCAGGGGAACGTGCGGGAGGTGGCGAACGCGATGGAGTACGCGTGGATCGTGTCGGGGGGTTCGCCGATCACCGCGGCGCACCTGCCGCACGACGTGCGGAACCCGCGGCTCGCGTCCGTCCCGCTGGGCGTGCCGGCGGCCCCGGCGTACCCCGCCCCGCCCGGCCCGACGCTGCCGTTCCCGGCGGCGCCCGCCCC
>PNKH01000006.1 GCA_013822345.1 Isosphaera sp.
GTACCTGGCGATGGAGTACGTCCCCGGGGTCGACCTCCGCCGCCTCGTCCGGGAGCGCGGCCCGGTCCCGGTGGCCGACGCGGTCGAGTACGCCCGGCAGGCGGCCGAGGGGTTGCAGCACGCCCACGAGCAGGGCCTCGTCCACCGGGACGTGAAGCCGAGTAACCTGATGGTCACCCCCGCCCCCGGGGAGCCGGGGGACGCCCGCCCGCCCCGGGTCAAGATCCTCGACATGGGGCTGGCCCGGGTCGCGGCCGACCGCACCGGCGAGGACCGCGGGTTCCTCGGCACCCCCGACTACGTGGCCCCCGAGCAGGCCGCCGACGGCCGCCGGGCCGACGCCCGGTCCGACGTGTACAGCCTCGGCGGGGCCCTGTACTTCCTGCTCACCGGCGAGCTCCCGTTCCCCGCCCGGACGCTCGGCCAGAAGCTCCGCGGCCAGGCCGCCGACAACCCCCCGGCCCCGTCCCGGCGGCGGCCGGAGGTCCCCCCGGAGCTGGACGCGGTCGTCCAGATGATGCTCGCCCCCGACCCGGCCAACCGGTTCCGCTCCGCCCGGGAGGTGGCGACCGCCCTGGCCCGCGTCCGCCCCGCGAACCCGGGCGGCCGGTCCGGGCGTACCAACTCACGTCCCGCTGCCACCACCCGACACCACGGGGTGCCCATGTCCGAGAACTTCTTCGACCGGGGGCGGGCGGCGGTGGTCCGGCTGAACGAGGCGGTCACCGCCCGGGTGGCCGCCGAGGCCGACCTGACCGGGGAGTACACCGCCGCCGCCGGGGCGGCCGACCGGGAGGTGGGGCGCGTCCGGAAGGCGGTCGCCGCCGCCCGGGCGGCCGAGCTCGGCAGGGTGGACGAGGCCCGGGCCGCCGAGGCCGCCGCCACCGCCCGCCGGTACGACGAGGAGCAGGAGGCCGCCGACCGGGCCCGGGACGACCGCCGGCGGGTCACCGGGGAGAAGTACAAGGCGGCCAGCGACCGCGGGCGGGCCGAGTACAACGACCGCGTCTGGCACGCCGACTCGATGATGGAGGCCGGGGAGAAGTCCGCCCGGGAGCAGCGGGAGGCGCTGCAGCGGAAGGCCGCCGCCGGGGCCGAGCGGGTCGAGGAGCTGTGGGCCGAGGCCGCCCCGGTCCTGGCCGGCGGGCGGGTCGCCCGGGCCGACATCGAGGCCCCCGCCGACGGCCCGGCCCCGCCGGACGACGACGACCCGATCACCCGGATGAACAAGGCCCTCCAGGTGGCCGAGGCCGACCTCGCCGCCGCGACCGCCCTGCGGTCCCCGCGGCTGGCCAGCCCGGCCGGGCTCGGCCTGTTCCTGTGCGCCGCCGCCCTCCTCGGGGCGGCGTCCGCCGCCGTCCTCGACCTGGCCGCGGCCGCCGGGGTGGCCGCCGGGTCCGCGCTGCTGCTCGGCGGCGGGGGGTGGCTCCTCGCCCGCCGGCACGCCCACCTCGCCACCCTCCGGGCCGGGCACGTGCTCGGCCGGGGCCTGGCGAGCGCCGCCCGGTCCGCCCGCCTGCTGGCCGAGTTCGCCGACGCCGAGTTCGCCGCCGAGCGCGACCGGCTTTCCACCCAGCACGCCCGGAAGCGGAAGGAGACCGACGACCACTACCTCCCGCTGTTCGAGTCCCGGAAGAAGCAGTACGAGTCGGAACTCGCCCGGGTCGAGGGCGAGCACGCCGCTCTGACCGAGAAGGTCCGCCGCCGCCGGGCCGCCGAGACCCGGGCGGAGGAAGAAGTCTTCCGGGACCAGCGGTCGAAGATCGAGGCCCGGCACGACGCCGAGCTGCGGGCGGCCGAGGACGCGGCCGCGACGAAGGTCGCCGCCGCCGCCGCCGTCCGGGACGACGGGTGGGCCCGGCTCGCCGCCGACTGGGATGACGCCGCCGGCGGGGTGGCCGGGACGTTCGCCGCCCTGCGGGCGGAGGGCGCCGCCCTGTTCCCGCCGTGGGACGAAGTCGCCCGCGGGTCCCGCCCGCTCCCCGACGCCGTCCCGCACGGGGTCCGTGCCGGCGAGTGGCTGGTGAACCTCCGAGCCCTGCCGGACGGCATGCCGGCCGACCCCCGCCTCGCCCCGCCGCCGAACCTCGACGGCCCCGTCCCCGCGTTCCTGCCGTTCCCGGACCGGTGTTCGGTCCTGCTCCGGGCCCGGGACGACGGCCGGGCGGTGGCGGTGAACGCCCTGCAGGCGATGATGCTCCGGTTCCTGACCGGGCTGCCGCCGGGGAAGGTGCGGTTCACCATCATCGACCCGGTCGGGCTCGGGGACAACTTCGCCGCGTTCATGCACCTGGCCGACTACGACGAGAAGCTGGTCACGTCGCGGATCTGGACCGAGCCGGCCCAGATCGAGCAGCGGCTGACCGACCTGACCGACCACATCGCCAGCGTGATCCAGAAGTACCTGCGGAACCAGTACCGGACGATCGAGGACTACAACCGGGCGGCCGGGGAGGTGGCCGAGCCGTACCGGGTGCTGGTGGTGGCGAACTTCCCGGCCGGGTTCAGCCCGGACGCGGCGAAGCGGCTGGTGAGCGTCGCCCAGAGCGGGCCGTCGTGCGGGGTGTGCACCCTGGTCAGCATGGACACCCGGGGGACGATGCCGCGGGACTTCAACCCGGCCGACCTGGAGGCGGCGAGCTTCACCCTCGCCTGGAAGGACGGGGCGTTCGTGCCGAAGGACCCGACCCTCGCCGCCTTCCCGCTGGTGCTCGACCGCCCGCCGGACGTGGACGCGGTCGGCCGGATCGTCCAGCGGGTCGGGCTGGCGAGCAAGGCGGCGGCCCGGGTCGAGGTGCCGTTCGAGTACATCGCTCCGCCCCCCGGCGCGGAGTGGACCGGGGACGCGTCGAAGGGGTTCGACGTGCCGGTCGGCCGGGCCGGGGCGACCCGGAAGCAGTCGTTCGCCCTCGGCCGCGGCACCGCCCAGCACGCGCTCGTCGCCGGCAAGACCGGGTCCGGGAAGTCGACGCTCCTGCACGCGCTCATCACCAACCTCGCGCTGACGTACAGCCCGGACGAGGCCGAGCTGTACCTGATCGACTTCAAGGAGGGCGTCGAGTTCCAGTGGTACGCGACGTACCGGCTGCCGCACGCCCGGGTGGTGGCGATCCAGAGCGAGCGGGAGTTCGGGCTGAGCGTCCTGCAGCGGCTCGACGGCGTCCTCCGGGAGCGTGGCGAGCGGTTTCGCGACACCGGGGTGAACGACCTGGCCGGGTACCGGGCCGCCCGGCCGGACGAGAAGACGCCGCGGATCCTGCTGGTGGTCGACGAGTTCCAGGCGTTCTTCACCGAGGACGACAAGCTCGCGCAGGAGGCGGCGCTCTTGCTCGACCGGCTGGTCCGGCAGGGGCGGGCGTTCGGGCTGCACGTCCTGCTCGGGTCGCAGACGCTCGGCGGGGCGTACTCGCTCGCCCGCAGCACCATCGACCAGATGGCCGTCCGGGTCGCGCTGCAGTGCTCGGACGCCGACGCCCAGTTGATCCTGAGCCGGGACAACACGGCCGCCCGGCTGCTGTCGCGGCCCGGCGAGGCGATCTACAACGACCAGAACGGGCTGGTCGAGGGGAACGACCCGTTCCAGGTGGTGTGGCTGTCGGAGGAGAAGCGGGAGGAGTTGCTGTCGGAGCTGCGGGAGCGGGCCGGGGACCGCTACCCGCCGCCGCTGGTGTTCGCCGGGAACACGTCCGCCGACCTGGCCGACAACCGGGCGGTGGCCGGGCTCTTGGAGGCGCCGGCGGTGGCGAAGGCGCCGGCGGCATGGCTCGGCGACCCGGTGGCGATCAAGGACCCGACGGCGGCGGCGTTCCGGGCGGCCGGGGGGTCGAACCTGCTGGTGATCGGGCAGAACGAGGAGGCGGCCCGCGGGCTGTTCGCCGCCGCCGCGGTCGCCCTCGCCGCCCAGACCCGGCCGGACGGCGTCCCCACGGTCACCGTTCTCGACGGCACCCCGGACGACGCCGAGGGGGCCGACTACCTGCCGCGCCTCGCCGCCCGCCTGCCCGGGGGCGCGGCCCCGGCCCGGCCCGGTCTGGCCGCCGCGCTCGCCGACCTGGCCGCCGAGGTGGATCGCCGGCAGAAGGGCGCCGCGGGGCCGCCGCGGTTCCTGCTGGTGTTCGGGCTGCACCGCCTCCGCGAGCTGCGGAAGGCGGACGACGACTTCAGCTTCGGCCGCCGCGGGGCGGAGCGCGAGCCGTCGCCGGCGGAGCGGTTCGCCGCGATCATCCGCGACGGCCCGCCGGTCGGGGTGCACGTCCTCGCGTGGTGCGACTCGGTCGTCAACCTGAACCGGGCCGTGGACCGGCCGCTGACGCGGGAGTTCGGGATGCGGGTGCTGTTCCAGATGAGCGCGGCCGACTCGAGCACCCTGATGGACACCCCGGCGGCGTCGCGGCTGGGGCGGAACCGGGCGCTGTTCCTGCAGGAGGACCAGGAGCGGCCGGAGAAGTTCCGGCCGTACGGGGTGCCGCCGGCCGACTGGCTGGAGCACGCCTGCGACCGGCTGCGGGCCGGGGTCGGGTTGAACCCGGAGCCGGCGGGGGTGTAAGTAGTCGTAGGGTGGGCCGAAGCCGGCGCTTCGCCGGCTTCGGCCCACCCTACCAGGTCCGCGAGGGGCACGGATGCCGAAGGCGGGGCCGCGGGTGGCGGTGATCGGGGCCGGGCCGGTCGGGCTGGAGGCCGCCCTGTACGCCCGGGCGCTCGGCCTGCCGGTCGCGGTGTACGACCGCGGCGGGATCGCCGACCACGTCCGCCGGTGGGGCCACGCCCGGCTGTTCACCCCGTTCGGGCTGAACGTCACGCCCCTCGGGCTGGCCACCCTCCGCCGCGAGAAGCCGGCCCGCGACCTCCCCGCCGACGCCGACCCGGTCACCGGCCGGGAGTTCCGCGACGCCTACCTCGTCCCGCTCGGTGAGTCGGAAGCCCTGCTCGAAAGCCTCCACCTCGAACACGCCGTGACGCACGTCGGCCGGGCCGCCGACGGGAAGGCGTTCCGGCTGCTCGTCCGGGCGGCGAACGGCCGCGAGCGGCTCGACGCCGCCGACCTCGTGCTCGACTGCACCGGCACCTACGGCACCCCGAACTGGCTCGGCGACGGCGGCGTCCCGGCGGTCGGCGAACAGGCGGCCCGGCCGCACGTCGCCGCGGACCTGGAAGACGTGCTCGGGGAGCGGCGGCCGCACTACGCCGGCCGGAGCGTCGCGGTGGTCGGGGACGGGTACTCGGCGGCGGCGACCGTGTGCGGCCTGGCGGCGCTCGCCGAGGAGCACCCCGCGACGTGGGTGGTGTGGCTCACCCGCGGGCCGCGCGGGCAGCCGCTGCCGCGCGTCGCCAACGACCCGTTCCGGGAGCGCGACCGCCTCGCCGCCCGGGCCAACGCCCTCGCCACCCGGTGCGACGGGAACCTCGAGTTCCACCCGCAGACCGTCCTCGACGAGGTCGTCTACCACGGCCCGGACGGCGGGTTCCGCCTGGCGGGCCGGTCGAACGGGAAGCCGGCGGCGTGGGAGGTCGAGCGGGTGGTCGCGGCGGTCGGGCACCGGCCGGACGGGGGCCTGGCGGCGGGGCTGCGGCCCGGCGACCCCGGGTACGTCGTGCTCGGGGCGAAGACCGGCGGGCCGGGGTTCCTCTTGCGCGACGGGTTCGACCAGGTCCGGCGGGCGTTCGCCGCGGTCACCGGCGACCCGCGGCTCGACCTGTACGCGAAGAAGGCGGCATGACGGTCGTCACCGGCGGGGCCGGGTTCATCGGGTCGCACCTGGTCCGGCTGCTGGCCGGCCGCGGCGACCGGGTGCGGGTCGTCGACCGGCCCGGGGCGCCGCTCGACCACCTCCCGCTCGACCGCATCGATGTCGCCCCGGCGGACATCCGCGACCCGGCCGCGGTGCGGCGGGCGCTGGACGGGGCGTCGGTCGTCTACCACCTCGCGGCCAACCCGCAGCTGTGGACG
Organism: Isosphaera sp.; assembly: GCA_013822345.1. Classification (GTDB taxonomy): domain Bacteria; phylum Planctomycetota; class Planctomycetia; order Gemmatales; family Gemmataceae; genus Gemmata. The sequence continues at coordinate 5,948 of PNKH01000006.1, forward strand.
CGGCGGCTGGGCGACTTCCACCGGGTGAACTACCTCGGCACGGTGAACGTGCTCGGGGCGGCGCTGGCGGCCGGGGCGCGGCGGGTGGTGCACACCAGCACCGAGAGCATCCTGACCCGGGCCGGGCGGGCCGGGCCGGTCGGGGCGACCGGGGACGTGCCGGCCCGGGACGTGGTCGGGCCGTACTGCCGGTCGAAGTGGCGGGCGGAGCGGTACGCGTTCCACCTGGCCCGCGGCGGGGCGCCGGTGGTGGTCGTGAACCCGACCCTGCCGGTCGGCCCGGGCGACCGCGGGCGGTCCCCGCCGACGCAGATGATGCTCGACTTCTGCCTCGGCCGGCGGGCCGCGTACCTGGACGCGGACCTGAACCTGATCGACGTGCGGGACGTGGCGGCGGGGACGGCCGCGGCGGCGGAGCGGGGGCGGCCCGGCGTCCGCTACCTGCTCGGGGCGGAGAACTGGTCGGTCCGGTCGGTGTTCGGCCACCTGGCGGCGCTGACCGGGTTGCCCGAGCCGCGGTGGCGGGTGCCGTACCCGGTGGCGCTGGCGGCGGCGTACGTCAGCGAGTTCGTGGCGGACGTGTTCACCGGGGAGGTCCCGGCGGCGACGGTGACCGGGGTGAAGCTGACCCGCCGGCGGATGCACTTCGACGCGGCGGCGAGCCTGGCAGAGCTGGGGGTGGCGCCGCGGCCGGTGCGGGAGTCCGTCGCCGAGGCGGTGGCGTGGTTCCGCGAACAGGGCTGGGTGTAGGGCGTCCCCCGTGGGCCGCGGTTGGTAGGGTGGGCCGAGCCGGCGCCTCGCCGGCGAGTCCCACCTGCTTCCTTCGCGGGGTGGTGGGGCTCGCCGGCGAGGCGCCGGCTCGGCCCACCACTACAAGTGGTGGGACTCGCCCGCAGAGCCGGGCTCGGCCCACCCTACTTCAGCAGCCGCAGCCGGGCCATGTTCAGGGCGAGCTTCGCGGTCCGGCTCATCACCTCGTACCGGGTGCCGATCCAGCCGAACCGCGTCACCTCGGTCCCGCCGGCGCCGGCCAGCGCGACGTAGGCGGTGCCGACCGGGTCCGCCTCGGTCCCGCCGGCCGGGCCGGCGAACCCGGTGGTCGCCACCCCGAGGTCGGTCCCGAACCGGGCCCGCACGCCCTCCGCCATCGCCCGCGCCACCGGCTCGCTCACCGCCCCGGCCGTCGCCAGCAGCTCCGCCGGCACCCCCAACTCCCGGGCCTTCACCTCGTCCGTGTACGCCACCACCCCGCCGCGGAACACGTCGCTCGCCCCGGGCACCAGGCAGACCCGGTGCGCCACCAGCCCGCCGGTCAGGCTCTCGGCCGCGGCCAGCGACCGCCCCTTGTCCCGCAGCAGCCGGACCACCACGTCCTGCAGCTCCTCGTCCTCGGCCCCGAACACCAACTCCCCGAGCCGCTCTCGGATCGTCGCCTCGACCGGGGCGATCTGGGCCTGCGCCTCGGCCAGCGACCCGGCCCGGGCGAGGATGCGGAGCGACACCACCGCGTCACCGACCGTGATGCCGACCTCCGGGACGTGGCCGCGGCGGGTCAGGTCGGCGACCTTCTCCTCGACCGCCGACTCGCCCCACCCGAACGTGTTCACCTTCCGCTGGATGAACACCCCGCCGCCGACCCCCATCGTCAGGAGCCGCGGTTGCACCTGCTCGGTGTACATCCGGTACATCTCGCTCGGGACGCCGGGCATGGCGACCACCGTCGCCCGGCCGACCGTCGCCCAGACGCCCGGGGCGGTGCCGGCGGCGTTCGGGATCGCCTCCGCCCCGCGCGGCAACAGCGCCTGGACGCGGTTCCGGTCCGGCATCACCCGCCGGCGGCGGGCGAACATCTCCCGGATGTGCTCCACGGACGGGCCGTGCTCCTCGAGCGGGACGCCCATGACTTCCGCGACCACCTCCCGGGTCAGGTCGTCGAGGGTCGGGCCGAGGCCGCCGGTCGCGACCACCAGGTCGGCCCGGTCGCACGCCACCCGGAACACCGCGAGGTTGTCGGCGAGGTCGTCGGCGACGGTGGTGTGGAAGGCGACCGGGATGCCGATCTCGGCCAGCCGGCGGCTGAGCCACTGGGAGTTGGTGTCGAGGTTCTGCCCACTGGTGATCTCGCTCCCGACGGAGATGATCTCGGCCTTCATGGCTGGCGCGGCGGGGTGGTGGGGTCGCGTCTCGGGTTCGCCGCTTGCGGCGTTGCGCTCAGGGTAGCGCAACGCCGCAAGCGGCGAACCCGAGACGCGACCGGTGTTGGGGCGGGGTTGACGCGTCGGCCGGCGGTCGGTATGGCCGGCGGCACTATGAGAACATCCTATTGCCTGGTCACGGCCGCGGGCCTCGCCGCCGCCGCGGGGGTGGTGTACACCCAGTACCCGGGGCGGTCCGGGGCGCGGGAGCTCCCGCCCCCGGCGACCCACCCGCTGCCGGCCGCCCCGCCGCGGTTCGGGCCGGCGGAGGTCGACTTGCCGCCGCTCGTCATCCCGCCGGACGCCCCGCCGCTGGTCCCGGTGGCCGTCCGCCCGCTCCCGGCCCCGCCGGCCCCGGCCGTCCCGGTGCCGCCGGTCCTGCCGCCGCTTCCGCAGCTCCCGGCCTCCGCCCCGCCGGCGCTCCCGCCCGCGCTCCCGCCGGTGAAGGCCCCGGCCCCGCTCCCGGTCCTCCCGCCCGCGCCGAAGCTGCCGGTCCTCGACCCCGCCCCGCCGGCCGCGGTGGCGCAGGTCCCGCCGCCCGCCCCGGTCCTCCCGAAGCCGGCGCCGCCGCCGGTCCCCGCGGACCCGCCCCCCGCCCCGACCCTCCACCCGCCGCGGCCGGAGCCGCGGCCCGAGCCCCCGCCGCCCGCCCCGGCCTCGGCCGCGGCCGCACCGGAGTACAAGAAGTACGTCGTCCTGAAGGGGGACCGGCTGGTCGGCGGGGACGCGGTCGGCGCCGCCGGGGACAAGGTCGTCGTCCGCCAGGGGTCGATCGACCGGCCGTACCCGAAGGCGGACGTACTGTTCGTCGGCGACAGCCGGGACGAGGTGCACCGGTTCATGCTCGCCCGGGTGCCGGAGAACGACCCGGCGGCCCGCCTCCGGGTCGCCCGCTGGCTGATGTTCGCCGGCCTCCGGGAGCAGGCCCTGGCCGAGGCCCGGCAGGTCGCCCAGCTCCCGCCCGGCAGCGCCGCCGCGGCCGACCTGGTCCGGTCGCTGGAGGAGTCGCTCCGGCAGTTCCCGGCGGACGGGTCGGCCCCGGTGGTCGTGGCGGCGAAGCCGGCGGCCGGCGGGGCGCTGGAGCCGACCGGGCCGGAGGCGGACCTCTCCCCGGAGGGGGCGACGGCGTTCGCCGCCCGGGCCCAGCCGGTCCTCGCGAACCAGTGCATGGACTGCCACGCCCGGCCGGACTACGCCGGGCCGTTCAAGCTCGTCCGGGTGACCGGGTTCGAGGTCGGGCCGCAGTCGACGAAGGCGAACCTGCGGGCGACCGCGGGGCAACTGCGGCGCGACGAGCCGCTCGCCAGCCCGCTGCTGGCGAAGGCGCTGTCCGCGCACGGCGGGATGAAGCAGCCGGCGTTCCCGAGCCGGCAGTCGGGCGGGTACAAGGTGCTGGAGGCGTGGGTGGCGGCGGCGGTGGTGCCGCTCCCGCCGCCGATGGGGGCGCCGGCCCTGCCGCCGATGTGGACCCCGGACGCCCCGCAGGTCGCCGCGACCCCGGCCCCGAAGGCCGCCCCGGTCCTGCCGCCGGTCGAGCCGGCCCCGGCGCTCGTGCCGCCCGCCCCGCCGGCGCCGGAGGTGCCGCCGATCCCGCCGGCCGCCGACCCGCCCGCGCTCCCGCTGGTGCCGCCCGTCGAGGTCCCGCCGGTGCCGGTCATCCCGCCGGTGCCGGCCCCGGTGGAGGTGTTACCCGCCGTCCCGCCGGTCCTGCCGACGCCGCCGAGCCTGGCCCCGGCCCCGGCCGTCGCCCCCGCCCCGAAGCCGGCTGGCGCCGCCGGCCAGTTCGGCGCGGGCGCCCCGCCGAAGCCGGCCGCGACCGGGCGCGACGAGTTCGACCCGGACGCGTTCAACCGGGCGGCCCCACAGAAGTGACCGGTTGTGTTCGGGCGGCGAGTGAGGGGCGGACGCTGACGGACGACCGGGTACGTTCACCCCTCACCCGGCCCCGACAAAGTCGGGGCCGACCTCTCCCCAGCGGGGAGAGGTGGGGGCGGTTGCCGCCTGTCTCGATGTGACCGACCCGGATAGCGGCCGGGGTGGCCGGTGTCCTCACCCCTCCCGCCGGGGTGAGTTCGGCCCGGCGCCCCGCCGGGCCGGGTGAGGGGACCAGCACCTCCGCGGACACCCCGTCACCGACCCCGATCCGGCGGGGCCTCTCTTCCTGCCCCCGCGGGCACGCCGGTTGCATCGACCCACAGCCGGGCGTCGGACGTGACGCCCGGAGGTGCCCCGCGTGACCGCCCCACCCCGCCCCGAACCCGACTGGGCCCGTCTCGCCGCCCTCGCCGGGCTGACCGTCGTCGCCCTGTACGTCTGCTACCTGCTGCTCGCCCCGTTCCTCCCCGCCGTCGCCTGGGCGGTCGCCCTGGCCGCCATGGGGCTGCCGCTCCACCGCCGGTTGCGCCGGGCCGTCGGGAGCGAGAACCTGGCCGCGGCGGTCAGCACCGTGGCGGTGGTGCTGGTGATCGCGGTGCCGACCGTGCTGGTCGCCGTCCGGATCGGGCACGAGACCCGCGGGGCGGTCCGGACGGTCCAGGAGCAGGCGGCCGACGGGCGGCTGCGGGAGACCGTCGCCCGGCTGCCGGGGGTCGGGGGCCTGGCGGCCGAGCTCGACCCGGGCGAGGTGGAGCGGCAGGCGCGGGCGGCGCTGGCCGAACTCGGGCGGCGGTCGTTCGGGGTGATCGAGGGGGTGACCGGGGCGGCCCTCCAGGCGCTGACCGCGGTGTTCGTCCTGTTCTTCTGCTTCCGGGACCGGCACCACCTGCTGGCCGCGGTGGGCCGGCTGCTGCCGCTCCCCCCGGCGGACGCCGAGCGGGTGATCGACCGGGCGGACGGGGCGATCCACGCGACCGTGTACGGGACGGTCCTCACCTCGGCCCTGCAGGCGACGACCGGCGGGCTGATGTTCTGGCTGCTCGGGCTGCCGGCCCCGGTCCTGTGGGGGGCGGTCATGTTCGTCCTCGGCGTCCTCCCGTTCGTCGGGGCGTTCCTGGTGTGGGTGCCGGCCGCGGCGTTCCTGGCCGCCGACGGGCGGTGGGGGGCGGCCGCGGCCCTGACCGGGTGGGGCCTGGTGATGGCCGGGGTGGTGACCAACGCCGTGTACGCCTGGGTGGCCGGGGACCGGATGAAGCTCCACCCGGCCCCGGCCCTGCTCGCGTTCATCGGCGGGCTGGCCGTGTTCGGCGTCTCCGGGATGGTCCTCGGGCCGTGCACCCTGGCCGTCACCGTCGCCCTGCTCGAGGTGTGGCGGCACCGCCTCCCCGGCGGCGCGCCGGTTGCAACCGTCGCACCCCCGTCCGCGGCCGCCGGGCGGTGACCCCGCGCGGGGTTCCGCTTCTCCCGACGCGCCGCCCGACACCCGAACCCCGGAGCCCCCGCATGGCCGCCACCTTATTGTCCGTCGCCGCCAAGTCGGCCGCCGGCCGCGACTCCGCCGTCGCCCGGGCCGTGGACGCCCTGCCGCAGGTGCGCACGAACCTGAGCAGCCCTGAGCGGTGGGTTTCGCTCGCCGCCGGCGGCGCCCTGTTCGGCCTCGGGTTCGACGGCCGGGGGCCGGGCCTGCTGTCCTGCCTGGCCGGCACCTACCTGCTGTACCGGGCCGCGACCGGGAACTGCCTGGCGTACCAGGCCCTCGGGTTCAGCACGTCCGACGCGACCGCCCCGGCCTCGGTCATCGCCGCCGAGCACGGGACCCGGGTCGAGCACGTCGTCACGGTGATGAAGCCGGCCGACCAGGTGTACCGGTTCTGGCGCGACTTCGAGAACCTGCCGCGGTTCATGACCCACCTGGTCGACGTGGACACGACCACCGACGGCCGGTCCCGGTGGGTCGCCAAGGGGCCGCTCGGGCTGCAGGTCGAGTGGGAGGCGGAGCTCCTCACCGACACCCCGAACCGGGTGATCGCGTGGAAGTCGGTGGACGGGTCGGACGTGGACACCGCCGGGTCGGTGCGGTTCACCGACCTGCCGCACGGCCAGGGGACGGAGGTCCGGGTGGAGCTAAAGTACGACCCCCCGGGCGGGAAGGTCGGGTCGGCGGTGGCCCGGCTGTTCGGGGAGAACCCGGACCGGCAGGTCCGCGAGGACCTGCGGCGGTTCAAGCAGATCCTGGAGACCGGCGAGACCCCGACCACCGAAGGGCAGCCGCACGGGCGGCGCTGAACCCCACCCCCGTTTAGCCGCGACGCGGAGTCCTCGGAGCGGAGCGCGGGGACGCGCCCGCGCTCCGCTCCGAGGACTCCGCGTCGCGGCTAAACTTCACCCGGAGACACCCCGATGCGAGCCCTGTGCTGGCGCGGTCAGAAGAACGTGGCGGTCGAGCGGGTGCCCGACCCGAAGATCCTGAACCCCCGCGACGCGATCGTCCGGATCACCACCACCGCGATCTGCGGGTCCGACCTCCACCTGTACGACGGGTACATCCCGACGATGAAGGCCGGGGACATCCTCGGGCACGAGTTCATGGGGGTGGTGGAGGAGACCGGGCGGGGCGTGACCCACGTCCGGAAGGGCGACCGGGTGGTGGTCCCGTTCACCATCGCCTGCGGCGGGTGCTTCTTCTGCAAGCGCGAGCTGTACTCGGCGTGCGACAACTCGAACCCCAACGCGGAGGTCGCCGACACCGCCTACGGGTACGGGGGCAGCTCCCTGTTCGGGTACTCGCACATGTTCGGCGGGTACGCCGGCGGGCAGGCCGAGTTCGCCCGGGTGCCGTTCGCCGACGTCGGCCTGTTCAAGGTGCCGGCCCACCTGCCGGACGAGAAGGTGCTGTTCCTGACCGACATCTTCCCGACCGGGTACATGGCGGCGGAGAACTGCAACATCCACCCCGGGGACACGGTGGCGGTGTGGGGGTGCGGGCCGGTCGGGCTGTTCGCGATCAAGAGCGCGTTCCTGCTCGGGGCACACCGGGTGATCGGCATCGACTACGTCGAGGGCCGGCTCCGGATGGCCCGGGACCTGTGCGGGGCGGAGGTGGTGAACTTCGAGAAGGTCGACCTGTACGGGTGGCTGGACGACAAGACCGGGGGCCGCGGCCCGGACGCGTGCATCGACGCGGTCGGGATGGAGGCGCACGGGACGAACCTGGCCGCCGTGCTCGACCGGGTGAAGGCGTTCGCCCACCTGGCGACCGACCGCCCGCAGGCGCTGCGGCAGGCGATCATGGCTTGCCGGAAGGGCGGGACGGTGTCGATCCCGGGCGTCTACGGCGGCCTGCTCGACAAGCTCCCGATGGGGGCGGCGTTCGGCAAGGGGCTGACGTTCAAGATGGGCCAGACTCACGTCCACAAGTACGTCCCGAAGCTGCTGGCGCGGATCGAGAAGGGGGAGATCGACCCGTCGTTCCTGATCACCCACCGGTACAACCTGTCGGACGCCGCGGAGGCGTACCACCGGTTCGCGACGCAACAGGACGAGTACGTCAAGGTGGTGCTGAAGCCGTGACGGGGCGGGCGGGGGCGGGCCAGGTGGCCGGGGATCTCGGCAGGTAGTGCCCCTCACCCGCCGGCGGCGAAGCGCCGCCGCCGACCTCTCCCCAGCGGGGAGAGGTGGGGGCCGCCGTACCCCTCCCCACGCGTCCGAACCCGGGAGCTTCCGAGAAGGCCCGAGGCCCCCACCTCTCCCCGCTGGGGGGCTTTGCACAACGGTTCCGGACCGGGCAATCTGGGTCGAGTTTGCGGGACGCCGTTTAACGACTTACGGCGCCCTCCGACCCAAAACCGGCCACCGTTGTGCAAAGCCCCGCTGGGGAGAGGTCGGCGGCGGCGCTTCGCCGCCGGCGGGTGAGGGGGAACCACCTGACGAGGCGCCAGGGGCGTTCCCCGGCGGGAGGTCGGGGTGAAGGCGTTCGAGGCCCCCGAGTGGGCGCAGGTGTTCGTCCCCGACGCCTCCCTGGTGGAGACGTTCCTGCGGGCGTCCGTCGTCTACCTGTCCCTGCTCGTCCTGTTCCGGGTCATCCTGAAGCGGCAGAGCGGGACGATCGGGCTGCCGGACGTGATGCTGGTGGTGCTGGTGTCGGAGTGCGTGTCCCCGGCCCTGACGGCCCAGGCGAATTCCGTCCCGAACGGGCTGGCCGCCGTCCTCGCCCTGCTGTTCTGGAACTTCGCCCTCGACCGGGCGGCCGCCCGCTGGGCCTGGCTCCGCCGGCTCCTGGAGCCGCGACCGGTGCAGCTCGTCCGGGACGGGGAGCCGCTCCGGGAGAACATGGCGGCCGAGGGGATCACCGACGACGAGCTGGAGGCCCAACTCCGCGGGCAGGGGATCGACGACGTCGGGAAGGTGAAGGCCGCGTTCATCGAGTCCGAGGGGACGGTGAGCGTGATCCCGAAGGCCGACCCGCCGCCGGCCGAGCTGTCCGCCGCGATCGCCCGGCTGGTGGCCGCCGCCGAACAGGCGTGGGCGGCGGCCGAGGCGGCGCGGAAGCTGCTCTCCCGTCTCCCGCCGCCCGCACCCCCGGGGTCCCCGCGATGAGCCAGCAGAAGGAGCCGAAGGGTCCGCTCCCCGCCCAGAGCCAGCCGAAGCCCGGCCTCGACTCGGCGATGGACCCGAAGCCGCGGTTCATGGCCCCGATGTACAAGGGCGCCGACAAGCTGAAGGGGAAGGCGGCGCTGATCACCGGCGGGGACTCGGGCATCGGCAAGGCGGTCGCGGTGCTGTACGCTCGGGAGGGGGCGGACGTGGCGATCGTGTACCTACCCGCCGAGCAGTCGGACGCGGAGGAGACGAAGCGGGCGGTCGAGGCCGAGGGGCGGAGGTGCGAGCTGATCCCGGGCGACGTGAAGGACCCGAAGTTCTGCCGGGACGCGGTCGAGAAGACGGTGGCGGCGTTCGGCCGGCTCGACGTGCTGGTGAACAACGCCGCCTTCCAGGAGACGAAGGAGAAGCTGGAGGACATAACGGACGAGCAGTTCGACACCACGTTCCGGACGAACATCTACGGGTACTTCTACCTGGCGAGGGCGGCGGTGCGGTACCTGCCGAAGGGCGGGGCGATCGTGAACTGCGGGTCGATCACCGGGCTGGAGGGGAACAAGACGCTGATCGACTACGCGAGCACCAAGGGGGCGATCCACGCGTTCACCAAGTCGCTCGCCCAGAACCTGATCGACCGCGGGATCCGGGTGAACTGCGTCTCCCCGGGGCCGATCTGGACGCCGCTGCAGCCGGTGTCGAAGCCGGCGGAGAAGGTCGCCGAGCACGGGGCGAAGACCCCGCTCGGCCGGCCGGGGCAGCCGGAGGAGGTGGCCCCGGCGTTCGTGTTCTTCGCGTCGGAGGCGGACTCGAGTTACATCAACGGCGAGATCCTGACGCTGCTCGGCGGCGAGGTCCGGGCCGGGTGAGGGAGGTGGCGGGATGAGGGCGAAGGCCGACCAGACGGACCCCGGGGAGTCGCACTGGACGCACGCCGACCCGGCGGGTCAACCGCCGCGGGACCAGGTGATCAGCCTGAAGCGGATGGTGACGGAGGCCCGGACGCGGCTCGGGGCGGGGGTGACACCGGAGCAGGTGGCGGCGGAGCTGCGGGCCCGCGGCATCGACACCACCGCGGACGCCGTCCGCGGGGTGTGGGACGGATGATACGAGCCCGCGGCGCGAGCAAGGGCTTTGGCCCCTGCCCTTGCTCGCGCCGCGGGCTCGTCACCCTTCGGGTTGGAACTCCTCGTAGACGTACACCGTCCCGGCCCAGTCCGCGAAGGCCGCCTCGATCAGCCCCTTCACCCTGTTCCACGACAGCCCGCCGTACCCGGCCGCGATCCGCGGCATCGCCACCGACGCGAGTCCGGCCGCGTCGGCCGCCGCGCGGGCGGCCCGCAGCGCGGCCTCGACCGCCGGGTACGTCGCCCCGCGGCCGGGCCGCGGCTGGGTGCCGAGGTTCAGCACCGCCGGCTTCCCGGCCTCGCGCCACAGGAATGCGTCCCCCAATCCGAACTCCGGCGGGTCGGCTTTGCACCGCCGCCGGTACTCGGCGAACATCTCGGGGTAGCGCTCGCGGAACCCGACGGCGATCCCCGCCCCCATCGACCCGGCGCAGTTGCACCCGTGGGCGAGGGCGTCGGCCCCGAACCGGTTGGCGAACAGGTCACCGGCGACGTACTCGATCGGCACGCGAGAACCTCCGCGGGGGGTTGGGTCTCCTTCCCACATCGACCAACAGTCGCCGCCGACATCGGGCGGCACCATGTCGGTTGCCGCGGAGGTACGAGATGTCCGATCGACCGGTCGCACTCATCGGGTTGGATCGCGCCGAGGTGGACGAGCTGAAGGCGCGGGTGGGCCGGCCGGTGGTGTCGTTCCCGATGCTGCCGAAGGTGCAACTGCGGGCGGGCGAACTGTACCTCGCCCGGGTCGGGACGTGGGATTGGACCGGGCCGGTCGGGAAGGTCGTGTTCCACGGCATCTTCGAGGACGACCTGCCGGCGATCACCGCCCTGGCCCTGTGGGGCGGGCCGTGCCTGCCGAGCGGCCGCGGGCTGCTCGACACCCGCCCGCGGATCGCCAACCTCGCCCGGGTGCGGCGGGTGTCGCGGTTCGCCGCCCTGCCCCGCGGGTTCGCCGACGGCACCGTGTTCCCGGCCGACGTTGGGACGGTGGCGAAGTGGGGCGAGTGGCACTGCGGCGAGGGGAAGGAGCGGTGCGACGGCGACCGGCCGACGACCGAACCGACGCTGTTCGAGCCGTTCGTGGACGGCGAGGCGGTGCGGGTGACGGCGGTCGGCGACGCGCTGTTCCAGGTGCGGCTCGGCGGGGACGGCTGGAAGAAGTCGATCCACCACCCGTCGGCCGGCCCGATGCCGCTGAATCCCGTGCTGGCCGACGACGTGCGGCGGATGCGCGACCACTTCGACCTGGCGGTGTGCGCCGCGGACTACATCGTGGCGGCGGACGGGACGCCGCACCTGCTGGAGCTGAACCACGTCCCGAACGTGACCGAGTTCCCGGAGGTGCGGGCGGCGTACCTGGACCACACGGCGACGTGGGTCGAGGGATAGGATTCGCGCCAACAGCGTCCGAGCCCGAGCGCGAGCGAGGGGCCGCGCTCGACCCTCGCTCGCGCTCGGGCTCGGACCCGCCTGCCCCGAACGCGCTCTATGCTGCGGCATGAGCCCCCGCCGCGCCGTCACCCTGCTCGCGCTCGCGGCCGCCGCCATCGTGATCGCCGGGCAGGTCCGCGCGCTGCTCGCCGACCCGACCGTCTGGCCGCCCGACGACGTGATCGAGTACTGGGCCGCCGCGAAGCTCACCCTCGCCGGCGAGAACCCCTACGACCCCGCCAGGCTCCTCCCCCTCCAGCAGGCCAACGGCCGCGACACCGCCGACGCGGTGATGATGTGGAACCCGCCGTGGGCGCTCGCCGTCGTCCTGCCGCTCGGCCTGTTCCCGGCCCGCGAGGCACAGCTCCTGTGGCTCGCCGTCAACCTCGCGGCCGCCGGGTTCTGCGGCGACCGGCTGTGGCGGCTGTGCGGCGGTAACCCGGACCGGCGATGGGTCGGGTGGGCGGTGGTGCTCGCGGCGCTGCCGACCGCGTTCGCCCTGCAGGCCGGTCAGATCGGGCCGCTGCTCCTGCTCGGTGCGGTCCTGTTCCTCGACTTCGAGCGTCGGGGATTCTACTTCGCCGCCGGCGCCGCCACGGTGCTGCTCGCGGTCAAGCCGCACCTCGCGTACCTCGTGTGGGCAGCGATCCTGTGCCGGGCCGTCGCCACCGGGAATTGGCGGACGGTCGTCGGCGGGGCGGTCGCCGGCCTGGTCTGCTCCGCGGTCCCGGTGCTGTTCGACCCGCACGTCTGGCGCCAGTACCTCGACGCCCTCGGCAACCGGCCGCCGGCCCAGTGGCTGTCCCCAACGCTCGGGACGGTGCTGCGGCTCGGGCTCGGCGAGGGCCGGTTCGGGCTGCAGTTCCTGCCGGTCGCGGCCGGGTTGGCGTGGTTCGCGTGGCACTGGTCCCGGCACCGCCGTGACTGGGACTGGGGCGAACAACTCCCGCTGCTGCTGCTCGTGTCGTTCGTCACCGCCCCGTACGGGGCCTGGCCGTTCGACATGGTCCTGCTCCTCCCGGCGGCGGTCCGGTTGGTCGCGGGACTGGAGCGCGGCCGTCCCGGCCGCGCCACCGACGGAACTCCTTCCGCCCCGGATGACCCAGGTTCGCGACGGCCCCCGGTACGTGGTGCGGCCGGGACGGCCGCGCTCCAGGGGCTCGTCGCGGTGAACGCCGGGTGCCTCGCCCTGAACCTGCTGAAGGTCAGCTCGTTCTGGTTCCTGTGGGTGTCGCCGGCCGTCCTCCTCCTGTACGCCGCCGGCACCCGCGAGCCCCAACCCCGCCCGGAGGCGGCATGACGCTCCCGCGGTGGGTCGGGCCGGGGGCGGTGGCGTTCCTGGCGGTGTGGGTGGCGCTGCTGGCCGGCGGGCGGTCCGGCATGCTCCGCGACCCCGGCACGTTCTGGCACACCTCGACCGGCGAGCTCATCCTCGCCGACGGGTTCCTCCGCCACGACCCGTTCACCTTCACCTTCGCCGGGACGAAGTGGGTGCCGTCGCAGTGGCTCGGCGAGGTCGGGATGGCCCTGGCCCACCGCGCCGCCGGGTTCGACGCCCAACTGCTCGGCGCCGCCACCCTGCTCGCCGCGGTGTTCGCGTGGCTGGCCGTGCGGCTCCTCCGCACCGGGCTCCACCCGGCGGCGGTCGGGGCGGTGGTGGTGCTGGCGGTCGCCGCCGCCGGGTCGCACTTCCACGTCCGCCCGCACCTGTTCACCATCGCCGCCCTCGCCGCCACCGCCGCCCTCCTCACGGACTTCGACGGCGGACGGGCGTCGCCGCGCCGGCTGCTGTGGCTGGTCCCGCTGTTCGCGGTCTGGGCGAACGTCCACGGCGGGTGGCTCGGCGGGTTCGCGACCGCCGTGATCGCGGCCGCCGGGTGGGTCGCGTTCCGGGTCGTCGGCCTGCCGTCGCCGGTCGGGTCGTGGCGCGGGGCCGTCGGCCTCGGGGTGCTGCTCGCCGTCCTCGCCTCGACCGCCCTCGCCACCCCGTACGGCACGGACATGCTGTGGGTGTGGGGGCGGATCATGAACGACGGGGTGCTGAAGCGGATCATCAAGGAGCACCGCCCGCTCGACCTCGCCGAGCCGTACGCCTGGCCGGTCGTCGGGTTCGCCGCCGTGTACGTGGTCGTGCTCGCCGGGGTGCGGGTGCGGGAGTTGCGGGCGTCGTGGCTCTTGCCGCTCCCGTGGCTGGTGCTGGCGGCCGACCGCTGCCGGCACGCCCCGCTGTTCGTGGTCACGGCCCTGGTGGCGGTCGCCGCCATCTGGCCGCACACCCGGTGGGCCGCGTGGCTCGCCCGCTCCCGCCCAGACTTCTACCAGCCCGACATCCCGCCGCCGGCCCGGCCGTGGTGGGCGAACGTGTGGCTGCCGGCGGCCGCGGTCCTCCTGGCGCTCGGGCTGAAGGCCGGCGGGGTGGGGGTGCCGGTGGTCGGGGCCGGGTGGGCGCGGCTCGACCCGCGGCACTGGCCGGTCGAGGTGCTGGACGTGCTGAAGGAGCACGAGCCCGGGCCGGGCGAGCCGAACCGGATGTTCAACGGGTACGTGGCCGGCGGGTTCGTGATCCACCACGCCCCGGGGTACAAGGTGTTCGTGGACGACCGGTGCGAGGTGTTCGGCGGCGAGTGGCTGCTGGAGTTCGTCGAGGCCCAGGACGCGGGGACGGCGGCGGCGGTCGCTCGGTGGGAGGCCGCGTACGGCCCGTTCGCGTTCGCCCTGACCCGCCCCGGGACCGGGTTCGACGACTACTTCCGGTCGGCCCCGGGGTGGGCGTGCGTGAAGCGGACCGGGACCGCCGCGTTCTACCGGCGGGGGTAACCCGTCCAACCGCCCCCCGTGCCGCCGCCGGCCGCCCGGGCCCAGGCCAACGGCCTGGGCCCGGGCGGCCGGGCCTTCGGCCCTGAGGCCCTCTGAGCACCGAAGGTGCGCCCTTCCTCAGCCCAGGCCAACGGCCTGGGCCCGGCCGCCGCGTTCTACCGGCGGGGGTAATCGCCCGGGGTTCCCCTTGCCGCCGTCGGACGCGGGCGGGTAGACTCTCCCGCACCCTTCCCGCCCACGGAAAGGACTCCGGCCCGTGCCCCGACCCGCACCCGCCCCGCCGCGCGACCTCGACTGGGCCGAGGAGGTCGCCGCCACCGCCGCCCGCGGCCGGGCCGCCCTGCTCGCCCGCCGCGAGCCGGACGGCCACTGGTGCGGGGAGCTGGAAGGCGACACCATCCTCGAGTCGGAGTTCGTCCTCCTCCTCGCCTTCCTCGGCCGCCGCGACGACCCGCGGGTCCCCCGCCTGGCGAACTACCTGCGGGCGAAGCAACTGCCGGCCGGCGGGTGGCCGAACTACCCCGGCGGGCCGGCCGAGGTGAGCGTCTCGGTCAAGGCGTACCTCGCCCTGAAGATCGCCGGCGACCCGGCCGACGCCCCGCACATGAAGCGGGCGGCGGCGGTGGTCCGCGGCCTCGGCGGGGCCGAGGCGACCAACTCGTTCACCCGCTTCTACCTCGCCCTCCTCGGCCAGGTCCCGTACGCCGCCTGCCCGTCCGTCCCGGCGGAACTGATCCTTCTACCGAGATGGTTCTTCTTCAACCTCTACGCCCTGTCGGCGTGGAGCCGGACCATCTTCGTCCCGCTCTCGGTGGTGGACGCGCTGAAGCCGGTGACCCCGCTCCCAGACGAACTCGGGGCGCGCGAGCTGTTCCTCGAACCGCCGGAGACGCCGCGGTGGCCGGCGAAGCCGACCGCGAAATGGTTCTCGTGGACCAACTTCTTCCTCGGCGTCGACTGGATGCTGAAGAAGGCGGAGCGGTGGCGGCTGACGCCGCTGCGGCGGTGGGCGGTGCGGAAGGCACTGCGGTGGATGCGCGAGCGGGCGAACCCGGAGGAGAGTGACGGGATCGGGGCGATCTTCCCGCCGGTCGTGTACCACGCCGTGGTGCTCCACGCCCTCGGGGTGCCGGCCGACGACCCGGAGATGGTCGGGGTGATGGGGCAACTCGACGGCCTGGCGATCGCGGAGGACGACGCCCTCCGGCTCCAGCCGTGCAAGTCCCCGGTCTGGGACACCGCGCTGTCACTAATCGCGGCGGCGGACGCCGGGCAGCCGACCGACTCGGACGAAGTCACGGCCGCCGTCGACTGGCTGCTGGCCCGGGAGGTGCGGCGCGACGGCGACTGGGCGAGGACGGTCCGCGGGGTCGAGCCGGGCGGGTGGTTCTTCGAGTACCGGAACGCGTTTTACCCGGACGTGGACGACACGGCGATGGTGCTGATCGCGCTGGCCCGGACGGGGCACCGCACCCGCGCTGCGGCGCTGCCGGCGGTCCACCGGGCGCTGAATTGGCTGGCCGCGATGCAGAACCGGAACGGCGGGTGGGGGGCGTTCGACCGGAACATCGAGAACGAGATCCTGACCAAGGTGCCGTTCGCCGACCACAACGCGATGCTCGACCCGGCCTGTCCGGACATCACCGCCCGCGTGCTGGAGGCCCTCGGGCACTACGGCTACCGGGTCGGCCAGGCCCCCGTCGACCGGGCGGTGGCGTTCGTCCTGTCGCGGCAGGAGGAGACCGGGGCGTGGTTCGGTCGGTGGGGCGTGAACTACGTGTACGGGACGTGGCAGGTGCTGGCCGGCTTGGCGGGCGTCGGGTACGACATGGCGTCGCCGCCGGTGCGGCGGGCGGTGCGGTGGCTGCGGGACGTGCAGAACGCGGACGGCGGGTGGGGCGAGAGCCCGCGCAGTTACGATGACCCGTCGGCCGCCGGCGTCGGCGAGTCGACCGCGTCGCAGACGGCGTGGGCGCTGCTCGGGCTGCTGGCGGCCGGCGAGGGCGAGTCGCCGGAGGCGCGGGCCGGGTTCGAGTACCTGGCCGGGACGCAGCGGGCCGACGGCACCTGGGCCGAGGAGGCGTTCACCGGCACCGGGTTCCCGCGCGTCTTTTACCTGAAGTATCACCTGTACCCGCTGTACTTCCCGCTGATGGCGCTGGGCCGCTACCTCGGAGTGGTCGGTGGTCAGTGGTCGGTGGTCAGTCGGTCTGGATACCGGTCCGACCCCGGTCACGGCACCCCGGCGCCGGTCGGCATCACGGGTACGATCTCAACTGGCAACTGACCACTGGCCACTGGCAGGACACCGATGCGCTTCCCCCTGAGCCTGACCACCGACATGGCGGGCTACATGATCCGGAAGAAGCTGCGGCGCGAGCGGCGGTTCCCGCTCGTGCTGATGCTGGAGCCGCTGCACGCCTGTAACCTCACCTGTACGGGGTGCGGCCGGATCCGCGAGTACGAGAGCACCATCAAGCAGAAGCTCAGTGTGGAAGAGTGCCTGGCGTCGGTGGACGAGGCCGGGGCGCCGATCGTGAGCATCTGCGGCGGCGAGCCGCTCATCTACCCGCAGATCGGCGAGTTGGTCCGCGGCATCCTCAAGAGGCGGAAGCACATCTACCTCTGCACCAACGGCATGTTCGTGCGCAAGAAGTTGCACCTCTTCAAGCCGACCTCGCGGTTCTTCTTCAACGTCCACCTGGACGGGCTGGAGAAGACGCACGACGTCGCGGTGGAACGGGACGGGGTGTTCCGGGAGGCGGTGGAGGGGATCAAGGCAGCGAAGAAGTCCGGGTTCCTGGTGTGTACCAACACGACGGTCTACAAGGAGACCGACATGGCCGAGATCGACGCCCTGTACGGGTACCTCACACAGTTGGGCGTCGACGGCTTCATGTTGTCTCCGGCCTACGGGTACGCGGCGGTGTGCAGCACGAACCCGGACGGGGCGGCCGAGATCTTCCTGACGCGGGACGAGATCAAGAAGAAGTTCAACGAGGCGACGGGGCTGTTCCGGAAGTACAAGATGAACACGTCGCCGATCTACAAGGAGTTCCTGCAGGGGAAGCGGGAGCTGTCGTGCGCGGCGTGGGCCAGCCCGACGCGGAACGTGAAGGGGTGGAAGGGGCCGTGCTACCTCATCACGGACGAGCACCACGAGACGTTCGGCGCGTTGATGCGGGACACCGAGTGGGAGAACTACGGGTACGGCAAAGACCCGCGGTGCGAGCACTGCATGATGCACTCCGGGTACGAGGTGGCGGCCGCGCTGGGGGTGAACGCCCGGCTCGGCGACAGCCTGAAGATGCTGCGGTGGCAACTGACGTGACGGGCGGCGAGCGGGAGGGCGAGGCTCCCGCCGAGCCGCGGGGGGCCGTGGCGGCTCGGCGGGAGCCTCGCCCTCCCGCTCGGGTGCTGTTCGCCCTCGAACGCGAGGCCGCCCCGTTCCATCGCGCGGCCCGCGACCTGCCCCACGTCTCCGTTCACGTCACCGGGGTCGGCCGTGCCCGCGCCCGGGCCGCCGCCGAACACCTCCTCCACACCTCGTCCCCTGGCCTCGTCGTCGCGGCCGGGTTCTGCGGGGCGCTCGTCCCGGACCTCCGCGTCGGCGACGTGGTCACGTCACCGCGAATCGTGACCGTCGACTACCTGGTCGGCGACCCGGCGGAGAAGCGGCGGCTGGCGGCCGAGACCGGGGCCGCCGCGGTGGACATGGAGTCGGCGGCGGTGGCGGAGGCGTGCGCGGCCCGCGGGGTGCCGTTCCTCGCGGTCCGGGCGGTGTCGGACGCCGTTGACACCGCGTTGTCACCGGAACTGGTGCGGTTGCTGTCCGGCGGGCGGGTGTCGGTGTGGCGGGCGGTGCGGGCGCTGGCGCGGCGGCCGGCGCTGCTCGGCGAGTTCCGGCGGCTCGCCCGGGACACCAAGGTCGCGGCGCGGAACCTGGCGGCCGCGCTGATCGAACTGTGTAGCCGCGACGCGGAGTCCTCGGAGCGGAGCGCGGGGCACAGCTCGCGCTCCGCTCCGAGGACTCCGCGTCGCGGCTAAACGGGGGTGCCGGGTCACCCCGCGACCACCACGTTGACGAGCTTCCGCGGCACCACCTTCACCATCTTCACCGGCTTCCCGCCGACCGCCGCCATCACCGCCTCGTCGGCCAGCGCCGCCGCCTCCAACGCCTGGTCGTCGATCTCGGCCGGCACCTTCAGCCGGGCCTTCAGCTTCCCGTTCACCTGCACCGGCACCTCGATCTCGTCGTCCCTGGCCAGGGCCGGGTCAAACGCCGGCCACGGCTCATACGCCAGCGTGTCCCGGTGGCCGAGCGCCCGCCACAGCTCCTCCGCGGCGTGCGGGGCGTAGGGGGCCAACAGCAGCACGAACGGCTCCAGCACCGCCCGCGGCCGGGCCTCCAGCTTCGTGACGTGGTTGACGAACTCCATCATCGCCGCGATCGCGGTGTTGAACCGCAGGTGGTCGGTGTCCTCGCCGACCTTCCGGATCGTCTTGTGCAGCACCCGCAAGGTGTCGCGGTCCGGCACCGCGTCCGTCATCGCCGGGTGCGGCTTCAGCTCCTCGCCGTCGTCAACGATCAGCCGCCACGCCCGGCCGAGGAACCGGTACACGCCCTCGACGCTCTTGGTGCTCCAGGGCTTCACCGCCTCCAGCGGCCCCATGAACATCTCGTACAGCCGCAGGCTGTCGGCCCCGTACTCCGTGATGATGTCGTCCGGGTTGACCACGTTCCCCCGGCTCTTCGACATCTTGTGCGCCCGCGCCTCGACCCGGACGGCGGGGTCCTCCTTCAGGACGAACGCCTGGCCCTTCTTCTCGACCTGCTCCTCGGACACCCGCACCGCCCGGAGCGCCGACTGCCCCTCCGACGCCAGCTCCTTGTCCGCTTCCTTCACCTCGCCCGCCGACACCCACTTCCCGTCCTTCTGGTAGGCGGTCAGTTCCGTCTCGCCCAGGATCATCCCCTGGTTCACCAGCCGCTGGAACGGCTCGGGGCAAGGCAGGTAGCCGCGGTCGAACAGCACCTTGTGCCAGAACCGGGCGTACAAGAGGTGCAGCACCGCGTGCTCCGCCCCGCCGACGTACAGGTCCACCGGCAGCCAGTGCCGCAGCTTCGCCGGGTCGGCGAACGCCGCGTCGTTCCGCGGGTCGATGTACCGCAGGAAGTACCAGCACGACCCCGCCCACTGCGGCATCGTGTTCGTCTCCCGGCGGTACGGCTGCCCGCCGCGGGTGGTGTTCACCCAGTCCGTCGCCTTCGACAGCGGCCCCTCCGGCGTGCCGGTCGGCTTGAAGTCCTCCAGGTCCGGCGGGACCAGCGGCAACTCGGCCGGCGGCAGCGGCACCACCTCGCCGCCCGGGCCGTGCAGCACGGGGAACGGCTCGCCCCAGTACCGCTGCCGGCTGAACAGCCAGTCCCGCAGCTTGTAGTTCACCCGCCGGTGGCCCAGCCCGCGCGACTCCAACAGGACCGTGATCTCCCGCCTCGCGTCGGCGGTCGGCAGGCCGGAGAGCGGGCCGGAGTTGACGGACACGCCGTCGTCGCAGAACGGGCCGGGGCGGGCGTCCGGGTCCCACGGCCCGTCCCCCGCCGGCCGCACCACCGTCTCGATCGGCAGGCCGTACTCGTGGGCGAACGCGTAGTCCCGCTCGTCGTGCCCCGGCACCGCCATGATGGCCCCGGTCCCGTAGCTGGCCAGCACGTAGTCGGCGGTCCAGATCGGGATCCGCGCCTCGTTCATCGGGTTGACCGCGTACGCCCCGGTGAACACGCCGGTCTTCGTCTTGGCGACCTCGGTCCGCTCGAAGTCGCTCTTGCGGGCCGCCGCCGCCTGGTACGCCCTCACCGCGTCCCGGTGCTCGGCGGTCGTGATCCGGTCCACCAGCGGGTGCTCCGGCGACAGCACCATGTACGTCGCCCCGTACAGGGTGTCGGGGCGGGTGGTGAACACCGTGATGGTGTGCGAGACGGTGTGGTCCTCGGTCTCGTGGGCCACCGGGAAGTGGACCTCGGCCCCCTCGCTCTTACCGATCCAGTTCCGCTGCATCAGCTTGATCGACTCGGGCCAGTCGAGCGGGTCCAGGTCGTCGAGCAGCCGGTCGGCGTACGCGGTGATCCGCATCAGCCACTGCCGCAGCGGCCGGCGCTCGACCGGGAACCCACCGACCTCCGACCGGCCGTCGATCACCTCCTCGTTCGCCAGCACCGTCCCCATCTCCGGGCACCAGTTCACCGGCACTTCCGCCTGGTACGCCAGCCGGTGCGCGTCCCGGTACCGCCGCACCGCGTCCTCACCCTGACCCCGCACGTCGTCCGGGATCGGTAGTTCGCTGATCGGCCGGCCCTTCCCCGCGACCGGGTCGTACCAGGTGTCGTAGATGGTCAGGAAGATCCACTGGGTCCACTTGAAGTACCCGGGGTCGGTGGTGTCGACCTCGCGGTCCCAGTCGTAGGAGAAGCCGAGCGCCTTGATCTGACGGCGGAAGGTGGTGATGTTCTGCTGGGTCGTGATTCGCGGGTGGGTGTTCGTCTTGACCGCGTACTGCTCGGCCGGCAGGCCGTACGCGTCCCACCCCATCGGGTGCAGGACGTGGAACCCCCTCATCCGCTTGAACCGGGCCAGGATGTCGGTGGCCGTGTACCCCTCCGGGTGGCCGACGTGCAGCCCCGCCCCGCTCGGGTACGGGAACATGTCCAGGACGTAGTACTTCGGCTTGCCTGCGGTGCCGGGGTCGCCCGGGTCCGGGGTGCGGAAGGTCTTGTTCGTCTCCCAGAACTGCTGCCACCGCCGCTCGACGTCCGCGGGGTTGTAACTCGGCATGGGAAGGCGGCCCCGGGGCGGTGGGTGTCGGATCGGGTTGGCTTACGGCGGGCCGGAACCCCCGTCCACCGGGACACCCGGGCCGGGCTCGCGGTTCGGGTCGGCGGCCACGGACGCGCGCCGCGTGTCCTCGTCCAGGTGCCGCGCCCCGAGCACCCACAACAGCCCGCCGGCCGGGATCGCCAGCGACACCACCAGGAAGGCCGTCCCCAGGTCCGAGAACCCCTCGATCAGCCCGATCAGCGGGGGCGAGATCACGTCTCCGAGCAGGTGGATGATCAGGATGTTCACCGCGAACGCCGTCGCCCGGATCTCCGACCGGGTGACGTTCGCGATGATCGTGTTCGCCGGCCCGGTGTTGAAGAACAGCAGGAACACCGCCGCGAACAGCGGCACCCACGCCAGCGGGAACGGGACGAACAGCATCGCGACGAAGAACGGCCAGGCCAGGAGCGTCGACCACCCGGCGGCGTGGAAGTACGCCCCACGGACGCCCCGGTCGCGCAGCTTATCGCCGGCGATCCCGCCGAGCAGCGTCGCCCCCAGCCCGGACAGCACCACGATCATCCCGAACCGGAAGTTCACCCCCCCGAGGCTGACCGAGTCGGCCGCGGTCGCCGCCGCGTACAGCCGCTCCCCGTACTGCCGCAGGTGGTCGGCCCCGAGCCGCTCCAGAAGCTCCGCCTTGAACCCCGCGAACGTCTTCCCCCCGGTGCCGGCCATCGGCGCCACCTTCGCCGTCACCTCGGGCGGGACGAGCAGTTCGTCCCTCGTGTTCTTCTCGGTGCGGAGCTTCTCCAGCGTGGCGTCGGTCACCTCGAACCGGGCCTCGCGCTGGAAGATGTACCGCGGGGTCCAGGCCGCCACCCCGCCGAGCATGAACGTGGTGCAGGTCATCCCGGCGCAGCACAGCACGAACGACCGGACCGTCCGCAGCTCGCGGACCACCGCCAGGTAGCCGGGGCCGGCCGGGGCCGCCGGCGGGGTGCCGACCGGCTCGGGGGCGGCCGGCACCACCGGGGCGGCGTGCGGCCGCGGCGGCTCCCGCATGAAGAAGCACAGCGTGGCCGGGATCAGCCCGACCAGCGTGACCAGGAACGCCCACCGCCACCCGAAGTGCTCGGCCACCTGCCCGCCGATCACGAACCCGAGGGCGCTACCGACCGGGATGGCGAGGTAGAAGTACGACATCACCCGGCCGCGGACCTTCTCCGGGTACATGTCGGAGAGCATCGACGGGGCGACCGGGCCGTAGGCTGCTTCACCGATCCCGACCAAACAGCGGGTCAGGAGCAGGACGGCGAACCCGGTCGCCAGCCCGCTCCCGCCGCTCGCCAGGCTCCAGATCGTCACCCCGACGCCGACTACGGCCCACCGCCGGGTGCGGTCCCCGAACCACCCGAACACCGGCGACAGGATCGTGTACGAGACCAGGAACGCGCTGGTGAGCAACCCGAGCTTGAACCCGAGGAGCGGGTCGGTGGGGTCGAACAGGTCGGCGTCCACCTCCAGCAGCGGGAGGACGGCCGACAGGACCTGCCGGTCGATGTAGTTGAACAGGTTGATGACCAGCAGCAGGGCGAGGGCGGACCGCGCCCCCGGCACCGCCCGGTCCGGCCCGGCCCCCGCCCCCGCCCCTGCCGCCCCGATCGGCATGACCCGCCCTCCCCGCCCGACTAACCGGTTGATCGGCCGGTACGGTACGGTAAAATCGGGTCCGCGTCGATAAAGAACTCGTCCGGGATGCCGAAGAACCCCCAGACGGGCGCCGCCGCCCGCCGAACCGGGTCGCATCCCAGTCCCACCGCCGCGAGGGGAGACGCCATGTCGATCGACGAGATCAAGAAGCGGTTCGTGTCGGAGATCAAGCTGCGGGCGTACGACGACAAGTACATCGACAAGGGGGAGGAGCGGGAGATCCTCCAGATCGCGATCCAGCTCGGGGTCGGGATCGACAGCGCCCGCGGGGCGCTGGCCCAGGTGTGCGACGACCACGGGTACGTGCTCGAGAGCCAGGTGCTGAAGCAGGCCAAGGACCAGATCGACGCGGCCGCCGGGAACGACGGGCGGATCGACGAGAAGGAGTTCCAGATGATCTTCTCGACCGTCCGCCGGGCGGTGTCGGGGAAGAAGAACGACCGGGAGGTGAAGAAGATGATCGTCCAACTGATGGAGGAGAGCGGGAACAACAAGGTCAAGACCGGGTGGTTCAGCGACTGGTACAGCACCCTGAAGAAGGACCTCGGGATGGCGTGAGTGCCGGGGCGTCCGTCCCGTTCTGCACCCCGAAGGGGTGGGACATCGTAGCCCGGGGCAACGCCCCGGGTCGGTGGTGCCGGAGGTCTTGCAGCCTGAAGGGCTGCGACACCGCCTTGTCCCAGCCCTTCAGGCTGGGAGGTGGCCGGCCCCCGCCGACCCAGGGCTTCGCCCCGGGCTATGTTGTCCCACCCCTTCGGGGTGAAGAGCTGCCGCCCGTTGACACCCCCGGTGCGGCCGCGTAACCTATCCCTTTCCGAATCTTCGGAGCGACCCGCACGACCAGACGGCGAGGGCCCCGTGGCAGAGACGATGCGGCGGAAGAAGCTGGGCAAGACGCGGCAGAACCGGTGCCGGTTCTGCTCGAAGGAGGGGTGCCCCCGCCCGGCGTTCGTGGACTACAAGGACGTGACCAACCTGAAGAAGCTGATCACCAGCCAGGGGAAGCTGTTCAGCCGGAAGCGGAGCGGCCTGTGCGCGACGTTCCAGCGGGCGGCGAGCGACGCGGTCAAGCGGGCCCGGTTCATGGGCCTGCTCCCGTACGTCGGCGAGTGACGGCCCACCCCGCCAGGCACCCGAGCGCGGCGGCGTACCACACCCGCCGCCCGGCCGGCCCGAACACGACGGTCGCGTTCAGCACGACGAACGCCAGGAACCCGTGGACCGCCCACCCGACCCACCGCGGCCGGCGGGCGCGGCCCGCCGGGTCCGCCCACCACCAGACCACATCGACCGCCCAGACCGCCGCGAACAGGTAGTTCACGGCGATCCCTTCTCCGTAACCCCCGACCTCCCGGACGTGCTCGACGGCCGCCGCGTGCGACCACCCGTGCCCGACGCCGAAGGCGATCGCGATGTGTGCGAGGAGGGTGAGGAACCCGAGCGTCCACGCGAGCCGGGCGAAGCGGGTTGCGGCGGGCATCCCGGCCCACGCGAGGAGCATCCACCCGACGGTCGCGGCGGCGCTGCCGGCGACGGCGGGGTGTCGCAGGTCCGGGCCGGGGTCGCGGACGACGGCCGCCAGGCACGCCGCGAGTACTGCGGCCCACACGGCGATGAAGAAGGCGGCCACTACTCGTAGATCCCGTCGCTGGTCAGGGCCTCGGGCGGCGGGGACACCCCGCAATCGGTGGCCACCCCGAGCAGCCGACGCTCCCACTCGTCCCGAGGAACGATCGGCGGTTCTGGCTCGCGCATGGGTTCCATTTCCGGACTCCTCACAACCGTTACGACTTCCACTCGATCCAGGACTCTACCACCTCGCCGGACCGCACGATTGCCAGGCCCCACGTCATCGCGAAGGCACGGTCGCCGTACTCGAACTCCCACAGCTCGTCGCCGGGCCGCATCTTGGCGGCGACCTCGGCTTCCCGCTCCTCGAACCGCTTCCGGAACCGCTCAAGGATCTGACCGTTCTCGTCGGCGAGCCACTGGGCGGTGAACTCCCGGTACGTCGTCCGCCGCTTCAGCTTGTCTTTCGGGACGATCAACACAAACCCTCCCGCGACCCGCCCCCGACACGATAACCGATCCCGCACCCGCTTCAATCGGACGCTACACTATCCCGGCCCCACCCGCCACCCCGAGGCCACCGCATGCCCCGGCGCACCAAGATCGTCGCCACCCTCGGGCCGGCGACCGACACCCCCGACCGCATGGAAGCCGTCCTCCGCGCCGGGGTCGACGTCGCCCGGGTCAACTTCTCCCACGGGTCGGCCGACGACCACCTCGCCCGGGTCAAGCGGTTCCGCGACGCCGCCGCCCGGGTCGGCAAGCCGGCCGCCGTCCTCGCCGACCTCCCCGGCCCGAAGCTCCGCGTCCTCCTCTCCGCGCCCCGCGACCTCGCCCCCGGCGACACCGTTACCTTCTCGCTGTCCGCCGAACCGGGCCACGCCGGCGACCTCACCCTCACCGAGCCCGAAGTCCTCGCCGACGTCCGCATCCGCCAGCGGATGCTCCTCGACGACGGCCGGCTGCAACTCGAAGCCACCGCCATCGACGCCGGCCGGCTCACCGCCCGGGTCCTCGTCGGCGGGACGCTGAAGCCGAACAAGGGGCTCAACCTCCCCGACACCCCGCTCACCATCCCGGCCGTCACCCCCCGCGACCGCGAGGCGCTGGCGGTCGCCGCCCGGGCCGGGGTCGACTGGGTCGCCGCGTCGTTCGTCCGCGGGCCGGAGGCGGCCGGCGAGGTGCGGGCCGCGTGCGCCGCAGTCGGCCTGGCCGTGCCGGTCCTCGCCAAGATCGAGCGGCCGGAGGCGGTCGGGCGGGCGGCCGCGATCGTCGCCGCGTTCGACGCCGTCATGGTGGCCCGCGGCGACCTCGGGGTCGAGCTGCCGCTGGAGCGGGTGCCGACGGTGCAGAAGATGCTGATCGCCGAGGCCCGGGCGGCCGGCAAGCCGGTCGTCACCGCCACCGACATGCTCGACTCGATGCGCGAGAACCCGCGGCCGACCCGGGCCGAGGCGAGCGACGTGGCCAACGCGATCTTCGACGGGACGGACGCGGTGATGCTGTCCGGGGAGACGGCGGTCGGCAAGTACCCGGTCGAGGCGGTCGGGTGCATGCACCGGATCGCGGTCGAGACCGAGTCCCACCTGCGCGACTCCGGGACCCGGGCGGCCGCCGGCGGGTACGCCGGGCTCGACGGCGGGATCGACGGCGCCCTGTCCCTGGCCGCGTGCGGCCTGGCCGACGAGGTCGGGGCGGCCGCCATCGTCACCCCGACCATCTCCGGCCGGACCGCCCGGCTGGTCGCCCGGCACCGGCCGTGGGCCCGGGTCGTGGCGGTCGCGCCGGCGGACGCGGTGGTGCGCGGGCTGGCGCTCGTCTGGGGCGTCGCGGCGGTGCGGCTGGCGCCGGCGGCGGCGGGCGCCGACCGGGTCGCGGCCGCGGTCACCGATGCGTTCCGGGCCGGGGCGGTGGCCGAGGGCGAGCGGGTGGTGGTGCTCGCCGGGCACCCGATCGAGGGCGGCCCGCTGTTCCCGACCCTGCGGGTCGTGCGGGTCGGCCCGGGCGGCGCCCCCGGCGAGCCGTGACCTCTTGGTCCGGTGGGGCAGGCATTCCTGCCTGCCGGGTTTGCAGTGGCAGGCAGGAATGCCTGCCCCACTGAGCCGGCGCAAGTCGGCCCGTCGCAGGCGTCGCGCCCGTTCTCGGGGTGCTGACACCGGGGTGTCACCCCCGCCCCGCCCGCCGCCGCGCAATTCGTCGGCCCGCCCGTCCCCGCCGGCCGATCCTCCGACAACTCGCTCGCCACACCCCGAGGAAGGACCCATGACCCGTCCCGCCCGCCCGCGGCTGTGCGCCGAGTCGCTCGAGGCGCGGGACGTGCCGTCGGCGGTCGCCGAATCGTTCGACACGACGGCCCCCGGGGCGGCGCCGGTCGGGTGGCAGGCGTGGGCCGGCGGCGCCCCGGGCGGGTTCGCGGCCGCCCCCGCCCGCGCCCTCAGCCCGGGGAACGGGTTCGCCGCGTCCGGCGGGTCGACCACCGCCGCCCGCGCCTGGTCCGCCGTCGACCAACCCGCCGACGTGACCGCCGCCGCCGCCGTCTACCTCGACTCCCTCATCCCGGCCCGGGTGTTCGTCCGCGGCACCGGCCTCGACGGCACCTCGCCGAGCTACCTCGCCGCGAGCATCACCCGCGGGGCGACGGTGCAGGTCGTGCGGGTGGTGAACGGGGCCGAGACCGTCCTCGGGTCGGTCACGTCGGCCCAGTACGTCAGCAACCGGTGGGTGCGGGTGCGGGTGACGGCCGACGGCGACCGGGTGCGGGCGGCCGTCTCCCGGGTCGACACCAACCAGTGGCTGACCCCGGACGGGACGTGGTCCGACGTGCCGGACGTGGCGGTCGACGTGCGGGACGGGACGATCCGCGGGGCCGGGAAGGCCGGGCTCGCCCGCCCGGCCGGGTACGCCGGGGCGGTCGCGTTCGACGACTTCGAGGCCCGCCCGGCCGGGGCCGGCACCGCCCCGGCGGTGACCGTCGCCCCGCTCGCCGGCGGGACCACCCTGACCGGCGAGGTCACCTTCCGGGCGACCGCCACCGGCAACCCGGTTCGCGTCGAGTTCCGCCTCGACGGCGTCCTCCGGTCCGTGTCCGCGGCCGCCCCGGCGGCGTGGGCGGTCGACACCGCCACCCTGACGAACGGGCCGCACACCCTCACCGTCCGGGCGTTCGACGCGGCCGGGAACGTCGGGACGGGCGAGTACCGGTTCACCACCGCGAACGCCGGGGCCGGCCCGATCCCGGCCCCCGACATCCCCCGCCGCTACCCGCACATCCGCATCGCCCAGCTCGCCTACAGCGGCAACCCGTTCGGGGCGTTCGAGCAGAACCTCCTCCGCACGTCCGTCGACCTGGTCGTCCCGAACCCGCGCTACCTCGGCACCATCCAGGCCGCGTCGCCGAACACCCCGCAGCTGATCTACAGCAACGTCTCGAACCTGTACGGCGGGCTCCTCACCGACTGGCTCGCCCACGCCGACCGGACCGGGGTGTCGCGGGAGTCGGCGTTCTACCACGTCACCCGGGCGACCGCGTTCACCGGCGCCAGCTCCGAGTCGCAGCCGGTGAACTGGTTCTGGCGCGTCCACCAGGCATCACCCGCCGGTACGACGACGGACGTGACGGCGGCGGCCCGCGGCGGGCGGACGACGAACGTGAACTTCGGCGCGACCGGCACGACCACCGCCGTCGGCTACACCGACCGGTTCCGCGAGCTGAACGTCAGCCTGGTCCGCGGCGCCGCGGCGGGGTGGTCCGGCACCTGGGAGTACGTCACCGCGACCGACGCCGCCGGGAATCCGACCGCGTGGCGGACGCTCTCCCTGCTCCGCGACGGGACGATGGGGCTGCGGCAGTCCGGCCAGGCAGTTTTTGACCCGCCTACCGACTGGGTGACGGCGTCGGTCGCCGGCGGCCCGCGGCTCTTCACCGTCCGGTTCCGGGTGACGGCCGGGACGGCCGCGCAGGGCCCGGAGCTGCGGACGCTCTTCGGCCGGGACTACGTCGGGGCGAGCGGGGCCGCGGCCGGCACCATCCCGGCGTTCGACGCGGCCGCCGACCGGGACGGCGACGGCTACCTGAACGACGCCGAGTACGCCGGCCGGCGGGCCGGGATGGACGCGCGGTTCGTCTACGAGTCGCGGCTGTTCTACCCCTTCTACGGGCAGATGCGGTTCGTCACCAACCCGTCCGGCACCGCCGTCCGCCGGTGGGCGGCCGAGTACCACAACCGTCTGCTCGACGCCCAGCCGCTGGCCGACGGCCTGTTCCTCGACAACGCCCACGGCCGGCTGCCGTTCCCCGGCGTGTCGGTGCTCGAGCCGACGGCCGGGTACGCGGCCGACTCCGGGGCGCTGGTCGCGGCGCTGAGCCGCGGGATCGGCAGCCGGTGGGTGCTGGCGAACACGGCCGGCGGCGGGACCACGACCGGGAACGCGGTCGCGGCCGGGGCCGGCGGGGCGTTCGAGGAGTTCGCCGTCCGCCCGCTGCAGGCGAACTGGGCCGAGGTCGGGGACCTGGCGAACCTCGTCGCCGGCCGGCTCGCGTCCGGCACCCGGTACCTGGTGCTCGACAGCTCACCGGCCGGCGGGTCGCCGACCGACCCGCGGACCCAGGTCTCCGCCCTCGCCTACTACTACCTCCTGGCCGACCCGGACCGCACCTTCCTGATGTTCTTCGGCGGGTCGAACCCGTCGTCGTCGTGGACCGAACACTGGTCGCCGGCGGCGGCGGTGGACGTCGGCCGGCCGACCGGGGCGATGACCGTGTTCGCCACCGGCACCGACCCGGCGAACTCCGCGCTGACGTACCGGGTGCTGGCCCGGGAGTACGGGAACGCCCGGGTGCTGTACAAGCCGCTGTCGTACGCCACCGGCCGGCCGGAGGGGACGACGGCGGGCAACACGGCGACGACGCACGCCCTCGGCGGGTCGTACCGGGCGGTGAACGCGAACGGCACCCTCGGCCCGGTGGTCACCGCGGTGACCCTGCGGAACGGCGAGGGGGCGGTGTTGGTGCGGGCGTAGGGGGGGGCGCGGCGCCGGGGCTTGTCTCGGTACGCCCGCCGGGGGTTGCGCTGCGCTCCACCCCCGGCTACCGTCGGCCGCCGCTCCGCGGCTCCGGTGCTGGAGTCCCGGAGGGACGGCGGAGGGTAGCCGGGGGTGGAGGCACCGCCCGCCCCGGGCGGGGCCGGAACCCCTGGCGGCCGACGGCGGAGGGCCACCGCATCAGCCCCCGTTCGCCTTCATCAACTCCTCGATCACGCCGTCCGCGACACACAGCCCGCGCCGCGTCAGCCGCACCGACCCGCCGTCGTCCGCCAACAACCCCTCGCGAACCAGCCCCGCCAACCGGTCGCCGGCCAGGTCGTCCAGCCCGAACCCGGTCTGCTCGTGGAACCGGCCACGGGCGATCCCCTCGGTCCGCCGGAGCTGCGTCCCGACCGTCTCGAACGCCCGGTCGCGCGGCCCGAGTCGCTCGCTCTGGAACGTCGGCGACTCGCCCGACAGCACCTTGCGGATGTACCCCTTCGTGTCGCGGGTGTTCAGCTCGCGCACCCCGCCGACGTACCGCGCCGCCCCGACCCCGAACCCGTGGTACGCCTCGTTCGCCCAGTACCGCTCGTTGTGCCGGCACCGGCGCCCGGGCCGGGCGAAGTTCGACACCTCGTAGTGCTCGAACCCGGCCGCGGTCAGGGCGTCGATCGCCAGCTCGTACATCGCCAGCTCGTCGTCCTCGCCGACGACCGGCACCCCGCCGGCCCGCCGCCGCTTCCACAGCGGCGTCCCGGTCTCGTAGGTCAGCCCGTAGGTCGAGACATGGTCCGGTCCGAGGGCGACAGCCGCGGCCAGGTCGGCGGCCCACGATTCGACCGTCGACCCCGGGGCGGCGAAGATCAGGTCGAGCGACAGCCCCATGCGGTGCCGCCGCACCGCCTCGACCGCCCGCGGGATGTCGGCGGCGGTGTGCCGGCGGTCGAGGGCGGCCAGCGACTCGGGGCGGAACGACTGCACCCCGAGGCTGACCCGCGTCACCCCGAACTCGGCCAGCAGCGCCGCCTTCTCGTCGGTCAGGCTGTCCGGGGTCGACTCGACGGAGAACTCGCCGCCCGGGAGGAGCGGCAGCCACCAGTCGAGGGCGGCCAGCAGGCGGCGGAGCTGGCCCACCCCCGGGTACGTCGGGGTGCCGCCGCCGACGAACCGGGTCTCGACCGGGAACGGCCCCCCGAGCCCCTCCAGTTCGGCGGCGACGGCGTCGAGGTAGTGGTCGATCAGGTGGTCGGCGCCGGCGGTCACCGCGAAGTCGCAGTACCCGCAGTGGTGGGCGCAGAACGGGACGTGGACGTACGCCGCGCGGGGGACCAGCCAGGGGGGCGCCATGCCGGCATTCTACCGGCCCGGCGCGCCCGCCGGCGGTCACGGGAAGGCGAACGACAGGCCGGTGATCACGACCCCCTCGGCGGCCGTACCGGTGATCGTCAGCCCGGGCGGGTAGAACAGGTACGGGGTCGGGCTCCCCGGCAGGCACTTCCCGGCGTTCGTGTCCCAGAACCCGTAGGCGAGCCCGGACGCCAGGCTGTTCGGCAGCAGGAGCACGTCCCGGTAGAAGTACAGGGTGGACACCAGCGGCTGGATGAACCCCAGGTCCCACCCGTACCGCTCGGCGTTCTTCTCCTCGAAGTGGAGCCGCCGGTGGACCACGTACCGGGCCTCGAACCGGGCCTCGGCCGGCGGGTAGTTGACCGTCTTCGGGACGTACGCCCCCCCCGCCCCGGCCAGCTCGATCGCCGGGAACTGCAGGTCCCGCGGGTACCGCTGGAGGGACTGGGCCGTCGGGTCGAGCGGGACCAACAGCTTCGGCGGGACCTCCATCCCCTTGGCCCGCAGGTCGGCCACCTCCTTGACCCGCTTCTGCTCCTCCAGCGCCACCCGCTCGAACTCCGCCCGCCGCAGCGACTCGACCGCGTACCGGGCCGTCTGGGCGTCGTCCCGGAGGACGAAGATCTGGCTCGGGTCCGGGAGTACGGTGAACTGCCGGGGGTCGGTGTCGGACGTCTTCCCGCCCTTCGGGTTGCCCGGCGGGACCTGGCCCGGGGGCACCGGCCCGGGCACCGCCGGCGGCCGCGGCGGCTGGGAGAACGCCGGCCCGGCGGCCAGGGCCGCCAGGCACGCGAGGCTACAGGCCGTCCCCGCCGCCCGCGTCCGCCGGGCTGTAGTTCGGGGCTTCCTGGGTGATCGCGATGTCATGCGGGTGGCTCTCCTGGACACTCGCCGCCGTCACCTGGATGAACCGGGCCCTGGCCCGCAGCTCCTCCAGCGTCCGGCAGCCGCAGTAACCCATCCCGGCCCGGAGGCCGCCGACCAGCTGGTACACGAACGGGGCCAGCGGGCCCTTGTACGGGACCCGCCCCTCCACCCCCTCCGGGACCAGCTTCCCGTTCCCGGCCGGGCCGCCGCCCCCGGCCTGCTGATACCGGTCGGCGCTCCCGGCCACCATCGCCCCGAGCGACCCCATCCCGCGGTACTGCTTGAACGACCGGCCGCGGTACAGGATGGTCTGCCCCGGGCTCTCGGCCAGCCCGGCGAACAGCCCCCCGATCATGACCGAGTACGCCCCGGCCGCCAGCGCCTTGGTGATGTCGCCGGAATACCGGATGCCGCCGTCGGCGATCAAGGGCACCCCGGTCCCGCGCAAGCCCCGGGCGACGTTCGCGATCGCCGACATCTGCGGCACGCCCACGCCCGACACGATCCGCGTCGTGCAGATCGAGTTATGGACGACCGCGTTGTCGGCGACGAAGCTGTGCGTCGGGCAGTCCACCTCGATGTCGTACACCGGGACCGACAGCCCGGTCTCCCGCCGGCGGAGGAACTTCACCACCTGGAACGCCCCGGCGTGCCGCTTCCGGTGGCTCACGTTCAGCCGGGCCTTGTAGCTCTCCCGGCAGGCCGCCGCGTCCACCCCGGCCAGCCCGCCGGCCGTCGGCCGCTCGGCCTCCGCGTTCGGGAAGCTGCCGTGCACCAGGAAGCACAGCAGCCCGAACAGCTCGACCAGCTCGGCGGACGTGTTCTTGAACCCGACCCGCCCGTCCGCGGCCACGTACCCGTCGCTGTCCACCAGCCCGTCGAGCAGCCCGCGCAGGTACCCCGGGTCCCCGCACAGGTACTTCTTCGGCAACCGCTTCCCGTGGCGCTTACCGAATTCCCCGAACAACCGCGCCCACTGGAGCGAGTACAGGTGGACGGTGGTGACCTTCGGGCCGGGCACCACCTTCGGGGCGACGCCCGTCACCGCCTCGACGCAGCGGACCAGCTTCGCGGTCACCTCGGGCTCGGCGTTGCCGAAGTACCACGAGACCCGCCCGATGTCGGAGTTGCGGGCCCGGTTCAGGAAGGCGTGGCCGTCGCCCAGGAAGGTGCCGAACAGATACCCGAGGTCGTAACTCTCCGCCACCTCGGTCTTGTACCGGTCGAGTTTCGCCTCACGGACGGCGTAGCCCCGGAGGTCGATCCGCAGGCCGGCCGGGAGGTCGAACGCGACCCGGCGGGGGAGCAGCATCGCGTCCCGGTCGAGGGTGCCGACTTCCTTCCACCGGAGCTTCGACGCCCCGAGCCGGGTCGGCTTCAGGAGGAGGGCGGCGTAGCCCTTGGAGGCGATGCTCGCCCGGGAACTGGTGTTCAGGTCGCCGACGTGGTACCGGTGGTCCGGGGTGACCAGGGTCTCGCGGAAGCTGGCGGTGTGCCGGACGGCCACCACCTCCCGCACCCCGGTGCACCACGCCTTCACGACGGTCACCGGATCGCCGTTCATGTTGACGACCCGGTCCCCGGCCCGCACGTCCTCGATGTTCCGGTACGTCGCGTCGGCCATCAGCACCCGGGTGCCGGCGGCGAAGCAGCCCGGGCCGATCCCGCACTTCACCCCGTCCGCCCCGGCGCCGACCAGGGCCTCCGCCCCCTCGGCCGTCGCCACGTTCCCGGCGATCACGTCGATCCCGTGCCGCCGCTTCACCTCCCGCACCGTCTCCACCACGTTCCGGCTGTGCCCGTGGGCCGAGTCGACCACCAGCACGTCCACCCCGGCCCCGATCAGCGACGCCGCCCGCTCCAGGTCGTGCACCCCGACCGCCGCCCCCACCTTCAGCCGGCCCCGGGCGTCCTTGCAGGCGTGCGGGAACTTCAGCGTCTTGTCGATGTCCTTGATCGTGATCAGCCCCTTCAGTCGGTACTGATCGTCCACCAGGAGGAGTTTCTCCACCTTATTCCGCGTCAGGATCGCCTGGGCCGCGTCCAGGGTGGTGTGCTCCGGGGCGGTCACCAGGTTCCGGCTGGTCATCACCTCGCTGATCCGCTGCCCGTCGTCCTCCAGGAACTTCAGGTCCCGCCGGGTCAGGATCCCCTTCAGGAGCTTGTCCGGGCCGACGGTGATCGGCACCCCGCTGACGTGGTGCTCCTCCATCACCCGCCGGGCGTGCCCGACGGTGTCGTCCGGCGGCAGGGTGATCGGGTCGGTGATGATCCCGTTCTCGCTCCGCTTGACCTTGTCCACCTCCCGGGTCTGGGCCGCCACCGACAGGTTCTTGTGGATGATCCCGATCCCGCCCTCCTGGGCCAGGGCGATCGCCAGCTCGCTCTCGGTCACCGTGTCCATCGGGCTGGACACGATCGGCACGTTCACCCGGACGTTCCGGGTCAGCTGGGTCCGCACGTCCGTGTCCTTCGGCACCAGGTCGCTGTACCCGGGCTCCAGCAGCACGTCGTCGAACGTGATCCCCGTATAGGCGATGCGGTCCTGCACGGCGGCCTCCGGGTGCGGCGGTGGGAATGCGGGATTATAGAAACCCGGGCCGAGCCGCGTCGACGGGAACTGGCCGGCCGGAAACGGCCGCGGCCCGTGACCGGGTGGTCACGGGCCGCAGAAAGGTCGTTACCGCGGGTCCGTCAGTTCCCGTACTCGCCACTGAACCCGATCCCCTTGTTCCCGAACCCGCCGCCCTGGAACCCGAACCCGCCGCCCTGGAAACCGCCGCCCTGGAAACCGCCGCCCTGGAAACCGAACCCGCCCTGGAAACCGCCCTGGAACCCGCCCTGGAAACCGCCCTGGAAACCGCCCTGGAAACCGCCGCCGATGTTGAACCCGCCGCCCCCGAACCCGCCCTGGAACCCGCCGAACTGGCCGCCGCCGAACTGGCCGCCGAACCCGCCGAACTGACCGCCGCCGAACCCGCCCTGGAACCCGCCCTGGAACCCGCCCTGGAACCCGCCCTGGAACCCGCCCTGGAACCCCTGGATGTTGCCACCCTGGAACCCCTGGATATTCCCCCCCTGGTTGCCGCCCTGGTTGCCGCCCATGATCCCGCCCTGGTTCCCGAGGCCTCCGCCCAACTGCGGGCGGAGCTGGCCGGGGGCGATGTACCCGGGGAGGTTCTGGCGGAACCGGGCGTTCGGGGCCTGCGCCTGGACCGCGCCGGTCAGCGGGAGGGCGGTCAGGGCGGCGAGCCCCAGCGCCGTGAGGCCGAGCACCCGGCAGAGAGGACGGAACATGGAAGGCCCTCGACGGTGGTGTCTGTGTCTCGCGAGCCCGGCCGGCCGGCGCGGGTGCCCGGGAGGGGTCATCCGGGACGGTAGGAGTACAATCCAGATTACCCGGTAGAGGAACGGATGCAACCGGACCCCCGGACTTGCGCCGGGGGCCGCCGGATTTTCCCGACCGGCCGCGCGACGCTGACGGTTAGTCCGGCGCGCGGCGGGTGAAACCGGCGGGCCGGCGGACCGTCTCTCTCCTTGAACGTAAACCCCCGCCGCGGGGTTTGCGGCGGCCCGGGAAAATCGTCCGACCGGACGACCTCCCGACCGGCCGACACGTCTTAACCTCAGTCCGGGGAACGTCATGAGTCACCCCGTCCGTGCCCGGCGGTGGGTCGCCCTCGCCGCCCTCGCCCTGGCGACCGCCCTGCCGGTCGGCCCGAACCCCCGACCCGCCGACGCCAGGCCCCCGGCCGGCGAACTCCCGGACGGGCTCCGGTTCGTCCCGCCGGACGCCGCCCTGTTCCTCTACGCCGACGCCGCCAAGGTGTGGGACAGCCCCGTCCTCCGGAGCTTCCGGAAGGCCGACCCCGACACCTTCGACTTCCTCACCCGGGAGGCGAAGAAGGAGCTCGGGGTCGTGCCGGAGGCCCTGAAGTCGGTGGTGCTGTTCGCCCCGCGGCTGAAGGGCCCCGGCGACGAGGAGCGGCTCGGCGTCGTCCTCACCTTCACCAGGCCGTTCGACGCGGACCTCCTGCAGAAGGGGGCGAAGGCCCTGCTGCCCAAGGGCGCCAGGCCGAAGGTTGTCGCGGCCGACGCCCGGACGGCGGTCGTCCTGATGAACCTCGGCGACGAGTACGCGAAGCCGCGGCCGGCGGCCGACGGCCCGCTCGCCCCGGCGCTGAAGGCGGCGGCCGAGGGGCGGCACGCGGCCGTGCTCGGGATGAACCCGGCGAACCTGCCGGACGAGGTCCGCGGGGACGACGTGCCGGGTCCGATCCGGCCGGTCCAGCCGCTGTTCCACGCCCTGGCGGTGACCGCCACCCTCGACCTGGACAAGGACCCGACGCTGGACGTGCGGGTGAAGGCGGCGACCGCCGGGAAGGCGGTCGAGTGCGAGAAGGCCCTCGGGGCGCTGCTCGGGCTGGTGCAGGAGGAGGTTGTCGCCGGCGGGCTGAAGGAGTTCGGCAAGGACCCGGCGCTGAAGGACCTGGCGGCCGTCCTGAAGGCCGCGGGGGCGGCCGCCGAGAAGGCGACGTTCTCGACCCTCGGGACGGAGACCCGGGTGACCGTCCGCCTGCCGGCCGACCTGCCGTACGGGTCGGCGTTCGCGGCCGCCCGGAAGGAGGCCCAGACGGCCGCCGCCGTCAACCGGTCGGCGAACAACCTGAGGCAGATCGCCCTGGCGTACCACAACTACCACGACGTGCACGGGGCCGGCCCGCCGGCCGCGGTGTGCGACAAGGACGGCAAGCCGATCCTGTCGTGGCGGGTGCTGATCCTGCCGTACATCGAGCAGGAGGAGCTGTACAAGGAGTTCAAGCTCGACGAGCCGTGGGACTCGGACCACAACAAGAAGCTGCTCGGGAAGATGCCGCCGGTGTACGCCATCCCGGGGCAGACGAAGCCGGGCGGGACCGACACCCACTACCGGGTGTTCGTCGGGAACGGGGCCGGGTGGGACTGGGTGAAGGGGCAGCAGCTGCAGCAGATCCGGGACGGCACCTCGAACACCTGGATGTGCGTGACCGCGGCCGACGCGGTCCCGTGGACGAAGCCGGACGAGCTGGCGTTCGACCCGGACAAGGACATGGCGAAGCTGGTCGGGGCGGTGGTGAACGGGCGGGCCCAGGTGGCGATGTTCGACGGGTCCGTCCGGTCGCTGAAGAAGGTGCCGGCGAAGGACGTGGTGAAGGCCCTGGTGACCCGGGACGGCGGCGAGGTGATCGCGGACGACGACTGACCCCCCGCCGCTTGCGGCGTTGCGGGGCCCGCAACGCCGCAAGCGGCGGACCCGCGCCACGGTGATGAATCCACCTCGAACCGGAGGCCCCGCATGCGACCTCTGATCCCCGCCGTCGCCGCCCTGGCGGCGGCCGTCGCCCTGGCCCGGCCCGACCCCCCGCCGGCCGAGTTGCCGCCCGACCTGGCCCTGGTCCCGGCCGACGCCGTCGGGTTCGTCCACGTCCGGGCCGCCGACCTGTGGAAGACCGACTTCCCGCGGTTCGCCCCGAAGATCCCCGGGCTGGACCGGGCGACCGGGTTCGTCCTCGCCGACCCGGTGCGGAAAGAACCGGTCCCGTTCCTGGCGGTGCGGACCGCCGCCCCGCTCGACCGGGACGCGGTCGTCACGGCCCACCTCCCCGGGGCCCGGAAGGTGACCGCCGGCGGGCGGGTCGCGTTCGTCAGCGACGAGGCCGGGCTGGGGGTGCTGTTCCCGGACGACCGGCACCTGGTGCTCGGCCCGGCCCGCGGGTTCGAGGTGTACCTGAAGCACCCGGCGGCGAAGGCCGGGCCGCTGGCCCACGGGCTGAGGCTCGCCGCGGCCGGCAGGCCGGTGGTGGTCGGGCTGAACCCGTCCGCCCTCCCCCCGGCGGCGCTCGGCGGGCTGGCCGGGCTGAAGGCCGAGCACCTGACCGCGGCCCTCGACCTCGGCGCCGAACCCCGGCTCGAGTTCGCCGCCGGGTACCGGTCGGCGGACGACGCCAAGGCCGCGGAGGCGGCAGTGACGGGGGCGGCCGAGTTCGTCCGCAAGGAGCTGGCCCGGCGGAAGGACGGCCCGGCGGTGCCGGCGGACGACCCGGCCGCCGACCTGGTCGGGGCGCTGACGGCGGTCCTCGCGACCGCCGGCCCGGACCCGGGGAAGCACGTCCGCCGGGACGGGGCCACCCTCGCCGCCCGGGTCCCGCTGCCGAAGGAGCCGGCCGCGGCCGACGCCCCGGCGGCGGTCGGGACGGAGCTGTTGTTCCCGGCGTCCCGGTGGATGGGGGCGGCCGCCCGGGCGAAGTCTCTGAACAACCTGAAGCAGATCGCCCTGGCGGTCCACAACTACCACGACACGCACAACAAGTTCCCGCAGGACGTGGTCACCAAGGACGGCAAGCCGCTCCTGTCGTGGCGGGTGCAGATCCTGCCGTACATCGAGCAGGAGAACGTGTTCCGCCAGTTCAAGCTGGACGAGCCGTGGAACAGCGAGAACAACAAGAAGGCGGCGGCGGCGGTGGTCCCGGTGTTCACGTCGCCGAACGTCACGGGCAGGCTGGTGGACGCGGACGGATTCGCCCTGACGCACTACCAGGGGGTGGCCGGCCCCGGGACGGTGTTCGAGCGCGGCAAGGGGCCTCAGAGCCTCGCCCACTTCACCGACGGGACGTCGAACACGATCATGGTGGTGGAGACGGCGGAGGCGGTGCCGTGGGCGAAGCCGGCCGACCTGCCGTACGACCCGAAGGGACCGCTGCCGAAGTGGGGCGTCCCGGGGAGCGACGTGCTGCTCGTGGTCCTGGGCGACGGGACGACGCGGGGGCTGAACCTGCGGAAGGTGAGCGACCGGACCATGCGGTCGGCGCTGACCCACAGCGGCGGCGAGGTCCTCGGCAGCGACTGGTGACCGCCGCCCCGGCGAGCATCGGGGTCGGCTCGGTCTTCACCTCTCCCCGCTGGGGAGAGGTCGGCCCCGACTCGGTCGGGGCCGGGTGAGGGGTGGACATCCGCGTTCGTCCGTCGAGCCTGACCCCTCACCCGCCGCCGCGGGGCGCGGCGGCGACCTCTCCCCAACGGGGAGAGGTGGAAGACAACGCCGCCCGGACCATCCCGTTTCCCCCGAGGCCCCTTATGCGACTCCCGACCCGCGCGGCCGGCTTGGCGGCCGTCTGCGGCCTCGCCCTCGTCCCGGCCCCGGCGAACGGCGGGCCGGCGTTCCGGGCCGCCCGCGACGCCGCCGCCCGGGCGCACTCGCTGGACCACCTGAAGCAGGTCGCCCTGGCGATGCACGACTACCACGATATCCGCATGCAATTCCCGGTAGACGTGCTGGACAAGACCGGGAAGCCGCTCCTCTCCTGGCGGGTGCTGATCCTCCCGTACATCGGGCAGGAGAACGTGTACAAGATGTTCAAGCTGGACGAGCCGTGGGACAGCCCGGCCAACATCAAGGCGTCGCGGACGGTGATCCCGACGTTCCTGTCCCCGAACGCCCCGCCCCCGGCCGGCGGCCCGGGCGCCCCGGGGATGACCCACTACCAGGGGGTCGCCGGCCCCGGGACCGCGTTCGAGCCGGGGAACCCGATCACCTTCACCAACCTCCGCACCATCCCGGACGGGACCTCGAACACGATCCTCCTGGTCGAGCACGGGGAGGCGGTGCCGTGGGCGAAGCCGGGGGACATCCCGTACGACCCGAAGAAGCCGCTCCCGAGGTTCGGGATCCCGGGGAACGACATCCTCCTGGTCGCCCTGGCCGACGCCACCGCCCGGACGATCGACCTGAAGAAGACGAGCGAGAAGACGCTCCGCGGGGCGCTGACCCCGGCCGGGGGCGAGGTCCTCGGCAACGACTGGTGACCGCGGCCCGGCCGCCGGGTACACTGACGCGAACACCCGGGCGGCCCCCGGGGGTTCTTGCCATCCCGGAGACTCTCCCATGCGGCTCACGGCACACCGGCGGCGCGGCGGGCGGGCGGTGGTCTGGCTGATCGCCGGCCTGGCCCTCGGCGGGGCGGCCGGGGCCGGCACCATGTACCTCCTGGACCGCGGCAAGGCCGGCATCCCCGGCGGCCCGCGGCTGGGCGAGGCGAAGGAGCTGGCCCTGGTCCCGGCCGACGCCGCCGGGTTCGTCCACGTCCGAGCCCGGGACATCTGGAAGTCGCCGCACCTGGCCGAGTTCCGCAAGGCCGTCGACCGGGCCGGGCCGGACGCCCTCAAGTCCCTCGACGCCGGGTTCGTCCCGGCCCCGTCCACCCTCGACCGGCTCACCGTCGTCTTCTTCGGCGGGGAGCGGCGGCCGCCCGCCGGCCCGCCCGGCGGCGGGCTCCTCCCCCCGGGGTTCGACCTCCCGTTCGACGCCCCCGACATCGGGGACGCGGTCGCCGTCCTGGCGTTCGACGCCCCGTACAGCGCCGACGCGGTCCGGAGGACCTACCTGCCCGGGGTGGACGAGCCGACCGCGGTCGACGGCAAGAAGGTGTGGGTGGACCGGGCCGCCGACCTCGGGCTGTACTTCCCGTCCGACACGGTCCTGGTCCTCGGGCCGGCCGGCGGGGTGCAGCGGTTCGCCCGGGGGTCGCGGGACGGCGGGGCCGACGGGCCCCTGACCCCGGCCCTGAAGGCCGCCGCGGCCGGCGGCCGGCACCTCGTCGGCGGGCTGAACGTGAAGGCGCTCAACATCCCGGAGCCGAAGTTCGGCCCCGGGGCGGACCCGGACATCCAGTCCCTGGAGAAGGAGATCAAGGCGCTGTTGAAGGCCGAGTCGGTGGCGGTCGGGGTGGCGTTCGGCGACGAGGCGACGAAGCTGGACATCCGGGCCGGGTACAAGACGGCGGGGGAGGCGGCCGAGGCGACGGCGGCCGTCCGCGGGATCGCGGCGGTGCTGCGGAAGAAGCTGGACGGGCCGCGGGCGCAGGTGCGGGCGATGATCGACGGGCGGCCGGGGGCCCCGAGGCCGCGGCCGATCCGGGACCTGCCGGAGGCGGTGATGGGGCTGATGGGGACCGGGGCGCTGAACATCCTGGACGACTACCTGGCCGACCCGCCGGTGAAGGCCGAGGGGAACGAGCTGGTGGCGACGTTCGAGCAGACCGGCGCCGGCGGGGCGGTGGTCGGGACGGCGGCGGTCGGGGTCGGGCTGCTGCTGCCGGCGGTGCAGAAGGTGCGGGAGGCGGCCGGCCGGGTGCAGGGGAGCAACAACCTGAAGCAGATGGCCCTGGGGGTCCACAACTACCACGACACGTACATGCGGCTGCCGATCGCCGGCTACGCCGTCCTGCCCAAGCCGGTGCCCGTGCGGACGGAGGGGCCCGGCCTGAGCTGGCGGGTCCACATCCTGCCGTTCGTCGAGCAGGAGAACCTGTACCGGCAGTTCAAGCTGAACGAGCCGTGGGACAGCCCGCACAACGCCAAGCTGATCCCGCAAATGCCCAAGCTGTACGTCTGCCCGACCGCCCCGGCCGAGCCGGGGAAGACGTACTACAAGACGTTCGTCGGGGGGAACACCCCGCTCACCCCCGGCAGCCCGTTCACCATGCTGCACACGATCCAGGACGGGACGTCGAACACGATCATGATCGTGGAGGGCGGGGCGCCGGTGGTCTGGACGAAGCCGGACGACATCCCGTTCACCCCGGGGAAGCTCGACCCCCAGGCGC
Organism: Isosphaera sp.; assembly: GCA_013822345.1. Lineage (GTDB taxonomy): Bacteria > Planctomycetota > Planctomycetia > Gemmatales > Gemmataceae > Gemmata. Next base: position 46,972 of record PNKH01000006.1, read on the forward strand.
TGTACCTGAACGGGAACCCGCGGGTCAACGTGGCGCTGTTCGACGCCACCACCCGGCAGCTCGACCTGACCCGGCTCAGCCGGGAGACGCTGAACCGGGCGGTCACCCCGGCCGCCGGCGACATCCTCGGCAACGACTGGTAGGGCCCGTGACCCGGCCGTCCGAGCCGGAAGCGTGAGCGACGGCCCCCGCCGGACCGTCGCTCACGCTTCCGGCTCGGACGGACCGTCCAATACCCACCCCGCCCCCGAGCCGCCCCCATGTTCCGCCCGCTTTCCCGCCGCGAGATGCTCGCCCGCTCGGCCAACGGGTTCGGGGCGGCCGCCCTCGCCGCCCTGCTCGCCGACGACGGCCGGGCGGTCGCCCACGCCCCGCCGGCCGACCCGTTCGCCCCGAAGAAGCCGCACTTCCCGCCCACCGCCACGTCGGTCATCTTCCTCTACATGGACGGCGGGCCGAGCCAGGTCGACACGTTCGACCCGAAGCCCGCCCTCGAGAAGTGGCACGGCAAGCCGTTCCCGGCGAAGGTCGAGCCGACCCAGTTCAACAACGTCGGCACCACCCTCGCCAGCCCGTGGAAGTTCAAGCAGTACGGCCGGAGCGGGCTGCCGGTCAGCGACCTGTTCCCGCACGTCGGGGCGTGCGCCGACGACCTGGCCGTCGTCCGGTCGGTGGTGAGCAACTTCTCCGAGCACACCAACGCCAACTACTTCTTCCACAGCGGGCACGGCGCACAGGGCCGGCCGAGCATGGGGTCGTGGGCCACCTACGGCCTCGGCAGCGAGTGCCGCGACCTGCCGGGGTTCGTCGTCCTCGGCACCGGCATGGTCCCGCCCGGCGGGGTCGACTGCTTCGGCAACGGGTTCCTCCCGGCCGCGTACCAGGGGTCGGTGTTCAAGAACGGCCCCCGCCCGGTCGCCGACCTGACCCCGCCCGGCGGGGAAACGGCGAAGACCCGGGCCGCCAAGCGCGACCTGCTCCGCGCCCTCGACGCCCAGGCCCGCGAGCGGCTCGGGGCCAACGACGCCCTGGAGGCCGCGATCGCCAACTACGAGCTGTCGTTCCGGATGCAGGCGGCCGTCCCGGACCTGGCCGACCTGTCGAAGGAGAGCGAGCGGACCCGGGTGATGTACGGCCTGGACGACCCGAAGACCGAGGTGTACGGCCGGCAGTGCCTGATCGCCCGGCGGCTGGTCGAGCGCGGGGTGCGGTTCGTCGAACTGCTCTGCCAGAACCTCGGGCACGACCGGTGGGACCAGCACCAGAACCTGAGGAAGGGGCACGACGACAACGCCCGGGCGGTCGACAAGCCGATCGCCGGGCTGCTCCAGGACCTGAAGCAGCGCGGCCTGCTCGACCGCACGCTGGTGTTCTGGGGCGGGGAGTTCGGCCGCACCCCGGTGGCCCAGGGGTCGGACGGCCGCGACCACAACCCGTTCGGGTTCACCGTCTGGTTCGCCGGCGGCGGGGTGAAGGGCGGCACCGCCTACGGCGAGACGGACGAGTTCGGGTACCACGCGATCAAGGACAAGGTCGAGGTGCACGACCTGCACGCGACGGTGCTCCACCTGCTCGGGTTCGACCACACCAGGCTGACGTTCCGGTTCGGCGGCCGCGACATGCGGCTGACCGACGTGCACGGCGAGGTGGTGAAGGGCATCGTGGCGTGACCCCCCGGTTAGCGACGCGTCGCCGACGCGTTCCGCGCCGCATCGCGGACGCGTCTGCGACGCGTCGCTAACCGGGGGTCACTTCCCCGCCGCCACCTCCGGCGCGGTGAAGTCGACCCGCACCACCTCCCCGGGGGTGCCGGTCGCCCACCGCCGCGCCTCCCGCACCGCCCCGCCCTCCACCCACCGGGCCGTCACCTCGTACCGGAACTCCTTCCCCGCCTCCAGCACCGGCGACTCGAACACCCGGTCCGTCCCGGTCTGGGCCGTCCGCACCCCGTCCACGAACACCTCCGCGGCCGGCTGCGGCACCCGCACCGACAGCACCAGGCACCCGCCCGGGGCCGCCGGCGCCGCGGCCGCCGGGAACGGCGGCCGGCCCACCCCCTCCGGGGTCGGCCAGACGTTCACGGTCAGCGGCCGCGGCCGCGGGGACGCGGCGTAGATCCCGACCCACCCGAACGGCAGGCCCGGGGCCGGGAAGTCGTAGTACCGCCGGACCAGGTCGGAGTTCCCGAACACCCCGGGGACCGGGCCGTACGTCGGCACCGGCGGGCCGTACAGGCTCAGCCCGTTCGACCAGAACTGCCCGACCCGACCGCCGAACCCGAACAGGAACGGGTACCCGAGCGGATACCCGACGTACGGCCCGCCGGCCAGCCCGTAGTACCCCCACGGGGCGGCCACCCGCGGCCCGTACGGCCACCCGGAGTGGTAGAACCCCGGGCCGTAGGCCGGGCCTGCGAACGCCCCGACCTCGGCCCGCGGCCCGGTCAGCACGGTCCCGCCGCCGAACGGGCTGGGGTACGGCGGGTAGTCCTGGGCGGACCCGGCGGAAGGGAGGAGCAGGGCGGCGGACAGGGCGAGCGACCGGACACGGTGCGGCACGGCGACCCCGCGGCGACGGGTGAGGGTGGTCCCGTCAATGAGTCGGCCCGCCGGGCGGGTCGACTCGCCGGGCGGGCCGCGGGTTCGGGCGGGGAGAAGGCCGGGGTCACGGCGCCGGCGACACAACCGGGATCACCCCGCGGACCGCCCCGACCCGGCCGTCGAGGGTGTGCCCGGCGACGATCACCTGGTACCCGCCGGGGGCGTTGCCGAGGTGGAACCGGAGCGTCGCCTTGCCGTCGGCCGGGAGGACGACCACCGGCTGCCACAGGACGGTGTCGCCGGGGTCGGCCGCCCGGCCGTCGGCCCCGGGCCGCGGGGCGGCGTACTCGCGGACGACCAGCGGCGGCACCTCGGGGACGGCGTTCTGGACGCGGAAGAAGGCCGCCGCCTCGGGCGACGGGCGGTCGAACGGGGCCGGGGGCGGCGCCGCGGCGGCCACCCCGCCCCGCGCCAGCGCGGTCGCCATCTGGCTGCGGACCACGTTCGCCTTGTCGGCCGCGTAGCTCTTCGCCTGGTCCATCGCCCGCAGCAGCTCGACGGCCTTGGACTCCGCCCGGGCGTCGCCCCGGGCCAGGAGGGCTTCCGGCCCCTTCCGGTCGCCCGCCGCCCGGTCCGTCTCGGGCCGGGCCAGCAGGTCGGTCGGGATCTCCGACCGGCGGTGCGGCTCCCACCCGTACCCGCCGGGGAACTTCCCCCCGAACCCGGCGTCACCACCCTTTTTCCCGAGCCCGGGTGCGCCCGGGGGCCACGGCGGCGGCCGGACCTCCTTCTTCTCGCCCCGGCCCGGGACGATGTCCGGCGGGCCGCCGAAGTTGTTGTCCCGCCCCTTGCCGGTGGCGAGGGCCATTTCGACCGCGCCCGCCGGCGGCGGGACGACCGGCGCGGCGCGGCCGATCCGCGGCTCGGGGGCGACCGCGGCCCCGGCGGCCGGGGCCGCCTCCGGCGCCGCCACCCGGGCCGTGTCGCCGTCCGGGCGGGCGGCCTGGAGCCGGTCGGCCGTCCCCAGGGCGGCGACCAGGAAGGCGGCGAGCCCGGCCGCCCCGACGGTGCCGGCCCCGAGCGGGAACCGGGCGACCGGCCGGGCCACGGCCAGCCCGGCGAGCAGCCCGGCGAGCCCGGCCAGCCCGCCGACCGCGTACCACCCGGACGCCCGGAACCGGGCCACCGGCTCCGCCGCCGCGGCGGCCTCGACCGCCGCCGCGGCCGCGGCCGCGGCCGCCCGGTCCGCCGCCGCCCGCGGGGCGGACACGTCCCCGGGGCCGGCCGCCTTGGCGAGGTCGGCCTCGGCCTTCGCCGCCTGGTACGCCGCCGCCGCCGCGAGGTACTTCGGCAGGTGCTCGCCCCGCAGCCGCTCCTGCTCCCGCGCCCACCCCGGCTCCGCCCACGCCAGCCGCTGGCCGTTCTCCAGCGCGAGGTTCGCCCGCTCCGGCGTGGCGACCACCGGGTTCCGGGCGAACCCCTCCGGGGTCTGCTCCGCGAACCGCCGCCACCCCTGGGTGGCCAGCACCAGGTCGAGCGCCTCCGCCGCCTTCGGGTGGTCGGTCAGGAGGAAGTCGGCGTGCTCCAGCGCGTCCGGGGTGCTCACCTCCCCGGCCAGCAGGAAGTGGGTGGTCGGCAGCCGGTCGGTGCCCCCGGGGGCGTCCGCCGTGTTCACCACCCCGGCGTACACCACCGCCGGGGTCGGGCTCCCCTTCTCGTCGGCCGCGGCGATGCCGAGCTCGACGGCCGCCCCCGGGGCGAACCCCGCCCCGGACTTCGCCCCGGTCGCGGTGTAGCTCAGGTTCAGCGTCTCGCCCGGCTTCCGGAACACCAGCCGCTCGGCGACCGGCTTCAGGTCCGCCGCCGGCTTCCCCGCACCCTCCTCCGGCTCCTCGAACACGGTCACCCGGACGACCCCGCCGCGCGGGTCGGTCCCGGCCATCAGCCGGACCTCGGTCAGCTGCCCGGCCGCGGCCGCCACCCGCCGGGTGTCGGACAGCCGGCCGCGGGTGTACGCCCCGACGACCAGGTTGCGGTCCTGCCCGACCGACCGGAGGTGGACCCGGACCGGCTGCCCCGGGGCGGTGACCGGGTCCGGCACGGTGATCACCACCCCGTCGATCTTCACCTCCGGGAGCGGATACCCGGTCCGAACGGCGGCGGCCGCGGCCCCGGCGGCGGCCGCCGGGGCGGACGGGAACCGGCCGTCGGCGGACGCCAGCTTCAGCCACGCCGGGGCGCCGAGTTCCGGGGTGAAGGTGAAGGCCGCGATCCCCCGGTTCGCCCCGGGCGCCGCCGGGTCGGTCGGGGACTCGACCCGGGCCAACTCCCGCCGCCCGTCGGTCACCACCCCGCGGACGTCGACCGGGTGCCCGGCCGGGGTGGTGGCCCGGACGTACACCCGGCACGGCACCCCGGCCACCAGGTCCCCGCCCTCGGGGAAGAACTCGACCACGACGCTCCGGCCGACGACCGGGACCGGGGCCGCCACCGCCTCCTCGACCACCCGCTTGCCGCTCGCCGCCCGGAACGTGGCCATCACCCGGACGTCCGCCTTGTCCAGGTCGGCCGGCAGGGTGAACCGGAACACCGCCTTCCCGTCCGCCCCGGTGACCGGATCGCCGACCGGGGACACGGCGAGGACCCGGCCGTCGGCCACGGCCACCGCCGCCACCTCGGCCCCGGCGACCGGGTCGTCCCCGAGCCGGAGCCGGGCCCGGGCCTCGACCGTGTCCCCGGGGGCGTACGACGCGGCCCCGTACACCAACTCCTTGCGGAACGCCTCGGCCGCCCCGGACCGGACCTTCACCGTCCGGGTGACCGGGACCGGGACGGCCGGCTGGGCCCCGGGCCGCGGCTGCTCCCGGAGGACGAGGGTGTAGTCCCCGTCGGGGGCGTCGGGCGGCAGGGCGAACGCCCCGCACCCGACCCCGCGGACCGGGCCCCCGCCCGGCCCGGGGACCGGCTCGACCCCCCCGCCGCCGACCCGCACCAGGTCGGTCGACCCGGCGACGGCCGGGACCGCCCGGACCGGGTGCCCGCCGGGGCCGCGGAGCTCGAACTGGAGCACCTGCTCCCGGGCCGGCGGGGTGAGGGTGACCCGGTCCAGGGTGAGGGACCGGAAGTACACCGTCTCGCCGGGCCGGTAGGCCGCCTTGTCGGTGGTCAGGGCGGTGGCGTACACCGGGCCGAGGAGCCGGACCCGGTCCGGCAGGTCGAACTTCTCCCCGGTCACCCGGTCCTCCCGGGTGACGACCAGGTACAGCTCCGACTCCGGGGTGAGCTTGCCCCACGCGGCCGCCGGCAGGCGGACGGTGTGCTCCCGGGCCCGGCCCGGGTCGATCGGCTGGGAGTGGACGACGGCGTCGGTCTGGTCCCGGACCTCGGCCAGCAGCCGGCCGGGCGGGGCCGCCCCGGGGTCGCGGACGACCAGCAGGAACTCGTTCGGGGCCCCGGGCTGGACGGCGGCCGGCTTCCGCACCTCCCAGGTCACCCGCCGGGCCTCGAGGGCCTGGAGGGCGGCCTTCTCCTCGTCCACCCACCGGGCGAGGACCCCGTCGTGCTGCTGCTGGGCGGCGAGGAGCTTGAACTGGGCGTCGGCCAGCGGGCGACCGGCCTCGGCGGTGGCGGAGTCGAGGGCGAGGCGGGCCTGGTCCGACCGGGCGGCGGTGTCGGCGGCGGCGGCCCGCGCGGCCTCGGCCCGGCTCAGCAGGTCGCGGACCGGGAGGACGGTGCCGGGGACGGCGACGAGGACGGCGGCGGCGACGGCCCACGGGAGCCACCGGGCGACGGCGGCCGACCGGCCGCCCGGCGCGGGGCGGCGGGCGGGCTCGGCGGCCCGGTCGCCGGGCGCCGGGAACGGGACGACGGCCGCCCGGCGGGCCGGGGCGGCGGGGGCGGGGGCGGTCTTGGGCCGGGCGGCCGGGGCCTCGAACCGGACGGCCGGGAAGGTGCCGCGGGCGGCGGCGGCGATCAGCCCCTGGACGCGGGCGGCCTCGTCCCGGGCGGCGGCGCACGCCGGGCAACCGGCGAGGTGCGCGGCGACGGCGGCCTCTTCGGGGGCGTCGAGCAGCCCGTAGAGGTGGTCGGGGATCAGGGGCCGGCAGGCGTCGCACGACGGCATGGCACTTCTCTCCCCGGCGGCCGGGGTTCGCACGGCGGCACGCGGTGCGTGCCCTACGACTCGTCACCCCCGCCCGGGTTCAGCACCTTCCGGAGCTTGATCAGGGCGGTCCGCATCTGGGTCTTCACGGTCCCGACCGGGGCGCTGCGGATCTCGGCGATCTGCTCGTACGTCAGCTCGCCATTCTGGCGGAGGAGGAACACCTCCTTCTCCTCCTGGCGGAGGCCGCCGATCGCGACCCGGAGCCGGTCGAGGACTTCCTGGTCCTCGACCGCCCGCCCCGCCGCGTCGTCCCGGCACGGCACCATCACGTCGTCCTCCGGGAGCGGCCGGGCCTTCCGGTGCCACGCGCTCCGCTGGAAGTCCTTGGCGGCGTTCAGCCCGACCCGGAAGATCCAGGCCCGCAGGTTCTGCACCTCGCCGATGGTGGCCCGGGCCCGCCAGCACTTCAGGAACGCCTCCTGGGCCGCGTCCTGGGCGTCGTCCGGGTTGCCGAGGAGGTACAGCAGGGTGCTGACCAGCTCGTCCCGGACCTGGTTGAACAGGGCGACCAGGGCGTCGTCCGCGGGGCAACGGCGGTCCAGGGCGCCGGGTTCGGGGGTCGGGGGCGGCCGCTCGGTCGGGGTCGCGCCGGGCTTCGCCATAGCGTCCTACCTGCACGACGGCGGACGGGCCGGGGCGGATTGGGGAAATCCGCGCCGGCCGCGGGTCAGGCGATCAGGCCGCACAACCCTGCCATGCTACCCGCGGCCCGGCGCGCGGGGCAAGGGGACAAACGAACCGGGCCGCGGGTCACCCCGCGGCCCGGCCACTTCGGAATGTCCACTTCTCGACCTGGCACGCGGAGGGCTCGCGGCACCGCCGCGGCAATTGGCCCAGCGCTTTGGGCAGGACCGCGGCGGGCGAGGTTGTCCCAGTCGGCCCAAAGCGCTGGGCCAATTGCCGCGACCGCGGTGCTGGAACAGCCCTCCCCGGGATGCTTGGAGCGGAGTGCTCTCGGGTGACGCAACATCACCCTGCTGCAGGGCAGCGAGCTGGACGCCCGAAGGTTGTGGAGAGGTTACCCCCGGCGGCGGGGGAGTCAAGCAGGGTCCGGGCGAACCGCGACCGTCAGGGAGCGGGTGCCGCACTCCATCGGCACCCGCTCCCTGACGGTCGCGGTTCGCCCGGCACACAACCCGCCGGTCAGTACTTCGCCACGTCGGCGGCGGACCGGCCGAGGGCGTCGACCACCCCCTTCGCCCCGTCGGTCATGAACCGCAGCTCGCTCCCGACGGCGACGAACTGCCACCCGTCGGCGATCCGCCGCTTCGCCTCCTCGACGCTGAACGTGTGGATCCCGGCCGGCACCCCGATCCGCTTGCACCCGGCCAGGATGTCGGCCAGGGCCTGGTCGAACACGTCCTTCGCCGGCGGCTTCCCGGACGGGTCGCGCATCGTCGCCATCAGGTCGTTCGGGCCGACGAACACCGCGTCCGCCCCGGGGACGGAGTACACCTCGTCGAAGTTCCGGACGGCGTCGATGTGCTCGCACTGGAGGACGCAGAGGACCTCGTCGTCGACCTTGGCGTAGTAGTCGGCCGGGGTGGCGTTGAAGTTCAGGGCGTGGACGCTCCCGCCGACGCTCCGGTTGCCGCGCGGCGGGTACAGGCAGGCGGCGACAGCGTCCTCCGACTCCTTGCGGGTGCAGACCATCGGGACGACGACGCCGTACCCGCCGTTGTCGAGGACGCGCTTGATGTGGTCGTGGCGGTTGCCGGGGACGCGGGCGAGCGGGACGCACCCGGCGTCGGCGACCGCCCCCATGATGTGGGTGGTGGTCTCGACGTTGACGAGGGAGTGTTCCACGTCGACGGTGAGCCAGTCGAAGCCCATGCGGGCGAGGAACCGGGCGGCGGTGATGCTGCCGAGGGACAGCCAGGTGCCGACCGCCGGCTTGCCGGCGCGGAGGAGCTGCTTGACACGGTTCGGGCGCATGGGCGTCTCGCTCGGGTGGTGGGGCGGGGTCAGCCGGTCCAGTGCTCCCACTCCTCCGGCGGCCGAGGGACGGGTTGGTGTTCCGGCGGGTCGGACGGCTGGAGGCGGGACTCGCGTCGATGGAACTCGTGGACCTCGCCCCAGTCGTACACCTCGCGGAGGCGGTAGAGCATTTCCCCGCCGACCCCGATCGGGCCAATGACCTCGATCACCTTCGCGTGACCCGGCGTGGGGTGGAATGGGTAGGTGACCCAGTCCCCCACCTTGAACTTCGCCGGCTCGGGCTTCTTCCGCTTCGCCACGCCCCCCTCCCGCTACCAGGGCCGCCGGCCGGTCAGGCGCTCGAGATGGTCTGCCAGGACCACATCGAATGCCCGGGCGAGCCGGTCACACGTCCGCCGCCACCCGCGAACCCGCGCGAGCATCAACCGGATTGTACCACCCAGGTCGTCCGGGTCGAAGTCGCTGTGCGCGATCGCGTTCCGCCAAGCGTTCAGGTCGTCCAGGCTGCGCCTCAGCGCGGGGCCCTCGGTCTCGACCCGATCGACCTCGGACCACCACTTCAACCCGAGCCGGCCGAAGTCCGAGCCGAGGGTCGAAGGGTTCGCGTTCCCGCGTCCGAGTTGCCGGTTGAGAACGAGGGCCGCCGCCACGATGTCCCGCTGCGCGACGGGTAGGTCCGCGGCGAAGACTTCCGCCGCCTCCGCGTGCAGGTCCCGGCAGTAGCCCTGGAATTCGGCCGCCAGCAGGACCGTGTACCCGTGGTTGATCTGCCGCGTCGCCTCCCGCCGCCCCCGGCCGGTCCCGTGGACCGCGGCGTGCGCCGCCTCCACCCGGTCCAGGTTCGCCCGGCACTCCGTCCGCCACCGGGTGTAGGAGTTCGACGGCACCGGCGTCAGTTCCCGTGCTCGGTGGTGATCCACCGGACCGTACCGCTGCTCGACCGCATCGCCACCGACCGGGTCACGATCTTGTCCCCGAACTCCACCCCGCGCAACAGCGACCCGGGGGTGATCCCGGTCGCGCTGAACATCACGTCCCCGGCCGCCAGGTCGTCCACCCCCAGCAGCCGGTCGTCCGCCAGCTCCACCCCGTCCCCCACCTTGTCGTACAGCTGGCACTGCAGGAACCCGCCCATGCACTTCACCGCCGCCGCCGTGATCACCCCCTCCGGGGCTCCCCCGATCCCGAAGTACACGTCGATCCCGCTCGCCGGCCGGCACACCGCCACCCCGGCCGACACGTCGCAGTCGGTGATCAGCTTGATCCGGCACCCGGTCGCCCGCAGGTCGGCCACCAGCCCGGCGTGCCGCGGCCGGTCCAGCAGGCACGCGGTCAGCCGGCTGACCGGCCGGCCGAGGGCCTCCGACACCGTCCGCAGGGTCTCCCCGACCGGGGCGGTGACCGACAGCCGGCGGCCGGTCTTCCCGACGTACCGGGTGACCGCCGGCCCGACCGCCAGCTTGCTCATGTAGTAGCACTCGGTCTCGAAGAACTGCCCGGCCCCGGCCAGGGCGATCACCGACATCGCCTCGTACCCGCCCTTGGCCGTCGGCGTCGTCCCCTCGATCGGGTCGACCGCGATGCTGTACCCGACCGGCCCGGCCCCGGACCCGACCCGCTCCCCCTTGTACAGCCCGAACGACCCGTCCTTCTTCCCCTCCCCGATCGCGATCTCGGCGGCGAACCCGATCCGCCCGAGCCGGTCCCGCATCGCCTCCGTCGCCGCCCGGTCGGCCCGCTCCTTGTCCCCGCGGCCGACCCACTCCGCCGCCGAGATCGCCCCCGCCTCCGTCACCCGCACCAGGTCGAGGTGGTAGTTGTACACCGCGTTCCCCCGCAGTAGGTGGCCGGCGTCGTGCCCGTGGTTGTCCGTGATGGGAGGCAAGTATACTCCGCGGGGGTCGGGGTCGGCTTGGCAACACGACACCCGCTCCCTGATGGTCGCGGTTCGCCCGGCACGGCGAACCGCGACCGTCAGGGAGCGGGTGTCGGCCGGGGGCGCCGCCGGTCAGCTCTTCTTCCCCAGCTGCTGGACCTCCTTCCACACCCCGCCGTACGCCTCCTTGTCGAACGGCGGGCACCCGGTCTCGAACTGCCCGAGCGGGTGGTCCTTCGCCCGCATCAGCGCCGTGCAGTAGCTGAACGTCCGGCACACCCGCTTCCGGTCGAGCCGACCGTGCTCCCGCAGCTGCCGCACCCAGTCCGGCTGGGCCAGCGACGCCCGCCCCACCCCGACCAGCGCGATCCGCCCGTCGCGGACGTTCGCCGCCCCCGCCTGCGGCAGGAACTCCTGCAGGTAGCTGTACCCGGTCCCGACGACCGCCAGGCCCGGGTTCGCCGCCTGGATCGCCCCGGCGATCTTGAAGTGCCGGTCGACCCCGATCAGCGGGTGCTCCGGCGATTCGTACCCGTCCGGCGGCGGGTACTCGAACGGCCGGCCGAAGTGCGGCTGGGCGTACGGGTTCCCCAGGGCGATGTTCACCAGCGCCACCCCGAGGCCCGCCATCTCGCGCACCCACCGGATCGGCTCGGCCAGGTCCGGGGTCAGCGGGTCGGCGTCGCTCAGCCCCCAGCCGTTGACCACCGGGGCCGTGTACGCGTCCGGCTCCCCGTCGCCGTTCGCCGCCTTGTGGAACGGGATGCCGTCGAACCCGTTCATCCGGGTCGCCAGGATCACCCCCGGCACCGCCGCCTTGATCGCCTGGAAGATCTCGCGGGCCAGCCGGGTGCGGTTCTCGAAGCTCCCGCCGTACGGCCCCGGCCGGTTCTTCGCCCCGAGCAACTCGCTCAGCAGGTACTTGTGGCACTGCTTCACGTCGACGAAGTCGAACCCGACATCGGCGGCCAGCTTCGCCGCGGTGACGTAGTGCTCGACCAGGCCCTTCAGCTCGTCGTCGGAGGCGAGCGGGGTGTCGGCGGTGATCTTGTACCGGCCGACCAAGAGCGGGTCGTTCGACGGGACCAGCGGGGCGCGGTAACTGTACCGCCCGGAGTGCGTCAGTTGTAGCCCGATCAGCAGGTCGCCGTCGTCGCCGTTCGCGGCCCGGTGGGCGGCCCGGCAGTCGGCGACCAGTTTCGCGAACGCCGGCTTCGTCGCCCCGTTCAGGACGATCTGCCGCGGGTTCATCCGGCCGCCGTCGGTGACGGCGCACGCCTCCCCCCAGATCACCTTCGCCCCGCCGTCGCCGAACCGGACGTACCGGCGGAAGGTGAGCGGCCCGGGGGTGCCGTCCGGCTCGCCATCGCACCCCTCCATCGGGTGGATGCACCACCGGTTCCCGGCCGTCCGCCCGCCGATCGCGATCGGCCGGTCGAGCGGGGCCAGGTCGTCGGTGAAGCGCAGGTCGATCCCGAGCCGGGCGTTCTCGGCCTCCAGGTCGGCGACGGTCTTGTACTTGAAGAAGGTGGCCATCGGTCTCCTCCCCCGTTGAGCCGCGACGCGGAGTCCTCGGAGCGGAGCGCGGGGGGAGCCTTCGCGCTCCGCTCCGAGGACTCCGCGTCGCGGCTACGCCGGACCTTTGGCGGGCGGCTCGCGGAACAGCAGCACGAACGCGACGAACCCGGCGGCGTACCCGACGAGCGGGACGACCCAGACCGCCCCCCAGTCGGTCGCCGTGCCGACCCGGTGGGCGGTCACCACCTGCCCGGCGAGGTAGTTCCCGGCGAGCACCGCCGGGCCGCTGGCGACGAACGTCACCAGGGCCTGGGTGCCGGCCCGCAGGTGGTCCGGGGCCTTCCGGTCCACCACCACCGACCCGAGCATGGCGAAGAACGCGTAGCTCAGCCCGTGCATCGGGATGCCGACGGCCACCAGCAGCGGCACGTCCCCGAGGTACAGCAGCCCGTTCCGCAGGACCCACCCGGCCAGCCCGACGGCCATCAGCCGCTTCACCCCGAGCCGCCGGACCAGGTACGGGGTGGCGGCCATGCACCCGATCTCGCACCACTGGGCCAGGGTCATCACCACCTCGGGGCCGTTCCCCCCGAGCACCCCGCCGGTCGCCCGCACCCCCAGGTCCTGCAGGTACGGGGCGGCGAACAGGGTGTAGAACTGGTTCATCAGGTTGCCGAGGAACAGGACGGCCGCGAACACCACCACCGACCGGTCCGCCAGCATCCGCACCGCCGGCAGCCCGACCACCTCCCGGACCGGCCGGCCGTACCCCTTCGGCGGGGTGTGCGGGAGGAACAGCGAGAACCCGGCCATCACCACCGACGCGGCCGACGCCAGGAACAGCGGGTCGGCGGACAGCGGCACCAGGGCCCACCCGACGACCAGCCCGCCGACCACCCACCCGAACGTCCCGACCAGCCGGACGTACCCGAACGACCCCTCGGAGTCGTGCAGGTTGCGGAAGCTGATGACGGTGGTCAGGGTCAGGGTGATCTGGCACCCGACGGAGTAGACGAGCATCAGCCCGACCAGGGGGCCGGCGGCCGCGGCCGGGTCGGCGGCCGGGCCGGCGTGGTCCCGGCACCACCACCCGGCGGCGGCCAGGGCCGCGGCCATCACCGCGTGCGCCCCGGCCACCACCTTCTCGGCCGCGAACCACCGGTCGGCCAGGAGCCCGACCACGAACGGGGCGACCAGCCCGCCGACCGCCAGGGTCATGAACACCAGCCCGACGTCGGCCGGGGCGAACGCCAGTCCGCCCAGCTCCGGGCCGGCCGGCAGGTACCGGGTGAGCGGGACGATCCACGCCCCGAGCCCGAAGTACTGCAGGAACATCATCACCGCCAGCCGCCCCGGCACCGACCGCAGCATCCGCCCTCCCGGCCCGAGCCCGCGTCCCGCCCCGCCGCTGTTGTATCAACCCGGGGCGGTTCGCCGCCGGCCGCGGCCGGGGCTATCATGGCGCGGGTCCCCGGGGGGCGGCGGATGGGCGTCGGGATCCTGTTCTACCTGGTGATCTGGGTCGCCGGGGTGCTGCTCGCCCTGCTGGTCGGGGCGGCGCTGTTCCGGGCGGCGGTCGCCCTGGCGAACCGGTCGCTCGGCCCGGTGCGGCGGGGCGAGCCGATCGGGTGGGACTGGGACGCGGACGAGGACGACGACCCCGCCCCGGCGGCCGCGGCGATCCCGGAGCCGAGCCTCGGCCGGGGGATGAGCGTCCTGTTCCTGACCGCCCTGGTGGTGCTGGCAGTGCTGGTCGCGGTCGAGTCCAACTTCCTCCGCGAGTTCGGGCTGCGGCGGCGGACGGCCGAGCAGGTCGGGCTGGTCGCCCTGCTGGCGGCCGGGTTCCTCGCCCTGGCCAGTTTCTCCGCCCTCTCCCTCCCGACGACGTTCCGCCGGGCCGCCCTGGCCGCCCTGTTCTTCTACCTGATCCTGGCCGCCGTGGTGCTGGTGGCCGCCGGCCTGCTGTTCGCCGTGTTCGGCTGACCCCGAATCTGTCGAGCACGTCGGTCCGAGTACCGTAGGGTGGGCCGGGGTCCGCTCCGGACCGAGTCCCACCACCGGTGAGAAGAGGTGGGACTCGCCCGCAAAGCCCGGCTCGGCCCGCCCTACCCCTCTGACCTCACCCGTCGCTGCGGACGAACACCGGCGGGTCGGCCACCCCGCCGCCGGTGTCGATCCGGACCCGCACGGGTTTGCGCCCGGTGCGGCGGCCCGCACGTGCCCGGCGAGGTACCGGACCACCGGCTGGGCCCCGCCGGCGGCCGCCGGGTGCCCACCTTGAGCGGGTCGAGGACCGCGTCCCGGGTGGCGGCCGCATGGGTCAGCACCTGGTCCGGCGGGACCCGGCCCGGGGCCGGGTCGCGGAGGGCGGTGGCCGCGTCCGCAGACGGGTAGCGCGGGGGCGAGACCTTCGGGTCGGGTAGTCCCCGACCCCGACGACGAGTGCCGCCCCCAGTCTCCCCCTGCCGTCGGCCACGTGTGACACCCGCCGGCCAGGATGTCGTCCCGTGGGATGCCATCCAGCCCCTGAGCCCGGACGGCGTAATGAAGATGACCCCGGCACCGCCTTCGCTCGCGTAACGATCCCAGGGCCGTGGGTGCCGGCCGGGTCAGGTGGTCGGTCCCGCCCAGGGGTGGGCGGCCGCCGCCGGCTCGCCCCCGGGCACCCCGGCGAGTTTCCGGTACACGTCCAGGAGCACCGGGAGCACGGCCGCGGGCGAGAACAGCCGCTCGTACCGCAGCCGGGCCGCCCGGCCCATCCGGGCCCGCAACCCGGGGTCGGCGGCGAGCCGCTCCAGGCCGTCGGCCAGGGCGGACACGTTCCCCGGCGGGACCAGCACCCCGACGTCCTCGGACACCACGTCCGCCACCCCGCCCACGTCGGTCGCCACGACCGGCAGCCCGTGGGCCATCGCCTCGATGATGCTCATCGGGGTGCCCTCGGTCAGCGACGCCAGCACGAACACGTCCAGCCCCTTGAAGAACGAACTCTTCGCCCCCGCCCCCTCCCCGAACGGCACCACGCGCACCGGCGGGTCCGCCCCGATGATCAGCGGGTGCCGGGCCAACACGTCCTCCTCGTCCCCGGGGCTGCCGGCCAGCCGGAGCAGGGCCCCCGGCCGCCGCCGGACCAACTCCCCGAACGCGTCGACCAGCACCAGCGTCCCCTTCAGCCGCTCCCGCCGGGCCGCGAACCCGAACGTCACCCCATCCCCGAGCCGCTCGGGCGGGGCTGACGCCACCACCGGGTCCTCGACCAGGGGGGGGATGACGAACGTCGGGCCGCGATACCCGACCTGCTCGCGGAACCGCCGCACCAGCCGCGGGGACAGGGCGGTCACCGCGGCGCAGTCCGGGAGCTGGCCGGCCAGCCGCTCGTACCAGGCGGCCAGGTCGGCGTTGTGCAGGTCCGACCCCTTGATCTCGCCCCGCGGGGCCCGGATGTCCTGGTACAGGACAGGGACCCCGCGGGCCCGGGCGGCCGGGATCACGTCCAGGTTCTGCCACAGGTCCACGACGTGGACCACCGCCGGCCGCCGCCACAGGGCGTGCCCGTACCCGAACCGCAGGATCCGGGTCCGCTCGTGCTCCGGGGTGGTGCGGCGGACGTACCCGGCCAGCTTCCGGGCCGCCCGGTACGCCCCGACCACCGGGGACGCCCGGGACACCTGGGCCACCGACACCCCGGCCGCCCGGAGCAGCTCCCGGTACGGGTTCGGGTACTCGTCCGGCCGCCCGACCAGGACGGAGGGCTCCCACCCGGCCGCCCGCAGGTGCTTGGCGTAGTTGAACAGCAGCTCGTCACCCCCGCTGGCCCGACCCCAGAAGTTGCGGCGGCAGAACGTCACCCTCATCGCTGGCTCCTCGGGACGGCCCCGGGCGGCGGCGGATGAACCGGTCCAGGGTGAACGGCTCGGCCCGGCCGCCGGGACCGGGCCGCGCTCGGCCGCGCCGGGCAGGAGCTGACCCCCACCCACGACACCGCCGCCGGCGAGGTCCCGGCCGCCTCGACCAACTCGGCGGCCGGCCGGATGGCCACGTCGTTCGGGACCGCCCGGTCGGGCTGCCGGACGACGCGCCCGAACGTCCCACACCCCATCCGGGGGCGCCCGCCTCAGGCGGCGGACACGGGGGCGGCCTGGGCCCGGACGACCCGGCACACGTCCTCGACCTGCGCCTCGGTCAACCCGGGGAACAGCGGGAGGGTGATGACCCGAGTGGCGAACGCCCGGCTCCGGTCGATCCCGGCCGCCGGGACGGCCCGGAACGCCTCGAAGTCGGCCACGCACGGGTAGTGCAGGCTGGTCTGGATGCCGGCCTCCTTCAGGGCGGCGGCGGTCCGGGCCCGGGCGTCCGGGTCGGGGGCGACCGCCACCATCAGGTGGTGGGCGCTGCCCGCCGCGTGCCCGTCGAACGGGAGCACCCACCCGGGCAGCCCGGCCAGCCCGCGGCGGTACGCCGCCGCCAGCTCCGCCCGGCGCCGGTTGTTCCGCCCCAGCTTCGCCAGCTGACACGCCCCGAGGGCCGCCCGCAGCTCGTCGAACCGGTAGTTGTACCCGTGACACACCACGTCGTAGCTGCTGGCGTGCCCGCGGTCCCGGTCCCAGGTCAGGGTCGTCATCCCGTGCGACCGCAGCCGCCTCAGCCGGTCCGCCAGGTCGTCCCGGTCGGTCGTCACCACCCCGCCCTCGCCGGTCACCAGGTTCTTGTTGCTGAAGAACGAGAAGCAGGCGACGTCCCCGAGGGCGCCGACCGCCCGGCCGTGCGGCGCCCGCCCCCGCGGGTCGGCGTACCGCGCCCCCACGGCGTGGCAGGCGTCCTCGATCAGCGCCACCCCGCGGGCCCGGCACAGGTCGACCAGTTCCGGCATGCGGCACAGGTAGCCGCCGTAGTGCATCACCACCACCGCCCTCGTCCGCGGGGTGAGCCGGCGCTCGACCTCGGCCGGGTCGATCGTCGGCTCGTCGAGCGAGACGATGTCGGCGAGCACCGGGGCGGCGCCGACCGCGACCGTCATGTTGGCGGACGCCACGAAGTTGACCGCCGGCTGGACGATCTCGTCCCCGGGGCCGAGGCCGAGGGCCAGGTACGCCAGGTGGATGGCGGCGGTGCCGTTGCTGACCGCGAACGCGTGCCGCGCCCCGGTGAGCTCGGCGAACTGCCGCTCGAACGCCTGGACCTCCGGCCCCATCGACAGCCACTTGCTCCGCAGCACCCGGAGGACCGCGGCCTCCTCCTCGGGGCCGTAGTCCAGGTTGCTCAGCGGGATCCGCCAGTTGGACACGGTCGAATTCCTCCCCCCGGCCGGCGGCCGCCGGGCTCCCGGGTCTGGTCGGGCCTGCGGTCACGTCACGAGGGCTTGCGCACCACGATCACGTTCTGCGGGCAGACGTTCCGGTCGTCGATGTACTCGCACAAGTCGAAGAGCCGGGTCCAATTCTTCTCGACGTAGGCCCGGGGGATGCACGTCTCCCCCCAGCACCGCCGCTCCGGGGGGTTGTGGTGGTCGAGGACCCAGTGGCAGAACTGGCCGGCGTCGTACTCGGCCAGGTGACGGTCCTTGTCGCCGAAGACCGGCTCCTGGTACCGCAAGATGTCGTGTTGGGCCCGGTTCCGCTCCTCGCACTCGAGGATGAACTCCCGCTGCCAGGTGGTCGCGACCAGGAGGCCGCCCGGCTTCAGGACCCGCCGCAACTCGGCCAGCCACAGCTCGTGGACGTTCTCCGGGAGGTGCGAGAAGACGGAGTACGCGTAGATCAGGTCGAACTTGTCGGCCGGGAACGGGGTCGGGCCGAACGGGTCGACCATCCGCAGGTCGCACCACCGGTTCGTCTGCCGGACGGCCTCGAACGCGTCCGGGTACGCGTCGACCCCACACAGGTTCTCTGCCGCCACGTCCTTCAGGAAGAACCGGATCGTCCGGCCCCACCCGCACCCGAAGTCCATGACCGAGGCCGTCGGCGGCAGCGGCCCGACGTGCCGGGCGTACAACTGCTTGACCAACCGGTAGAAGGTGTACCCGTCCCGGAGGGCGGTGTCCCCGGTGAGCCCGATGAGGGACACCTGCAGCGTCTCGTCCGGCAGGCTCGGCAGCAGTTGGGCGAGACGGGGGTCCTGCCGCACGCCTTCGGTGTTCAGCCAGAGCCAGTAGTCGTCGTCGACCCCGCCGAACAGTTGGGGATGTGGGGCCGGGGCGGACGCCACGATCCGCCGCAACCGGGCCACCCGGCGGCGCTCACCGATCCGTTCCCCGACCGAATCCAATGCCCGCCTCAGACGCGCCTTGTTGGTCTCCCCGATCAGCCGGCCGACGGCCCGCTTGAGACCTTTCACCAGACCCATGGCAGGATCCTCGACACGTGGTACGGCCGATCGGGCACAGGGCCTCGCTCAGACCAGGTCGAACTCGTCCCGCTTCTCGGCGAACAGCTCCTGCGCCTTCGCGTAGTCGTCCGGCCGGCCGATGTCGAGCCACAGGCAGTCGGTCGGGTACGCGGACACCTTCTCGCCCTGGGCCACCAGCTTCAGCACCAGCTGCGGGAAGTCGAGGTACTGGCCCGGCGGGATGTGGGCCAGCACCCGCGGCTCGTACACGTAGATCCCCATGCTCACGTGGTAGCTCTTCTCCGGCTTCTCCACGTACCCGCTGATCCGCAGGTCGTCCCCGAACTCCAGCACCCCGAGGTCGATCTTCACCCGCCGGGTGTGGGCGGCGATCGTCAGGGCCGCCCCCTGCTCCCGGTGGAACCGGACCAGGGCGTCGAAGTCCAGGTTGGTCAGCAGGTCCCCGTTCATCACCAGGAAGGTGTCGTCCAGCCCCTCGACCAGGGACAGCGACCCGGCCGTCCCGGTCGGCTTCTCCTCGTGCACGTACCGCAGGGTGATCCGGTCGGCCAGCTCCCGCCGGTGGGTGAAGTACGCCTTCACCAGCTCGGCCAGGTGCCCGAGCGTCAGGGTGATGTCCGAGATCCCGTACCGCAGCAGCCGGTCGATGAGGACCTCGAGCACCGGCCGGTCCCCGAGCGGGACCAGCGGCTTCGGGAAGTTCACGGTGAACGGCTTCAGCCGGGTGCCCCGGCCGCCGGCGAGGACGACGGCCCGCAGCCCGGCGGCCGCCGACCCGGTCTTGTCCTGCCCGGTGGTCATACCACGTACTCCGTCGGGGCGTACTGCCCGAGGTTGGCCCGGATGTACTCGGCGGTCCGCCGCAGCCCCTCGTCCAGGCTGACCGTCGGGGCCCACCCGAGCAGCCGCTTCGCCCGGTCGGGGTTGCACAACAGCAGCTCGACCTCGCTCTTCTCCGGCCGCTGCCGCTCGGCCTCGGTCACGATCCGGGCGTCGCTCCCGGCGGCCGCCAGGCAGCGGCGGGCGATCTCCCCGACGGTGACCGCCTCCCCCTGCCCGAAGTGGATCACCTGCCCCTCGACCCCGGCCGCCTCGCCGGCCAGGAGGAACGCGGCGGCGGTGTCGGCGACGAACGTCAGGTCGCGCTTCGGGTCGAGGTTCCCGAGGCGGATCTCCTTCGCCCCGGACAGGGCCTGGGACAGCACCGTCGGGATCACCGCCCGGGCCGACTGCCGGGGGCCGAACGTGTTGAACGGGCGGAGGGTCACGACCGGCAGGTCGAAGCTACAGTAGTACGCTTCCGCCAGCTTGTCGGCGGCGATCTTGCTGGCCGAGTACGGAGACTGCCCCTGGAGCGGGTGCTCCTCGTCGATCGGGGCGTACCGGGCGGTCCCGTACACCTCGCTGGTGGAGGTGACGACCACCCGCCGGACCCGCTCCTGCCGGCACGCCTCCAGGACGTTCAGCGTCCCGCTGGTGTTGGTCGCGACGTACGACGCCGGTGCGTGGTACGAGTACGGGATGCCGATCAGGGCCGCGAGGTGGTAGACGACGTCGCACCCGGCGACCAGCCCGCGGACCAGGAACGGGTCGGTGACGTCCCCGAGCCGGACCTCCAGCCCGGGCGGGGCGGCCGCCCGGAGCTCGTCCAGGTGGTTCCAGCTGTTCCGCCCGTTGTAGCGGACCAGGGCCCGCACCCGGTGGCCCCGCCGGAGCAGGGCCTCGACCAGGTGGCTGCCGATGAACCCGCCCGCCCCCGTCACCAGTACCGGCATGAACGCCCCCCTCGCTCTGTCGAAACCCTCGCCCGGGGACCAGGTTCCCCCGCGTCGCCGCGACGCCGAGTCCTCGGAGCGGAGCGCGCCGTCGGCGCCCGCGCTCCGCTCCGAGGACTCCGCGTCGCGGCGACGCGGGGGGATTTCAACACAGCACGCTTCCTCACTCCTTCCGCGCGACCACCAGGATCATGTCCCCCAGGTCGCGCTCGGCCAGCAGCGCGGCCAACTCCGGCACCCGGGTGAAGGCGTCGGCCAGTTGCCGCAGCGCTGGGTCGGCCGCGTCCACCCAGACCCAGTAGCAGTCGGTCCGCTCGACCCGCCACCCGAGGTCCCGGAGCCAGGCCGGGACGGTGGTCACGGACACCCGGTCGATCCCGTAGTGCGAGTAGTCGTAGTACCCCTCCCAGTCCGGCCCGAGGAGCCGGCGGGTCAGGGACTCGGCGTTCGAGGTGTGGATGAAGATCCACGACCCCGGGGCGGCGTGCCCGGTCAGCTTCCGGAGGAAGGCGGCCGGGTCGGCCGAGTGCTCCAGCACGTCCCACAGGAAGACCGCGTCGAACGGCCCCGGGAACGGGATCGGCTCCTGGTCCACGTTGCACCGGCGGACCCGGTCCGGGCCGACCCGCTTGGCCGCCTCGGCCACCGCGAACTCGGACACGTCCACCCCGTACGCGTCGTACCCGGCGTCGAGGAACGCCCGCAGCCCCAGCCCCAGCGCGCACCCGACCTCCAGCAGCCGGCCCCGCGGGCAGTACCGGCCGACCAGGTCGAGGGCCTGCCGGGCGAAGTTCTTCTGCTGCTCCGGGTAGTCGACGTAGTCGTCCCCGAAGTAGTAGTCCTGGCCGATCGGCTTGTTCTCGAACGGCAGGTAGTGCACGCACGTCCGGGCGGCCGGGTGCGGGCCGGTCCCCTGCTCGACCCGGGCGAGGAACTTGCGGGCCGCCGCCGGCTCGTGCCGCTCCGCCTCCACCGGCCGGCCGTTGTGCCGGGCGGTCAGGTCGAGGAGGTTCACCTCCAGGGTGTCCCCGGCCTTCGCCCCGGCGACGCGGAGGGACAGGCGGAGCGGGCCGGGGGTCGCCACGAACGTGTCGGAGAAGGTCGCGGCGTGGAGCCGGTACGCCAGGTCGCCGTCGGCCCGCAGCCGGTAGCTGACCCACCCGTCCCGGGTGGCCGGGGTGGTGTACCGGACCGGGAGGACGGCCGGGCCGGGGGCGGGGCCGCCGCCCGCCCCGCCCGGCGGGAGGAACACCAGTTCGCGGTTGAGCACCCGGGCCGACAGGTACCGGGCCAGGGCGGCGAGCCGTCGCTTGATCACCGGGCCACCCCCTCGGTTTCAGTCCGCCGGCCGCGGAGCCGCCCGGCCACGGCGCGGCGGTACCGCTCGAGCCGGGCCCGCACCCGCCCGCCCAGGCGGACGGCCGCGTCCCAGAACGGGTTGGTCCACCCGAACGACCAGTTCGACTCCACCCCGGCCCCCCAGGACGCCTTGAACTGCTCCAGCGACGCGATCCCGGCCGAGTTCCCGAAGTTGAACGTCGCCGCCCCGACCTCCCGGGCCCACCGGATCGCCTCGTCCATCAGGGCGAACGCGGCGTACAGCTGGCTGCTGTTCCGGTCGGTCGTCCCGTGCAGGTAGAAGACCGAGTCCCCGTCCCGCAGCACGATGTTCCCGGCGACCAGTCGCCCGTCCGCCTCGGCCACCAGGAACCGGGCCGCCCCCGGCTCGGAGATCAGTTGCTGGAGGAACGGCCGGGGGAACATGAAGTTGTACCCGCCGCGGGCGTCGACCGCCTGCAGGTGGAGGTCGTAGTACGTCCGGAGGTCCTCGGCCCGGTCCGTCGCCCGGACCCGCACCCCCCGCCGGGCGGCCTTCCGGACGTGGTTCCGGGTGGATGCACTGTAGCTCGCGAACAGCCGGTCGTGGTCCCGGTCGAGCGGGAGGACGTGGGTGGTGACCCGCGACCCGCGGAGCCCGGCGGCCTCCAGCCGCCCGGCCAGGGGGGCGTGGTCGAACCGGACGTTCCAGGCCAGCCGGCGGGTCCGCAGCCCGGTGAGGTGCTCGAGGGCGCCGCGGACGGTGGCCGGGTCGAGCCGCCCGTCCCACCCCGGGCTGGCGTAGAACCCGGCCGGGGCCAGCTCCACCGCCCGCAGCCCCCGGGCGTGGGCCGACTGGGCCGCGTAGATGGTCCGGGGCGGGCCCGACCCGCGCACCGGGACGGCCAGCGGCCGGAGCCGGCCCGGGAAGTGCCGGCACCACGCCCGGACGAACTCGCGGCGGGAGAACAGGGTGGAGTGGGCCACGGCGGGCGGCGGGTCGGGGGTCAAAGCGCTCCCTTGTGCCAGACGAACAGGTAGTCGCGCATCCCCAGGCCGGGCCGCCGCGGGTCGTCGAACCGGTACCGGGAGGCGGCGCACCACCGCCCGGCCGCCGCGGCCAGCCGGGACGGGACCCACCGGGACTGGAGCCGCCGCTCCGGCCGGCCGGTCCAGCGGTGGATCACCCGAACGTCCGCGGTCCGGAACCCGGCCCGCTCGAAGTCCGGGACGAACTCGTCCGGCGGGACGTTCACGTACATCTCGACGTTCACCACCAGCCCGCCGGGCTTGAGCACCCGGGCGAACTCCCGGGCCATCGCCGGGTACGCCGGGTCCGGCTGGCGGACGAACTCCTCGGCCGGGTTGACGTACAGCCCGTACTTGAGCACCCCGCACACCCACACCAGGTCGGCCGAGGCGTCCGGGGCGGGGACGTGGACCCCGTCGGTCGGCTGCAGGTCGCACCCGGGCGGGAGGCCGTGCCGCCGGGCCTCCGTCAACATCTCGGGGGTGAGATCCACCCCGAGCACCGAGTACCCCTTCCCCCCGAAGTACCGGACGAACCGGCCGGTCCCGCACCCGAAGTCGATCACCCGCCCGCCGGGCTTCAGCCCCCGCCGCCGGGCGTGCCACAGGGCGGTGTCGGCGGCGAACAGCCCGACCCCGTGGGCGAACCGGTTCCCGGCCTCCCCGCCGCCCGGGTTGATGACCGCGCCCAGTTCGCCGACGGTGGCGCGCTCGGACCAGGTCGGGCCTTGGGTCTCGAACCGGGGCAACTCCGCGGGCATGGTCGTCCCCCTCGGCACCGGGCCGGCCATTCAGCACACCCTCCAGGCGGACGGTGCCCAATACACGCCGTCGGACGGGTCGATCTGCCGGTCGGCGTCGGGCCCGGCGAACCCGAGCATCTCCAGGTTCCGGCACAGGACCACCCAGTCCAGCACCTCGGTCATGTCGCCGGTGCAGATCCACGGGCTGAACCGGTAGTGGCCCGGGTAAAGCCCGAGCCGGTCCACCGTCGCCTCGACCGACACCCGCCCCTCGACCCGCCCGCTCGCCAGCCCGCCGTGGAACGACCGCAGGTCGAGGATCGTCTGCCCCTCGTCGTTGTGGATCAGCACCCCGAAGCACGGGTCGACGACCGGCCTCGAGAACTCCGCGTGGAGGGTCAGCCGGAGGGTGCTGCCGATCGGGAGCCGGCGGACGGGCCGGCCGGCGGCGTCGGCGATGTCCAGGCCGACGACCCGGGCCTGGCCGTTCCCCTGGCGGTCCCACCACTCCCCGACCGGGGTGGTGTCCGGGTCCTGGTCGGTCACCGCCGTCGACCCGGTCAGGTAGCTGTGGATGACCTCCGCGGTCGGCCCGTCCCCGACCAGCCGGCCGGACCGCAGGTAGATCGCCCGCCGGCACAGGTGCCGGACGCTCTCCATGGCGTGGCTGACGAACAGCACGGTGCACCCGGTGCCGGCGATCCGCTCCATCGCCTCCAGGCACTTCCGCTGGAACGCCCCGTCCCCGACCGCCAGCACCTCGTCGATGATCAGGATGTGCGGGTCCAGGTGGGCGGCGACGGCGAACGCCAGGCGGACGTACATCCCGCTCGAGTACCGCTTGACCGGGGTGTCGATGAACGCCTCGACCTCAGAGAACGCCACGATCTCGTCGAACTTCCGGGCGATCTCCTTCCGCCCCATCCCGAGGATGGACCCGTTCAGGAACACGTTCTCCCGCCCGGTCAACTCCGGGTGGAACCCGGTCCCCACCTCCAGCAGGCTCCCGACCCGCCCGCGGATGGTCGCCCGCCCCTCGGTCGGCTCGACGATCCCGGTCAGGATCTTCAGCAGGGTGCTCTTCCCCGACCCGTTCCGGCCGATGAACCCGACCATCTCCCCGGGCTCGATCGCGAACGACACGTCTTTGAGGGCCCAGAGGTGGTTGTCCGGCTTCGGGGCGGCCGGGCGGCCGTTCCGGCCCGGGGCGAGGCGGCCGAAGAGCCGGCGGGCCGGCCCGGTCACCGCCCCGGTGACGGCCGCCCACACCGGCCGGCGCTCGGGCGTGCCGCGGCCGTGCTCCCCGAGGAGGTAGAGCTTGCTCAGGTTTTCGACCTGAATCGTTGGCATCCGGGTCGGCGACTCCTCGGGCCTCAAATGATGTCGGGAAAGATACGCTCCACCCGGCGGAAGTAAAGGCAACCGACCACCAGCAGGAGTACCGCCACCGTGCCGGACACGGCCAGGGAGTACAGGTCGAGCGGCTCCCCGAGGACGGACCGGCGGAAGTTGGCGATCAGCCCGTAGGCCGGGTTGAGCGGCAGCCACGTGGCCGCCGTCTCGCTGACCACCTTGTCGGCCGGCATGTACACGGTCGGGGTCAGGAACAGCCCGAGCTGGACCACGAACGGCACGGCGTGGCGGAGGTCGCGGACCACGACGACCAGGGCCGATAGCAGGATCCCCAGCCCGACGGACGCGCAGATCAGCCCGAGGACGAGGAACGGGGCGAACACGATCTGCCACCCGGGGAAGACCCCGAACCAGGCCAACAGGAGCACCAGCACCCCCGAGGCGATGAGGAAGTCGACCACGGCCACGGTGCTGGCGCTGAGCGGCAGGAGGAGGCGGGGAAAGCTCGCCTTGGTGACCAGGTGCTGGTTGGCCAGCACGCTGCCGCTGGCCGCGCTCACGCCCTCGGCGAACAGCATCCAGGGGAGCAGGCCGGCGAACGCGAACAGGGCGTACGGGGTGTCGGGCCGGGCCAGCCGGGTGAAGAAGATGCTGAACGCGAGCATCACGGCCAGCGGCTTGACCACCGCCCAGGCGGCGCCGAGCGAGGTCTGCTTGTACCGCACCTTGATGTCACGCAGAGCCAGGTAGTAGAGCAGTTCGCGGCACCGCCACAGCTCCCCGAAGTCGATCAGCCGCCACCCTTTGGTCGCCTCGATCACACGCACCGGGACGTCCGCCACGGCCGGCCCGTTCCCGACCTCGGCCGGCGGGTCGCCGCCGACCGGCAGGAGTGGGGCGTCGGGTGGGGCGGGCGGGGCACTCCGGTTCGTGTTCATCTCTGGGTTCCACCCGTCGTCTGGTCGGTTACAAGGGATCCCGACTCCCACACGGGCCGGAGGATCGGCGACCGCCTCACCACTGCGGGCGGTCTCCCTCGACCGTCGCAAGGTTCTCCGCGCCGGGCGGGTCAAGAGGGTGGGCCGCCCGGGACATCTCGGGTGTGAGCCCAAGGTCCCGTCGCCGCCGGACGGTCACCAAGCCGACCCCGACCCGCCACCGGTCCCTGGCATACCTGGCGGGACGGGAGCGGCGTCGGTGTTCACGCGGTAGCGACAGGTTATCCCGGCTGTGGGCGGACGAATGGGCCGGGCGTGGCGGGTGCTTGACATCATAAACTCGGCGGGAGAGGCGGTGGGTGTCAATCGCACGCTCGATTCGCTCAATCAATAGTGGCCACTCCCGAAGACATCGCGAACATAACCCCGCGAGCCGCGGTGGGCGGGTGAGGTTCGCCACGATTCATTTCACGCCGACCCCTGGTTTGCCAAAAAACATCACGAAGCCGATTGTATAGCTCAGAGCAACGTCGCCAAGGTCAAATCCGAGACCGGCTCTCACAACCGAGCGATCTTAACTGATCGTCTAGACTGATTTCCGCTACTTGAGCTGGGATGGGAGCCGGAGGATGGCATCTCATGCACACCACTAAAGTTAGGATATTATGAATCCTAGTCTAGTATCCATAGTGGTTGGGGGCAAGTTTTTTTCGGTTTCGGAGGTAACGAATACGCTTCAGGCGGAGGGTGCCGCTGATCCGCGTTCGCGTCACGGACGGCAAGTTCGTGGGTTCGGCATAACGAATCGACCGGGGCGGGAAGCCCCCCGACGGCCGCGCGGGGCAGCCGCCCCCGGCCGCAGCCGCGGCGGGCTGACCACCAAGGTGGTGGTCGCGGCAGCCGACGAGGGCACGGCGGCGGTGGCGGCCATCCGGGGCGGGCGCTGCCGGCGGGTCGGCCGAAAAAGGCGACGGGCAGGTCCGCGTGGCGACGGGCGCCCGGCGGAGCCGGCATGAGGTCGCGCCGCCCGGCCGACGCCCCCCGCCCGAAATACGCAGAGTTGTACGCCACCCGGAGGAAGCTCGGCGGCAAGGGCCGGGCGGCGGTCGAGGGACTGTGCCGGGCCGGCGGGGAGATTTCGCCGGCGGACCTGGGGAGGAGGACGGGTGGACTGGGATGGAGACCTGGTCGAGGCGTACAAGAACACGGTAGGGTACTGGAACCCCGAGATCGAGACGCCCGGGTGGCGGGTGCGCCGCCGCTGCGGCGGCGCGTACCTCGAGCGGCTCGGGGTGAAAAGAGGGTTTGAGTTTCCCCCGTCTCACACCCGACGCCCGCCCGGGCGCCCGGTTTGATGGGTCCTGCCGTCACACCCGGAGGCCCCGGCCGTGCCGCGGGGAACGTTCGACCCGCTCGACCGCGCCCCGTCCCCCGAGTCCGTCCGCCGGCGACAAGATCCCGAACCGGGAGGTGACCGGCGCCCGCTGACCCCACCGCCCCGCCGGTTGCCCGGCCGCCGAGGTGGAGGACTGCGGACCTGCTGAAGTGGGTCGAGAAGTTGAAGGCGTGAACGCAACGACCCGGACAAGGCTGCCTCCCCCGGGTCCGTGAGCAGTACGACCACCACGAACACCTACCGGACGGATTCCTGGTAGCCGACCACCCGGGCCGGGGCGACGGCCCTACGGCAGCACCTGCCCCGTTCTTCACCCAGCGGGCGGCAGACCGGGTCCGCGTTCCTGGCGGCGTGCATCGGTTGTGACCCGACCGGGAAGACGGGTCGACCACCGGCGCCGAGGACGCCGACGTGAACGAGACCCACGAGCAGCCGAGCGACCTGTTCGTGGCCCCGCCGAGGACGCCCAGGCGGCCGGCGACCCGGCCGGGTACGCCGCCCCGCGCCCCATCCCAACCGACCCGCCCGCCGCCGGTCCGTCCTATCCCCCCGATCGCGACATCCGGACCCGGCCGCGGAGGTCGCCGGTCGCGACGACCGGGTATCCGACGGCGGCGGGGAGGTTCATCCGGGTGACGTGGGGCGTTGGGCCGGGCCGAAGTAGAATGGAGCCGTTGGCACACGGGCCATGATACGGCGGCGGGGACGCGGAGGGGGCCATGCGGGTCGACCTGTTCGGGCTGACGATGGACGCGCCGGGGGTGACCTTCTACCTGTGGTCGCCGTGGCGGTGCTCGGCCCTGGAGCACAAGCTGTTCGAGTCGCTGCGGGCGATCCCCGGGGCGTCGCCGGAGTCGGCCGGGGACGAGCTGCGGCTGCACGTCACCGACCCGAAGGGGTGGAAGGCGGCGGTGCAGACCATGAGCCGGGTGCTGAAGGGGTGGCAGGAGGAGGCGAGCGACGGGGGGAAGGAGGAGCGGCGGACGTGGCGGTGGCTGATCGAGTCGGACGTGGACGCGTCCGGGTACGACATGCAGGGGGAGCGGGCGAGCTTCTGGGCGTACCTGCGGCTCGGGCTGGACCGGGGCGGCCCGGGGGACGGGGAGAAGGGCGAGGACATCGACCTGAACGGGTTCGGGGTGCAGGTGTGGGGGACCCGGGAGTGAGGGCCGAGTCATGGGGATCGAGCTGACGGCCGAGCAGTCGGCGGCGGTGGCGGCGGCCGCCGGCCCGGTGGCGGTGACCGACCCGCGGACCGGCCGGGCGTACCGGCTGGTCGCGGAGGAGGAGTTCGCCCGGGGCCGGCCGTACGACGACTCGCCGTGGTCGCCGGCAGAGACCGGCCGCCTCGCGAGTGAGGCGTTCGGCAAGCTCGACGACACGGACTACCGCGAGTACCTCGGGGACGCCCCATAAGCTACGCCCGGGGCGACGTGGTGATCGCCCTCTTCCCGAACTCCGACGGGTCACCCCCGAAGGCCCGCCCGGTCGTGGTCGTCCAGTCCGACGCCTACAACGCCAGGCTGACGAACCTGATCGTGGCGGCGGTCACGAGCAACCTCTCTCACGCTGCCGACCCGGCCTCGCTGCTGATCGAGGTGAACACCCCGGACGGGGCGGCCTCGGGTCTGCGGCAAGACTCCGTGGTCTCCTGCATCAACCTGGCGACCATCGCCGACACTCTGATCGCCAGATGGATCGGGCGCCTCACGCCCGCTCTGCTGGGGAAGCTCGACGCCTGCCCGAAGGCTGCCCTGGGTTTGCCCTGACGCGGGGCCGGGCCGGGGGGGGGCGGCTCAGAGTTTCGACACCCGGGTGTGCTCGTCGATCGAAATGCTCGACAGCTCGCCGTTCGGCTTCACGAACCGCACCACCGGCACGACCAGGTCGTCCTCCTTCACCCGCTCCGTCGTCACCCCCGTCTCCAGGTAGGCGATCTCCCGGAACTCGCCGTCCGTCGCCGCCTCCCACTTCTTCGCCCCGACCCGCACCGTCTGCGTCACCCGGATCTTGTCACCCGGCTTCAACGACCGCAGCAGGTCCACCTTCGCCGGGTCGAGCCGGCGGGTCGGCAGGACGATCTTATCGGGGGCGGCGCTCACGTCCCCTCCTCCGGGGCGATCGGCTTCGCGTCCCCGCGGACCAGCGCGATCCGCCCGGTCCGGGCCAGCTCCAGGATGCCGTACGGCCGCATCAGCTCGATGAACGCCTCGACCTTCCCCTCCGTCCCGCTGATCTCGATCATCACGTTCTCGTGCTGGATGTCGACCACCCGCCCGCGGAAGCTCTCGGCGAGCTGGAAGATCTCGGGCCGCTGCCCGGCGGTCGCCGTCACCTTGACCAGCATCAGGTCCCGCTCGACGAAGTTCTCCGAGCTGATGTCGTCCACCCGGACGACGGTGACGATCTTGTCGAGCTGCTTCCGGACCTGGTCGAGGACTGCGTCGTCCCCGTGGACGACGAACGTCATCCGGGACAGGTCGTGGTGCTCCGTCTCCCCGACCGCCAGGCTGTCGATGTTGAACCCGCGGGAGGCGAGCATGTTCGAGATGTGGGCCAGCACCCCGGGGCGGTTCTGCACCAGGGCCGAGAGGACGTGCCGCATCGGTCGCTGTTCCTCCGCAAGGACGGCGGGGGTGATCTACGGAGAACCCGTCGCCGCTGCAACCGCCGGCGGTGCAGCCGGTACAGCGGGGTGTCGCGGGCCGGCGCGAACGGCCGCAGGGCGTCGGCGAGTTCCGGCCACCGGGTCAGGTCGTTGTCGTGCCAGGTCGGGGAGACGATCACGTCCGCCGCCGCGATCTGCTCCCGCACCCCGGCGAGTTCGGCCGGTGTGGCGGTCGCCCGGGTCAGGCACCACCACCGCGGGCCGTCGAGTTCCGGGGCGAGCAGGTGCGCGCAGCCCATCCGGCTGAGCACGAGTACGCGGTGCGCCAGGCCGAGTTCGCGCACCTCACCCCACGCCGCGGCCTCGTCCGCCGTCGCGTACAGCCCCCCCATTTCCGGCGAGCGCCGCATCCCGGCGGCCGCCTCCGCGTCCCAGAGCCACAGCCAGTTCGCCTGGCCGAACACGGCCGCGACGGTCAGCGCCGCCGCGAGCACCGCGCCGGTCCGCCGCGGCAGGGCGTTCAGCCCGACCGCCGCGCCGACGAACAGGACGTAGGGGTAGTAGATCCACGACCACTGGTTGCCGAACAGCACGCAGACGAACGCGAGGTGCAGGGCGGCGCACGTCAGGACGAACCCCGGGGCGGGTTCGCGCCATCGTCGCACGACCCACCCGGCCGACATCAGAAGCACGAGCGACGACAGTAGCCACACTCCGGGGACGCCGTCGCGGTAGTAGCTCAGGGTCGGCTCGTCGGGGAGCCAGAACGGCCGGCCGGAGCCGGTGAAGAACCCGAACCCGGCGTCGGCGTAGGCCCGCGCCGCGTCGAGCGGCAGTTGCGTGCGGACCACCGCCGACCACCCGAACACGGCGGCGAGCACCGCGGTCAGGAGCGCGCCGGTCACGGCCGCCGGCACCAACCGCCGCCACCGCGGCGCCGCCCCCGTCAGGATCCGCACGACCAGGATCAGCCCGTAGACGTACCCGAGCGATGGTTTGACGAAGACGGCGACGACGCACAGCGCCAGCGACCGCGCGAGCCGCCCGGCGGCGTGGTCGGCGAGGGCGTTGGCGAGTAGGGCCGCTTCAAGGGCGTGGGCCGGGCTCGGGAACCCGCGCGGCATGACCGCGATCGGGGCACATACCACCAGGTACAGCGCCGGCAACGGGCGCAGCTTCACTGCCCACATCACCCGCGAGATCCCGACCGCCGCCGCCAGCGCACACGCCGCGTACAACCCGACCACCGCCTCCGGCGTCCGCCCGAAGGCCGCGAACACCGCCCGGTCGATCAGCAGGGTGAGGAGGCCGTAGAAGTACGCGAAGTCGGCGACCGGCGCCCGCCCGCCGTCGAGCAGGGCGTCGGTCGTGAGCGCCCATCCGCTGTCGCCGAACGCGAACCGGGAGAAGCCGAGGGTGGTCGGCAGCAGGTGAGCGAAGTGGGCCGCCACCACGACCGGGACGGCGACCGGCAGCCAGCGCATGGGATGGTCCCGCGGGGTCCGTCCGAGCCGGAAGCGTGAGCGACGGGTTCAGGTAGTCCGTCGCTCACGCTTCCGGCTCGGACGGAGCGCGGCGACTACTTCCGCACCTGGACGATCACCCGGACGCCCTTCTTGTTCGAGGTGACCACGTCCGGGAGCTTGTCGCCGTTGATGTCGTCGACCACGAACTGGGTGCCGATCCCGGAGTCGTCGTCGATCAGCACCGGGAAGAAGCTGACCACCTTGTCCGGGTGCCGCGTCGCCTTCAGGTAGTAGATCGGGGCGTTCCACGCGCTGCCCGGCTCGTTCCGCCCGTGGCTCCACCACCGCTTCCCGGTCACCAGGTCCTTCACCCCGTCCCCGTCGATGTCGACGAAGTGGGCCGCGTGCGTCTCGGACGTGAGCATCCCGAACAGGGTGATGGTCCGCCACACCGGCTGCTTCGTCTTCGGGTCGAGCGGGTTGGTGTGGGCCCAGACCCCGAACTTGTGGGCCGAGGTGCTGAGCACGTCGTTCCGCCCGTCCCCGTCCACGTCGAACGCGAACATGTCGGCGCACGCCTCCCCGAGCGGGGCCGCGGTCCACTTCCACCCGGCCTTCCCGTCGTCCTTCTCCGGCTGCTCCCAGTACCCGCTCGGGACGATCACGTCGTTCTTCCCGTCCCCGCTCACGTCCCCGACCCCCAGCCCGTGGGTGAACCGGCCGGTCCCCGGCGCCCCCGGCTTCGCCGGGTCGCTGACCGGGTGCAGAACCCACTTCGCGGTCGGGTCCTTCGGGTCCGGGGTGAAGTACGCCATGAACCCCTCGTTCCCCTCCTGCTTCTTCCCCTCCGGCTGGTAGCCCATGACCAGCACCCGCTTGCCGGTCCCGAGCAGGTCCGTGTACAGCGGCGTCTCGTTGCAGGCCGAGTGCCAGACCTGGTGTTTCGCCCAGTGCCCCCCCTTCCCCTTCGGGTTCTCCATCCAGTAGCACGGCTTGCCCGGGAAGTCGATCACCAGCAGGTCCGGGTATCCGTCGGCGTTGAAGTCGTCAGCCCAACAGGCGAACACCCGGCTGTAGTTCCCGAGCCCGTCCTTGTGGTCCATCGGCGGCTGCATCTCGTGCGGCGTCCAGTCCGGGGCCTCGTACCAGTACTCGCCGTTCAGCACGTCGATCTTGCCGTCCTTGTTCACGTCGGCGATCGCCACGCCCTCGGACCGGAACTTCCGGTCGAGGACGGTCTTCTTCCAGGTGATCTGCGGGGCGGGGGTCGGGTCGGCGGCGACGGCCGGGACGGCCGCGGCCAGCGCGAGGACGGGCAGCAGTCGGAACATGGGGAGGGCCTCCGGAGGGTGGAGGCGATTATAAGGCAGGAAGCGATCGGAACGCGGATGAAGAGGATCAAAAACCGGATCAAGAGGATCGGACAAAAACTGTGTTCTGTCGGATCCTCTGCATCCCGTCTTCGATCCTCTTCATCCGCGTTCCGATCGCTTCGTCTTCGCCCGGGTCAGCGGATGACCTTGCGGCTGAAGGCGACGATGAACAGCCCGAACAGGAGCGTCCCGAGCACGCTCTCGACCATGACCGGGACGTTCATCCACCCCTTCGCCACCTCCCGGATCCCGCCCATCCCGGACGTGAACACGCTCACGCTGGTCGTCAGCCCGAGCATCGCCCGGTTGCTGAAGTCGGTCAGCTCGGCGTCCGGGAACGGCCGCTTCTCGGCGTAGAACTGCTCCACCCCGACCGCGTACAGCAGGGCGAACCCGAGGACGATCACGGCCGCCATCCGGACCGCCCGGGCCGGGTTGGTCCCGTACCCGCACCCGACATCCAGGAACACCCAGTCGCAGAACCGCCGGGCCTTCGTCCACGGCCGGTCCCAGCTCGCCGGGCAGGCCCGCCGCTGGTTCACCTTGAACCGGTAGAACGCCCAGTCCTCGTCCGCGTACCGGTGCTGGGCCTGGTAGCACTTCTTCAGGAACCCGTACTCGTGCATCGCCTGGGCGTGCTCCCCGGCCCGCTCGCTCGCCAGCCGGCCCTCGACCTGGTCGGGGCGGATCAGGAGCCGCTCCCCGACCGCGTTCGCCAGGGCGAGCCGCATGTCCGGCCCGCACTCCACCCCCTCCAGGTACGCGAAGTCGTGGAACTTCGCCTTCGACAGGTCGAGCATCTTCGCGAACGTGCACCCGTCGGCCTGGAACTTCTTGCACACCGTCGACCCGCGGAACAGGAAGTCGCCGGCGAACTCGCACCGGGTCAGGACCAGCCCCTGGTCGGCGTGCAGCGACCGGAAGTCCGCCTCCCCGGCGAACCGGCACCCCTTCACGTCCGCCCAGCACTCGAACCGGGCCTCCCACAGGCTCACCTTCCCGGCGAACTGGCACTCGGCCAGGCTGAACTTCCCGCGGTACACGGTCCCGCCGAAGAACGCCGGCCCGGCCACCGCCAGCCGGGAGATCAGCCCCTTCACGACGGTGCAGTTGTTGAGGGCGAACTTCCCCTCGACCGCCACCGGCTTGGAGAAGATCGGGCGGTCGATCCGGCACCCGGCGAAGACCAGGTCGCCGCGGAACGTCGCCCCGCCGATGTCCGGCTGGACCAGGACGCAGTTCCGGAACACGACCGGGCCGGCGAACTCGCCGCGGAGCTTCAGCCGGCAGACCCGCGCCCCGACCACCGGCTTGCCGGCCGCGATCAGGGCGAGGGCGTCCGCCGCCGACAGCTCCCGCCGCCCGCCGTCGCCGTCGTCCGCGGCGTCGGGGGCGTCCGGGGTCGGGTCGTCCTGGAGTTGCACGTCGTCGGGCATGTGGGCCTCACGGTAGGGTGCCGTCGAGGGTCGCGCTTCGCGACCCGACGACGCACCGTGCCACGCGGACGGTCCCGCGGTGCGTCGTCGCCGGGCGAAGCGCCCGGCTCGACCGCACCCTACGGGTTACGACACCTCGGCCGTGACCCTGGGGAACACGGCGGCCGCCTCGTCGATCAACTGCTGGTACTTCCCGGCGTACCGGGTGGCGAAGTGGATGAGCACCAACTGCTCGACCTTCGCCAGCCTCGCCAGCTCGCCCGCCTGCGGGGCGATCAGGTGCTTGTACTGCGCCGCCCGCTTCGCCTCGGCCGCCGCGTAGAAGCTGTCGCAGTACAGCCGCCACGCCCCCTTCGCGAGCTTCACCAGCCCGGGCCGGGCGGCGTCCGACCAGAACGTGTCGGTGACGTACGCCACCCGCGCCCCGGCCGACTCGGTGAAGTAGTTCTCCGCCAGCGCCGCCAGGGTGAAGCTCCCGCCGTCGATGTCCAGCCGGGTCTGCGGGTCGGCCCCGTCGCGGAGCAGCCGCAGCGCCTCCGGCACCCACCGGCCGGACTTCAGCAGCCCGGCCGACAGCTTCTTCGGGTCCGGGTGGTAGCCGGACTTCTCGGCCAGGGCGAACGCCAGGCACGGGACGGTGTGGTCGGCGTGGGCCGCCTCGACCCGCAGGTCGGCGTTCTCGTAGCACACCGGCCCGGCCCAGTCGGCCTCCTCGATGACGGGTTCGGGGAACCGCCTGGTGCACTCGAGCACCGCGGTCCGCCGCTTGCCCGGGAGCAACTCCGTCACCCGCACCACGATCTTCTGGAACGGGAAGTACGGGTACTCGTAGGCGGTGATCCGGTCGTACACCTTGCGGATCGTGTTCACCGGCCCGAACAGATGGAGCACCTTGTCCCGGTCCATGTTCGCGCGGACGATCCGGTCCAGCCCGATGAAGTGGTCGACGTGGTGGTGGGTGACGAACACCGCCTCCAGGTCGCCGAGCTGCGCCGCGGTCAGCCCGCCGTTCTCCCCGCCGTCGAACAGGAGGGCGTTGTCGGACCCCGGGTAGTCGAGGTACAGGACCGGGTCGCCGGTCGACCCGTTCACCAGCTGCACCGTCGAGAACGCCCGCGCGGCCATCAGACCCCCAAGACGCTTCTGCGAAGCGTCGCTCACCGGTAAGCGACCTTGACCCGTACTTACGGTTCGGTTGTAGTCCCCGCCGATTTTACCGCCGCCCGGGGATTCCCGATGACCCGCCTCGCCGCCCTCCTGGCCGCCGCCCTCGCCGCCGCCCCCTGCGCCGCCCAACCCGTGAACCTGGCCGAGAAGGCCGCCCCCGGCGACCGGGCCAAGCTTACCATCGAACTCGCCCTGACGGGCGAACTCCTCTTCGACGCCGACGGGAAGAAGGACGCGGTCCGGTTGGAGGCGAAGGCCAGGCACGCCTTCCACGAGCGCGTCGTGGCCGTCGCGGACGGCCTGCCGGCGGTCACCGCCCGGCTGTACGCCGAGGCCGCCGCGTCGGCCGTGGTCGCCGGCGAGCGGTCGGACCGCACCCTCCCCGCCGACCGCCGGCTGGTGGTCGCCCGGCGGAACCCGGACGGGCTCCTCTGCTCCGCCCCGGCCGGCCCGCTCACCCGCGACGAGCTCGACCTCGTCACCGAGCACTTCAACCCGCAGTGCCTCCCCGGCCTGCTCCCCGGCAAGGAGGTGGCCGTCGGTGACACCTGGCCGATCTCCGACGCCGCGACCCAGGCGGCGTGCCTGTTCGACGCGGTCACCAAGGCGGGCCTCGTCGGCAAGCTCACCGGGGTGAAGGACGGGCAGGCGACGTTCGCGGTCGAGGGGACGGCGGAGGGGGTCGAGGACGGGGCGAAGGTCGGCATGAAGGTCGCCGCGACCGGGACGTTCGACCTCGCGACGGGCCGGGTCACCGGGCTGACGTGGAAGCAGACGGACGACCGCGGGCAGGGGCCGGTGACGCCGGCGTCGCGGGTCGAGGCGGCGGTGACGGTGCGCCGCGAGTTCCCGCCCGACGCCCCGAAGGAGTTGGCCGACGACGCGGCGGCGAAGTTGCCGGCCGTGACCGACCTGCGGCACGCCGACCCGAAGGGGCGGTACGCGCTGACCCACTCACGGGCCTGGCACGTCACCGGGCAGACCGACGCCCACCTGGTGTTGCGGCTCGTGGACCGCGGCGAGTTCGTGGCCCAGGCGACGGTGGGGGTGTGGAAGAAGGCGGCGGCCGGCGGGCACAGCTCGGCGGACGACTTCAAGAAGGCGGTCGCGGACACCCCGGGGTGGGTGTCGGGGAAGGTGCTGGCCGACGGCGAGCTGCCGGCCGGGCCGGGGCGGTGGCTCTACCGGGTGTCGGCCGAAGGGAAGCTGGACGGGGTGCCGGTGGTGCAGACGGTCTACCTGCTGGCCGGGCCGGGCGGCGACCAGGTGGCGGTGACGGTGTCGGTGCCGCCGGAGAAGGCGAAGGCGGTCGGCGGCCGCGACCTCGACCTCGTGAAGGCGATCGAGTTCGGGAAGAGGTGAGTGCCTGGACCGCGGCCGTCTCGGCCGCTGGCGATGGGTAGCAGCGGCCGAGACGGCCGCGGTCCAGGCAGCCCGGTCACAACCGCACGGCCCGCAGCCGCAGGGCGTTCGCGACCACCGACACCGAGCTGAAGCTCATCGCCGCGGCGGCGAGCATCGGCCCGGGGAGCACCCCGAGGAGCGGGTACAGCGCCCCGGCCGCGACCGGCACCGCCAGCAGGTTGTACCCGAACGCGAACGCCAGGTTCTGGCGGACGTTCCGCATCGTCGCCCGGCTCAGCGCCCGTGCCTTCGCCACCCCGCGCACGTCCCCGCCGACCAGCGTCACCCCGGCCGACTCGATCGCCACGTCGGTCCCGGTCCCCATCGCGATGCCCACGTCCGCGGCGGCCAGCGCCGGGGCGTCGTTGATCCCGTCCCCGGCCATCGCCACGACGCGCCCCTCCGCCCGCAGCCGCCGCACCACCTCGACCTTGTCCGTCGGGAGAGCGTTCGCCACCACCCGGTCGATGCCGAGTTGCCGGGCGACCGCGTCGGCCGTGACCCGGTCGTCCCCGGTCAGCATCACCACCGCCACCCCGCCCGCCCGCAACCGGTCGACCGCCTCCCGGGCCGTCGGCTTCACCGGGTCGGCGACGCCGAGGAGCCCGACCACCGTGTCGCCGGCCGCCACGAACACGACCGTCTGCCCGTCGCGCCGGAGGGCGTCGGCGTCGGCCGCCAGGTGATCCGGCACCGCCGCGTCCGTCATCGCCCGGTTCCCGAGCGCCACCGGCCGCCCGCCGACCCGCCCGCGGACGCCCTTCCCCGGCACCGCCTCGAACCCCTCGACATCGGCCGGCGACACGCCGCGCTCGGCGGCCCCGGCGAGGACCGCCGCCGCGAGCGGGTGCTCGCTCCCGCGCTCCAGCCCGGCCGCCAGCCGCAACAACTCCTCCGCGGGAAGCGCCCCGGCCGGCCGCACGGTCACGAGCCGCGGCTTCCCCTCGGTCAGCGTCCCGGTCTTGTCCAGCACCACCGTGTCGACCTTCTCCATCCGCTGCAGCACCTCCGCCGACCGCACCAGCACCCCGGCCGACGCCCCCCGGCCGACCCCCACCGTAACGGACATCGGGGTCGCCAGGCCGAGGGCGCACGGGCAGGCGACGACCAGCACCGCGACCGCGGCCGCCAGCGCGAGCGGCAGGGCGGGGGCCGGGCCGAACGCCAACCACGCCGCGAACGTGACCGCGGCGGCGGCCACCACCGCCGGCACGAACCGGGCGGCGACCGCGTCGGCGAAGTTCTGCACCGGGGCCCGGCTCCGCTGCGCCTCGGCCACCAGCGCGACGATCCGTGACAGCACGGTGTCACTCCCGACCCGGGCGGCGGCCATCACGAACGACCCGGTCCCGTTCACCGTCCCGCCGGTGACCGCGTCGCCCGGCCGCTTCGCCGCCGGGATCGGCTCGCCGGTCAGCATCGACTCGTCCACCGCCCCCGACCCGTCGACCACCGTCCCGTCGGTCGGCACCTTCTCCCCGGGCCGCACCCGCAGCCGGTCCCCGACCTTCACCCGGTCGAGCGGCACGTCCTCCTCCGTCCCGTCCGGGTTCACCCGCCGGGCGGTCGCCGGGGACAGTTCGAGCAGCGCGCGGACCGCCTCCCCGGTGCCGCGGCGGGCGCGGAGTTCGAGCACCTGGCCGAGCAGCACCAGGGTGACGATCACCGCCGCCGCCTCGAAGTACGTCGGGACCGCCCCGTGGGCGTCGGCCGGGAACAGGCCGGGGGAGATCGCGGCGACGGCGCTGTACCCCCACGCCGTCAGCGCCCCGAGCGACACCAGGGTGAACATGTTCGCGGTGCGGTGCCGCAGCGCGACCCGCGCCCGCACGAGGAACGGCCACCCGGCCCAGAACACGACCGGGGTGGCGAGGGCCAGGCCGACGAGGTCCGCCGCCCGCAGCCACCCGTGCGGCAGCGGCACCCCCACCATCGGCGCCATCGCCAGGACGAACACCGGCAGGGTGAGGACGGCGGCGGCGACGAACCGGCGGGTCATGTCGCGGAGTTCGCCGTCATCCGGCGGGCCCGCCTGCGGGGTCACCGGGTCGAGGGCCATCCCGCAGATCGGGCAGGTGCCGGGGCCGTCGGCGACGACCTCCGGGTGCATCGGGCAGGTGTACTTCGACCCGGGGGCGGCCGCCGCGGGCGGGGCTCCCCCGCCGCAGCAGTCGTGGCCGGACTTCGGCCCGCCGGCGAGGTAGCGCACCGGGTCGGCGCGGAACTTCGCCAAGCAGTGCGCGCTGCAGAAGTGGTACGTCGTCCCGGCGTGGGCGGACGACCCGGCGGCGGTCGCCGGGTCGACGGTCATCCCGCACACCGGGTCGACGGCGGGCGGCGCGGGCGGGAGGACGGACAGGCCGAACGACATCGGCCGGCCGGGGGACGGGTCGGACACGGCGGCACCTCGCTCCGCGGGCCGGGGTTCGGCCCGCGCCCATTTTACGGCGGGGCGGGGCTGCGGCCGCGTCGGTGAGGGTGGTGAGGCGACGGTGAGAAAAGTTCGGGAAAGTCGACGCATCGTCCGGAATGTTCCTTGACGACGCAAGTTCCCCGTTTTTACAGTGGAGGGACGCGTGAGGGTGGGAGGGGTCCGCGCAAAGACCAGGGACGGCGCGGACCGCGCACGCCGCCGGGCCGACCCCGGGCACACCCGGCCTTGCACAACGGTTCCGGACCGGTCAATCTGGGTCGAGTTTGCGGGACGCCGTTTAACGACTTACGGCGACTTCCGACCCAAAACCGGCCACCGTTGTGCAAAGCCGGCACACCCTCGGAGCCGCGTGGGACTGGCCCCGGAGGAACGGAGGACTCGGGCGGGTGGCGGACCCGTCACATCATTTACGGGAAGAAAGATAGACTCCCATGCTCGTGCTGTCCAGGAAAAAAAACGAGTCGATCGTCATCAACAACGACATCGTGGTGACCGTGATCGAGGTCCGCGGGGACAAGGTCCGGCTCGGGATCGTCGCCCCGAAGGACGTGCCGGTCCACCGCGAAGAGGTGTACGAGGCGATCCACGGGGCGAAGTTCCCGGCCGCCGCCCGGTCCGACGCCGACCCGCGGGCCTGACCCCGTCGCCCCTCCCCCAACCCCCTCCCGTCATGGCGCGCACCGTCGCGGTGGTCGGGGCCGGCCCGGACCGCAAGAAGTTCGGCAACAAGTCGGTCCGCGCCCACCTGGCCGCCGGGTACACCGTCTACCCGGTCCACCCGACCGCCGCCGCGGTCGAGGGGCTGACCGCGTACCGGTCCGTCGCCGACGTGCCGGCCGGGCACCTCGACCGGGTGACCGTCTACCTGCCGCCGGTGGTCGGGCTGGCGGTGCTGCCGGAGGTCGCGGCGCGGGCGCCGGGGGAGGTGTGGTTCAACCCCGGGGCGGACGCCCCCGAGGTGCTCGCGGAAGCCCGCCGGCTCGGGCTGAACGTGGTCGCCGGGTGCAGCATCGTCGACCTGGGGATGTCGCCGGCGATGTTCCCGGACGGCTGAGTCCTCGCCCGCAGCCCGACGCACTTCCCGTCGCGACATTTTCCCCGGATCCCGGTTGCAGGCCGGCCGAGACCCGGGTAACGTCTTCATCGGTTCTTCACAAGTCTGCCGCTCCCGTCGGTCAATCCGTACCTCGCCGCGGTGCCCGCCGGCACCGGACCTTCCATCCCCAGACGGAGGTCGTCGATGCATCCTCCACCCGCCGCCCCGCGCCGCCCCGGGTTCACCCTGATCGAGCTGTTGGTGGTGGTCGCCATCATCGCCGTGCTCGTCGGGCTCCTCCTCCCCGCCGTGCAGAAGACCCGGGAGAGCGCCGCCCGGACGAAGTGCCAGAACAACCTGAAGCAACTCGGCCTCGCCTGCCACAACTTCCACGACACCTACGGCGTCCTGCCGCCGAGCCGTTCCGCGTCCGGCGGGTTCCCGAAGCTCGGGGTGCCGAACAACGCCTACCAGGGCTGGGCGGTGTGGCTGCTCCCGAACCTGGAGCAGGAGAACGTCCGGAACGCCTACAGCACCACGCTGCACTTCGGCCACGCGGGCAACCGGACCGCGATCACCACCCGGGTGAACGTGTTCAAGTGCCCGTCCAGCCCGACCCGGGACAAGGTGGCCCCGACGTTCACCGCCCAGGGGTTCACCGTCACCGGCGCCCAGACCGCCGACTACACCGTCATCCGGTTCGTCACCGAGGGCCTCCGGAACCACACCCCGGCCGACCTGGACCCGGCGACCCGCGGGTCGTCGTTCGACGGGGTCCACGGGGCGCAGGCCAGCGCCCACTCCTACTCGACCGGGACGAACTACCGGGTCAACTCGTTCGCCCGCATCACGGACGGGCTGTCGAACACCCTGTTCTACGTCGAGTGCGCCGCCCGCCCGGACCTGTACCGGACGGGCCGGTTCGTCTCGGCCGACACCGTGGGGGCGTCGGCGTGGGCCGACTCGGAGAACGAGATCGGGCTGGACGGGTGCGAGAACGGCAGCACCCCGGGGACCCGGGCGATGAACTGCACCAACAGCGGCGAGCCGTACTCGTTCCACCCCGGCGGGATCAACGTCTGCCTGGTGGACGGGTCCGTCCGGTTCGTCCGCGAGACCGTCCCGATCCGCACCTTCGCCGCGGCGGTGACGGCCAGGGCCGGCGAGACGGCCTCCCTGGACTGACGCGGGCGGGCGGTCGCGTCCCGGTGGGGCAGGCATTCCTGCCTGCCGGATGTGGCTCGGCAGGCAGGAATGCCTGCCCCACCGGGACGCGACCGCCCTGCGGGTTACTTCTTCTCGGCGAACACCCCCGCCGGCTTGTACTCCGCCCCGAGCACGTCCTTCGCCGAGACGCCCAGCCACCGGTCGAGCACCGCCGCGTACACGGTCCGGAAGTCGACCGCGTGGGCCAGGTTCCCGTCCTCCAGCCTCGTCAGGCTCGGGTGGGCGCCGACCACCCCGGCCTTCACCGCCCCGCCGACCAGCAGCATCGGCGCCCCGCTCCCGTGGTCCGTCCCCCTGCTCCCGTTCTCCCGCGCCCGCCGGCCGAACTCCGAGAACGTCATCACGCACACCCGGTCCTTGTGCCCGCGGCCGGCGAGGTCGCGGTAGAACGCGGCCACCGCGTCCGACACCTGGCCCAGCAGCCCGGCGTGCGCCCCGGCCGCCCCGCCCTGGCCGGCGTGGGTGTCGAACCCGTCGAGGGAG
Source organism: Isosphaera sp. (assembly GCA_013822345.1). Classification (GTDB taxonomy): domain Bacteria; phylum Planctomycetota; class Planctomycetia; order Gemmatales; family Gemmataceae; genus Gemmata. The sequence continues at coordinate 88,539 of PNKH01000006.1, forward strand.
ACGTAGAAGACGCGGGCCCCGATCCCGGCGTCGACCAGTTGGGCGGCGAGCTTCAGCTTGTTCCCCAGCCCGGTCGCCGGGTACGGCACCTTCGGCTCGTAGTTCTTCCCGACCGCCGCCAGCTTCTCGCTGCTGGCGTAGGTGTTCAGCTGCGTCCGGGCGACGAAGTCGAGGAGCGACCCGGACGACTCCGCGGGGCTCGCCACGCCGGTGATGACCCCCTTCTGGGCCGCCCCGTCCGCCCCGCTGGCGGCCGCCGTCTTCAGCTTGAAGTCGTCGAGCGACGCGACCGACGGCACCCGGACCGGGGCCCCGGCCAGCGCCAGCGGGGCCGCCTCGGTCCCGCCGGCCAGGTGGAACGCGGCCGCCGGCTTCGCCCGCAGCGCCTTCCCGACCCACCCCTCGGTGAGCGACTCGGCGGTAGAAGCCGCGTGCCAGACGTCCATGCTCCGGAAGTGCGACTGGCTCGGGTTCGGGTACCCGACGCCCTGCACCACGCACACCGCCGCGTCGTCGGCGTACAGCTTCGCCAACTCGCCCATCGCCGGGTGGAACCCGACCTCGTCGGTGAGCTTCTTCACCTCGTTCTTGGGGATGCCGATCGTCGGCCGGAGCTTCGGGTAGGCGTCGTCGGCGAACGGGATGACGGTGTTCAGCCCGTCGTTCCCGCCGGTCAGTTGGACCACCACGAGGACGGTGTCCTTCGAGCCCGGGGCGTCGGCCGGGCGCGCGGCGCGGGCCGTCCGGCCGAGGAACGCGGGGACGGTCGCCCCGAACCCGAGGAGGGTGGTGTTGCGGAGGAAGTCGCGGCGGATCATGGGTGCTCCTGGCGGGGGGTCCGGTCGCTCGGTAGGGTGCGTCGAGGCCCGCTCCGGGCCGACGACGCACCGGCGCCCCAGGTGCGTCGTCGGCCCGGAGCGGGCCTCGACGCACCCTACGGGCTACGGGCGTCAGTTCAACTGGAACTCCGGCAGCGTCAGCACCAGGTGCGTGACGGCCCGGACGCGGTGCCCGGCCCGGTCGTCCGCCGACCAGTACGCCGGGTACGTCACGCCCTTCGCGGCCGCCAGGTAGTCGAGCAACTTCTGCCGGGCGGCGGCCGGCACGTCGCCCTGGAAGAATACCCCGAACAGGAAGTCGACGACCTCGGCGTCGGACTTCGCCCCGGCCTTCGCCGCCGCGGCGGCCGGGTCGCAGCGGGTGCCGAACCGCGGGTCCTCGCCGGACGTGAGCGCCAGGGCGAGGTTGTTCCGGGCGAGCAACGTCTGGGCGTTCAGCCACGCCGGGCCGCCGTCCCAGCCCTTCACCGACGGCGGGGCGAACAGCACCTGGCCGAGCCCCTCCAGCGCCTCCGCCAGCGGCAACGCCCCGGCCACCCCGCCCAGCCCGCGGACGATCCCGCACGCGAACTCGACCGGCGACTTGATCTTCGCCCGGTACGCGGCCGGCGCGAAGAACAGCCGCGACCGCAGAATGGTGGCGACGAGCTTGCCGGTGTCGAAGTCGGTGTCGCGGTACTGCCTCGCCAGCGGGTCGATCAGCTCCGCCGGCGGGTGGTCGTTCTCGCTCACCAGGAACGCGTACAGCTTGCGGACGACGAACCGCGGGCAGGCGTCCTTGTCGAGGCAGAGCTTTGTCACGTCCTCACCCTTGAACCGTCCGGTCTTGCCGAACACCGTCTTGTCGGTCGCGTCGTGCTGGCGAGTGTTGAGCACGCCCTTGCCGTTCTGGACCTCGTACCCGGTGAACGCCCGGGCCGCCTCGCGGATGTCCTGCTCGGCGTAGTTCCCGATACCGAGCGAGAAGAGCTCCATCAACTCCCGGGCGTAGTTCTCGTTCGGGTTCCCCTTGGTGCTGCCGGTGGTGTCGAGCCAGGCCATCATGGCCGGGTCGGTCCCCATCCCGGTGAGCAGCAGGCGGAAGCTGCCGAGGGCGTGCTCGCGGACCAGGCGGTACTGGCCGAGCATGAACCGGGCGTTCTGCACCTTGGCGTTGCTGGTGGCGAAGTGGTTGTGCCAGAACAGCGCCAGCTTCTCCCGGAGCGGGTGGGCGGTCTTCAGCATCCGGTCCAGCCACCACGCCGACAGCCGGCCCTGCGGGGCGCCCTGCGGCATGCTCCGCTCGCCGGCCATGAACTCCGACGTGCGGAGGAAGTCGTCGTCCTCCGGGCGGCCGGCGAGGACGCGGTCGAGCGTCTTCTCGTGCCCGTCGGCGACGCCGGCGGCCAGGTCGGCGGCGGTCGCCCCGAACCCGGCCCGGCGGTGGAGGTGGCCGACCTTCCGGGCGTCCCACGGGTCGGCGCGGGTCGGCTCGTACGGCAGCCACGCGGTCTTCGGGTCGAGCATCGGAACCCCCACAACGTTTAGCCGCGACGCGGAGTCTTCGGAGCGGAGCGCGGGGATGCGCTCGCGCTCCGCTCCGAGGACTCCGCGTCGCGGCTAAACGGGGTCGGTTGGTCACTTGCCGGGCGTCCACACCACGTCGGCGCGGTACTCCTTGGCGGTCACGTCGATCTCGACGGTCACCGTGCCGAGCGTCCCGGCGAACGCGACGAGGTCGGCCACCTCCTTCCGGGCGGCGGCCAGACCGACCCCGCGGGCCAGCACCGCGTCGGTCACCAGCGGGTCGGTGAACCCGGCCAGGGCGTCGGCCGCGGCCCCGGCCCGGAACACCCCGCGCAGGACCGCCGGCCCCCCCTTCCCGGCCCCCGTCTTCACCTCGGTCACCAGCTTCTTCCCCAGCTCGACCGTGCTCGCCACCACCAGGTCGCCGCCGACCACCGCGAAGCACGGCTCGAAGTTGAACCGGATCCCGTCCGGGTCGTCCGGGAGCGGCTTGTTCTCCGGGAACCGGTACGCGGTCAGCGTCACGCCTTCGTGCTCGTGCTCGCTCGACTTCAGCCCGAACTGCACGGTCCCCAGCAGCGCGGCGGAGCGGATGACCGGGTCGAGGGCCGGGCCGAACTTCGGGTCCCGGGCGCTGACGACGTACCCGAACGCCGGCAGCTTCAGCCCGGGCTCCGTCTTGTACGGCCGGGCGGTGTGGTTCGCCACCACCACCCGGTGGTGCGGCCCCCACATCGCCAGCAGGTCCCCGAGCGTCACGTTCGACGGCAGGACCTTCGAGATCTGCTTCTCGCCCGCCTCGATCTCCTTCAGCGTCTCCGCGTCCGTCAGCTTGTCCCGGTTCTTCCAGAGGTAGCCGGCGTCGACGTACACGCTGTGGCTGTAGATCGTGCCCGGCGGGTCGAGCGGCGGCAGGGTGCCGGGGGTGCCGGCCGGCGGCACCTGCACCGCGACGTGCTCGCCCATCCCGTCCCGGCCGGCGGGGAGGCGGGCGGCGAGCCGGAACCCGCCCTTCTCCCGGTACAGCCCGGCGGCGAAGAAGTCGGACCGGCGGGCGGAGTCGACCGCCGCCCCGAACAGCAGGAGCTGGATGATGTCCTTCCGGGCGGCCTCGAAGAAGTCCTTCGCCTGCTGGGTCTGCTTCAGCGACGCGAGGTCGACCCAGGCCCACGCGAGCGGGTCCTTCGGCAGCAGCCCGAGGGCCGCCTCCCGGGCCGGGTGCGGCAACGGCCTGCGGCGCGGCTTGACCGTCCGCTCGACCGCCTCGCGGAGCCAGGCCCCGTCGTTCGCCACCAGGATGGTGGCCCCGACCCGGGCGGCGTGGAACTCCTTCCCGACCCGGGTGTACTCGACCCCGTCGACCGTCTCCCGCACCGGCCGGTCCTTCCCGCCCTGGCGGGCGATCTCGTCGCCGATCACCGCCACCGCCAGGGCGAACGCCTTCTCCGCCTGCTTCTCGTCCGTCCCGGACAGGATCAGCACGGCCGGGGCCGGCTCCGGCAGGAACCGGGCGGCGACGGCGACCCCGCCCCCGCCGAGCTGGTCGAGCAACTCCGGCCACTTCGCCCCGAGCTCCTTCTCGGCGAACGCGAGGAGCTGCAGCAACCGCTTCGCGGTCGTGGTGTCGTACAGGGCGCCGACGGCGGGGAGGGTCTGCGCCGTCTTGAAGGCGTCGAGGCCGGTGACCGCCTCGGCGAGCCGGCGGGGGTGGTCGGCGACGAGGACGAGCTGGGCGGACCGCGGGGCGGACTGGAGCGGGTCGGCCGCCGCCCCGGCGGGGGCGAGCGCCGCCAGGCAGGCGGCGAGGGCGGGGCGGAACATGCGGGGCCTCCGGGTGCGGTGCTGCCGGATGTACTCCGGCCCCGGCGGGCGGGTTTCACCGCCCCCCGCCCCGGGCCGCCGGCAATTCCCCGCCCCACCCCCTTTGCGCCCGCCGGCCGGTGCGGGATACTATCCCGCACCGCACCCCACCCGGAGACCGCCCCGTGAACGACGACGACTGGGACAAGCCGAGGAGGCGGGACGACCGCCCGCCCGCGGACGACGACGACGGGAACAAACCGCCGCCGAGGCGGGACGACCTCGGGAGCCTGGCCCAGAGCGCCCGCGGGGCCAGCCTGAAGCAGGCCCGGGCGATCCTGATCGTGGTCGGGGTGCTGTACTTCTTCAACGGGCTGGTCCTGTACTTCAACGTCGAGAACGAGGCCCGGCAGGCGGTCGAGGCGGAGAAGAAGAAGGCCGGGCCGATGGTGGTGTTCGACCCGGCGGAGGTGCGGCAGGCCGAGGAGGAGATCGTCCGGGTCGGGCGGCTCATCTACCTCGGGATGATGGGGGTGTCGGTGGTGTTCGTCGTCCTCGGGGTCGCGGTCCCGGCGGCCCCGGTCGCGTGCACGGTCACCGGGCTGGTCCTGTTCCTCGGCCTGAACGCGCTGTTCGTGGTGGCCGACCCGCTGAACCTCCTCCGGGGGATCATCCTGAAGGTCATCTTCCTCGTCTGCCTGGTGAAGGCGGTGCAAGCGGCGATCGCCTACGAGCGCGAGCGGGGGGCCGACCGGCGGGAGGCCCGGCAGGCCCGCGACGACGAGCGGGGCTACGGCGATGACTGACCCCCGCGACCCCGACCCGGCCGGGGACGAGCCGCTGTTCGAGGGCGGGCCCGCCAACCCGCGGGGCTGGGACGAGCCGGCCGCCCCCGCCCCGCCGCCGCCGGCCGCGGTCAGCTGCTGGCGGTGCGGGCGGTCCGCCCCGCCGGTCCGCGGGCGGTGCCCGGCGTGCCGGGCCCGGCTAACGGAGGAGGACGACCGGGAGGATCACCCGTACCGGCCGCGGCCGCCCCGCCGACCGGCCGCCGACGAGGGGACGGTCCTGACCCTGGTGGTGGTGTACGCGGTGATGCTGTTCGTCTCCGTCGTCTGGGGGTGGGTGTCGCAGTTCGGCGGGGCGGGGATGACGGAGGACGACTTCCTCCTCGGGACGGCGGTGGTGGAGGCGGTCGACGCGGTCCTGGTCCTGGTCGCCCTGGCCGTCGTCGGGCGGTCCCCGCTCCCGGCGGTGTCCGCGGGGGGCCGGGCGTGGGCGTGGGCGGCCGGGGTGCCGGCCCTGGCCGGGCTGCTCCTCGCCGGGCACCTGTACCTGGCCGTGATCCGGGAGATCGTCCGCCCGATCGGGGGGGACCCGCCGGACGTGCCGCTGACCGCGGTCGCGGTCCTGCTGATGTGCCTGCAGCCGGCGGTGGTGGAGGAGCTGTTCTTCCGGTACGTGGCGTTCGGGGCGCTGTTCCGGTCGACCGGGCTGCACGCGACGGTGTGGGTGTCGGCGGTGATGTTCGCCGGCGCACACCTGTACAACCCGATCGGGATGCCGTACCTGCTGCTGGCCGGGGTGGTGCTCGGGTACGCCCGGGTGTGGGGCGGGCTGGCCCTGCCGATGGTGATGCACTTCGCCCACAACTTCGTCGTCGTCTTCGTCGAGGGCGGCTGATGACCGGGACGGTGGTCCGCTCGGAGCCGCGCGTGAGCTTGGTCGCGGTCCTGTTCCTGGTGCTGGCCGGGCTGTGCGTGGCCGGGGCGGTGGCGGCCCAGACGGTCCACCTCGCGGTCCTCGCCTTGCTCCCGGGCGTGATGGGGCTGTGTGCCCTGGTGTCGACCGACCCGGCGGTGCGGTTCGAGGTGCGGGGGGACGGGCTGGGGTTCGAGGCCCCGGACGGGGTGTTCGTCCGGTACGACGACATCGAGGGGCTGACGGCCGCCCGGGACGCGACCGGGGACGAGTTCGAGATGCTGCTGTACCACCCGGGCGGGGTGGTGCGGATCCCGCCCCGGCTGTCGGTGTCGTCCCGGGCGCTGTACAAGTTCCTGATGGCCCGGCTCCCGCCGCCGGGGTGCGACCCGGAGGCGGTGCCGCGGCCGCTGGCCGGGTGGGCGGGGGAGCAGGTGGAGTTGTTCGGGCGGGATCGGGTGTTCGTGTACGCGGCCCGCCGGCACCCGCCGGCGTCGACGTCTGGGGGTCACGTCCTCGCGTCGGTGTCGGTGGCGCTGGCCGGGCTGGCGGTGGTGGCCGCGGCGGTCGTGTTGGGGGCGGTGCTGCCGGGCAGGAATGGCCGGGGCGGGTGGGACGAGATGATTCCGTGGTGCATCCTGGGGATGGTGCTTGTGCTCCTCGGGTCGGTGTTCGCGGTGGCCTACTGGCTGGCGCGCAGGTCGGGGCAGGTGAAGAACTGGCGGGGGTCGTGCCTGGTGGTCAGCCCCGGGGGGATCGCGCTGGTGCAGGGCCCGCTGAAGGGGAAGATGCGGTGGGACGAGCTGCGGGCGGTCGAGTACCCGTCCCGGCCGCGGTTCGGGCTGACCTCGGCCGGCGGGGCGGCGAAGGGGATCGGGCTGCTGGTCGAGGGGGCGTACCTGGTGGTGGCCGACTACTACGACCGGCCGCTAGCGGTGATCTACTCGAACCTGCGGGCGTACTGGGGCGGGCGGGACGCGAACTGACCGTCACCAGAGGCGGGTGACCCCGTACGGGTCGAACGCCGGGTCCGCGCTCACGACCGGGAAGCCTTCGACCAGGGCCTGGGCGACGAGGAGGCGGTCGAACGGGTCGCGGTGGTGGTGCGGCAGGGCTTCGACCGCCGTCACGTGGGCCAACTCGATCGGGAACAGCTCGAACCCGGTCCGGGCGAGGGCGTTCGGGATGTACGTCCCGCTCGGCTCGGTGAGGCCCACCAGCTTCCCGAGCCCCGCCTTGATCGCGATCTCCCAGCAGGCCGCCAGGCTGAGGAGCTTGCGGTTCGCCGGGTCTTCGAGGAGGGCCTTGGCGGCCGCGCTCAGGGCCGGGTCGTCCTGGCAGAACCACAGGAAGGTGTGGGTGTCCAGCAGCAGCGTCACCCCATGTACTCCTCGAAGTCGTCGAGCGGCGCGTCGAAGTCGGGGGACATCCAGAAGCCCGGCTTCTTGTAGCTCCCGGCCTTGCACGGCCACGAGGTCCGCTCGGCCTTCGTCACCCGGGCCAGCGGCTGGCCGCCGGCGGTGATGACCAACTCCTCCCCGGGCTGCAGCCGGACCAGCAGGTCGGGCAGGTTCGCCTGAGCCTGTTCGAGAGTCACGGTGGTCACGGTCACGTCCTCCTCGGCCGGGCCGACCGCCCCGCACCCGCATGTTACCGCACGGCGGGAGCCGGCCGCTACAATTCCCGGATGACCTCCCCGCGTCCGGCCCCCGAACTGCTCGCCCCCGCCGGGGACTGGGAGGCGATGCGTGCCGCCGTCGCCAACGGGGCCGACGCCGTCTACTTCGGGCTGTCCGCGTTCAACGCCCGCGCCCGGGCCGCGAACTTCGACCCGGCCGAGCTGCCCGGGGTGATGCGGTTCCTCCACGCCCGCAACGTCAAGGGGTTCGTCACCCTCAACACCCTCATCTTCTCCGACGAGCTGCCGGCCGTCGCCGGCCTGGTCCGGGCCGTCGCGGACGCCGGGGCCGACGCCGTGATCGTGCAAGACCTCGGCCTCGTCCGCCTCGTCAAGGCGGTCGCCCCGTCGCTGCCGGTCCACGCCAGCACCCAGATGACGCTGACCGAGCCGGGCGGGATCGCGTTCGTCCGCGGCCTGGGCGTCGAGCGGGTGGTGCTGGCCCGCGAACTCTCCGTCGCCGACATCCGGAAGGTGACGGCCGCCACGGACGTGCCGGTCGAGGTGTTCGTCCACGGGGCGCTGTGCGTGGCGTACAGCGGGCAGTGCCTGACGAGCGAGGCGCTCGGCGGGCGGAGCGCGAACCGCGGGCAGTGCGCCCAGGCGTGCCGGCTGCCGTACGAGCTGGTCGTCGACGGGTCGCCGCGCGACCTCGGCGACCGGGCGTACCTGCTCAGCCCGCAGGACCTGGCGGCGTACGACCACGTCAAGCCGCTCGTGGACGCCGGCGTGGTGTCGTTCAAGGTGGAGGGCCGGCTGAAGGGCGGGCCGTACGTCGCGGCCACGACGCAGACGTACCGCAAGGCCATCGACGCGGCGGTGGAAGAGGCCGACTTCCGCCTGACGCGGCGGGAGGAGTTGGACCTGGCCCAGACGTTCAGCCGCGGGCTGACGCCGGGGTTCCTGGACGGGGTCGACCACCAGAAGCTGGTCCGCGGGCGGTTCCCGAAGAGCCGCGGGGTGCGGGTCGGGACGGTGGTCGGGCGGGGCAAGGGCGGGGTGCGGGTGGAGTTGGCCGAGACGGTCCCGGACCTGGTGAAACCCGGCGACGGTGTTCTGTTCGACATCGGCAAGCCGGAGGAGAAGGAGCCCGGCGGCCGGGTCTGGAAGGTCACCCGCGTCGCCGCGACGCGGAGCGGGGCGCGGGAGGCGGTCGAGCTCGCGTTCGAGGCCGGGGCCCTCGACCTCGCCGCGGTGCCGGTCGGGTGCGATGTGTACCGGACCGACGACCCGGCGCTGCGGCGGCGGCTCGAGCAGAGCTACGCCCAGGACCGGCCGCCGCGGCGGGTGCCGGTGTCGGCGCGGGTGTCGGGGGAGGTCGGCGGGCCGCTCGCCCTGTCGCTCGCCGACCCCGACGGGCACGCGGCGGCCGCGACCTGGCCCGGCCCGCTGGAGGTCGCCGCGAAGCGGCCGACCTCCGCCGACGAGGTCCGCGAGCAACTGTCCCGGCTCGGGGACACGCCGTTCGAGCTGGGGGACTTGGCGGTCGGGCTGCCGGCCGGGGTGTTGGTCCCGCGGAGCGTGCTGAACGACCTCCGCCGGCGGGCCGCGGGCGAACTCGCCGAGAGGCGGGTGGAGCTACGGCGGCACGCGGTGGCCGAGCCGGACGCGCTGGACCGGCTTCGGGCCGGGGTCGCCCGCGCTCCGGTCGCTGACGCTCCCGGCTCGCCGCGGCTGACCGTCCTCGCCCGCACCCTCGACCAGCTCGACGCGGTGCTCGGGTGGGTGCCACCGGACGGGCTGCCGCGGCCGCTCGCGGTGTACTGCGACTTCGAGGACCTGCGGCGGTACGCCGACGCGGTGCCGCGGGCCCGCGCCGCCGGGGTGCCGGCCGGCCTGGCCCCGCTGCGGGTGCTGAAGCCGGGTGAGGACGGGTTCCAGAGCTTGGTCGCCAGGGCCGCCCCGGACCTCGTGCTGGTCCGGAACCTCGCCTCGGTCGCGTACTTCCGGGAGCACCTGCCGGCGGCCCGGCTGGTCGGCGACTTCAGCCTGAACGTGGCGAACGAGCTGACCGCGGACCTGCTGGTCCGTTCGGGGCTGGACCGCCTGGTGCCGAGCTACGACCTGAACTGGGAGCAGTTCGCGGCGATGGTGCGGCGGGCCGACCCCGCCTGGTTCGAGCCGGTCGTGCACTTCACGATGCCGATGTTTCACATGGAGCACTGCGTGTTCGCGGCGTTCCTCAGCACCGGCCGGGACCACCGCGACTGCGGCCGGCCGTGCGAGGCGCACAAGGTGGACCTGCGCGACCGCGTCGGGGCGAACTTCCCGGTCTTGCCGGACACCGGGTGCCGGAACACGGTGTTCAACAGCGTCCCGCAGTCGGCCGCCGAGTACGTCGGCCGGATGCGGGAGCTGGGGCTGACCGTGTTCCGGGTGGAGCTGCTCCGCGAGGCGCCGGACCAGGTCGGGCGGCTGCTCGCCCGCTACGCCCGGGTGATCGCCGGACTCGACGACGGGCGGGCCGCCTGGCGGGAGCTGCGGGCCCTGAACCAGCTCGGCGTCACCCGCGGCACCCTCCAGTTACTGTGAGCGACTCGACCCGGCCACCCGGCTCACGCACTTAACCGGACACGGGCGTGCCCGCCGGTCGGCGGGTAAACCCCCGCCCCCACCGACGCGTACCGGGCATGCCGGGGCTTGCGGGCGGGGTCTCCCGGAAGGAAAGGGTAGCGCCGAACCGTAGCGCGGGACGACGTTCTAATGCATACGGCGGCCGCGGCCCCGGGCGTGCCCGCGGGGGTTCTTCTGGGGAAAGGGTAGTGCGGAAGGGTAGCGCGGGCGACGCTCTTATGCACACCGGGGACGGCCTGGCTAACTAGGTTTATTTGTTATAAAAGTATAATAGCAATAAGTGTAGAGACCCCCGCCCCCGTGCTCCCGTAAGCATAAGAACGTCGCCCCGCACCACCCTTTCCCCCAGGAAACCCGGCAGGAGTCCCGCGCCGGTAACCATCAGGTCGCGGTTCCGCGCTACCCTTCCGCGCTACCCTGTTCCCCCGAGTCCCGGGCAGGCGTGCGGCGGCCCGGCGGGGAGGCTCCGGGGCCACCACGCGGCCCCGTCCCCCTTCTTCCAGAGCTCGGCCGCGGACGCGCGGGCCGCTCCCGTGCGATGCAGGCGGTCGGGCTGGCGGTCGGGGCAAAGGTCATGAGGACCGAGCACGGCTGCGTCCCGTCCTACGTCGGCATGCTGGCGGCAGCGTTCGGCGACCGGCCCGAGGCCGACCTGCTGCGGGAGTTCGGGAAGGGCCGGACGCACCTCGTCATGGTCCACCACGGCAAGCCCCTGCTCCGCGGCAAGGAGTACGACTGGGTGGACGTGCGGGAGACCTACCGGGAGGTGCTCGCCGTGGTCGCTGCGCGGTCCCGCCGCCCGGCCCCGGCCCGGGGGCGGCCTAGCGGCCTGGCGGGATCGGAGGGCACCTCCGATGCCTAATCGCTCCACGGCCCCGCCCCCGCGGGGGGGGAAGGACTCGACCCGGCTGTTCGAGGCCTTCGGGGTCGTCCCCGTCGAGCGGACGCGGGGGCTGGAAAACGTCCAGGCCGAGAGCTGCCCGAGCTGCGGCGGGGCGAAGTTCAGCTTCGACCGGTGGACGAGCCAGTTCCAGTACTCGTCGCTCAACAAGTGCGGGCTGAAGGGGAACGGCCTGACGCTGATGCGGTGATACCACGAGCGGGTCCTGGCCGCGACGACCCCCGACGACTACCGCCGGCTGAAGGAACACCGCGGGGTCTCCGTCCAGACGCCGAAGGGGTTCGGGCTGGCGTGGGACCGGGACCGGGGCCGGGGCGAGTGGCTGATGCCGGCCCGGAACCCGCCCGGGGAGGTCGTCAACCTGGTCCGCTACCGCGGGGCGGAACCTCGCGTACTCTGCTTGGGAAAGGCAGAACCTGCAGTTCTCGGCCGGGGGGACTCACCGTGTCGTGAGGCGAAGGGCCGTTCGTGCCGATGCGGGTTGATTACCCGTGCCCCGTGTGCAACAAAGGAACCTGATCTTTTGCTGCACCGACTCCTACCCGACCGCGACCGTGGTCAGCCGCACGGAGTTCGCAGTGGCCCACATCCTGCTCATCGACGACGAGCCCGAGTTCGCCGACTGCCTGCGGGAGGAACTGGAGGCGCACGGCCACGCCGTCGAGTACCTGCCCCGCGCCGAGGAGGGGGTGAACCGGCTGGCCGGCGGCCGGTTCGACCTGGTCCTGCTCGACAACATCATGCCCCGGATGACCGGCCTCGAGTTCCTCGACGCCCTGCGGGCGCGGGGGGTCGCCACCCCGGTCGTCCTCATCACCGGCGAGTCGTCGTCCGACACCGCCATCCGGGCGATCAACCTCGGCGCCCACGCCTACGTCCTCAAGGACGAGGCCCGGGCGCTCGCCCGGGAGCTCGGCCCGGTCATCGAGCAGGCGCTGGAGGTCGCCCGGCCGGTGGAGGAGGTGCTCCCCGGCGGCCCCCCGGCGGCCGCCGCCACCGGGCTGGTCCTCGTCGGCAAGAGCAAGCCGATGCTGCAGGTGTACACCCTGATCGGGCAGTTCGCCGACGCCGCCATGCCGGTCCTCATCCACGGCGAAACGGGGACCGGGAAGGAGCTCGTCGCCCGGGCGCTCCACACCAACAGCCGCCGCAAGGACCGGCCGTACGTCGCCCTGAACTGCACGACCATCCAGGAAAACATGATGGCGAGCGAGCTGTTCGGGCACGAAAAGGGCGCGTTCACCGGTGCGGACAGGACCCGCAAGGGGAAACTCGAGTACGCCGACGGCGGGACACTGTTCCTCGACGAGATCGGGGACATGCCGCTGCACCTGCAGACCCAACTGCTGCGGGTGCTCGAGTACCAGCGGTTCGAGCGGCTCGGGGGCGAGAAGGAGATCGGGGTGAACTTCCGCCTGCTCTCCGCCACCCACCGGGACCTGGGCGCGCTCGTTGCGGAGGGGAGGTTCCGCGAGGACCTGATGAACCGGCTCGGCCGCCCGCTGCGCCTGCCCTCGCTCCGCGAGCGCCTCACCGACATCCCCGACCTGGTCACGTACTTCCTCAAGCGGGCCGCGGAGGCGACCGGCCGTTCCCGCCCGTCGATCACCCCGGAGGCCCTCGACCGCCTTCGGGAACACCCGTGGCCCGGGAACGTCCGCGAGTTGCAGAACGTCGTGTTCGGGGCCTTCGCGCTGTGCCGAGGCCCGCAGATCCTCCCCAGGCACATCGAGTTCCAGTCCGGCGCGGCGGCCCGGGGCGCGGGTGAGGGGGACGGGCCGGCGGCCACCGACGCCGACGCCGTCGCCGCCCTGCGGAAGGCGATCGCGTGGGCGTGGGACACCGACCAGAAAGACCTGTGGCCGCTCCTGCGGGACATGCTCGAGCGCGAGTTGCTCCGCACCGCGCTCGGCCGCCTCCGCGGCAACAAGGAGCACGTCGCCGAGCGGCTCGGGATCGTCTCGAACACCGTCCGGAAGCGGATGGATCAGTACGGGCTGGGGTGAGGCTTCACGGCGTGAGGAGTGCCCCTCACGCCGTGCGGAGTCCGGTACGGGTCCGGGGCGGACAGGACCACTCGCCGCCGCGAGCCGGCAGTTTTTCGTCCGACGCAACTCGCTAATCAGACAGCCATTCCGCCAGACATCGCGAAATAATCGCGGCCCACATTCGGCGCGGCACACCCGCTGCTTTACCCCCTTCCACACGCGGACCAACTCCCCTCCTTCAACCCGAGTCTCTGACTCGCGAGGATGCCATGACCGCCAAGACCTTCGCCCCCGTCGCCGAGAGCACCGACCGCACCCCGGTCCTGGCCGCGACCCGAACCGGCACCCCGACCCAGCCGAAGCCGGCCGGCCGCGTCGGCGCCGCCCGCCGCATCCTCAGCGCCCTGATGCGGTCGCTGGCCACCCCGCACGTCTGACCGGGGCGACGCCCGACCCGCCGGCCCCCGCGGCCGGCCCGCACGTCCGCCGTACCACGACCGACGCCGACGACCGACACCGGGGCGGTTCGCCCCGCCGTCCGCCACGGACCGGCCCCGCGCCGGCCGGAGGATCGCATGCCCGCGCCCGGCGAATACCTGGTGACCCCGCCCCCGCCGCCCGAGGCGCCTCACGCCGCGGCCGCGGGCCCCCGGCCCCAGCCCGACCTCCACCCCGCCCCGCCCCCCGCCGCCCGGCCGGAACCCGACCCCCGGTCGTTCCTGCTCGCGCTCCTGCGGGCGCTCGGGGCGGTCCACACCTGACCCGGCCGGAGACGGCCGAACGAGAACCGCCATGACCAGCGCGAGAAACGGGGCGACCCCGGTCCGCTCCCACCCCTGGAGTAGCCCGATGTCCAGCCCCGGCCGCGACGGCGAGCCGATCGAGATCCTGCTCGTCGAGGACGAGCCGGTCCACGCCGACCTGACCATGGAGGCGCTGGCCGAGGGGAAGATCCTCAACCGGGTCGCCCACGTCCGCGACGGGGTGGAGGCGATGGCGTACCTCCGCCGCGAGGGGAAGTACGCCGACGCCCCCCGCCCGGACCTGATCCTGCTCGACCTGAACATGCCCCGGAAGGACGGCCGGGAGGTGCTGGAGGAGGTGAAGGCCGACCCCGCCCTGCGGCGCATCCCGGTCGTCATGCTGACCAGCTCGAGCGACGAGAAGGACGTCCTCGGGGTGTACGACCGGCACGTGAACTGTTACATCGTCAAGCCGGTCGACTTCGAGCAGTTCAGCCGCGCGGTCCTGTCGATCGAGCACTTCTGGCTGACCATCGTGAAGCTGCCGGCGGCCTGAAGCCCGCGGCGCCCGGCGCCGCCCAACCCTTGCTCCGGAGAGGTGCCATGTTCCGGTCCGCAGCCCTCGCAAGCGCCCTGGGGTTCCTCGCCGCGGCGGCCCCGCCCGCCCCGGCCGACGGGAAGGAGGAGCCGGTCGAGCTGAAGGTCGGGGACAAGGCCCCGGCGTTCGCCGCCCGGGACGACCGGGACACGACGTGGGAGTCGTCCGCCCGGGTCGGGAAGAAGTGGGTGGTGATCTACTTCTACCCCGGCGACTTCACCCCCGGCTGCACGGCCCAGGCGAAGGCGTTCAAGGAGGCGATGGCGAAGTTGACCGAGAAGGGCGTGGAGGTCGTCGGCGTGAGCGGCGACTCGGTCCGGACGCACGAGGCGTTCAAGAAGGCGCAGGGGCTGAACTTCACGCTGCTCGCCGACGAGGAGGGCGCCGTCGCGAAGCAGTTCGGCGTCCCGTTCACCGCCAAGGCCGCGACGGTGAAGGCGAAGGACGCGGACGGCCAGGCGTTCGAGTTCGAGCGGAAGGGGACGGCCGCCCGCTGGACGTTCGTGGTCGGGAAGGACGGCACCGTCGTGTACAAGAACACGAAGGTCACCCCGGCCGACGACGCGAAGAAGATCACCGAGTTCATCGAGAAGGCCGAGGCGAAGTGACCGCCCGGGCCGCCCGGCGGCAGAAGTGTCAGTCCGCCGCCGGCAGGGTGAAGGAGATCGTCGTCCCCCGGTCCGGGCCGTCCGACGACGCCCAGATGCGGCCGCCGTGCCGCTCCACGATCGTCTCGCACGTCGCCAAGCCGATGCCGCTGCCGGGGATCTCGGCCTCCGAGTGGAGCCGGGACTTCACCCCGAGCGCGAAGATCCTCTGTAGGTACTGAGGCTCGATCCCGATGCCGTTGTCGGCCACCTCGACCACCCACCACCCGTCGCCCTCGCGGCGGGCCGCCACCGTCACCCGCGGCGGCCGGGCCGCGCGGTACTTCAGCGCGTTGCCGATCAGGTTCTGGAACAGTTGCCACAGCTGCGTCGGGTCGGCGAGGACGGTGGGGAGCTCGCCAGCGGCCACCTCCGCGCCGGCCGCCTCGACCTGGTCGCGGAGGGACCTCTCGGCCGCGGCCAGGGCGGCGGCGCAGTCGACCGGGGTCGGCGGCTGCGCCTCCGTCCGCACCCTCGAGTAGGCGAGCAGGTCCTCGGCCAGCCGGACCATCCGCCGGCCCTCGTCCAGCACCCCGGCGAGGGACGCCCGGCCCTTCTCGTCGAGCTGGTCGGCGTGCCTCCGCTCCAGCCGCTGGACGAGGCCGATGATGCTCAGCAGCGGGTTCTTCAGGTCGTGGGCGGCGGTCCCGGCGAACCGGGCGAGGGCGGCGTTCGACCGGACCAGCTCCTCGGTCCGCTGCCCGACCCGCTCCTCCAGGGTGGCGTTCAGCTCCCGCAACTCCTCCTCCGCCTCCTTCATCCCGGTGATGTCGAACGCCACCCCCTGGAGGAACAGCGGGCGGCCGGCCTCGTCCCGGACCACCTGCGCCTCGCCGTGCACCCACACCACCCGCCCGTCCCGGGCGAGGAACCGGTACACCGACCGGAACGTCTCGCCGGTGGCGACCGTGCGGGCGAACTCCTCGTGCCACCGGACCTGGTCGTCCGGGTGCAGTTGCGTGTACCAGAGGATCGGGTTCTCGACCCACTCCTTCTGGCCGAACCCGAGCAGCCGCTCGATCTGCGGGCTGACGTACAGCTCGTTCGCCCCCTCGTCCATCGCCGCCATGAAGGTGACCGCCGGGATCCCCTCGACGAGCGTCCGGTACCGCTTCTCCATCTTCTGGAGTTGCGCCTCGGCCCGCCGCCGCTCGGTCACGTCGCGGACGCTGGCGACCACCAGCGGCCCGGCGGCGGTGGCGAGCGGGCTGAGGCTGATCTCGACCGGCACCTCGCCCCCGTCCTTCCGCCGGCCGGCGAGCTTCAGCCCGACGCCGAGCGGGCGGACGCGCGGCGCGGCGAGGAACCCGTCGCGGTCGGCGACGTGGCCGGGGCGGTGGCGCTCGGGGACCAGGATCTCGATGGCTTGGCCGACGAGTTCGTCCCGCCGGTACCCGAACATCCGCTCGGCGTGGGCGTTCACCAGGACGATCCGCCCGGCCTGGTCGACGATGACGAGGGCGTCGGGGACGGCTTCGAGGAGGCCGGGGAGGTCGGCGGTGGCGGGCGGGGCGACCGGCGCGGCCGCGGGCGGGGGCGTCTTCGCGGGCTCGCGCGGCGCCGCCCCGTTCGCCTCCGGCGCGGGGGCCGGCGGGGGCGGAGCGGCCGCGGGCCCGGCCAGCCGGAGCAGGATCGCCTGCGCCTCGGATTGGGTCAGCCCGCCGTGCCGGCGGGCGGCGTCGTCGGCCACGGGTGGCCCTCCGTCACACCCCGGCGGGCTGCCGCCGGGCCGCCTGCTCGCGCACCCACCCGTACCACTCGGCCAGCCCGTCCCCGCGCAGCGCCGAGAGCGGGATGACCCGGAGCGACGGGTTCACCCGCCGCACCCCGTCGAGGAACCGGTCGGGGTCGAACGGGACGTGCGGCAGGAGGTCGGTCTTGTTCAGGAGGACGACCCGGCCGGCCCGGAACATGTGCGGGTACTTGAGCGGCTTGTCGTCCCCCTCGGGGACGGAGCAGACGACGACCTTGGCCCGCTCGCCGAGGTCGAACAGCGCCGGGCAGACGAGGTTGCCGACGTTCTCGATGAACACGACCGACCCGGGCGCCGGGTCGAGTTCCTCCAGCCCGCGGGCGACCATCGCGGCGTCGAGGTGGCAGCCGACGCCGGTGTTGAGCTGCACGGCCCGGCACCCGGCGGCCCGGATGCGGCGGGCGTCGGCGTCCGTCTCCTGGTCGCCCTCCACCACCCCGACGGGGAACTCGGCGGCGAGGTCGCGGACGGTGCGCTCGAGCAGCGTCGTCTTCCCCGCCCCGGGCGAGCTGACGAGGTTCAGCGCCAGCACGCCGCGGCCGCCGAGCCACCCGCGGTTGTAGTCGGCGAGGCGGTCGTTCTTGTCGAGCACGGCGCGGTCGACCCGCACCCGCGTCGCCCGCTCTTCCTCCCCGTGTCCGTTCGGGTGGCGGTGCTCGTGGTCATGGTGCGGGTGGCCGTCGCCGTTGCTCTTACACATCGGTCAGCTCCAGTTCGGTGACCCGCAACTCGCCGCCGGCGATCCATTCGAGGTCGGTCCCGCCGCAGGGGCACAGCCCGAGCGGGCCGTCGAGCGGGACGTCCGCGCCGCACGACCGGCACCGCCCGCGGCCGGGCGGTTCGACGATCTCCAGCGCCGCGCCCTCGGCGGCCGTACCCTCGGCGCACAGGTCGAAGCAGAACCGGACCGCGTCGGGCAGGACGCCGGACAGCTTGCCGATCTCCAGCACGACCCGTGTCACGCGCCGGCCGTTCGCCCGCTCGACCGCGAGTTCGACGACCGCCTGCGTGACGCCGAGTTCATGCACGGGCCGGCTCCGCCAGCAGCTCCGCGAGCAGCGCCACGACCCGCGCGGCGGCCGGCTCGACCGCGGCGGCCACCGGGTCGGTCAGCCCCATCGCCCCCTCGTCCTCGCCGCCGAAGTCCGCCGGGACGCAGCCGACGAGGTACAGCGGTGGGGGCGTCCCGCCCATCGCCCGCACGAGACGGCAGGCGCCCGGCAGGTCGACGCCGTGCGTCCCGGGCGGGTCCTCGCCACCCGGGTCGGCGGGGTCGAGTTCGAGCGTGTGCAGCGAGCCGGGCTCGCCGTCGCGGCGCACCGCGTCCACCAGGATCACCGCATCGTACCCGTCGAGCAGGGCGTAAGCCAGGTCGTGCCCGCGGGTGCCGAAGTCCCGCACGCGAACTCCCGGCGGGAGCGCCCGGCCGACGAGCAGCCGCACGACCTCGCAGCCGAAGGCGTCGTCGCCGCGGAAGACGTTGCCGATCCCGGCCACGAGCACCCGGCGGCTCACGACGCCCCCTCCGCCAGCCGCTCGACCTCCTCCGGGCGGAAGAAGAAGCGGTGCCCGGCCTGCGCCGCGGCGCCGAGGTCCCGCCCCGGGTCGTCGTCCACGGTCACGGCCAGGTGCGTGCCGCCCTCGAAGTCGGTCTCCACCGCCACGACGGTCGCGGTCCGGCCGGCGAGCAGCACGTCGAGCGCGTCGGCCCGACCGCCGGGGCGGAGGCGGACCCGGTCGCCGGGGGCCGGGACGGCGCGGGACGAGCGGACCGCGCCGTGCAGCCCGGCCAGGGCGGACGCGGACAGCCGCTCGACCCGTTCGAGGATCGTTCGGGTCCGCGGGTCGCCCGCCATCTCGCCCTTCTCGGCGTCGGTCAGCGTCAGGACGCGGAGCGCCAGCATCTCGTCGATCTCGGTCCCGTCGAAGAAGTCGCCCGGGCTCTCGGGCGCGACCCGCGGGTAGTCGGGGAGGATGATCGGCGAGGCGAGGACCGTGTCGCGGCAGCCCGGTTCGCCGACCAGGACGGGCCATACGCCTTCGTTGCGGCAGCGGTCGGCGAACAGGCGGAGGTCGTCCGGAGGGTCGGTCAGGGAGGCGAATGCGCCGCCGCGGACGTGCAGGACGACGTGGGCCGAGGCGAGCGTGCGGAGTGATTCCGTCTCGCGGCCGGCGCCGGGCTCGAGCAGCGTGAGGTTGGTTACCCGCACGGCGACCCGCCACACGCGGCCCGCGAGTTGCACGGCGGAGACGCCGACCTCGCCGTCGACCGCGTCATGTGACCGCCGGGTGTCGCCGTCGGGTTCCGGCGCCGGCGCGTACCCGAACGGCATCCGGCGCGACCCGGCGAGTTCCCGCAGGGCGCCGGACAGCCCGACCTCGCGTTCGCTCGCCTCGTGCGCGGGCGGCCGGCCGCCGCCGGCCCGCAGCAGCGGGTGGAGGAAGCGGACCCGGACCGACAGCTCCGCGGCCTCGTCGGCGACGAGAAGGCACTCGGTCCGCAGCGACGAGCCGATGCCGCCGCCCGGCGCGAGCCCGCCGGGGCTCCAGCGGTGGCGGTTCTTGACCGCCGACGCCCGGTACGGGTACAGGACGTACCCCTCGTACAGCACGGCCCGGGCGATCGGCTCGACGGCCGGGTTCATCGCGGCCCCCCCGCGGTGCCGACGAGCGGGAGCGGGACGCGGCCGGACGGGTCGCGGTCCCACGCCTCCTCGAGCTCGATCACGGCGACGTCCGGCACGGCGTCGACCACGAGTTCGTTCGCCAGGCCCCGGAGCGTGCGCCCCGACTCCGGGCGGCCGCGGAGCCGCAACCGCACCGTCTCCTCGCTCGCGCTCACGAGCTCGATGTCCCCGCCGACCCCGTGGAACTGCGGGCGGAGTCGGTCGAGGGCGCGGGCGACCCGCTCGGCGGCCGGGAGCGGGTGCAGCCCGTGGAGCAGCAGCAACCCGCTCGTGGTCGGGTCGGCGGCGAGCCGGGCCACGGCGTCCGCGTCGGACAGCTCCAGCACCCGCCGCAGCCCGGCGGCGTGCAGGTCGAACAGCGCCCGGGTGAGCTCGCGCGCCGCCTCGCGGGCCGCGGTGTCGGGCAGCGCCTCGAGCGCCCGCACCAGCCCCTCGACGCGGCCGTACCGTTCGCGGAACTCGCCGCCGGCGCCGTTCACGACTTCCCCCCGCCCTGTGCCCCGAACGTCGGCACGTGCCGCAGCTGCAGCTCCTTCCCGCCGCCGAGGTAGACGTGGACGCCGCACGGCAGGCACGGGTCGAAGCTGCGGACCGTCCGCATGATGTCGATGCCCTTGAAGGTGTCGGGGCCGTTCTCCTCGAAGATCGGCGTACCCTGCACCGCGTCCTCGTAGGGGCCGGGCGTGCCGTAGCTGTCGCGCGGGCTGGCGTTCCACGGCGTCGGCGGGTACGGGTGGTAGTTCGCGATCTTCCCGCCGCGGATCACGACGTGGTGAGACAGCACGCCGCGGACGGCCTCGTGGAACCCGCACCCGACGGCCTCGTCGGGCACCTTGAACTCGGTCCACGTCGCCGTGCGGCCGGCCAGGACCTCGCGCAGCCCGCGGTCGGCGAAGTACAGCGCGGCGGCGGCGGCGTACGCCTGGAAGTACGTCCGGGCCCGGTTCCGCTCCAGCGCGTTGCTCCACTTCGGGATCTTCCACTCGAACTCCGTTTCCGGCAGTGTCGCCGATCTCGGCAGTGCGATCTTCACGCTGCTCCCGGTCGCCTGGATCCCGCCGAAGTTCACACGGTTGGCGAGTGCCGTCACCCACAGCCGGGCGAGCGCCCCGCCGCCGGTGTCGAGCGCGAGGTGCTCGCCCGTCCGCCGGTCCAGCCACCGCGGGGACATGACCCAGGTGTACTTGCCCCCCAGGTCGCGCTTCTGCGGCCGCGGGATCGTCGTCTGGTTCCACGGGTGCCGCTGGTCGACCGGGTTGCCGCATGGGTCGGCCGTCACGAACGTCTCGCCCGCCTGCCAGTCGTCGTAGAACGAGCTGCCGAGCAGGATGCGGATGCCGAGGTTGATCTCGACCAGGTCGGTGGTGACCAGCTCGCCGTCCACGACGACGCCGGGGGTGACGAACATCCTCCGGCCCCACTCGCCCATCCGGGCGTAGGTGTAGTCGCAGTGCTCGGGGTCGTTGAACGTCCCCCAGCAGCCGAGCAGAACCCGCCGCCGGCCGACCTCCTCGTACCCCGGCAGCGCCTGGTAGACGAAGTCGAACAGGTCGTCGTGCAGCGGGACCATCCGCTTGACGAAGTCGACGTACCGCATCAGCCGCGAGACGTACTCGGTGAACAGCTGCGGGGACGGGACGGTGCCGACCCCGCCGGGGTAGAGCGTGGACGGGTGGACGTGCCGGCCCTCCATGAGGCAGAACATCTCGCGCGTCAACCGGCTCATGTGCAGGGCTTCGCGGTACAGCGGGCCGGTGAACGGGTTCAACCCCCGCATGATGTCGGCGATCGTGCGGCAGCCGTGGACGTCGGCGTGCGGGGCGGCGGTCGCCTCGGCCTTCGCGAGCACGGCCGGGTTTGTCTCCCTGACCATCTGCTCGCAGTAGTCCACCCCGACCAGGTTGTCCTGGTACAGGTTGTGGTCGAACATGTACTCGGCGGCCTCGCCGAGGTTGACGATCCACTCGGCCAGGTGCGGGGGGCGGACGCCGAACGCCATGTTCTGGGCGTACACCGCGCAGGTGGCGTGGTTGTCCCCGCAGATGCCGCAGATGCGGCTGGTGATGAAGTGGGCGTCGCGGGGGTCCTTGCCGCGCATGAAGACGCTGTACCCGCGGAACACGCTCGACGTGCTGCGGCACTCGGCGACCACGCGGTTGGCGAAGTCGACCTTCGTGTGGATGCCGAGGCTCCCGACGATCCGGGTGACCGGGTCCCACGACATCTCGACGAGCTGGGGCACCTTGTCCGCCATCACCGCACCGGTTCCGTTCGGGTCCGCCTGCGCCACTCGGGCTCCTGGTTCATCGACGCCTGCGTGAACTTCCGCAGCGCCCGCACGGTCCGGCCGTAGGTGACCACGGCGGTCGAGGAGAGCTGCGCCCCGGGCGGCATGTCGAGGAACGGCATGAACTTGTCGGGGAACCCGGGCATGGTGCAGCCGATGCACACCCCGCCGACGTTCGGGCACCCGCCGACCCCGCCGACCCAGCCGCGCTTGCCGACGTTACAGTTGACGACCGGCCCCCAGCACCCGAGCCTCACGACGCACTGCGGGTCGCCGTACGCCCGGGCGAAGTCCGCTTGCTCGTAGAACCCGCCGCGGTCGCACCCCTCGTGCACCGTCCGGCCGAACAGCCAGGTCGGGCGGAGTTGCTCGTCGAGCGGGATCATCGGGGCGGCGCCGGCCGCCTGCCGGAGCAGGTACAGGACCACCTCCATGAACGAGTCCGGGTGGACCGGGCAGCCGGGCACGTTCACGACCGGCAGCCCGCCGGCCGAGCGGAAGTCGCGGCCGAGGTAGTCGGCCAGCCCCATCGCGCCGGTCGGGTTCCCGGCCATCGCGTGGACCCCGCCGTAGGCGGCACAGGTGCCGGCCGTCACGACCGCCCACGCCCTCGGAGCGAGCTTGTCGACCCACTCGCACGTCGGGATCGGCTGGCCGTCGGCGTCGGTCCCGAACCCCGCCCACAGCCCTTCGGCCTTGTTCCGCTCGTCCGGGATCGAGCCTTCCATCACGAGCACGAACGGCGCGAGGTCGCCCGCGGCGGCCTTGTGGAACGGTTCGAGGAAGTCGCGGCCGTTGCGGTACGCGAGGACGGGGTTGTGCAGCCGCACCCGCGGGACCCCCGGGATGACGCCGAGGATCAGGTCTTCGAGGCTCGGCTGTGTGGCGGCGGTGATCGCGACCGTGTCGCCGTCGCAACTCAGACCGGCGGAGACCCAGAGGACGTCGATCTCGGTGACGGGCGCGGTCACGGGTTCCCCCTCAGCAGATCCGCGGCAACTGGTCGCCGGCCAGGAGCGGCACGACGCGCTCCCCGCCGAGCGGTGTGCGGAGCGTGACCGTCCCCGGGTGGTCCGCGACGACCTCCCCGACCACGGCGGCCCCGCGGCCGAGCGGGTGGCCCCGCATCGCGGCGACGAGCCGGTCGGCGTCGTCGGGCGGGACGACCGCCACCAGCCGGCCCTCGCAGGCGACGTACAGCGGGTCGAGGCCGAGCAGCTCGCACGCCGCCCGCACCTCGGGCCGCACCGGGACCGCCGACTCGGTCAACTTCACGCCGACCCGCGACGCCGCGGCCAGTTCGTTCAGGGCGCTCGCCAGCCCGCCGCGGGTCGGGTCGCGCATGCAGCGGATGGACGGGCACGCCGCGAGCATCGTCCGCGTCAGGTCGTGCAGCGGGGCGGTGTCGCTCTCCAGCGCCGTCTCGAAGTCCAGCCCCTCGCGGACCGACATCACCGCCACCCCGTGGTCGCCGATCGTGCCCGAGACGACGACGCGGTCGCCGGGCCGGGCGTTGGCGATCGAGAGCGACACCCCGTCGGGGACGAGGCCGATGCCGGCGGTGGTGACGAACAGGCCGTCACACTTCCCGCGGTCCACGACCTTGGTGTCGCCGGTGACGAGCGCCACCCCGGCCGCGGCGCACGCGGCCCGCACCGACCCGACCACCCGCCGCAGGTCGGCGAGCGGCAGCCCTTCTTCGAGGATGAACGCCGCCGACAGCCACCGCGGGACCGCCCCGCCGACCGCCAGGTCGTTCACCGTCCCGTTCACCGCCAGCCGGCCGATGTCCCCGCCGGGGAAGAACAGCGGGCGGACGACGAACGAGTCGGTCGTGAACGCGATCCGCGACCCCGGCGCCGGCAGCGTGGCCTGGTCCTCGAGCGCGTCCCCGGACGGCGGGAGGAACACCGCTTTCAGCAGTTCCGCGCTCAGCCGCCCGCCGCCGCCGTGCCCGAGCAGCACGCGGTCGCCGCCGGACAGCGGCACAGGGCAGTCCAGGTTCGCGGGGTCCGACGTCACCCCGCGGCCCCCCGCAACCGGCCGTGGTGGTAGTACGCGGCGCACGCCCCCTCCGACGACACCATCGTCGCGCCGAGCGGGGTCAGCGGGGTGCACTCCCGCCCGAACGCGGGGCACTCGTGCGGCCGCTTCAGCCCCCGCAGCACCAGCCCGCTCTGGCAGAGCCGCGACTCCTCGGCCGTCACCCCGGCCACTGCGAACCGGCGCTCGGCGTCGAACCCGGCGTACCCCGCCCGGAGGCGGTAGCCGCTCGCCGGGATGGTGCCGATGCCGCGCCACTTGCGGTCGCCGACCTCGAACACCTCGTCCACCACCGCCCGGGCGTGCGGGTTACCCCCGGCGCACACGGCGCGGGTGTAGGCGTTCTCGACGCCGTGGCGACCCGCTTCCAGCATCGTCACGCACCGCAACACGCCCTCGAGCAGGTCGACCGGCTCGAACCCGGTGACCACGACCGGCACGCGGAACCGCCCGGCGAGCGGCTCGTACTCGGCGGTGCCCATCACGGTACACACGTGCCCGGCCGCGAGGAAGCCCTGCACGCGGTTGGCCGGCGAAGACAGGATCGCCTCCATCGCCGGCGGGACGAGGACGTGCGACACCAGCACGCAGAAGTTCGACAGCCCGCGCCGCTTCGCCTCGCGGACCGCCGTCGCGTTCGCCGGGGCGGTCGTCTCGAACCCGACGGCGAAGAAGACGACTGTCCGGTCGGGGTTCTGCTCGGCGAGCTTCAGGCAGTCGAGCGGGGAGTACACCACCCGCACGTCCCCGCCCGCCGCCTTCACCCGGAGCAGGTCGGTGCGGCTGCCGGGGACGCGGAGCATGTCGCCGAACGAGCAGAAGATGACGCCCGGCCGACCGGCGATCTCGGTCGCCCGGTCGATCAGCTCCAGCGGGGTGACGCAGACCGGACAGCCGGGGCCGTGGACCAGCGTGACCTCCGGCGGCAGCAGTTGGTCGAGCCCGTGGCGGACGATGGCGTGCGTCTGCCCGCCGCACACCTCCATCAGCACCCACGGCCGCGAGACGGCGGCGCGGATCGCGTCGCGGAGGCGGAGGACGGCCGCCGGGTCGCGGTACTCGTCAAGGAACTTCATCGCCACCTTCCGGCAGAGACTCGGTTCGGTGGGGCAGGCATTCCTGCCTGCCAGGCGAAGTCGGGCAGGCAGGAATGCCTGCCCCACCGAACCGAAACACTACCCACCTTCCGGCGGGTCGGGGCCGAGCCCTCCCGCCTCCGCCAGCAGCTCGAACACCCGCCGGGCGTCGGCCTCGTCGAGGCGCGTCAGGGCGAACCCGACGTGGACGAGGGCGTACTCGCCGGTGCGGATCTCCGGGACGTATTCGAGGCACACCCGCTTCAGCACGCCGCCGAACTCGACCTTGCCCATGAGCAGGTCGTGCTCGCGGTACACCTCGACGACCTTCCCGGGGATGCCGAGGCACATGCGGCGGCTCAGGGGGTGGGGACCGGCGGATTGTCGCGCGCCGCCCACGCCGCCGCAACCGCCAACTGACCGAGGCACAGGCCGCCGTCGCCCGGCGGGACGAGGGTGTGACGGTACGCCCGGAACCCGCTGCGGCCGAGCCGGTCGAGGCATTCGGCGAGGAGGACCGCGTTCAGGAACACGCCGCCGGTGAGGACGACGGCGCTCAGGCCGGTCCGGTCGCGGATCATTCCGCACGCGGTGGCGACGGCGGCCGCGAGCGCGCTGTGGAAGCGGCGGGCGATCCGTGCCGGGGGAACGCCGGCACGCACGTCCGCGGCGACGGCGGCGATGAGCGGCCGGGTGTCGGGTTCCAGTGGCGCGTCGGCCGGCGTGGCGACGGGGAACGGGTAACACCCGTCCGGTTCGGCCCCCGCCGCCAGCCCCTCCAGTTCCAGTGCCGCCTGTCCCTCGTAGCCGGCGTGCGTGCGGAGGCCGACGACCGCCGCCACGGCGTCGAACAACCGCCCGGCGCTCGACGTGAGCGGCACGTTCACGCCGCGGGCGATCAACGACTCCACCCGGCGCAGGGTGCCCGTGTCGATCCGCCCGGCGAGCACGTCCGTCCCCTGTCCCGCGTCGAGGAGGTGCGACGCGGCCACCCGCCACGGCTCCCGCGCCGCCGCGTCGCCGCCCGGCAGCGCGACCCGCCGCAGGTGCCCGGCCCGCCGGAACCCGGAGTAGCCCCCGACCAGGAACTCGCCGCCCCAGACGGTGCCGTCGTCCCCGTACCCGCTGCCGTCGAACACCACCCCGATGACCGACCCGGTCAACCCGTTCTCCGCCATGCACGCCGCCAGGTGGGCGTGGTGGTGCTGCACCGGGACGAGCTTCACCGCGGGGTCGGCGGCCGCCCGGTCGAGGGCGTAGCGGGTGGTGGCGTAGTCGGGGTGGAGGTCGTGGGCGATCACGGCGGGGCGGGTCCCGAGCAGCCGCTCGTAGTCGGCGACCGCCGCGGCGAACTCCCGGACCGCCTCGTACCCGTCGAGGTCACCGAGGTGGTGGCTGAGGACCGCCCGGTCCCCGTGGCCGAGTGCGAACGCGGCCTTCAGGTGCCCGCCGGTGGCCAGGACCGGCGACGGGCACCGGAAGGGGAGCGGCACCGGGGACGGGGAGAAGCCGCGCGACCGCCGCACCGGCAGGAGCCGACCCGCCACGACCCGGACCACGGAGTCGTCGCAGCGCGTCCGGATCGGGCGGTCGTGGGTCAGGAACAGGTCGGCGAGGCCGGCGAGCCGGCGGACCGCGTCGGCGTCCTCGAACGCGATCGGCTCGTCGGACCGGTTCCCGCTGGTCATCACCAGCGGGCCCCCGACCTCGCGCAGGAGGAGGTGGTGGAGGGGGGTGTACGGCAGCATCACCCCGAGGTACGGGGTGCCGGGTGCGACCCCGTCGGCGATCGCCCCGCCCCCGCGCCGTCTGACGAGGACGATCGGGCGCTCCGGCGACGCGAGGGCGTCGAGTTCGTCCGGGGTGGGGTCGCAGACCGAGGCGGGGTCGGCGGCCATCACGGCCAGCGGCTTGGCCTCCCGCCCCTTCCGGCGGCGCAGCTCGGCCACCCCCGCCGGCCCGGCCGCGGCGCAGGCGAGGTGGAACCCGCCGAGCCCCTTGACCGCGACGATCCGCCCCCCGCGCAGGGCCGCGGCCGCGGCGGCCAGCGGGTCGGCCGCCGGAACGACCTCCCCGCGTGCGTCGAGGAGTGTGAGCCGCGGGCCGCACGCGGGGCAGGCGATCGTCTGGGCGTGGAAGCGGCGGTCGGCCGGGTCGTCGTACTCGCGCCGGCAGTCCGGGCAGAGCGCGAAGCCGGCCATCGTCGTCCGCTCGCGGTCGTAGGGCAGGGATGTGACGACCGTGTACCGCGGCCCGCACCGGGCGCACGACACGAACGGGTAGCGGTGGCGACGGTCCTTGGGGTCGGTCAGTTCGGCGACGCAGGCCGGACAGGTCGCGATGTCGGCCGGCAGGAACGCCGCGACCCCGGGCACCTCGGCGCTGGGGGTGATGACGAACCGGCTCTCCCCCCTCGGGTCGACCTCCTCGCGGCGGAGGGAGGTGATGCGGGACGCGAACGCGGCCGCGGCCATCAATGCCGCATGGAACGCCCGGACCTCCCCGACGGGTCCCTCGACCTCGATGCGAACCGCATCCCCCTCGTTCCTCACGAATCCGCCGAGCCCGAACCGGCGGGCGAGGCCGCAGACGTGCGGCCGGAAACCACACCCCTGGACCGCCCCGCCCACCCACAGCACCCATCGAGTCACCGGCCGTCTCCGCCGATCCGGTTCAACCAGCCGCGTTCGGGTCGTTACGCACTCCAGGGTCACCCCGTTCGAGACTGGTCCTACAGCCGTAGTTCATTTGGCGGCCTCGCCCCGCGTCCGCGGTAGTGGCGTTCCCGTGCCCGGTGCCGGTGCCGCCGGCGCCACTCGGACCAGGCCGGCGCCTGTTCGGCCGGGGTGAGCCGGTCCCACACCACCCGCAGGATCAGCTTCCGGACCTCCGGGACGGTCTGCGGGATGAGCCCCATGCCCCCTTTTGCCGACCCGGGCGGGCCGCCCGGGACCGGATGACCGCCACCACCGCCAGGGCGAACAGGCTCAGGGTGACATGGCGGTGCCACCGCGCCCACGACCGCACCTCGTACTCGTCCAGCCCGCAGTCGCCCTTCGCCGGTTCAAAAAGGTCCTCGATCGCCCAGCGGGCGCCGGCAATCCGAACCAGTTCCTCCGGCGTCGTCGCGGGCGGGCCGCCGCAGGCGAAGCAGGCCACGTCCGTGGGGTCCGTCACGCTCCGCCGGATCAGCAGCCATCGGGAGTAGGTCTCCGGCTCGGGGCCGTTGGTCCGCAGCGCCGCCCAGTCGTAGGGCCGCGGCCCCTTCGCCCCGGCCCCGCAACCCGGGCGGTGCCAGGCGTCGGCCGGGACCTCGGCCAGCAGGGCCTTCGCCCGGACCTGGCGGAACCCGGAGGAGGCGGCGAAGTCCGCCCGCACCCCGGCCACGTACCCGAGCCCGAGGTTCTCCGCCGTCAGCCGGAAGTGGTCGTCCGACCGGTACACCGCGTCGGCCGCCACCGCCCGCTCGACCATCCGCCGGGCCGGCACGATCTTGGTGGCGAACGCGACCGCCTCCGGGACGCCGGCCCCCTCCCGCCGGTCGGCGTCGTTGGCCCACTCCTTGGGCCGGTACAGCGCCCGGTCGGGCAGCGCCCGCCCCTTCCCCGTCGCGTACCCGAGGAACACCCCGACCGGGCGGTTCTCGATCCGGCCGGCGGTCCCGCTGTACTGGCGGGCCACCCCGCCCGACTTCGCCCCCTTCTTCAGGAACCCGGTCTCGTCCACCACCAGTACGCCATCCGGATCGCCCAGGCGTTCGGCGACGTACCCCGTCAGGTCGTCGCGGACGGCGCCGGCGTCCCAGTCGGCCCGGGCCAGCAGGTGCCGGACCCCGTCCGGGGTCGGGTCGCCGAGGTGCTCGGCGAGTTGCCACCCGTTCTTCCGCTCGGTGGTGCTCACAGCAGGCCGCGGGTGTACCCGGCCGCACGCCGCCGGGGGTCACTTCGGGCGAACCGGCGGCCGATCCGCCCGCCGACGGTGGTCAGCTCGTCGGCCCGACCCGTCACCTGCTTCGCCGCCGGTCGTCCTGACATCGCCCGGCCCCGCCGGAACTCCTGGCGAGGACTGTTGTAGCAACTACGGCTGTAGGACCAGGCCCACCTGGAGTGACTGGAGGAGCTCCAAAGCGGTGGGAGGGTTACTCCCCCGCGCGGGCGGCCGCGACCACCTCGGGGTCGGCCCCGGCCCGGAGCTTCTGCCGGTAGAACTGCCTGGACGCCGCGACGGCCGTAGGGCCGGTGAACGACTTCCGGACCCGGGCGCCCCGGGCGGCGCACTCGACGGTGACGCTGACGACCTGGTGGGCGCCGGCGGGCAGGGGTTCATCCGGGTTCCTCTGAGGGGGGTTAACCGGATCAGTGTAACTATCTAACGAATTGTCGAAATCGCGATCGTGTGGAATCAGACCGGGGTCCCCTTGGCGAGCAGGCGGGCCAGGATGTCCTCCGGATAGCGCTCCAGGGTCGCCGGGGCGCGCGCCGCCCCGGTCGGGTCGCGCCGGTCGTCGTCCTCGACCCCCGGCGGCCGTCGTCCGGGTGCGTGATACTCGCGGCGTAGAGCCGCCCCGGCCGCCGGACCGGGTGGTTGCCTCGCCCCGGGTCGTAGGCGATCAGTTACTTCCGCACGCCCCCGGCCCGGAAGTTCACCTGGACGGCGGCGAGTCGGACCCGCCCCCGCCCGGCGAACAGGCAGTGCACGGACGCCACCGCCCGCCGCCGGGCGGCCCGCATCCGGACCCGGGCCTCGTCCGTGTCGGCCGCCGGGTCGGTCCCGGCCAGCGACCGGAACTCGCCCCACGCCTCCCCCGCCGGGGTGGCCGCCTCCAACCGGGCCGCGTCCAGATCGGCGGTCACGGCCGCGAGCTTCCCCTGAAACTCAACCAGCTTGGCGGCCACCAGGTCCGCGATGGCCGGGTCGTCCATCTTCGCGGCCCACAGGGCGACCAGCCTGTCGAGTTCGGCCTCCCGCCCGGCCAGGCCCTCGACCCGGTCGGCCGGGGAGGCGGACCCGGCGACCTCCTCGGCCCGGACCTCCGCCAGCCGGGAGCGCAGGCCCCGCTCCAGCGGGACGGCCGGTCGGCGTGGCGGGAGTTGCGGGCGCTCGACCAGCTCGGCGCCACCCGCGGCACGCTCAACCCGCGGTAACGGCACGGTTCCGCGGGTCCGGGGTGGCCGACTCGCTCGCCCGGCGGTCGGACTCGTCCGCCACCCGAACCACGGTGCTGCCTACGCGCCGGGCGGCAGAACGAGGTGGCAACAGCCCAGGTTCAGTGCCTCCTTCGGCGCCCCGGCTTCGACCACCTCGGCCAGCACCTCCGGCGTGATCGAGTAGACGACGAACCGCCCCCGCTTCTCGCCGCGGATGAGCCGGGCCTGCTTCAGCACGGTCAGGTGGTGCGACACGTTCAGCGGGGCGATCTCCGCGGCGGCGATGATCTGGGACACGTTCCGCTCGCCGTCGGCCAGGAGCCGGATGATGCGGAGCCGCTCGGGCGCGGCCAGGGCCGCCAGCACCTCCGCACAGCGCTCGGGTTGGAGGGGGTCACGTTTCCGGGGCATCGCTCGCTCGCAGTCCGGACACCGCGGTCATTATCGACCGGGCCGCCGGGGGGTCAACCGTCGCCCGGGACGGACGTGTTTTCCCCGTGGCCGGCTCGGCCCGTCCCGGTAACATCTTGTCCACAGGGCAGATGTCATCGCCCGCCCCGAGGACCACCCCGATGCCGGCCCGCCGCCCCGCGTTCACGCCGGTCGAGTTGCTGGTCGCGGTCGCCGTCGTCGCGGTCCTGACCGGCCTGCTCCTGCCGGCCGTCCAGAAGGTCCGCGAGGCCGCCGCCCGGACCCAGTGCCGGAACCAGCTGCGCCAACTCGGCGTCGGCCTGCACCACTACGAGGGCGCGAACGGGCACCTGCCGTCCAGCGGGCAGGGTACGAACTACGCGACCAGCCCGCCGTCCGTCGCGTTCGAGTTGCACTCCACGTTCACGCACCTGCTGCCGTACACCGAGCAGGACAACGTGTACCACCAGTTCGACCTGCGGGCGGCCTACAACGCGACGCCGGCCAACCGGGCGGCCGCCGGGACGGTCGTCCCGCTCCTCATCTGCCCGAGCAACCCCCTGCGGGTCCGGCCGGCCGACGGCGCGGGCTACGGGTGCACCGACTACGGCCCGATCTACTACGTGGACATCGACCCGGTCACCGGCGACCGGAACAAGTTCGCCCGCGCCGACGGCGGGCTGATCCTCGGCCGGGCGCCCGCGCTGTCCGTCACCGACGGCACGAGCAACACCGTGGCGGTCGCGGAGGTCGTGGGCCGCAGCGAGGCGATGACCATGCCGTACCCCGACCCGCTCGGCGGGTCGCGGCAGATCCACCGCTGGGCCGAGCCCGATTCCGCGTGCGGGGTCTCGAAAGGGGTCAACAACAACAAGACCCCGTTCGGCGGACCGCCGTCGTGCCCGTGGGCCACGAACAACTGCGGCCCGAACGAGGAAATCTTCAGCTTCCACCCGGGCGGGGCGCACGTCGTGTTCTGCGACGGGCACGTCGCCATGTTGCGAGAATCGGTGGACCCCCGCACCCTCCGGATGCTGATCACCCGGGCGGGCGGCGAAGCGGTGTCCGGATCGGAACCGTGACCGCGGGGCGGCGACCTGTCACCAGCCGCGGGCCGCCGGCGTGGGCCGACCGAGGAGCGCGTCCCGACGCCCGGAGGCGCCGCCCGTATCCTACCCACGTCCCCTCCCCGCAGTCCCGAGGTGCCGATGTCCCGCACGCCGCTCGCGGTCCTCGGCCTCGCCGCCGGGGCCGCCGGGTTCGCGCTGTTCGCCGCGGCCGGGGCCGGCGTCTGGTCCCTGAAGGCCGCGGCCGACCGCAAGGCGGCCGACCTCGCCGCCCGGGCCGCCACCGCCGCCGACGCGGCCGACCACGCCCTCGGGTTCGTCGTGGAGGTGGTCGACCGGGCCGAGGCGGAGCTGGCCGCCGCCAAGTCCGTGACCCCGGCCGGGCCGCCCGAGCAGGTCAACCCGTTCCTCCAGCTGACCGCCCGGTCGGCGGCCCAGCAGCTCGCCGGGTCGGTCGACCGGGTCCACGGGGCGGTGGTCGCCGCGTCCGACGCGGTCAAGATCGCCGACGCCGCCCTGGACGTGGCCGGCCAGTACCCGGAGCTGAAGTCCCTGTTCGGCGTCACCCCGGCCCAGCTCGACGCCACCCGGGCGACCCTCGGGTCGGTCGCCGGCGAGCTGCGGCAGGCGAAGACCGTCCTCGGGTTCCCGGTCGCCGACACCTCGGCCGTGTCGCGGGAGCAGTTGAACGCGGCCGAGGAGGCGCTCCGCCAGGCGCGGGCGCTCGCCGGCTCGCTCGGGCAGGTGGTCGGGTCGGCCCGGCAGCGGGTCGCCGACCTGAAGGCGTCGGCCGACGTGTGGGGGCGGCGGGTCGCGCTCGGGGTGACGGCGGCGTCCGCCCTCGCGGCCGTCGGGCAGGTGTTCATGGTGCGGTTCTTCTGGCGGGTGCTGCGCCGCCGGCCGGCGTGACCCC
>PNKH01000007.1 GCA_013822345.1 Isosphaera sp.
GCGCCGGCTTCGGCCCACCCTACCCTCACCGACTCAACTTGTCCCCGCCGGGCGGCGGCACCTGGCCGACGGTCGCCAGGGCCAGCCGGAGGAAGTCGGTCGCCACCCTCTGCACCTGGGCGTCGACCGCGGCGCACCCGGCCTCCCACGCCGCGATCGGCGTCCCGGCCTTGTGCGGCTCCCCGGCCACCTCGATGTACGCCTTCGCCTTCGGCTCCGTCCCGCTCGGCCGCAGGCACACCTTCGCCGACACCCCCGACCCCGCCCCGAGCCGGAAGATCAGGAAGTTCCGGGCCGCCCTGTCGGTGTCGCCCTTGAACGGCCCGAGCCGGCCGGCCTCGTCCCGCAGGTCCTCGAACGCCGCCACCGGCAGCCCGCCGATCTCCTTCGGCGGGTTCGTCCGGAGGGCGTCGAGCATCCGGGTCATGTTCACCTTCCCCTCCAGCCCGGTCATGACGATGTTCAGCAGCTCGTTCCGGAAGTACCCGAACTGGCGGTTCAGGTCGGCCAGGTAGTCGACCAGGGTGCGGCCCTGCCGCTTCTGGTCCAGCGCCGCCTCGGCCAGCATCAGCGCCGGGCACGCCGCGTCCTTGTCCCGCAGCCCGGCCGTCGCCATCACCCCGTGACTCTCCTCGGTGGCGATGACGAAGTCGGCGAGGGTGGCCCGCACGTCCCCGTACTGCCCGGTCGCCTCCAGCTGCGCGAGCACGTCGGCGTGGTACTTGAACCCGACCAGCAGGTCGGCGATGACCTGCGCCCCGAACTTCCGCCCGATCCGGGTGATCTGCCCGGTCGTCACCTCGGTGGTGACGACCACCGGCGCCGCCGGCAGCGACCCGGCCCGGGCGAGCTGCGCCAGCTTGAAGTGCGTCAGCAGGGCGGCGATCTCGTTCCCGGTCATGAACCGGTAGTCGCCGGTCCCGTCCGGTTTCGTGCTCGCCAGCGCCCCGAGCCGGTCGGCGTCCGGGTCGGTGGCGATGACCAGGTCGGCGGAGTGCTCGCGGGCCACCCGCTCGGCCCGGTCCATGCACTCCGGCACCTCCGGGTTCGGCGTCTTCGTCACGTTCGGGAACTGGCCGTCCGGGGTCGCCTGCTCCGGGACCGGGATCGGGCGGAAGCCCTGCAACTCGAGCAACTCGCCGGCGCAGAACCCGCCGCACCCGTGCAGCGGGGTGTACACCACCCGCACCTCGTCCTTCTTCGGGGCGGGGACCAGGCTCTCCTTCCGGCACAGGTCGAGGTACGCCCGGTGCGGGGCCTCGTCGAGGAACTTCACCTTACCGGCCCGGGCCGCGTCGGCGAACGGGACGTGCTTGATCGCGGTCACCCGGTCGACGAACTCGCTGATGAGCTGATCTTCCGGCGGGACCGGCTGGGCGCCGAGGTCGGTGTAGAACTTGCTGCCGTTGTCGTCCGGCGGGTTGTGGCTGGCGGTCATGTTCAGCCCGCCGTGCGCCCGCAGGAAGCGGATGGTGAACGACAGCTCCGGGGTCGGGACGTACCGCTTGCTGTCCGGCGGGAGGATGTGGGCGGTCACCCCGTTGGCCGCGTAGACGCCGGCGGCGTGCTGGCAGAACTCGCGGCTCGTGAGGCCGAGGACCGGGTTCGGGTAGTCGGGGCTGTACACCCCGCGGCGGTCGTTGAACTGTCGGACGTCGTAGGCGAGGACGACGTGGAGCGGGCTGACCCCGGGGAACCGCTGGCGGAGGTAGTCGCAGTGGCCCTGGACGCTGGCCCCGAGCGTCCACAGGTTCATCCGGTTCGGCCCGACCCCGACCGCCCCGCGGCGGCCGCCGGTGCCGAACGGCATGACCTGGTAGAACGAGTCGACGAGGACGGACCACTTCCGGGCGCGGACCAGCCACTCGAGCTGCGGGCGGTAGCCGAAGAAGTCCGGGTGGGTGAGCCAGGTGCGGAGGTTGGCGAGGGCGAGGTCCTTGAGGGCCGGGTCGGCGTCGATCCCGGCGAACCCGGCGCGGGTCTGGTCGAGCAGGTCCATGAGGCGGTCTCGCGGGGGCGCGGCGGTCGGGCCGGGTCCAGTGTATCGCCCCCCGCGGGGCCGGGCACGGCCTACCCCCCGGCAGGCTTCCTGGGCCGGGCCTTGCGGAACGGCCGGAGGATCAGCCGGAAGAAGACGGCGACCACGTTGAACACGGCGCGGAACGCCTTGGCGAGCGCCTCGAGGATCGACTCGGGGTGGGTGTTGAATTGGTACGCGATCTGGGTGAACCGGCCGCCGAAGGTGAACCGGACGACGTACACCAGGTCCGCTTGCGTCGGCGGGGCGGTGAACGTGCAGGTGCCGGTCGCTGGGTCGACGTCCAGCGGGCCGGTGACCTCCACCGCGGGGTCGTCGGTGGTGAGGATGTGGGCGACGTGCGGGAGGTCGGGGCGGTTGGTCTGGAAGGTGAAGCTGACATCGGCCCCGGCGTCGAACCGGCTCCCGGACGGGGGGTGGATGGCCAGGACGGACGGGTTCGGCCCCTTGATCAGTTCGACGGGGAAGTCGTCCTCGAACCACGGGCTGTCCTTGACGTCTTCGGCGAGTTGCTCCAGCTCGGCGTGGGTGGCGGGCTCGAACATCGTGTTCACGATCAGTTCGCGCAGCTCCTCGGGTGTCATCGGTGGCAGCCTTTGGGCCAGGGGGTGGGGCGGGCTTCAGGCGGTCCCGGACGGGACCGCCCGGACGGTCGCGTTCCGGACGCGGACGGTGGCGTCGAAGGCCAGGATTCCGATCCCGGAGCCGAGTACGGGGGCGGTGAACGTCGGCCGTGGCGCCCAGCCCGCCGCGATGAGCCGGAAGTCCCGCGCGGCCGTGTCCTCGGTGACCACGCGGCGGAGGGGGCCGGAAACCCCTCGCACCGTCCCGGCGGACACCTCGAACTCCACCTTGTACCACGACACCCGCTCGGCCACGACACTGTTCCCGGAGACGCCCCCCTGCGGGACCAGGCCCTGCTCCCCGGCCGCCCAGGCGGCCGGCCAGATCGTGTGCTTCGTCACCGCGTCCTTCGGCCGCCGCGGGCCAAGGCTGACCGTCGGGTCGTACACGGTCAAGGCGACGAGCGTATGAACCTCCCGCGGCTCGGCCGGCCAATCCCGGCGGGCGACGTAGATCCCGAACTGCCCGGTCACGCCCGCCCGGACCCCCCCGACCTCGGCCTCGAACACCCACCGCGGCGGGAAGGGCCCAGCGTACAACTCCGCCACGGCGTGCCCGGCCGCGGCCACCTGCCAGAACCCGTCCTCGGCCACCCCCTCCTCCGCCTCCGACCCGGCGACCAGGTCGACCCGGGCCGGCGACCCGGTCGGCCCGACCAGGGTCACCGGCCGGGCCAACGGGCGGTATCGCCTCGCGATCCCGAACGCCACCCCGGCCGCCCCCAGCGCCAGCGCCCCGCCGCCGACCAGCACCCCGCGGCGGGTCCACCACGGCCCGGCCAGCCACCCGTCCAGTGCCTCGGCCACCGCCCGCGCCGACGGGTAGCGGTCCGCAGGCCGCTTTTCCAGGCACCGCCGGACGATCCGGGCGAGGCCCTCTGGCACCTCCCGCGGGAGCGGCGGCGGGTCGGCCGACAGGATCAGGTACATGGTGCGGGGCCGGTCGGCACCGGCGAACGGCCGCTCCCCGGTCAGCAGCTCGTACAGGGTGACCCCGAGGGCCCAGATGTCGCACCCCGGGCCGTTGGCGTCGTCCCGCCCCTCGACCTGCTCCGGGGCCATGTAGTACAGGGTGCCGACGGCGGCCCCGGTCGCGGTCCGGGGCGGCCGGCCGGCGTCCGGCCCGGGCGGGGGCCCGTCCGCGGCGTCCGGCCGCGCCGCCAGGTCGGCGAGCAGGCGGGCCAGCCCGGTGTCGGCGACCAGCGGCTCGTCCCCGTCCCCGAGCAGGAGGTTCTGCGGTTTCAGGTCCCGGTGGATCAGGTGGTGGTCGTGCAGCGCCTGGACGCCCGCGGCGGCCTTGGCGACCAGGGCGGCGCACGCCCGCGGCTTCCCCGTGAACCGCGCGAGGTGGTCGGACACCGCCCCGGCGGGGACGTACGGCATGACGAAGTACAGGCGCCCGTTCGCCTCCCCGGCGTGGTAGATCCGGACCACGTTCGGGTGCTCGACCTCGGCCAGGGCCCGCACCTCCCGCTCGAACCGCAGCCGGACGGTGGTCGGGTCCCGGCCGTGCGCCGCGGCGACCTTCAGCGCCCGGTCCTGGTTCAGCGTCAGGTCCCGGACCAGGTACACGTCCCCCATCCCGCCGCGGCCGAGCCGGCGGATGAACCGGTACCCGGGGATGTCGGGCGCCTCGTCGCCCGGGGGGTCGGCGGCGCCCGCGGGGTCGGACGGGCGCGGGGTGGTCTGGGAGTGCCCGGTCGCGGCGTCCCACCCGGGCGCCCCCAGGTCGACGCGGTCGGGCGGCTCGGTCGGGCGCGGGGTGTCGTCGGTGTCGGGCATGGTGTCGCGGGCCTCGCGACCTGGGCGGTGGCGCCTCGGTGTGGGAGGGCGAGGCGCCACCCGGGCTCTGCCCTAGACGCAGTGGTAGGTGTGCGTGTCGGTGCCGTTCCCCGGCGGGTTCCCGGCGACCTGGACCTTCACCGCGTAGTCCTCGCCGGCGACGAACAGGTGCCCGGGGAAGGTGACTTCGAACCGCGGGGCGCCCTGCACGTCGGTGAACGAGTGGATCGGGTTGGTCATGTCCGGCAGCTGGAACAGCAGCACGTCGTACAGCAGGGTGATGTCGTCGGTCGTGCAGACGACCCGCAGGTCGGTCGCGGCGGCGATGTTGGCCCCGTCCCGCGGGGAGATGATGTCCGGGTTGGCCCCAAGCAGGGTGGCGCGCGGGGCGATCAGCCGCCGGAGCCGGGCGACCGCGCCCGGGCCGAACAGCTCGTCGAGCAGGGCCGCCAGCCTCTCGGCTTCCGGGCTCGGGGGCGCGGGGGTCGGGTCGGGTTGGTCGGCCACGTCGGGTCCTCGGGACGGTGGGGTTACGGGGCGACGGCAGACACGGTCAGGTTCCGGAACACGGCCTGACCCGACCCGACCAGGACCCCGATGTCCGGGCCGATCGGGGCGGCGAAGTCGATCGCGCCGAACGCCGCCCGGTCGGGCCGGGCGGCCAGGTTCCGGGTGAGCAGGGTGGTCAGGCGGGCGTCGCGCGTGACCCGGAGCGGCTGGCCGGCGGCGGTCGGCACCACCCGGTCGGGGTACAGGTCGGCGGACACGGTCGTCCGCCACCACCGCCCGCCGCCGGGCGGGGCGGGGGCCTCGTCGCCGCCGAGGGACATCATGTCCCCGCTGGGGCTCCCGGCCGGCGTCCAGACCAGGTCGGCCTGTGTGTGAAGAACCGGGTTAGCGCCGACGGGGGGCAGGAGGTCCGGCCGCACCCCCACCTTGACGAACGAGTAGCTCCCCGCCCGCTCCCCGGCCCACGCCCGCCCGCCGACGACCAGGGCGACAACCGGGATGGCGTTCGGCGGGGCGTCGAACTCGATGTCGCACGCCACCCGGACGGGGAGCGGCAGATTCTCCCGGAGGAGGACGGCCACGCCCTGCCCGCGCGAGGCGAACACCCACCGCTTCTTAGCCGCTTCGTACTGCCCGTCCAGCTTCGCGTCGGTCGGGTGGGTGACGGGGAAAACGGGCGTGCCCTCCTTGTCGGTCACCCGGACCGCCTCCCCGGCCAGGATCCGTTCGGCGACCGACGGGGCGGCGGGCCTGGCCGGGGGCACCGGGTTCCCGCGGACGTGCGGCAGGACGGTCACCGCGCACACCGCGAGCACGGCCGCCGCGACCGCCGCACGGGTCAGCAGGCGCCGCCGCCGGTCCCGGGCCAGCCACCCCTCCAGGTCGGCGGCGAGGGCCGCGGCCGACGGGTACCGGTCCGCCGGCCGCTTCGCCAGGCACCGCCGCACCACCCGGGCGAGGTCCGCCGGCACCCCGGCCGGGAGCGGCGGCGGGTCGGCCGCCAGGACGGCCGTCAGCACCCCGGCCACCACCTGCTCGTCCCGGTCGGTCGGGCCGGCCGGGGTGAACGGGCGGCGGCCGGCCAGCAGCTCGTACAGGGTCACCCCGATCGCCCAGATGTCGCACCCCGGGCCGTGCTCCGCGGCCCGCCCCTCGACCTGCTCCGGGGCCATGTAGTAGCACGTCCCGACCGCCGCCCCGCTCCCGGTGAACCGCGTCGCCCCGCCCCACGGGGCGTCGGACCCGCCGCCGCCCGCCGGCCCGTCCGGGTCGTCCAGGAGCCCGACCAGCCCGCAGTCGGCGACCATCGGCTCGCCGCGGTCCCCCAGCAGGATGTTGAGCGGCTTCAGGTCCCGGTGGACGCGGCCGCCGGCGTGCAGGGCCTCGACCCCGCGGGCCACCTTGGCGACCAGGGCGGCGCACGCCCGGGGGTTGCCGGTGTACTCGGCGAGGTGGTCGGCCAGCGACCCGCGGGGGGCCAGCCGCATGACGAAGTACAGGTGCCCGTTCGCCTCCCCGGCGTGGTAGATCGGGACCACGTTCGGGTGCTCGACCGCCGCCAGCGCCCGCACCTCCCGCTCGAACCGCAGCCGGACGGCCGCGAAGTCCCGCCCGCCGAGGGTGGCCACCTTCAGCGCCCGGTCGACGTTCTGCAGCACGTCCCGGACCTGGTACACCTCCCCCATCCCGCCGCGGCCGAGCCGGCGGTCGAACCGGAACCCCGGGATGTCGGGGGCGTCGGCCGGCGGGCCGGCCGGCGGGCGGCCCGGCCCGGGGACGGTGCGGCGGTCCGGGTCGGCCGGCCCCGGGGTCGACGGGTCCGGCTTGGTCCGGGTGAGCCGCTCGTCGCCCCCGGAGTGGGGCGGGGCGGCCGGTTCGGCGCCCGCCCCCCACCCGAGGTCCACGAGATCGGACGGGCGGTCGGGGCGGTCGGGGAGTGGGGTCGTATCGTCCTTGGCGGACATGATGGCACCTGTCTCCCGAGTCACACGATCATACCCGGGGGCGAACGGTCCGTCACGACCGGCTCGAAAAAATAATCCCATCCCTGTCCCGTCCTCACGGTACGTAGCCCGGCCGTCCCCGGGAACCCCGGGGGCGGTTGCGGTATCCTTACCGGGAGGAACGCACCGCGGGCCGCCGGGAGGACACCGTGAGCCGGCTGGAGTACGAGTTCGACGTGGTCGTGGTCGGGGCCGGGCACGCCGGGGTCGAGGCGGCGATGGCCGCCGCCCGCCTCGGGCTCCGCACCTGTCTGCTGACCATGAGCGCCGACGCGGTCGCCCAGATGAGCTGCAACCCGGCCATCGGCGGGGTGGCGAAGGGCCAGATCGTCCGCGAGATCGACGCCCTCGGCGGGGTGGTGGGGAAGTGCACCGACGCCAGCGGCATCCAGTTCCGGATGCTGAACGCGTCGAAGGGGCCGGCGATGCACTCGCCCCGCGCCCAGTGCGACAAGAAGCTCTACCAGTTCACGATGAAGCGGTGGGTCGAGGAGCAGCCGAACCTGACCCTCCGCCAGGAGCTGGTCGAGGGACTCCTCGTCGACGCCGCTGGCGGCGTTGCGCCCCGTCGCAACGCCGCCAGCGGCGTGGTGCGCGGGGTCGTCGCCCGCGGGGACACCGTCTACCGGGCCCCCGCCGTGGTGCTCACCACCGGGACGTTCCTCAAGGCGGTGATGCACACCGGCGAGGCGAAGACCGCCGGCGGCCGGGCCGGGGACGGCTCCGCCGAGGGGGTGAGCGACAGCCTCCGCGGCTGCGGGTTCGAGCTCGCCCGGTTCAAGACCGGCACCCCGTGCCGGCTCAACGGCCGGACCATCGACTTCTCGAAGTGCCAGGTCCAACCCGGCGACGACCCGCCGCGGCCGTTCAGCTTCTCGACCGACCGGGTCACCGTCCCGCAGGTCGTCTGCCACAGCACCGAGACGACGCCGGCGGTCCACGACCTGATCCGGGCGAACCTCCACCGGGCGCCGATGTACACCGGCCAGATCCGGTGCGGCGGCCCGCGGTACTGCCCGTCGATCGAGGACAAGGTGGTGCGGTTTGCCGAGAAGGACTCGCACCTCATCTTCCTCGAACCGGAAGGGCTGAACACCCGGGAGTACTACTGCAACGGGATCAGCACCAGCCTGCCGAAGGACGTGCAGGCCGGGATGCTCAAGCTGATCCCCGGGCTAGAGAACGCGGAGGTGATGCGGTGGGGGTACGCGGTCGAGTACGACTACGCCCCGCCGACGCAGCTCCACCCGACGCTGGAGACGAAGCCGGTGGAGGGGCTGTACTTCGCCGGGCAGATCAACGGCACGACCGGGTACGAGGAGGCCGCCGCCCAGGGGCTGATGGCCGGGCTGAACGCGGCTCTG
Organism: Isosphaera sp.; assembly: GCA_013822345.1. GTDB lineage: Bacteria > Planctomycetota > Planctomycetia > Gemmatales > Gemmataceae > Gemmata. Next base: position 8,321 of record PNKH01000007.1, read on the forward strand.
AAGCTCAAGGGCGAGCCGCCGCTCGTGCTCGACCGCAGCCAGGCGTACATCGGCGTCCTGCTCGACGACCTGGTGACGAAGGGCGTGGACGAGCCGTACCGGATGTTCACCTCGCGGGCCGAGTACCGGCTCCTGTTGCGGCACGACAACGCCGACCGCCGGCTCACCCCGATCGGCCGTCGGGTCGGGTCGGTGTCGGCCGCGGACTGGGACCGGTACGAGCGGAAGGAGCAGGGGATCGCGGATCTTCAGGCGTACCTGAGGGGCAAGCGGAGCGAGGGGGACACGCTCGACACGTGGCTCCGGCGGACCGGCGTGGAGTGGGCGGAGGTGTGCGGCCGCGACCCGGGGCTGCGGGCCTGGGACACCCGGCCGGAGGTGGTGGAGCAGGTGGTGGTGGAGGCGAAGTACAGCGGGTACGTCGGCCGGCAGGCGGCGGAGGTGGAGCGGTTCCGGCGGATGGAGGACCGCCGGATCCCGGCGGGGTTCGACTACGCGGCGGTGCCGCAGCTGCGCGCCGAGGCCCGGGAGAAGCTGGCCCGGGTCCGGCCTCTGAGCCTGGGCCAGGCGGGGCGGATCAGCGGGATCACCCCGGCGGACCTCGCAGTGCTGTTGTTTTATCTCGGGTGAGCTGTTATGGGCCGACCCGCCCGCGGGGGAAAGCCGGGAGGCCGGAGCAACCCCCGCCGGGGCCGCGGGCGGACGTGACTCGTCCGCGTGCGGCGGGCCGGCAAGCCCGGCAAGGGCTGCCGGTCGCGCCGCCGGCCGCGGGTCCGTAGCCGGGTCAACCCCGGCGGAATGGGTGTGGTGCGTTGATCGGCCACCCCGGCGGGTTATGATGGGTTGGGCGAACCACCCCTGACCGTTCCGCCCCCGCGGGCGGGACCACCCGGCACCCCCGGCCGCGGGCGGGCCGGGGCCGCGATTCACGGACGGGTTCCGGTCCCCGGCGGCTCGGTCGGACGGCCGCGCGCGGACCTTCCCCATGCCAGCCGGTCGAGCCGGCAAGGTGGCCAGGTTATGAAGACCGTGTTCACGACCGGCGAGGCCGCGAAGATCTGCAAGGTCTCGCAGCAGACCATCATCCGCTGCTTCGACAGCGGGCAGCTCAAGGGGTTCCGGGTCCCCGGGTCGAAGTTCCGCCGGATCCCGCGGGAGCAGCTGTACAAGTTCATGAAGGACAACAGCATCCCGACCGACGCCCTGGAGAGCGGGAAGCGGAAGGTGCTGCTCGTCGACGACGAGCCGGACCTGGTCGCCACCCTGAACGACGCCCTCCAGGCGGACGGGCGGTTCGAGGTGCGGATCGCGTCGAACGGGTTCGACGCCGGGATGATGGTCCGCGACTACCGCCCGGACCTGATCGTGCTGGACGTGATGCTGCCAGACATCAACGGCAAGGAGGTCTGCCACCGGGTGCGGGCCGACCCGACGATGGAGGACGTGCGGATCGTCTGCATCTCGGGGATGATCGAGGACGACAAGGTCCAGGAGCTGAAGCTGGCCGGGGCCGACGACTTCCTCGCCAAGCCGTTCGACGTGGACGTGCTGATCGAGAAGATGTGCGCCCAGCTCGACATCGAGACCGGGGTTTTGGCCTGAGAGCCGGGGGTCGGGAGTCGGGAGTCAGGGGTCGGAAGCGTCCGTCGTACCGACCCCTGACTCCCGACTCCCGACCCCTCTTCAAGGAGACCTCCCGTGCCAGGGACGGCGGCCGGGCGGGCCGCGGCGGAGCTGCCGTGGCTGTGCCCCACGACCGACAGCCTGATCGCCCTCGCCGACGCCCCGGCCGACCTGCCGGCGGCGGCCGCCGCCGACCCCGCCCTGGCCGCGTTCCTCCTCCGGTTCGCTCACCCGGCCGGGGAGACCGACCCGTTCGGGTTCGCCCCCGGGGCGCTCCACGCCGCCCACCTCCCGGACACCGCCGCCGCCCACCTCGCCGCGACCCGCGGCGGGGTCCTGCCGCACCAGTCGTTCGCCTTCTCCCAGGTGCGGGCGGTCGCCGACCGGGCCGCCGCCGTCGCCGCCCGCCTGGCCGACGCCGCCCGCCGGGTCCCGGCCCACGCCGCCGCGACCGCCGCCCGCCTCGCCCCGCTCGGGTGGTACGCGGTCGCCGCCGTCGACCCGTTCGCCGCCGCCGAGCCGACCGGCGACCCGGACTTCCCGTCCCGCCCGGCGGCGGTGCAGGCCGAGGTCTGGGGCCTCGACCACGCCGCCGTCACCCGCCGCCTCGCCGCCCGGTGGCGGCTCCCGGACTGGGTCGCCACCACCGTCGGCTGCCTGACCCTGCCGTTCCGCGTCGCCGGGCACCTCGTGTCGCACCCCGACCTGTTCGCCGTCGTGCAGTTGGCGGTGTCCGAGGTGGAACGGTCCGGCCCGACGCTGGGCCTGGCCGGCGGGGCGGAGCGGGGGGCGCTGCTGGCCCACCTCCGGCTCGGGGACGAGGACGTGACAGAGGCGGTCCGCGCCACCCGCCCGGCGGCGCGGCCGGCGGGGTCCGGGTTGCCGCCCGACCCGCACCAGGTGCCGCTCGTGCGGACCCTGTTGAAGCTGGCGGGCGAGAGCCGGCGGCGGAACGGCCCGGGGCTGGTCGCCCGGCTGGAGGCCCGCGTCGACCGGCTGTACCGGGCGGTGACCGACCTCGGGGAGCAGACCGGGGGCGCCCGGGAGGCCCGGCTGGCGGGGCTGGCCGAGCTCGCCGCCGGGGCCGGGCACGAGATCAACAACCCGCTCGCGGTGATCTCGGCGAACGCCCAGCGGCTGCTCCGGACGGAGCCCGACCCGGACCGCGGGGAGGCGCTCCGCGGGATCGTCCGCCAGACCGACCGGATTGCCGGGCTCCTGCGCGACCTGATGCACTTCGCCCGCCCGCCCCGGCCGGACGCCCGGCCGTTCCCGGCGGCCGACCTGGTCCGGGCGGCGTGGGACGAACTCGCCCCGCTGGCCGCCGACCGGCGGGTGCGGTTCGAGATCGGCGGGGCGCCGGCGGTGGCGGCGGTGTACGGCGACCCGCGGCAGCTGCGGCACGCCCTGGTGGCGGTGCTGCGGAACGCGGTCGAGGCGGCCGGCGAGGGCGGGTGGGTGCGGGTGACCGCGTCGGCCCCCGACGGCTCCGACCGGGTGGTGGTCGCGGTCGAGGACAGCGGCCCGGGGCTGCCGCCGGACGTGGCGGCGCACGCGTTCGACCCGTTCTACTCCGGGCGGTCGGCAGGCCGGGGCCGCGGGCTCGGATTGCCGACCGCGTGGCGGCTCGCCCGGCAGAACGGCGGCGACCTGCGGCACGACCTGTCCGCGTCCGGCCCGACCCGGTTCGTGCTGACCGCCCCGCGCGCCCCCGAGGCGTCGGCCCGCCGGTCGGCGTAGAGGCGGGTCCGGCAAGCCCGCAGCGCGAGCAAGGGCCGAGGCTGGCCCTTGCTCGCGCTGCGGGCTTGTGGCGCGCGTCGGGGAACCGCCGCCAACGTTCTGGTAGTATCTCAGTTTGGTGGGGCAGGCATTCCTGCCTGCCAGGGCTCGGCAGGCAGGAATGCCTGCCCCACCCACCACACCGAGATACTACCAACGTTCTTGCACCCACGTCCGCCGCCGGTTACCCTCAGTAGCACACGTCTCCCGTTCGCCGCCCCCGGTGCCGTCATGTGGGCCCGCGGCCTGGCCGACTTCCTGTCCGGCGTGACGCGCCTGCTGGTGCCGAACGCCTGCCTCGTCTGCGACGGGCCGGAGGGCGACCGGCCCGACTTCCGGCACGGCCTGTGCATCGACTGTCACCAGGCTGTCACAGCCGACCCGTACCCGGCCTGCCCGCGGTGCGCGGCGACGGTCGGGCCGCACGCCGACGCCGCCGACGGGTGCCCGGCGTGCCGCGACCGCGGGTTCGCGTTCGCGGCGGCGGTCCGCCTCGGGCCGTATGACGGTAAGCTGCGGGACGCCGTCCTGCGGACGAAGGCGGCGGCCGGCGAGGGCCTCGCCGAGATGCTCGGGCGGGTGCTGGCCGACGCGGCCGGGGACCGGCTTCGGGCCGAGGCGCCCGGGTTGGTGGTGCCGGTCCCGCTACACTGGCGCCGGCGGTGGGCGCGGGGGTACAACCAGGCCGCCGCGGTGGCCCGGGAGTTGGCGGCCGGCCTCGGGGTGCCGTTCGCGCCAGGCGCGATCCGCCGGGTCCGGTCCTCCCCCCAACACGGACAACCGTCGGCGGCGGCCCGGCGGGAGAACGTGAAGGGGGCGTTCGCCGCGAACCCGCGGGCAAGTCTGGCCGGGCGGACGATTCTGGTGGTCGACGACGTGATGACGACCGGGGCCACGGCGGCCGAGGCGGCCCGGGTGCTCCGGGCGGCCGGGGCCGGGCGGGTGGTGGTGGCGGTCCTGGCCCGGCGGTGACGGCTGCGGGGGGCCGGGCGGTTCTGCCGGCCGGGCCGGCCGGGAACAGGGTGGAAGCGGCCGGGCCGGTTCGAATTCCTGATGTCCGGGCGGGCGGTGTGTTACCTATTCGGTGGGGCGCCGCGGGTCCTGGGGGGAACTGCGGCGGCTCGTCATCTTCTGGGGGATGTGGCGATGAGGCGGTTGATGCTGGCGGCCGTGGGGCTCCTCGGGGGGGCGGTGCCCGCGTGGGCCGGGCCGAACGACCTGTTCGCGGAGAAGGCGGTGGACTTCGGCACGACCCCGAAGGGGACCGTCCTGGTCCACTACTTCCGGTTCACCAACACGACCAACCAGCCGGTGACGGTGGGGGCCCCGCGGGTGTCGTGCGGGTGCGTGTCCGCGACCGTGAGCAAGAACCAACTCGCCCCCGGCGAGTCGGCGGCGGTGACCGCGTACATGGACACCCGCCGCATCCCGAACGTGAACGTGACCAAGACGGTGCTGGTGTACGTCCCGTTCCTGTCGCCGTCTCCGGAGGAGGTGACGCTGAAGGTGCAGACCGTCACCCGGGACGACCTGTTGATGTCCCCGGACGTGCTGGCGTTCGGGTCGGTCAAGGCCGGGGCCGGCGGGACCGCGGCGGTGAAGGTGACGTTCCTGGGCGACCCGAACTGGAAGGTGACCGAGGCGAAGAGCACGGGCGGTTACGTGTCGGCGGCGGTGAAGGAGGACGCCCGGGGGAGCGGGCTGGTGACCTACGAGGTGACCGCGACGCTGGACAAGGCGTGCCCCGCCGGGGTGTGGGTGGCGGACGTGTTCCTGACCACGTCGAACCCGGCGGTGGCGAAGCTGCGGGTGCCGGTGACCGTGACGGTGACGCCGGACACCGTCGTCCCGGCCGCGGCCAAGGACGGCGGGAAGTGACATCCGGCCGGGTTCGCGGGGCGGGCGCGGGGGTTGTCCCGCGCCCGCCCGCGGCTATTCCGAGACAGTGACGTGCGGGACGCGGCGTGTCGAAACCCGTTACGGCCGGAGGACGGTATGCCGAGGTTGTTGGTGCTGGCGTCGGTCGCGTGCTTCAACCTGCCGGGGCAGGCCGGCGACGCCAAGGACGAGACCGTCGCGTTCGTGGAAAAGCTGGGCGGCACCGTCGAGCGCGACCCGAAACTCGCCGGCAACCCCGTCACCGTGATCGACCTCGCCTCGAAGAAGGTTGCGGACGCGGACCTGAAGCGACTCGCCCCGCTCACCGACCTCACGACGCTCTACCTGTTCGACACCCGGGTCACGGACGCCGGCCTGAAGGAACTCGCCCCGCTCACGAACCTCCGCCGGCTCTGGCTCGACCGCACCCCCGTGACGGACGCCGGGCTCGAGCACCTTGCCGCGCTGAAGGGGCTCACCGAACTCCACCTGACCGGTACCAAGGTGACGGACGCCGGGCTGAAGTCCGTCGGCGAGATGCGCGGCCTGACGGCCCTCAGCCTCATGGGGACCGAGGTGGCCGGCCCGGGGCTGAAGGACCTCGCCGGCCTGGACAAACTCGCCACTCTGTACCTGGCCGGCAGCAAGGTGACGGACGCGTCGCTGAAGGATCTCGCCGCACGCGGCGAAACCCTGACCGCCCTCCACCTGGCCGACACCAGGGTGACGGACGCCGGGCTGAAGCACCTGGCCTCTCTGAACGGGCTGACCGAACTCGACCTGCGGGGCACCGGGGTCACGGACGCCGGGCTCAAGCAACTCGCCGGGCTCAAGAACCTGTCCAAGCTCGACCTGTTCGGCACGCGGGTCACCGACGACGGGCTGGGTGAGCTCGCCCGGTTGGACAAGCTGACCGCCCTCGACTTGACCCAGACAGGGGTGACGGACGCGGGGGTCAAGGGCCTCCGGAAGTCGCTCCCGAAGTGCCTCGTCTTCAAGTAGACCCCGGGTCCGGCGGGCGGCCCCGGGGTGCGCCGCGCCCCGGCCGAATCCGTATCACACCGGCAGGCCCGCCCCCGAGGTTCCGCAGGCATGCCGGACGACCGCCGCCCGTTCCAGAAGCTCCTCGTCGCCAACCGCAGCGAGATCGCCATCCGGGTGTTCCGGTCGGCCCACGAACTCGGCATCCGCACCGTCGCCGTCTACTCCCACGAGGACCGGTTCGCCCTCCACCGGTTCAAGGCCGACGAGGCGTACCGCGTCGGCAACCCGGGCGAGCCGATCCGCGCCTACCTCGACATCCCCGGCATCGTCCGCCTGGCGAAGGACATCGGCGTCGACGCCGTCCACCCCGGGTACGGCTTCCTGTCCGAGAACGCCGGGTTCGCGCGGGCGTGTGCCGAGGCCGGCATCACCTTCGTCGGCCCGCGGCCGGAGGTGCTCGACCAACTCGGGGACAAGGTCGCGGCGCGGGCGGTGGCGAAGGCCGCCGGGGTGCCGGTCCTGTCCGGCGGTGACAAGCCGGTGGCGTCGGCGGACGAGGCGAAGGCCCTGGCCGACTCGCTCGGGTATCCGGTGATCGTGAAGGCGTCGATGGGCGGCGGCGGCCGCGGGATGCGGGTCGTCCGCGACCCCGCCAAGCTGGCCGAGGCGGTCGAGTCGGCCGGGCGGGAGGCCGGGGCCGCGTTCGGCGTCCCGGACGTGTTCCTGGAGAAGTTCGTCGAGTCGGCGAAGCACATCGAGGTGCAGCTGATCGGCGACCGGCACGGCGGCCTGGTCCACCTGTACGAGCGCGACTGTTCCGTGCAGCGGCGGCACCAGAAGGTGGTCGAGCTCGCCCCCGCCCCGAACCTCCCACCGGACATCCGCCAAGCGATCCTCGACGCCGCCGTCGCCGTCGGGAAGGCGTGCGGGATCGACAACGCCAGCACCGTCGAGTTCCTGTACGACACCGCCGCCGGCCGGTTCTACTTCATCGAGGTGAACCCGCGCATCCAGGTCGAGCACACGGTCACCGAGCAGGTCACCGGGTTCGACCTGGTCCGGTCGCAGGTCCTCGTCGCCGCCGGCCACCGCCTCGACTCCGACGCGGTCGGCCTGCGGCAGCCGGACATCACCACCCGCGGGTACGCGATCCAGTGCCGGGTGACGACCGAGGACCCGGCGAACGGGTTCGTGCCGGACTACGGCCGGCTCTCCGCGTACCGGTCGAGCGGCGGCCCGGGCATCCGACTCGACGCCGGGACCGCCAACCCCGGGGCGGTCATCACCCCGTTCTACGACTCGATGCTGGTGAAGGTGACCGCGACCGGCCGGCGGTTCGAGGACGCGGCGACCCGGATGGAGCGGTGCCTGCAGGAGTTCCGCATCCGCGGGGTGAAGACGAACATCCCGTTCCTGCTGAACCTGATCGAGCACCCGCGGTTCCTCGCCGGGGACGTGACGACGCGGTTCCTCGACGAGACGCCGGAGCTGTTCAAGTTCCCGACCCGCCGCGACCGCGCGTCGAAGCTGCTCGCGTACATCGCCGAGGTGATCGTCAACGGGCACCCGGACGTTCGGGGAGAAGGGGTGAAAGGGGGTGGGGGTGAAGGGGTGACCCCGGCCGTCGTCACCCCTTCACCCCTTCACCCCTTCACCCCTTCACGGGAGATCCCCAAAGGCACCCGTGACACCCTGAAGCAACTCGGCCCGACCCGGTTCGCCGCCTGGACCCGCGAGCAGAAGCGGCTGCTCGTCACCGACACGACGATGCGGGACGCGCACCAGTCGCTGCTCGCGACCCGGATGCGGACGTTCGACATGCTCGCCGTCGCCGACCGGTACGCGGCCGAGCACGCCGGGCTGTTCTCGCTCGAGATGTGGGGCGGGGCGACGTTCGACACCGCCATGCGGTTCCTGAAGGAATCGCCGTGGGACCGGCTCGCCAAGCTCCGCGAGCGGATCCCGAACATCCTGTTCCAGATGCTCGTCCGGGCGGCCAGCGCCGTCGGGTACACGAACTACCCGGACAACGTCGTCCACGAGTTCGTCCGCCTGTCGGCCGACGCCGGGATGGACGTGTTCCGCATCTTCGACGCGAACAACTGGCTGCCGAACATCCGCGTGGGAATCGACGCCGTCCTGAAGACGAACGCGGTCTGCGAGGCGGCGGTGTGCTACACCGGCGACATCCTCGATCCGAGGCGCGACAAGTTCACGTTGTCGTACTTCGTGGACCTGGCGAAGGAGTTGGAGAAGGCCGGGACGCACGTCCTCGCCATCAAGGACATGGCCGGGCTGCTGAAGCCGCTCGCCGCGAAGAAGTTGGTGAAGGCGCTACGCGAGGCGGTCGGGGTGCCGATCCACTTCCACACCCACGACTCGGCCGGCGGCCAGCTCGCGTCGTACATGATGGCGGCGGAGGAGGGGGTGGACGTGGTCGACTGCGCGTTCGCCCCGCTGTCCGGGGTGACCGCCCAGCCGAGCCTGAACGCGCTGGCCGAGGCGATGCGGTTCGGCGAGCGCGACACCGGGCTGTCGTTCGACGCCCTGCAGGAGACGGCGAACTACTGGGACGGGGTCCGCCGGCAGTACGCCGCGTTCGAGACCGGGCAACTCGCCGCGTCGGCGGAGGTGTACCTGCACGAGATGCCCGGCGGGCAGTACGCGAACCTGTTCCAGCAGGCCCGGTCGCTCGGGGTCGGCGACCGCTGGCCGGAGGTCGGCCGCCTGTACGCCCGGGTCAACCGGTTGTTCGGCGACATCGTCAAGGTCACCCCGACCTCGAAGGTGGTCGGCGACATGACGCTGTTCATGCTCGCCAACAACCTGACCCCGGAGATGGTGCTCGACCCGAAGCGGGAGGTGGCGTTCCCGGAGTCGGTGGTCGAGTTCTTCGAGGGGAAACTCGGCCAGCCGCCGGGCGGGTTCCCGAAGGAACTCCAGGCCCGCGTCCTCCGCGGCCGGAAGCCGCTCACCGACCGGCCCGGGGCGACCCTGCCGCCGGCCGACCTGGCGAAGGCCCGGGCCGACCTCGAAGGGAAGCTGAAGCGGAAGCCCTCCGACCAGGACGTGATCTCGTACCTCCTCTACCCGAAGGTGTTCGCCGAGTTCGCCGAGTCCCAGGCGAGGTACTCGGACCTGAGCGTGCTGCCGACCCCGCTGTTCTTCCACGGGATGGAGGCCGGGGAGGAGGTGGGCGTCGACATCGAGCCGGGGAAGACGCTGGTGCTGAAGTTCCTGACCGTCGGCGAGGCCCAACCGGACGGCCGGCGGGTGGTGTACTTCGAGCTGAACGGCCAGCCGCGGGAGGTGGTGGTCACCGACAAGGCGCTCGGCGGCGGGACCGCGAAGGCCAGGCCGAAGGCCGAGGCCGGGAACGCGAAGCACGTGGCGGCGCCGATGCCGGGGGCGGTGGTCGGGGTGGCGGTGGCGGCCGGCGAGGAGGTGGCCGCCGGGGCGAAGCTGCTCACCCTGGAAGCGATGAAGATGGAGACGACGCTGTACGCGGAGCGGCCCGGGAAGGTGGCCGAGGTGCTGGTCCGCCCCGGGGCGCAGGTCGAGGGCGGGGACCTCGTCGTACGGTTCGAGTAGCCCCCACACGTTTAGCCGCGACGCGGAGTCCTCGGAGCGGAGCGCGAGCTACCCATCCGCGCTCCGAGGACTCCGCGTCGCGGCTAAACGGGAGGTTGATGATGACCGCGTTCGTGCTCGTCGCGTGTGTCGTGTCCGCCGAGCCGGCCCCGACCATTACCTCACCGGTGGGGACCGGCGAGAAGGGGTTCGCCGGCGACGGCGGCCCGGCCGCCAAGGCCCAGCTCGACCAGCCGTTCGATGTCGCCTTCGACCGGGCCGGCAACCTGTACGTCTCGGACACGTTCAACCACCGCGTCCGGAAGGTCGACGCCAACACCGGCGTCATCATCACCGTCGCCGGGAACGGGAAGAAGGGGTTCGGCGGCGACGGCGGCAAGGCCACCGACGCCAGCCTGAACGAGCCCTACGGCATCGAACTCGACGCCGACGGCCACCTCTACATCGTCGACCGGCTGAACTACTGCGTCCGCCGCGTCGACGCCAAGACCGGCAACATCGAGACGGTCGCGGGGACCGGCGGGAAGTCCGGGTTCGGCGGCGACGGCGGGAAGGCGTCGGCGGCGCAGTTGGTCGAGCCGAACGGCATCTGCCTCGACGGCAAGGGGAAGATGTACGTCGCCGACGTGGCCGGGCACCGCGTCCGGGTGGTCGACCTGAAGGCCGGCACCATCGACACCCTGCTCGGCAACGGCAAGGGCGCCACCGCCGGCGACGGCGGGCCGCTGAAGGCGGCGACCACGTTCGGCCCGCGGGCGGTCGCGATGCACCCGGACGGGTCCGTCATCCTGGTCGAGCGGAATGGCCACTGCCTCCGCCGGATCGACGTGGCCAAGGGGACCGTCGACCGGTTCGCCGGGACCGGCAAGAAGGGGTACACCGGCGACGGCGGCCCGGCCAAGGACGCCGCCTTCGACGGCCCGAAGGAGATCGACATCGACAAGGACGGCAACGTGTACGTCGTCGACACCGAGAACGAGGCGATCCGCCGCATCGACGCCAAGACCGGCGTCGTCACGACCGTCGCCGGGAAGGGGCGGACGAAGACGCCCGGCCTCGGGGACGGCGGCCCGGCGACCGCGGCGACGCTCGGCCGGCCGCACGGGTGCGCGGTCGGCCCGGGCGGGGCGCTGTACATCGGGGACACTAACAGCCACCGGGTCCGCAAGGTAAAGTGATTGTTGCCGGTGGGGCAGGCATTCCTGCCTGCCAGCCACCCGGCAGGCAGGAATGCCTGCCCCACCCTCACCGGGCCAACGCCGCCGCCGGGCCGCCCGTTATGGGGTCACGCCCCCGAGCGCCCGCGCTTGATCCCCCGCCCGCCCGGGGGAACAATGGAGGGGCACGCCCGCCACCCCGCCGAGGCCCCCATGACCCCGCCCCGCCTCCCGACCGCGCGGGCCGCCGCCGTCGCCGGCCTCCTCACCGGCCTCGGCCTGGCGACCGCCCCCGCCGCCGACACCGTCATCCTGAAGGACGGGTTCGTCATCCAGGGGACGGTCCGGAAGGAGCTCACCTCGGTCAACGACCCGGCCACCGGCAAGTCCTTCCCGGTCGTCAAGGACACCGGGCTGGACATGATCGACGAGGGGCCGAAGCTGGTCGTCTTCAGCACCCACGCGAAGCAGCTCGGGGAGATCGGCAAGGACGTCGCCCTGCGGCCCGAGTACCGGGCGTTCAAGATGCCGTTCGCCGGGCACAAGCGGAACGACCCGCTCCCGGCCGGGGCCGTCCTCGACCCGGCCAAGTCGACCGACTTCGACGCCCGCTGGCTCCGCACCCTCCACGTCAACCTGCCGGGGGCGTTCGACAAGCTCGAGCAGCAGATCACCTACCTCGACCCGTACACCTGCTTCATGGCCTCCCCGACCCACTCCTGGCGGATCGGGTACCGGACCAACGAGATGGACCCGGCCAAGGTCCGCAAGCTCCTGTCCACCCACCCGGACCTGGTCGAGGCCGACGGGAAGCCGGACGCGGCCAAGCGGGTCGCGGTCGCCCGGTTCATGCTCGACGCCGGGTGGGTCGCGGTCGCCCGGGACGACGTGGCGGCCATCCGCAAGGCGTTCCCGGACGGGGCCATGCCGGCCGCCGCCCGGGAGGCCCTCGACAAGCTCGCCCGGGAGGTCGAGGCGGCCGTCGCCGGGGCCGTCGTGAAGGAGGCCGAGGCCGCCATGGGCGCCGGCCGGTACCGACACGCGGCCGACGTCCTGGCCATCTTCCCGCGGGAGACGGCCGACGCCAGGCAGACCGACGAGGCGACCCGGCTGACCGCCCGGCTGAACGCCACCCGGGAGCAGTACGCCGCCGGCCGGCGGCTCCTCCGGGCGGTGCTGGACGACGTGACCGGGCTCGGCAAGGCGAACCCGCTGGTCGCCGCGGCCGGCGGGCCGGGGGTTGCGGCGTTCGCCCCGAAGGCCCTCGCCGGCCCGCTCGCCACCCTCGTCCCGGCCGCCGAGCACGTGTACGCCGAGCTGCACCCGGACTCGGCCCACCGGGTCGACTTCTTCGTCACCCTGGCCGCGCAGGCGGAGCGGGAGGCGCGGCAGGGCCGGGACCCGAGCAAGACGCCGGCCGAGCTGCTCGCGACCGCGGTCAGCGGGTGGGTGAAGGGGAAGACCGGGGCGACCCCGGACCCGGAGCTGGCCCTCGGGCTGTGGGCGGCCCGGGAGTTCGTCCTCCGGTACCAGCGGGCGGACGACCCGAACGTCCGCAACGACCTGCTGGCGAAGTACCGGAAGGGGAAGCCGCTGCCGATCGACGAGCTGGCCCAGGTCATCTCGCTGCTGCCGCCGGCCGAGCCGGAGAACCTGGCCGCCCGGTCCGGCACCGCGGTGACCGGGAAGGGGGTGCCGGCCGGGGTGTACCGGCGGAAGTCGGCCCCGTGCTCGCTGGAGCTGGGCGGGGTCGAGTACCTGGTCCGGCTCCCGCCCGAGTACCACCACGGGCGGGCGTACCCGGTGGTGGTGGCGCTGACCCAGGTCGGGGCGGAGCCGGAGGTGATGCTCGGGTCGCTGGCGGCCGAGGCGGACAAGGGCGGGTACATCCTGGTGGCCCCGAACTGGGCCGGCGGGCCGTTCGGCAAGGAGAAGGGGTGGGACTGGAAGGGGGAGAAGCACGAGTACGTGACGGCGGTGCTGCGGGACGCGGTCCGGCACTTCTGCGTGGACAACGAGCGGGTGTTCCTGTTCGGGGCCGGGGACGGGGCGGGGATGGCGATGGACATCGGGGCGAGCCACCCGGACCTGTTCGCCGGGGTGGCGGCGATGGGGCCGGTCCCGAAGTGGGTGAACATGTTCGACTGGTACTGGAAGAACGCCCAGAAGCTGCCGGTCTACGTCTGCGTCGGGGAGCACTCCGGCGGGCTGGCCCTGCTCAACCTGGTGTACCAGAAGTGGACCCGGTACGGGTTCCCGGCGGTGATGACGATCTACAAGGGCCGCGGCCCGGAGTGGTACGCGGCCGAGGTCCCGGTGATGTTCGAGTGGATGGCCCGGAAGAAGCGGGTGCCGGGGACGGCGGTGCTCCAGCTCGACACCGCGAACCGGTTCCGGTGGACGACGTTCCGGGCGACCGACAACCGGTTCTACTGGCTCGGGGTGGACGAGGTCGCCCCGCGGCACCTGATCGAGAACCTGAAGGGGGCGCAGGCGATCCCGGCCGAGCTGCAGGGCGACATCCCGCTGGGCAACGACATCCGGGTCAGCAGCCGCGGAGTGACGAAGCTGTCGGTGTGGCTCTCGCAGGAGATGATCGACTGGACCAAGCCGGTGAAGGTGAAGGTGAACGGGTCGGACGCCCCGGGGTGGAAGCCGAAGGTGCTGGAGCCGGACCTGGGGGTGCTGCTGGAGGACTACCGGCTCCGCGGCGACCGCCGGATGCTGTTCCTCCAGAAGCTGGAGTTCAAGGCCATTCCTTGATTTCAGATTTCAGATTTGTGATTGACGATTTCATAACACGCGTTCGGTGCGGTGTTTTTGAAATCGTCAATCACAAATCTGAAATCTGAAATTCACCCCGCTTCCTTCTCGCCGGCCGCGCCGCCGAACGCCGCCTGGAACGCCCGCAGGTGCTCCGCCAACAGCGGCTTGAGCTCCGCCGCCGGCAGGTGGTTGCCGGCCGTCAGCCACAGCTTCAGCACCTCGCTCCCGTCCGCCCGGTCGCCCTCCACCGCCACCGACCGCGCGAAGTCCTCGAACGTCGCCACCCGGGCCTGGCCGCGCCGCCCGACGAACCACACCTCCAGCGCCTTCGCCTCCTTCGTCTTGACCCGGCACCAGAACCGCGAGTACCCCGGCGGCCGGACCGTCACCGCGTCCCGCACGTCCCACTTGAACTCCAACGTCGGGTCGATCTCGCGCAGGAGTCGGATGAGCCGCGGGAGCAGGCCGCGGTCCCACTTCGCGCCCTGGCCCGGCGGGAACCCCTTGTCCCCGAGGTGCCACTTCTCCCCGTCCTTCTTCCACGGCATGTTCCCTTCCACCCCGCCGGCCGCCGTCGCCGCCCGCCCGGCGACCACCTCCGCCGCCCGGGCCAGGAAGTCGCGGAACGCCGGGGTGTCGATCTCGGCCTTCTTGTGGACGACCACCACCACGTACTGCTGGCCGGACCAGCTCCCGACCTCGACCCGCTTGTCGTCCCGCGAGTAGCCTTCGAGGCCCGGGGTGTCGCTCAGCGGGCGGAGCCTGAGCCCCGCGGCCAGTTGCTCCTGCTTGAACGGCCGGCCGGGGACGCGGAACACGAACTTGACGTACGCCTCGTGCCCGGTCATCGCGTGCAGGAACCAGCCGTCCGACTTCTTCGCCAGCGGCACCTCGACGATGCTGCGGTGGTTCCAGTTCGTCTCCCCGACCGCGCCCGCGGCGAGCCGCTCCACCTCGCCGACCACCCACGCCAGGGCGTCGCCGTCCCACTTCGCCGGCTTGCCGGTGGTGGTGACCCGGTCGCGGGTGTGCCACCTCGGGCCGTCCGCCTCCCACGGCAGGGCGTGGTCCTTGCCGACCTCCGTGATGTCGAGGTCGCCGGCGCGGGCGCGGCGGGCGGCTTCCGGGTCGAACTTGACGCGCTCCGCGTGCGGCCCGGCGGCGAGGACGCCCTTCAGGATGCGGCCGGTGTGCGTCGGGGCGCCGGCGTCGAACTGCGCGACGACCTCCTCGGGGGTGCCGCGGGCGACCACCTCGCCGCCGCGGACGCCGGCGTCCGGCCCGAGGTCGATGACCCAGTCCGCCGTCTTGATGACATCCAGGTTGTGCTCCACGACGACGACCGTGTTGCCGAGGTCGACGAGCCGGTGGAGCACGTCGAGGAGCTTGCGGATGTCGTCGAAGTGCAGCCCGGTGGTCGGCTCGTCGAGCAGGTACAGCGTTTTGCCGGTGCTCGGGCGGGCGAGTTCGGCCGCCAGTTTCACCCGCTGGGCCTCGCCGCCGGACATCGTCGGGGCCGGCTGGCCGAGCGCCATGTACCCGAGGCCGACGTCGTCGAGCGTCTGGAGGACGTGGCGGATCTTCGGGATGTTGCCGAACAGCTCCAGCGCCTCCGACACCCGCATGTCGAGCACGTCGGCGACGCTCTTGCCGTGGTACCGGACGGCGAGGGTCTCGGGGTTGTACCGCTTGCCGCGGCAGGTGTCGCACTCGACCCACACGTCCGGGAGGAAGTGCATCTCGATCTTCTTCTGCCCCATCCCCTCGCAGTCCTCGCACCGCCCGCCCTTCTGGTTGAACGAGAACCGCCGCGGGTGGTAGCCCCGCACCTTCGACTCGGGGAGCCGGGCGTACACCTCGCGGACCAGGTCGAAGACACCGGTGTACGTCGCCGGGTTCGACGACGGCGAGTTGCCGAGCGGGTCCTGGTCGACGGCGATGATCTTGTCGACCTGTTCGAGTCCGCGGATCTCGTCGTGGGCGGCCCCGGGCGTCTGGGCACGGTTCAGCTTCCGCGCCAGCGTGTTGTACAGCACCTCGTTGACGAGCGACGACTTGCCGGACCCGCTGACGCCGGTGACCGCGACGAACGCCCCGAGCGGGACGTCCACGTCCACGTTCTTCAGGTTGTGCTGCCGCGCCCCGACGATCGACAAGACGTGGGACGAGGCCGCCCGCCGGTTCGTCGGCACCGGGATCGCGAGCTTCCCGGCCAGGTACTTCCCGGTGAGCGAGTTCGGGTCCTTCGCCACCTGCTTCGGGGTGCCGCTGGCGGTCACCTCGCCGCCGCGGTCGCCGGCCCCGGGCCCGAAGTCGAGGAGGTGGTCGGCGGCCGCGATCACCTCCCGGTCGTGCTCGACCAGCACCAGCGTGTTGCCGAGGTCGCGGAGCCGCTTCAGCGCCTGGAGCAGGCGCTCGTTGTCGCGCGGGTGCAACCCGATCGTCGGCTCGTCGAGGACGTACAGCACCCCGGTCAGCCCGCTGCCGATCTGCGACGCGAGCCGGATCCGCTGGGCCTCCCCGCCGGACAGCGTCGGCCCCGGCCGGGCGAGGGTGAGGTAGTCCAGCCCGACGTCCACGAGGAAGGTGAGCCGGTTCGTGATCTCGCGGATCACTTCCCCGGCGACCCGGCGGACGGCCTTCGTCAACTTCAGCCCGGTGAACAAGGCGAGGGCGTCACCCAGGGGCAGACCGCACAGCTCGCCGAGCGTCAGCCCGGCGAACCGGGTGGCGGCGGCGTCCGGCCGGACCCGCGCCCCGCCGCACGCCGCGCACGCCACCTCGTCGACGAGGTGGTCGAGCCGGTGGCGGTACACCCACGAGACGCGCGACGCCTCGTCCACGGCGGGGAACAGCCCCTTGTATTGGAAGCGCGGAGCGCGGAGCGCGGAACTCGGAGCGGAAGACCCGGGTTTCTTCGTCTTGGTCTTCCGCTCCGAGTTCCGCGCTCCGAGTTCCGCGCTCAAGGAGAGCCACGCGTCGCCGGTGCCGTGGGTGACGGCCCGCTGGTGCTCGGGGGCGAGGTCGTCGTACGGGGTGTCGAGCGAGAACCCGGCGTGGGCGGCGACGGCATCCGCGAACGGCAGCCACGCCGACCCCGGCCCGAGCGGCGGCCACGCCGACACCGCCCCCTGCCGCAGTGACAACCGGGTGTCACCGAGCAGGAGGTTCCGGTTCGCCCCGCGCTGGACGCCCAGCCCCTCGCACGTCGGGCACCACCCGAGCGGGCTGTTGAACGAGTAGTGGTGCGGGTTCAGCGGCTCGAAACTCAGGTCGCAGTGCTCGCACGCCAGGTGCTGCGAGAACCGCTCCACCCGCCACTTCGCCTCGTCCTTGTCCGCGTCGACGTAGGCGAGGTGCATCACCCCGCGGCCGAGGTCCAGCGCCTGCTCGACCGCCTCGGCGACGCGGGTGCGGGTGCCGGGCTTCACCACGTTCCGGTCGACCACCACCTCGACCCGGTGCTTCCGCCGGTGGTCGATCGCCGGCGGCTCGTCGACGGTGTAGCTCTTGCCGTCCACCCGGAACCGCGTGTACCCGGCCCGCCGCACCTCCTCCCACAGCGTGTCGTACTTCTCCTGCCCCTTCCGCTCCAGCGGGGCCATGACGTACAGCTTCGTCCCCTCGGGGAGTGACAGCACCTTGTCCACGATCTCGTCGGCCGTCTGGGTGCCGACCGCCCGGCCGCAGCTCGGGCAGTGCCGCTCCCCGAGTCGGGCGTACAGGATGCGGAGGTAGTCGTACACCTCGGTGACCGTGCCGACGGTGCTCCGCGGGCTGCGGCTCGTCGTCTTCTGCTCGATACTGATCGCCGGCGACAGGCCGGTGATGTGCTCGACCTTCGGCTTCTGCGCCTGGCCGAGGAACTGGCGGGCGTAGCTCGACAGGCTCTCGACGTACCGCCGCTGCCCCTCGGCGTAGATCGTGTCCAGGGCGAGCGACGACTTCCCGGACCCGGACGGGCCGCAGAACACGCTCATCCGCTCGCGCGGCAGCCGGGCGGACACGTTCTTCAGGTTGTGCTGGCACGCCCCCTCGACTTGAAGGTGGGTCACTCGTCCTTGGTCCTTGGTCCTTGGTCCTTGGTCCTTGGTCGTCCCGGCGCGCTTCCGGGTCTTCGACGAAGGACGAGTGACCAAGGACAAATGACTCAGTAGGGCCTGCCCGGTGAACGAGTCGGGGTTCTTCGCCACCTGCTCGGGGGTGCCGACGGCGACGACGCGGCCGCCGCCGGCCCCACCCTCGGGGCCCATGTCGATCACCCAGTCGGCCGTCTTGACCACGTCCAGGCTGTGCTCGATCACCAGCACCGTGTTCCCGGCGGCGACGAACCCGTGTAAGACCTCCAGCAACTTCCGCGTGTCCTCGAAGTGCAACCCGGTCGTCGGCTCGTCGAGGATGTACAGCGTCTTGCCGGTCCCCTTCCGGACCAGCTCCTTCGCCAGCTTGATCCGCTGCGCCTCGCCGCCGGACAGGGTCGGCGACGGCTGGCCGAGCTTGATGTAGTCGAGCCCCACGTCGTGGAGCGTCTGGACCATCGGGCGGATCTTCGGGACGTGCTCGAAGTGGGCCAGCGCCTCGGCCACCTCCATCTCGAGCACGTCGTGGATCGACTTCCCGCGGTACCGGACCTGCAGCGTCTCGCGGTTGAACCGCCGGCCCTCGCACACCGGGCACTGCACCCACACGTCGGCCAGGAAGTCCATCTCGAGCTTGTTCGACCCGTTCCCCTCGCACGCCTCGCACCGCCCGCCCGGCTTGTTGAAGCTGAACCGCCCCGGCTGGTAGCCGCGGACCTTCGCGTCCGGCATCGTGGCGTACAGCGCCCGGACCTCGTCCCACAGCTTGATGTACGTCGCCGGGTTCGACCGCGGCGTCCGCCCGATCGGGGCCTGGTCGATGTCGATCACCTTGTCGACGTGCTCGGCGCCCTCGATCGCCCGGTGCGACCCGACCTCGTGCGGCAGCTCCTCGCCGGCCTCCTCGTCGCCGTTCCCGTTGCCGTTGCCGCGGCCGTTGCTCGCCAGCTTCGCCGCCAGCCCTTCGCGCAGCACGTCGTTGACGAGCGAACTCTTGCCCGACCCGCTCACCCCGGTGACGCACACGAACACCCCGAGCGGGACGTCCACCGTCACGTCCTTCAGGTTGTTGTGCGTCGCCCCGACGACCCGCAGCGCCTTGCCGTTCGGCTTCCGCCGCGCCGCGGGAACGGCGATCTCCTTCGCCCCGGTCAGGTACTGGGCGGTCAGCGAGTCCTTGTTCGCGAACACCTCCGCCGGGGTGCCGGCGGCGACCACCTGGCCACCGCGCGTCCCGGGGCCGGGGCCGAAGTCCACCAAGTAGTCGGCCGCCCGCATCGTCTCCTCGTCGTGCTCGACGACGAGGACCGTGTTCCCCATGTCGCGGAGCCGTTCCAGGCTCGCCAGGAGCCGGGCGTTGTCCCGCGGGTGGAGCCCGATGCTCGGCTCGTCCAGGACGTACAGCACGCCGACGAGGCCGCTGCCGATCTGCCCGGCGAGCCGGATCCGCTGCGCCTCGCCGCCGGACAGCGACGGGGCGGAGCGGTCGAGGCTGAGGTAGTGCAGCCCGACGTTCAGCAGGAACCCGAGCCGCCCGCGGATCTCTTTCAGTAACTCCCCGGTGATCACCCGGGCGGTCGGGTCAAGGGTCTTCCCGTAGGCGTCGAACCACGGGACGAGGTCGCCGACGCTCGTGTGCCCCAACTCGACCAGCGTCTTCCCGCCGACCCGCACCGCCCGGGCCTGCGGGTTCAGCCGCTCGCCGTGACACGCCGGACAGCGGACCACCCGCATGTACTTCTCGAGCTGCACCCGCCGCGGGCCGGCCGCCGTCTTCTTGAACTGCGACAGGAGCTGCGGGACCACCCCCTCCCACTTCCCGCCGTGCTTCCACACCTTCCCGCCGCGCTGCTTCCACTCCCACACGATGTGGGCGTCGCCGCTGCCGTACAGCAGCCGGTCCCGGTCCGCGTCCGGCAGCTCGTTCCACGGCGCCTTCAGGTCGATCACGAGCGACTTGCCGACGCCCTCGAAGATGTGCCGCCGCCACTTCCCCATGCCGCGGAGCGACCCGACGAGCGGGACCGCCCCGTCGAAGAAGCTGACGGCCGGGTCGGGGATGAGGAGGTCGGGGTCGAACGTGAACTGGCTGCCGAGGCCGTCGCACCCCGGGCACATGCCGTGCGGGCTGTTGAAGCTGAACAGCTGCGGGGTCGGCGGCTCGTAGGAGATGTCGCAGTGGGTGCAGGCGTAGTGGGCGGAGAGGAGGAGGTCGTCGGCGCGGGGAGGGCGAGGCTCCCGCCGAGCCGGCCCGCCGTCGCCCGGCTCGGCGGGAGCCTCGCCCTCCCGCTCCCCCTCGACGCTCAAGATCAGGTTCCCGCCGGCCAGGTTCAGCGCCTGCTCGACCGCCTCCGCCACCCGCGCCCGGAAGCTGCCGTCGCCCGCCCCGCGCTTCTGCAGCCGGTCGACCACCACCTCGATGGTGTGCTTGATCCGCTTGTCGAGCCGCAGGTCGTCGGTCAGCTTCACCGTCTCGCCGTCCACCCGGGCGCGGACGTAGCCGCGCTTCACCATGTCGGCGAAGAAGTCCTTGAACTCGCCCTTCTGCCCGCGGACCACCGGGGCCAGCACCTGGAACCGCGTCCCGTCCGGCAGCGCCAGCACCCGGCCGACGATCTGCTCCCGGGTCTGGGCGGTAATCGGCCGGGCGCACCTCGGGCAGTGGCCCTGGCCGAGCCGGGCGAACAGCACCCGGAGGAAGTCCGACACCTCGGTCACGGTGCCGACGGTCGACCGCGGGTTCCGCGATGCCGTCTTCTGCTGGATGCTGACGGCGGGGGACAGCCCGCCGATGTAATCGACGTCCGGCTTCGGGAGCTGGCCGAGGAACTGGCGGGCGTAACTGGACAGGCTCTCGACGTACCGCCGCTGCCCCTCGGCGTAGATGGTGTCGAAGGCCAGCGACGACTTGCCCGACCCGCTGACCCCGGTGAAGACGACGAGCTTGTTCCGGGGGAGTTCGAGGTCGACGCCCCGGAGGTTGTGCTCCCGGGCCCCGCGGACGACGATGCTGGCTGTGTCCATGACCCGCGAGACTCCTCCTGAGTGCGGCGGGGCGGCCGGCGCGGAAGGGAACAGATGATTAGTATATACGGGAGTACGGAATCGGGTGAAGGCGGGAAGACGGGTTGCCACCGGGACGAAGGTCGGTATATCGTATTCGGTATACCAAGAGGCGCCCACGCGATGTCCACCCCCGTCACCTTCTCCACCGCCACCCTCGCCGCGCAGGTGTACGAGCACCTCCTGCGGCAGGTCTCGACCGGCGCGTACCGCCCCGGCCACCCGCTCCGGGAGCGCGACCTGGTGGCCGAACTCGGGGTCAGCCGGACCCCGATCCGGGAGGCCCTCCTCCGGCTCACCGAGTACGGGCTGGTCGAAGGGGAAGGGCGGTCGGCCCGGGTCCGACAACTCACCGTCCCCGAGGTCGTCGACCTGTACCGGGTGCGGCGGTCGCTGGAGTCGGAGGCGGTCCGCCAGGCGTGCGGCGGGCTGACCGCCGAGGACTTCGCCCGGCTGGCCGCCGCCGAGCCGGCCGAGGTGGCCGACTCGGACGAGTTCGAGGCCGCCTGCTACCGGTTCGACATGGAACTCCACCGGACCGTCGCCGAGCGGTCCGGGAACCCGCTCCTGGCCCGGATGCTCCGACAACTTCACGACTGCGTGCAGCTCGTCCACAAGCCGGTCGCGGACCGCCGCGGCCGGCTCGCCCGGGAGCTGGAGCAGCACCGGGCGATCGTCGCCGCCCTGCGGGCGGAAGACGCTACCGCCGCCCGGCGGGCGATGCTCGCCCACCTCCACTCGTCGTGCCAGACCCAGGTCCGCTGTCTGTCCGCCGCGGCCCGCGAGGTCGCGACGGCTTCATAACCCTCTCCCGAGGTGCCCGATGTCTCCCCCCGTCCGGCGCGGCGGCTTCACGCTGATCGAACTCCTCGTCGTGGTCGCGATCATCGCGGTCCTGGTCGGGCTGCTGCTCCCGGCCGTGCAGAAGGTGCGCGGGGCGGCCGCCCGGACCAAGTGCCTGAACAACCTGAAGCAGCTCGGGGTCGCCCTTCACAACTACCACGACGCGAACGGCAAGCTCCCGTCGGCCCGGGACGCGCAGCGGATCAGTGCGCTCGTCCCGCTCAGCCCGTACTTCGAGCACGAGAACGTCCGGACCCTGATGTACACCTTCCCGGCCACCTATTCCGGGGTGACGTACACCGCCCTCCCGGTGCCGTGGGACGGGCTGTACGAGCCGTACCTGATCCGGTACCAGGCGAAGCTGTTGGTGTGCCCGGCCGGCCCGATCCGGGGGTCGGACCGGTCGACCCCGGCCGGGGTCGCCTTCATCGCCCCGACCAGCTACCTGGTGAGCTGGGGCGACGCGATCACCGGGACCGGGCAGACCGGTGGGAACCGGAACCGCGGGCTGTTCCAGAACACCCCGGTCTCGTTCCGGGACGTGGCCGACGGGACGAGCACCACCATCGCCATGTCCGAGACCGCATTCCGGCCCGGCCCCGTCGACGGGACGGTCCTCGGGAACGCCGCCCAGAACGTCACCACCCTGAAGGCGAACCCGTCCGACTGCCTGCTCCAGGCCGACGGGATGTTCTACAAGCCGACCGCGTCGCTCAACACGTACGGGTCCGGCACCCGGTGGACCGACGGGTCCCCGGAGTTCACCGGGTTCAACACGGTCCTCCCGCCGAACCGCCCGCGGTGCTACACCGGGGGGAGCAACTCGGACCTGGTGTTCACCGCCCAGAGCCGCCACACCGGCGGGGTGAACGTCCTGTTCGCCGACGGCCACGTCGCGTTCGTCGAGGACCGGATCGACGCCGGCAACCAGGCGGCCCCGGAGCCGACCACCG
The DNA here is from genome assembly GCA_013822345.1 of Isosphaera sp. Lineage (GTDB taxonomy): Bacteria > Planctomycetota > Planctomycetia > Gemmatales > Gemmataceae > Gemmata. The sequence goes on from PNKH01000007.1 coordinate 31,037, forward strand.
GCCCGAGCCCGTACGGGGTGTGGGGCGGCCTCGGCACCCGCAGCGGCGGCGAGGTCGTCCCGGCGTTCTGACCGTCCGCACCCGGGTTCACACCCGGCGCCCGGGGTTGGCACCCCGGGCTACTGGCTGCCCACCCCTTCGGGGTTCAAGACAACCAGCCCGCAGCCCCGAAGGGGCGGCGAGGGAATAGACCGGGGTGTCAACCCCGAACGGCCCGACCCGGAGGTCCCGTGCCCCGCGCCGCACTGATGCTGGCCGCCCTGACCGCCGGGTGCTCGTCCGCACCCGGCGACCGGCCGAAGACCGTCCCGGTCCGCGGGCTGGTGACGTACAAGGGCGAGCCGCTGGCCGGCGCCCGGGTGAACTTCTTCAACCCGGCGGCGAACCGGTCGGCGATCGGTGAGACCGGGCCGGACGGGCGGTTCACCCTGACCACGTTCGAGAAGGGGGACGGGGCGGTCCCCGGCCCGCAGCAGGTGACGGTCCGCAAGATCGAGGTGATCGACCGGTCGAAGCCGGGGTACGACTACGTCGAGAAGGGGGAGACCGCCCCGCCCCCGGAGGAGAAGTGGCACACCCCGAAGCGGTACGGGTCGGCCGCCGAGTCGGGGCTGTCGGCGGTGGTGACGGAGGCCGGCCCGAACGACTTCACCTTCGACCTGAAGGAGTGACGAGTCGCCGACGGTTCCTTTCCCATTTCCATCCTGTCCCGGAGGTCGTGCCGTGTCTCTCCCGTCCGACGCCCGGCCGCCGCGCCGCGGGTTCACGCTGATCGAGCTGTTGGTCGTCGTCGCCATCATCGCCGTCCTGGTCGGGCTGCTGCTGCCGGCCGTCCAGAAGGTGCGGTCCGCGGCCGCCCGGACCACCTGCCAGAACAACCTGAAGCAGCTCGGGATCGCCTGCCACAACTACGAGTCGTCGCTCGGCCGGCTGCCGCCGGGGGTGCTGGCGGCGTTCCCCGGGCCGCTCTGCCCGGCCGGGAACTCGAACTGGAACTGCGACGGGGCGGCCGGGGCCGCCGGGCAGTACAGCGGGGTGCTCCCGATCATCCTGCCGTACATCGAGGGGGACAACATCTTCCGCCAGTTCCTGACCCCGCACGACCCGACCTCGCCGGGGAACGGGACGACCCAGGGCCAGCGGTGGTGGATCAACAGCGCCCCGGACTTCCAGGCCAGCCAGTTCCGGGTGAAGGTGCTGGAGTGCCCGTCCGACCCGGGCGTCGGGACCCAACCGACCCGGGTGGTGGCGGCGCTGTGGTCGAACACCGGCGGCGGCACCACCCAGTCCCGGCTGGGCGGCGGGAACAACGTCCTGGCGTCCACCAACTACGTCCCGGTGAGCGGGCTGAACGGGGACGACCCGACCACCCGCAACTACGGCCCGCTGACCGGGGTGGTCCACGCCACGTACAAGGGGGTCATGACCAACCGGGCCCGGGTCCGGTTCCCCGACATCAAGGACGGGGCGAGCAACACCCTGCTCCTCGGGGAGGGGCTCGGAGGGCACCCGCGGGGAACCGGGAACGGCCAGTTCCGGTGGAGCTGGTACGGGGTGGGGCACGTCGGCACGGCGTTCGGCCTGGCCGACCCCGGGGTGGAGCAGCCGACGACCGACGGGAGCGACAACTTCTGGCGGCGGTTCAGCAGCATGCACTCCGGGGGGGTGCACTTCTGCAACGCCGACGGGTCGGTCCGGTTCGTCCGGTTCGGCACCACCGCCACCGTCGGGTCGGCCGACTGGCTGACCCTCGCCCGGATGGCCGGGATGGCCGACGGGGAGAACTTCGACCCCGGTTCCCTCTAACCCCCCGGTGACCCGTGCGACGCCTTCTTCCCGTCCTGCTGCTGGCCGTGTTCGCGGCCGGGTGTGGCCGCTCGAACAGCGGGGTCGCCCCGCCGGCCGAGGTTCGCCCGGCCCCGGACAAGACCGACCCGGGGCTGAAGGGTGACTCCCTGCCCGGCCCCCCGTGACCCGGAGACCGCACGTGACCGCGTCCTCCAAGCGCCTCCTCGCCGCCGGCGTCGGACTCGCCGTCCTGATCGCCGGCGGCCTGGTCGGGTTCTACTACTGGCAGGTGGGCCGACACCAGAGCGGCCCGCGGACGACCGCCCCTGCCGTGCTGGTACCCGAGTACACCGGCCCCGGCAGCCTGAAGAAGCCCGCGGACACCCCGCCGGGCGAGAAGTAGATGTGATTCCGGGAGCGGTGTCGGGTCCGCCGCTTGCGGCGTAGCGCCACGCCGCAAGCGGCGGACCCGAACCCGGCTCGCCGCTGTCCACCCCTTCCCGACGCGCCGGTCGTGCTATAACTTCCGACACACCCCTCGGCCGGCCTCCGGCCCGTTCCGGGAACTCCGTCCACACCCGCCACGTCGAACCCGGTAGACAGTCGTGAACGACGACGACCGCCGGATCATCGCGGAGTGCTTGAACGGACGGCGTGAGGCGTTCGGGGAACTGGTAACCCGTTACCAAGCCCGGCTTTACAACGCCGCGATCCGCCTGGTCGACGGCCCCGAGGACGCCGCCGACGTGGTCCAGGACGCGTTCCTGAGCGCGTTCCAGTCACTCCACTCGTTCAAGGGCGACGCCGAGTTCTTCACCTGGCTGTACCGGATCGCCTTTAACACGGCGATCAGCCTGAAGCGGAAGAAGCGGGCCGCGGTCAGCCTTGACGCCGGGCGGGCGGACGGAAGAATCGACCCGGACGACCCGTCGGAGTACGTCAAGCCCGGGGCCGGGCTGGAGCGGACCGAGGACGAGCGGCGGCTGCACGAGGCGATCGCCCGGCTGTCCCACGAGCACCGCGAGGTGCTGGTCCTGAAGGACCTGGACGGGCTGAAGTACGAGGACATCGCGGAGGTGCTCGGGGTGCCGATCGGGACGATCCGAAGCCGGCTCCACCGCGCCCGACTCGAACTCCGCGAGCTGCTCGGGCCCGCCGACTGACCCCGAGTCGGGCCACCCCCGAACCCCCCGCCCGACCCGCGGCGGGGAACGCCCATGTTGACCGACGACCAACTCCGCCTGATCACCGCCGCCGTCGACGGGGAGCTCGCCCCGGCCGACCGGGAGGCGTTCCGCGCCCTGCTCGCCGCGTCGCACCAGGCCCGCGAACTCCACGCCCGCCTCGCCGACGACAGCCGGCGGCTACGGGCGCTGCCGGTCGTCCCGCCGCCGGCGGACCTGAAGGCCCGGGTCATGGCCCGGGTGGCGGCCGTCCCGGTCGTGCGCCGCCCGCTCACCCGGCCGGCGGCCCCGGCCCGCCGCCCGGAGCGGCGGTCGTGGGCGCCGGCCGCGGTCGCCGCCAGCCTGCTGTTCGCGGCCGGGGCCGGGTCGTTCCTGTTCTTCCGCCTCCAAGACGGCGGGAAGGAGTCGGCGGGGCGGTCCCCGAACCGCGACCTGCCGACCACCGGCCCGTGGGAGCGGATCCCGCCCGACCCGCCCCGGCCGGCCCCCCGGGCCGTGGCGGCCGACCCGCGGACCCCGCGCGACCCGGGCGAGGTCGCCCCGCCGGTCCGCCCCGACCCGCCGGCCGTCGCCGTCGCCCCCGACCCCCGGCCGGTCCGGCCCGACATCCTGACCGCCCCGCCGCTCCCGCCGGTCCGGTTCGACCTCGCCGATGTCCGGGTGCCGTTCCTCCGCCTGCTCGGCGACTTCACCGCCGAGGAGGCCCGCCAGCAGTTCGCCGAGGAACTCGGGCGGGACCCGGCGGTCCGGGTCGACCTGTTCACCCGCGACCCGTCCCGGGCCGTCGGGGTAGTCCGGGACGCGGCCAAGTCCGCCGGGGTGGCCCTGTACGTCGACGCCACCAGCCGGGACCGGCTGGCCAAGGGCCAGGCGAACGCCGTGGTCGTGTACACCGACTCGCTCACCCCGGCGGAGGCGGCGGCGCTGTTCGGGCGGCTGGCGGCGGAGGACGCGAAGATCTCGCCGCGCGTGTTCGGGGCGGCCCACGCCACCCCGGTGACCGCGGCCGAGAACGGGGCGATGAAGGACCTCCTCGGGTACGACCCCGGGCTGCTGAAGCGGCCGGCGGGCGGGGAGCGCGGGGAGAAGCCGAACGACCCGACGAGGCCGCTCGCCGCCGGCACCGTCGACCAGGTGGTGAAGGCGGTGAACAAGGGGGAGAAGGCGGCGGTCGTCTTGACCTGGACCCCGACCACCGCCCGCACCGCCCCCGCCGCCTCAGCCGAGCTGAAGCAGTTCCTCGCCAGGCGCGGCGAACGGAAGCCGGCCGCCGTCCCCCTCCTGATCGTGATCCGGCCGTCGAATTGATCCGTCCGAGCCGGAACGCCGGCGACGGGGCACGTCCGTCGCCGGCGCTCCGGCTCCGACCCGTTCCGGTAACCCCTTCGTAACAGCCGCCCGGCAGTCCCATCGCGTCCGGGCGAGCCCCCGTCTTATAATCGTGGCGGACTTCGCCAGAGTCGGACCGTCCTCCGGAGGTGGATCATGCGGTTCCTGCGCCTCGCTCTCCCGGCCGTCGCCGCCGTGCTCGCCGCGGGCGCCCCGGCCCGCGCCGCCGGCCTGCTCATCCCCGACGACCAGAAGCTGCCGCCGCTGGCGATGGTCAACCACAAGGTCACCGCCGCGATCGACGAGCAGGTGGCGGTCACCACCGTCGAGCAGACGTTCCGCAACCACACCGACCGGAACCTGGAAGCCACCTACCTGTTCCCGATCCCGAAGGGGGCGAGCGTCGACAAGTTCACCATGTGGGTGGACGGGAAGGAGCAGGGCGGGGAGCTCCTCCCGGCGAAGGAGGCCCACAAGATCTACACCGACATCGTCCGCCGGACGCAGGACCCCGGGCTGCTCGAGTACCTCGGGAACAGCATGATGCGGCTGCGGGTGTTCCCGATCCTGGCGAAGAGCGACCAGAAGGTGAAGATCTCCTTCAAGTCGGTCGCCCAGAAGGAGGGCGGGCTGGTCGAGTACATCTACCCGATGAAGACCGACGGGAAGAGCACCCGCACCCTGGAGGAGTTCTCGGTCAAGCTGACGCTCAAGTCGCAGCACCCGATCCACAACATCTACAGCCCGACCCACGGGGTCACGATCACCCGCAAGGGCGACAAGGAGGCGGCGGTCGAGTTCCAGAAGGACCAGGCGGTCCTCGACAAGGACTTCCAGCTCTTCTACGGGTTCGGCGAGAAGGACGTGGGGCTCACCCCGCTGCTGTTCAAGCCGATCGGGGCCGAGGACGGGTACTTCATGTTCCTCGTCTCCCCGCAGGTCGAGGCCCCGATGAAGCGGGTGCCGCGCGACCTCGTGCTCGTCCTCGACGTGTCGAGCAGCATGTCCGACCTGAAGATGGCCCAGGCGAAGAAGGCCCTGCGGTACTGCCTCGGCCAGCTCCAGGAGGGCGACCGGTTCAACGTCATCAAGTTCTCGACCGGGGTGACCCCGTTCCGGGACAAGCTGGTGCCGGCGGACAAGGACTACCTGGACGCCGCGGTCAAGTGGGTCGACGGGCTGAAGCAGCAGGGGGGGACCGCCATCCTGCCGGCCCTCGACGAGGCCCTGAGCATGCGGACCGCGGACGACGCCCGGCCGTTCAACGTCGTGTTCTTCACCGACGGGCTGCCGACGGTGGACGAGACCGACACCGACAAGATCGTGAAGAAGACGGTCGGCAAGAACAGCGCGAACACCCGCATCTTCACCTTCGGCGTCGGCGACGACGTGAACGCCGCCATGCTCGACCAGCTGGCCGACGCGACCCGGGCGGTGAGCACCTACGTCCGCCCGGCCGAGGACATCGAGACGAAGGTGGCGAGCCTGTACGGGAAGATCTCGAACCCGGTCCTGACGGACGTCCGGCTGTCGGTCGGGGAGGCGGTTCGGCTGCACGAGATCTACCCGCCGAAGCTCCCGGACCTGTTCCACGGGACGCAGCTGGTGGTGATCGGCCGGTACACCGGGAGCGGGCACGTGGCGGTCAAGCTGACCGGGATGGTCGGGGCGGAGAAGAAGGAGTTCGTGTACGAGATGACGTTCCCGGAGAAGACCGCGGCGGAGGCGAGCAAGGACTTCGTCGAGCCGCTGTGGGCCCGGCGGAAGGTCGGGTTCCTGCTCGACCAGATCCGGGCGAACGGGGAGAAGAAGGAGTTGGTCGACGAGGTGGTGCTGCTGGCCAAAAAGTACGGGATCGCGACGCCGTACACCAGCCACCTGGTGGTGCCCGACTCGGTGCTGCCGGTGGTCCCGACCACCCGCCCGCCGGTCGGCCCGGGCGGGCCGCGGGCGGACGCCGCCCCGCTCCCGCTGTCGGCCCCGGTGGCCGGCGGGTTCGGCCCGGCCCCGGGAGTCGCCGCCCAGGCCCCGGGTGACAAGCCGATGCGGGTCGAGGACTTCGCCAAGAAGCAGGCGGAGGGGGACAAGGGCGACGGGAAGGCGATCGCGTCCAACCGCGGCGGGAACCTCGACCGGGACGCGGAGAAGGCGGTCCGGGAACTGAAGGACGAGAAGGACCCGGTCGTCCGCGCCAAGCTGATGGAGGAGGTGCGGCGGTTCGCCGAGCAGAAGGCGACGTGGGACCAGTCGAACGAGGCCCTGAAGGGGCGGAAGGACGGGTACCAGGTCGGGAAGCTCGGGGTGGACCTGGCGTGCGCGTCGAACAACCTGCGGAACCAGGACCGGGTGAGCCTGACCGCGAACCGGATGGTCCAGGGGCGGAACTGCCTGGAGGTCGCCGGGGTGTGGATCGACGACGCGTACAAGGCCGACACCAAGGCGGTGAACGTGAAGGCCCAGAGCGACGCGTACTTCCGCATCCTGGAGCTGCGGCCGGAGATGAAGGACGTGTTCCGGCTCGGGAACTCGGTGGTGTGGATCAGCCCGAGCGGGACGGCCCTGGTGGTCGACGCGAACGACGGCAAGGAGAAGCTCGACGACGCCGAGATCGCCGCCCTGTTCGCCAAGAAGTGATTGCCGGCCCGTCCGGGGCGGCCCGCCCGGGGTTCACACCCCGGGCTATTACCTCGCCGCCCCTTCGGGGCTACCGGCCCCGACTTTGAACCCCGAAGGGGTGGGCAGCCAATAGCCCGGGGTGTGAACCCCGGGCGGGCCGCCCCGGACGGCACGACCCGGCCCGCGCGGCTCGCCCGCGCGGGCCGGTTTCGTTATACCTCCACCGGACCGCTCTCCCCGGCGCCCCCTCCACCGGAGCCTCCCATGAGCCCCCTCGACCGCCGCTCGTTCCTCGCCGCGTCCGCCACCGGCCTCCTCGCCGCCCGCCCCGCCGCGGCCGCCGACGCCGGCATCGTCGTCGGCGTCCAGAGCTACACGTTCCGCAACTTCGACCTGGAGCCGGCCCTCAAGCGGATGAAGGACCTCGGGGTGACGCACGCCGAGTTCTACTCGAAGCACGTCCCGACGAACTCGGCCGGGGAGAAGATGAAGGGGATCCTGGCGCTGTGCAAGGAGTACGGGGTGACCCCGGCCGGGTTCGGGGTGTCGCGGTTCACCAAGGACCACGACGAGAACAAGAAGCTGTTCGACTTCGGCAAGGCCCTCGGGGTGAAGTACCTGAGCGCCGACCCGACCCCGGACGCGTTCGACAGCCTGGACAAGCTGTGCGAGGAGTACAAGATCGCGATCGCCATCCACCCGCACGGCCCGTCCGGGAAGGGCCGGCACGCGTGGTGGTCGGCGGAGGTGATCCTGAAGGCGGTGAAGGACCGCCACAAGCTGATCGGGTCGTGCCTGGACACCGGCCACCTGATCCGGATGGCCCAGCTCGGGGAGGCGCTCGACCCGGCCCAGCAGGTGCGGGTGATGGGCGACCGGAACTTCGGGATGCACCTGAAGGACCACGACAACAAGCGGAAGACGGACGTGGTGTTCGGCGACCCGACCGGGGTGCTGGACGTGGCGGCGGTGCTGAAGGCGCTGAAGGAGGTGAAGTTCGCCGGGGCGGTGAGCATCGAGTACGAGGCGAACCCGGCGGAGCCGACGGCGGACGTGAGGAAGTGCGTCGAGCACACCCGCGAGGCGCTGAAGAAGGTGGGCTGACCGCCCAGGTCGTAGGGTGCGTCGAGCGAGTCTTCGAGCGACGACGCACCGGCGGCGCGTGGTGCGTCGTCGGCCCGAAGCGGTCCTCGACGCACCCTACAAGGCCCCGGCCGCGTTCTATAATCCCATCTCCGGGTCGCCGCACCCCCGCCGGGCCGCCCCGCGGGGGTGTTCGCGTACCCCGGCCCCCGGACCCTCCCGCCGAGGCCGCGCCCGCCCATGTCCCCCGAGGAAGTCCAGGAACTCCGGGCCCGGCGGTACAACGCCACGGTCGTGTACCTGAAGAAGGTGCACTCCGACCTGATGGTCGTCCGCGTCCGCCCGGACTTCCCCCGCCCGGCCCACCACCCGGGCCAGTACTGCACCCTCGGCCTCGGGTACTGGGAGCCGCGGGCGGAGGGCTGCCAGGCGGAGGTGCTGACCCCCGACGACCGGGCGAAGGTCGTCCGCCGGGCGTACTCCATCTCCTGCCCGATGGAGGGCGACGACGGCAACCTGTACGACCCGGCCGGGACCGACTGGCTGGAGTTCTACATCGTCCTGGTCCGGGAGAACGCGGACGGCCGGGTCCCGGCCCTGACCCCCCGGCTGTTCGCCCTGAAGGAGGGCGACCGGGTCCAGCTCGGGGAGAAGATCGCCGGGCACTACACCCTGGACCCGGTCCGGCCGGGGGACGCGGTGGTGTTCCTCGGGACCGGGACCGGGGAGGCGCCGCACAACTACATGGCGTGGGAGCTACTCCGGCGGGGGCACGCCGGGCCGGTCCTGAACGCGTGTTGCGTCCGGTACGCCCGGGACCTGGGGTATCTGGAGACGCACCGCCGGCTGGCGGGCCGGTACCCGGGGTACAAGTACCTGCCGCTGACCACCCGGGAGGCGGCGGTCACCCGGAAGGTGTACATCCAGGACGTGATCACCGGCGGGGAGCTGGAGGAGCACCTCGGGGCGAAGCTCGACCCGGACCGGACGCACGTGTTCCTGTGCGGGAACCCGAAGATGATCGGGGTGCCGGTGCGGGACAAGGCGACCGGGGCGGTGACGTACCCGCACCCGCAGGGGGTGATCGAGATCCTGGAGGCCCGCGGGTTCCGGGCGGACGTGTCGGCGACCAAGTTCAAGGGGAACGTCCATTTCGAAGAGTACTGGTGAGAGGGCGGGATGTCGGCCGGCCGGGTCGGCCGCCCGGGGCTCACACCCCGGTCTATTGGCTGCCCACCCCTTCGGGGTTCAGAACGGCCTGTAGCCCCGAAGGGGCGGCCAGGTAATAGCCCGGGGTGTGAACCCCGGGCGCGAGGGGCCCAGATGGCGGACATCAACGAGACGATCGGCGGGTACCGGCTCCGGAGCCTGCTCCAGACCGGGCAGATCTCCCAGGTGTTCGAGGTGGTGGAGCCGCACAGCCACCGCCACTTCGCGATGAAGGTGCTCCTCCCGGAGCACGCCAAGGACCCGGCCAAGCGGGCCGAGCTGTTCAACGACGCCGAGGTGGGGATCAAGATGACCCACCCGAACGTGATCCACATCCACAAGGTGGTCCGGAGCCAGTCCGAGCCGCACTTCATCATGGACTTCTTCCCGTCCGGCAGCCTCCGGCTGCGGCTCCAGGCGAAGGAGAACGCGTTCATCCGGGAGCACGCCCGGCGGATCTTCAAGGAGACGGCGACCGGGCTGGCGTACATGAACGCGAACGGGTACGTCCACCGCGACATCAAGCCGGACAACATCCTGTGCAACCCGCTCGGGGAGACCAAGGTCATCGACTTCGCCATCAGCCGGAAGATCCCGATCGGGTTCGCCCGCTGGTTCTACCGCAAGGGGAAGCCGTCCGGCACCCCGAGCTACATGAGCCCGGAGCAGATCCGGGACGAGATCCCGGACCGCCGGCAGGACGTGTACAGCTACGGCTGCACCCTGTACGAGCTGGCCACCGGCCGCCCGCCGTTCCGCGGGACCAGCACCAGCGACCTCCTGTCCCGGCACATCAAGGAGAAGCCGGCCCCGCTCACCGCGTACCACCCGGACGTGACCGAGGAGTTCTCCAACTTCGTCCTGCGGCTGCTGGCGAAGAAGCCGGGCGACCGCCCGGGGAACTTCCACGAGGTGATGATGGAGCTGCGGAAGGTCCGGCAGATCTTCAAGTCGGTGGTGGAGAAGAAGAACGAGGAGGAGTGACTCCGATCCGTCCGAGCCGGAAGCGTGACCGACGGCCGCGTCGGCGCCGTCGCTCACGCTTCCGGCTCGGACGGACGGCGCAACGGAGGCGAGTGATGACGATCCCGGCCCCACTCCCGTTCGAGCACGGCATCCACGAGCTGGAGGAGCTGTTGGCCCGGCTGGAGGCCGCCCCGGACGCCCCCGGGGCGGCGGCCGACCTCCGCCGGGTCCGCAAGGAGCTCGTCGCCCGGAAGCGGGAGGTGTACGCCAACCTCACCGCGTGGGAGAAGGTGCTGGTCGCCCGCCACCAGGACCGGCCGCAGACCCTCGACTACGTCGACATGATCTTCGACGAGTTCGTCGAGCTGCACGGGGACCGGGCGATCGGCGACGACCGGGCGGTCCGGACCGGGTTCGCCCGGCTCGACGGCCGGAAGGTGCTCCTGGTCGGGCACCAGAAGGGGAAGTCGTTCGCCGAGCGGACGCAGTGCAACTACGGGTGCGCCCACCCGGAGGGGTACCGGAAGGCGCTCGGGAAGATGCGGCTGGCGGCGAAGTACCGGCTGCCGGTGGTCTGCCTGATCGACACCCCGGGGGCGTACCCCGGGGTCGGGGCGGAGGAGCGCGGCCAGGCCCAACTGATCGCGACGAGCATCCTGGAGATGACCCGGCTGCCGACGCCGGTGGTGTGCGTGGTGATCGGGGAGGGCGGGAGCGGCGGGGCGCTGGGGATCGGCGTCGGGGACCGGGTCGGGATGCTCCAGCACGCGTACTACTCGGTCATCAGCCCGGAGGGGTGCGCCGGCATCCTGTGGCGGGCGGCGACCGACGAGACGAAGCCGCGGGCCGCCGACGCGCTGCGGATGACGGCCGACGACCTGTTGGGGTTCGGGGTGATCGACGGGGTCGTGCCGGAGCCGCTCGGCGGGGCGCACCGGGCGCCGCGGGAGATGGGGAACGCGGTGAAGGCGTTCCTCACCCACCACCTCCACGAACTCGGGCAGTTGCCGATCCCGGAGTTGCTCGACCGCCGCTACCAGCGGTACCGGAAGTTGGGGGTGTTGGGGTGAGGTGCTTTGGTTAGTGACGCGTCGAAGACGCGTCTTCGACGCGTCGCTAACCGGACCTGGCTGGATGACCCTACGGGGACTCGAACCCCGGTTTTGGCCTTGAGAGGGCCACGTCCTAACCGCTAGACGATAGGGCCGCGGACGTGTGTTTTTTAGGCGGCCGCGGGGCGGATGTCAAGAGTCCGCCGGTTGACCCGCCCCCCGCCCGCCGGTACGATCAACTCTCGCACCACCCTTCGCCCCGACGACTCGCCCGATGCTCACCCGGCGGATCATCCCGTGCCTCGACGTGGACCGCGGCCGCGTCGTCAAGGGGACCAACTTCGTCGGCCTGCGCGACGCCGGGGACCCGGTCGAGGTGGCCCGCCGGTACGACGAGCAGGGGGCCGACGAGCTCGTCTTCCTCGACATCTCGGCCAGCCACGAGGGCCGGGCGATCACGCTGGAGATGGTCCGGAAGGTGGCCGACACGATCTTCATGCCGTTCACCGTCGGCGGCGGCATCCGCACCCTCGACGACGCCACCCGGCTGATCCAGGCCGGGGCCGAGAAGGTCAGCCTGAACTCGGCCGCGGTCAAGACCCCCGACCTGATCGCGGCGGTGTCCCGCCGGTTCGGCACCTGCGCCACGGTGGTGAACATCGACCCGAAGCGGGTGCGGACGGCCCCGGCGAACCGCGACCGTGAGGGAGCGGGTGTCAGCCCCACCCGCTCCCTCACGGTCGCGGTTCGCCCGGAGGCCGACACTCCCTCCCTGACGGTCGCGGTTCGCCCGGACGAGTGGTTCGAGGTTCACGTCAACGGCGGGCGGGTGCCGACGGGCCTCGAAGCGGTCGCCTGGGCGAAGCAAGTCGTGGAATTGGGGGCCGGGGAAATCGTCCTGACCTCGATGGACGCCGACGGCACCAAGAACGGGTACGACCTGCCGATGCTCGGGGCGGTGGCCCGGGCGGTGACCGTCCCGGTGGTCGCCAGCGGCGGGGCCGGGCACCCGCAGCACCTGGCCGACGCGTTCGCCGCCGGGGCCGACGCCGCCCTGGCCGCGAGCATCTTCCACTACAACGAGTTCTCGATCCCGGACACCAAGGCGTACCTCGCCGCCCGCGGCGTCCCGGTCCGCCGGTAACCACCCGTCACCACCACCGGAGCGCACCCGCATGGCCGCCAGCCCGAACGCCCTGAACTCGACCGACCCCGGGCTGAAGGTGGCCGCCGCCGTCCCGGGCGAGCCGCAGATCAACCAGCTGTTCCGCACCGTCATGGCCCACAAGGGGTCGGACCTGCACCTGAAGGCCGGCCTCCCGGGGATGATGCGGCTCCGCGGCGTCATCCAGAAGATGAACACCCCGCCGCTCACCCAGGAGACGCTCGAGAAGCTGATCTTCCCGATCCTGAAGGACAAGGACAAGAAGGTGCTGGAGGACACCGGCGGGGCGGACTTCGCCCACGTCATCGGGAACGACGAGGCCCGGTACCGGGTCAACCTGCTGAAGCAGCGCGGGAAGTTCGCGCTGGTCGCCCGGCTGGTGAACAACACCATCCCGACGTTCGAGAAGCTCGGGCTGCCGGCGACGATCGAGAAGCTGTGCCACTACGAGCAGGGGATGGTGCTGCTGGCCGGGGTGACCGGGTCGGGAAAGAGCACCACCATCGCGTCGATGCTCGACTACATGAACATGAACGAGGCGCTGCACATCCTGACCATCGAGGACCCGATCGAGTTCGTGTTCACCGACAAGATGAGCGTGGTGAACCAGCGGGAGGTGTACCTGGACGTGTGCGACTGGCACACCGCACTGAAGCACGCGGTCCGGGAGGACCCGGACGTGATCCTGGTCGGCGAGATGCGGGACTCGGAGACGTTCGAGTCGGCGGTCCACGCGGCCGAGACCGGGCACGTGGTGTTCGGGACGATCCACGCGTCGAACGCGTACAGCACGATCGACCGCATCCTCGGGCTGTTCCCGCCGAGCCAGCACGGGGCGGTGCGGCAGAGCATGGTGTTCAACCTCCGGGCGGTGGTCGCCCAGAAGCTGGTGCCGAGCATCAAGCCGGGCGTCCAGCGGGTGCCGACGAACGAGATCATGATCGTCAACCCGACGATCCGGGACCTCATCCTCAAGGGCCAGGACGCGAAGCTGCTGGACGCGATCCGGGCGTTCTACAACGAGGGGATGATGGACTTCAACAAGAACCTCGAGGACCTGGTCAACAACGGGTCGATCGACCGGGCCACGGCGCTGGAGTTCTCGCCCAACCCGGAGCAGCTGAAGATGGCCCTGAAGGGGATCAAGGTGGCGGCGTCCGGGCTGGTGTAACAGCCAGCCACGGATGAACACGGATGAAACACGGATCAGACGGAAAGAATCATGCGTTCTGTCTGATCCGTGTTTCATCCGTGTTCATCCGTGGCTCACTTCGCCAGCGAGTAGCACACCAGTTCTTTGTCGTTCCGGGCGAACACGCACCTGTCCGCGAACGCCGGGTGCGTCCACACCACCAGCCGGCCGCGGGCGTCCCTGTTCGTCGGGTCCAGCAGGTGCGCCCGGCCCACCTCCTCGTACCCCTTCGGCGACAGCCTCGCGATGATCAGGTCGCCCTGCTCGTTGAACAGGAAGTACCGGCCGGCGTTCCGGACGAGGAACGCGTTGCTCCACCGCTCGGTGTCCGCCGGCTGGGGACTGTCGGCCACCTTCTTCGGGGTCAGGGCCCCGCGGGTCGCCGCCATCGTCTCCCACACCCGCTTCCCGGTCCCCACCTCCAGGCACCGCAGCTCCCCGTAGCTGCACACCCCGTAGACGTGCTCCCCGTCCACCACCGGGGTGGCCATGATCGAGTTGAGGTCGGTCGTCCCGCCCGGCTTCTCGCCCCGGGTCTTGCTCTTCCACACCACCTCCGCCTTGTCCGCCCCAACCTTCAGCAGGAGCGACCCGTTGTAGAACGAGGTGACGAACAGCCGGTCGGCGCCGACCGGCCGGGGGGTCGGGGCGGTCAGGGCGGACTGCACCGGGAAGTCGACCCGCCACAGCCGCTTCCCGCTCGCCGGGTCCAGCCCGAGCACCGCCTTCGAGTGCCAGACGATCAGCTGGCGCCTCCCGCCGAACTCGTAGACCATCGGCGGGCAGTACCCGAAGTCCCCGCCGCAGCTCTCCGCCGCCCAAAGCTCCTTCCCGGTCTTCTTGTCGAACGCCACCACCAGCCGGTCCTTCGACCCGCCGGCCAGGCAGATCAGCCGGTCGCCGTCGAGGAGCGGGTGGGCGGCGAACCCCCACTGCGGCAGGGCCGACTCGTACTCCTTGATGAAGTCCTTCGACCAGACCGGCTTGCCGGTGGCCGCGTCCAGGCAGAACAGGTGGCCCATCGCCCCGAGGGCGTAGACGCGGTCGCCCTCGACCACCGGGGTGCACCGCGGCCCGCCGGCGTAGGCGATCGCGTACTCGACCGGGTACTCGTGCTCCCACACCTGCCGCCCGGACTTCGCGTCCAGGCACAGGACCCGCTCGTTCCCCTTCACCCGCGCCCGGCCGAACGGGTTGTCCGGGTTCTTCGCGTCCGGGTCGAGCCGCCGGTCCGGGACGTACACCTTCCCGCCGGCGACCGCCGGCCCGGCGTACCCCATCCCGACCGGCACCGACCACAACTTCTTCGGCCCCCCCTCGGGGAACTTCTCGACGATCCCGGTCTCGCGCCACTCCCCGTCGCGCTTCGGCCCGAGCCACTGCGGCCAGTCGTCGGCCCGGGCGGCGGTCGCCGCGACGGCCAGGCTGAGGATCCCGAACGCGGTGCGCATGTCTGCTCCTGGGGGCGGGTGGGGTGGGATACCGGCGAGACGGCGGGGGCTTTCGGTCCGGTTGTAACGCGGTCCGGGTTGTCTTAGAGTAACCGGACGGCCCCGTCCGCACCGGCCCACGAGACGCGACCCATGTTCGAAGGGATCACCCGCGGCCTGAGCGACGCGTTCAAGAAGCTCCGCGGCCGCGGGCGGCTGACCGCCGAGAACGTCAAGGACGGCCTCCGCGAGGTCCGCCGGGCGTTCCTCGAGGCCGACGTCAACTTCAACGTCCTGACCGACTTCATCGCCCGGGTCGAGGCCAAGTCGCTCGGCCAGGACGTGCTCGCCCGCGTCGACCCGTCCGAGCAGATCGTCCAGATCGTCTACCAGGAACTCGTCGCCCTGATGGGACCCGTCGACCCGCGGATCCCGCAGCGGGCGGACCGGCCGGCGGTCCTCATGCTCTGCGGGTTGCAGGGGTCCGGTAAGACGACCACCGCGGCGAAGCTGGCGCTGACGCTGAAGGGCCGCGGCCGCAAGCCGCTGCTGGCCGCCGCCGACCTCCAGCGGCCCGGGGCGGTCGAGCAGCTGCAGACGCTCGGCACCCAGATCGGCGTCCCGGTCTACAGCGAGAAGTCGACTCCGGTCGACGTGTGCCGGAACGCCGTCGCCGAGGCGAAGCGGACCCTGTGCGACAGCGTGATCCTCGACACCGCCGGCCGGCTCCAGATCGACGCCGAACTGATGGACGAGCTGAAGCGGATCGACAAGCTGGTGAAGCCGGACGAGTGCTACCTGGTCGTCGACGCGATGATCGGGCAGGAGGCGGCGAACGTCGCCAAGGCGTTCAACGACGCCCTGGAGCTGAACGCCTGCATCCTGACGAAGCTGGACGGCGACGCCCGCGGCGGGGCGGCGCTGTCGATCAAGGGCGTGACCGGGGTGCCGATCAAGTTCGTCGGCGTGGGCGAGAAGGTCGACAAGCTGGAGGACTTCGTCCCGGAGCGGATGGCCGGGCGGATCCTCGGCCAGGGCGACCTGATGGGGGTGGTCGAGAAGATCCAGAGCATCCAGCAGGACATCTCGAAGGAGGAGATGGAGAAGCAGCAGGCGGCCCTGGCCAAGGGCGCCTACACCATCGAGATGTTCCGCCAGCAGTTCTCGATGATCGCGAAGATGGGGATGAAGGACATGATGTCCCGGATGCCCGGGATGAGCGAGATGATCCCGGAGGGCGAGGACCCGGAAGAGGCGCTGAAGCGGGTCCAAGGCATGATCGACTCGATGACCAAGAAGGAGAAGGCCGACCCGGACTCGATCGACACCCCGCGGCGGCGGCGGATCGCGAAGGGGGCCGGGGTCGAGCCGCACGAGGTGAACCAGTTCCTCAAGCAGTTCGACCAGGTCCGCGGGCTGATGAAGCAGATGGCGTCGATGTCGATGTGGCAGCGGCTGAAGATGGTGACCGGGCTGGGGAAGGCCGGGGCGTTCATGCCGGGGGGCATGGACAACATGAAGCTGAAGGGGAACACCGGGCACCGGAAGAGCGCGAAGGAGCGGGCCGAGGAGCGGAAGAAGAACAAGAAGAAGCGGCGGTAGTCCGGCACGATCTTTTCAGGTAACACCCGGCGGCAGGCCGCCAGCCCTGCCCCACCGGAGGACCGCCATGTCGCGCCGCTTGTTCTGCCTCGCCCTGGGCCTCGCCTCGGCCGCCGCCGTGATTTCCGCCGACCCCCGGCCGGCCGCCGGCCAGGTGAAGTTCGACCCGAACAAGGTCGACAACCCGCGGCTCCGGGCCGCCCTGCACGAGTTGCGGGAGGCCCGGGGCTGGATCCAGGAGTCGAGGGTGAACTACCCGCCCGGCGTGAAGGAGCAGGCCGTGGCCCACATCCAGGCGACGATCGACGGCCTGAGGGATGTCCTGGCGATCCGGGACGTGAACAGCTTCGTCGGGTACGACCGGAACAAGGACTACTACACCCGGTTCGCGGACAACCCGGAGCTGCGGTCCGCCCTGCAGGACGTCCGGGACGCCCGGGACGAGCTGCGGGCGTCGAAGGGCGACCTCCGTGGGCAGAAGGACGCCCTCCTCGACAACCTGGACATCGCCGCCGGGGACCTCGTCGTCCTGATCCGCCACAACCTGCCGAAGAAGAAGTGACACGGCGAGCCGGGAGCGTGCGCGACGGGAGGAACCTGCTCCGGTCGCGCACGCTCCCGGCTCGCCCGCCCCGTTCAGTCCCCGGACCCGTCGAACAGCGGGGCGATGACCCGCCCGCGGTTCAGCTGCACCGGCCGGCCGAGCCGGTCCCGCACCTCGGCGTGCGGGTCGACGCCCAGCACCGTGTACACCGTCGCCCCGAGGTCGTCCGGCGAGTACGGGGTGGTGGACGGGTACGCGGCGTTCTTGTCGCTCCGGCCGATCACCTGGCCCGGCCGCACCCCCGCCCCGGCGAACAGCCCGCAGAAGCACGGCGCCCAGTGCTCCCGCCCGGCGTTCTTGTTCACCTTCGGCTCCCGCCCGAACTCGCCGACCATCACCACCAGCGTGTCGTCCAGCATCCCGCGGTCGCCCAGGTCGTCGAGCAGGGCCGACACCCCCGCGTCGACTGGCGGCAGGAGCTCGTTCTTCATCCGCTTGAAGTTGTTCCCGTGGGTGTCCCAGTTCTGCACCCGCCCCATGTTCGCCTGCACCACCGGCACCCCGGCCTCGACCAGCCGGCGGGCGAGCAGGATCGACTGCCCGAACGCGTGCCGGCCGTACCGGTCGCGGACCGCCGCCGGCTCCCGGTCGAGGTCGAACGCGCGGGCCACCTTCCCGCTGGTCAGCACCGCCACCGCCTCCCGCTGCTGGTCCGACAGCTTCCGCGTCTCCGCCGACTCGGCCAGCCACCGCTGTTGCGCGTTCACCGCCCCGAGCAGCGACATCCGGTCGCGCAACTGGTCGACGTCCATCCCGTCGGCCGGGCGGAGGTTGTCGACCCGGAAGTCGGGCCGGTTCGGGTCCTGGGTCACCTGCATGACATCGTACTTCGGCCCGAGGAACCCGGCGTGCTGGCCGGGCCACAGGAGCGGGCCTTCCATCAGGTACGTCGGCAGGTTGACCCCGACCGGGGTGCCGTCCGGCGGGCGGCGGAAGAACCCGGTCCCGGCGGCGTAGTTCGGGAAGTCGTCGCGGCTGGCGATCTTGTCGAAGAACGCCCCGGGTTGCTGGTGCCCGGTGAGGACGTGGTGGGTGGCGACGAGGTGGTTATTGTCGCGGTGGGACAGCGACCGGACGACGGCGAACCGGTCGGACCGGGCGGCCAGTTTCGGCAGCGCCTCGCACGCCAGGAGGCCAGGCGTCCGGGTCGCGATCGACCCGAGTTCGCCGCGGATCTCCGGCGGGGCGTCCGGCTTCGGGTCGAACAGTTCGAGTTGGCTGGCGGCCCCGGTCAGGAAGACGATGATGACGGACTTCGGGGCCTTCGCGACCGCCGGCCCGCCGCGGGCGGCCGACGCCAGCCCGACGCCGAGGAGGCCGGAGTAGCCGACCTGGAGCAACTCCCGGCGGGTGACGCCGATCGGGTGGCGGGGGGCGATCATGACCAGGTCCTCGGAATGAGGCGTGGCGGGAGGGCGGCCGGCAGGAACACAATTAGAACACGCCCGCCGCGGGAAGGAAAGAAAAGAGCGGCCACGGATGAACACGGATGAAACACGGATCAGATCAGAACAATCTTCATCCGTGTTCATCCGTGGCCGCACTCCGCCTTCACTTGACCGGGTTGGCGTAGTCGCCGCGCCGGAACCCGCTGTCGGATGGCGGGTCGTACCGGATGTCGAGGTCCGGCGCCTCCAGCCGCTTCGACCCCTTCACCCGCGACTCCAACGCGTAGTCGAGGACGCCGCCGGTCAGCTGCGTCCGCTCGACCGGGTACGGCGGCTTGCCGGTCGTCAGGAACGTCTCGACGTGCGACGCCAGCGCCTCCAGGAACGCCGCCCCGGGCGGCGGCGGCAGCCAGAACAGGCACGACTCCGGCTTCGCCTTCCCGTCCACCCGGGCGGCGAACGTGTCGTCGGCGACGTGCCCGTCGAGCTGTAGGACCGTCGCCTTCAGCCCGTCCGCGTACTCGACCAGGAACGCGATCGGCCCCTTCACAAAGTTCCCCCAGTTCGCCGGCCGGGGGAACCGCCGGCAGTTCGCCCGGACGTCGCCGGCGTTCCGCGACGCGCTCCGGCCGAGGGCGTGTTCGAGCAGCTCCCACGACCACGCCCCGTCGTCGCCGGCCTTCCAGACGGCGTCGCCCTGGAGGCAGGTGACCGCCTTCACCGCCTGGTTCGCCGGCTTCGGGTCGGCGCCGGGGAACCGCCGCTCGACCATGCACTGCAACGCTTCGAGGGCGTGGATGCCGTAGACCTCCAACTCGCCGCGCGACGCGACCAGGGCTTCGGTCACCTTCGTCCCGAGTGGGAACTCGAGTTCCGGCCGCCGCCACGTCACCGGCAGGCTCGACCCGGCCATCAGCGGGAACCGGAGCTTCCGGGCCGTCGCCACCATGTCGGCGGCCCTGGTGCGGTCGTAGCTCAGGTGCTTGTCGCAGAACACCGGGACCGACTTGCCGGCCGCCTCGAAGACGGCGGCGATCTTCTTGAAGTACTCGTGCCGCGGGTACAGCTTCTGGCCGCGGTCGTTGTACGGGTAGTCGCCGTGCTCCCCGATCAGCAGGACGCCGTCGACCGCCAGCTTGCCGGTGCCGAGGGTCAGGGCGTCCTCGATCGTGTCGGAGACGCGGAACCCGTGCTCCTTCGCCAGGTCGCGGCTCAGGTCGGTCGCCCTCACCTGCTCGACGTAGGCGGACGCGACGCCGAACTCCGGGAAGTGGTGCCCGTCGCCCTTGAGGTAACCGTCGAGGAACCGGCCGGCGATGTGGTAGGCGTGCGACAGATAGTGGTACGTCGTGGTCACGACGGCGACGCGCTTGTCGGCCGGCTTCAGACGCTTCGGCGGGCGGCTGCGGGGGGTGTCGGCGGCCGCGGCGGGCGGGGGGCGAAGGCCCCCAGATCCGGCGAGCGCGGCGGACGCCAGGAAGGCGCGGCGGGTGACGGGCATGGCGGAACCTCGGGGGCTGTTGCGGGTTGTTGTAGTATCCCGCCCCGCAGGCTTTTCCCGATTCCCCGCCCGCCCGCCGTGTGGTGTAATCGAAGTCCCGCCGACGCGCCCACCCACCCGAGAACACGCCGATGCACCCCCGCGTCCTCTCGTCCCTCGCCCTCACACTCGCACTCGCACTCCCCCTGGCCGCCGAGGACTGGCCGGTGTGGCGCGGCCCCCGGTCCGACGGCACCGTCTCCGGCACCGGGTTCCCGCTCACCTGGTCGGCGACCGAGAACGTGAGGTGGAAGACGGAGCTGCCCGGGACCGGGCACTCGTCCCCGGTCGTCAGCAAGGGGAAGGTGTTCGTCACCGGGTGCGTGGAGGCGGAGAAGAAGCGCGTCCTGTACTGCGTCGACCGGGCCACCGGCAAGATCGCGTGGGAGAAGGTGGCGGTGGTGTCCGACCTGGAGAAGAAGCACAACGAGAACAGTTGGGCCAGCTCGACCCCGGCGGCCGACGGGGAGCGGGTGTACGTCACGTTCTGGGACAAGCCGCACCTCCGGGTGTACTGCTACGACTACGCCGGGAACCTCGTGTGGGAGAAGACGCCGGGCGAGTTCCACTCGGTCCACGGGTTCGGATGCGCGGTGACGCTGTACAAGGACCTGGTGATCGTGAACGCCGACCAGGACGCCCCGAAGGGGCTGTCGGCGTACCTCGTTGCGCTGGACCGGAAGACCGGGGAGGAGCGGTGGCGGGCGGACCGGCCGAACAGGCTGCGGTCGTACTGCCCGGGGGTGGTGGTGGAGGCGGCGGGGAAGAAGCAGCTGGTGCTGACCGGGAGCAAGTGCGTTGCCAGCTACGACCCGGACACCGGGAAGCAGCTGTGGCTGGTGAACGGGCCGACGGAGCAGTTCGTGTCGAGCGTGGTGCTGCACGACGGGGTGCTGCTGCTGACGGCCGGGTTCCCGCAGCACTGGGTGATGGCGATCGACCCGTCGGGGAGCGGGAACGTGACGAAGTCGCACGTCCTGTGGTCGAAGCAGGGGGAGGGCGGGTACGTGCCGTCGCCGGTGGCCCACGGGGGGATGCTGTTCCTGGTGGACGACAAGGGGGTGGCGAGCTGCTGGGACGTGAAGACGGGGAAGCAGCACTGGAAGGAGCGGCTCGGGGGGAAGGGTCACCACGCGTCGGCGGTGGCGGCGGACGGGCGGGTGTACTTCGTGTCGGACGACGGGATCACGTTCGTGGTGAAGGCGTCGGCGGAGTACGAGGTGGTGGCGAGGAACGTGTTGGGGGAGCGGGTGTTCGCGTCCCCGGCGTTCTCGGACGGGGAGGTGTTCGTCCGCGGGGCGAAGCACCTGTGGTGCCTGGCCGAGAAGAAGTGACCGGCCGGGTCGGGGGGTGGCCGCTCCCGGGCGGTCGCGGCTCGCCCCAGTCACCCGAAGCGCCGTCTCGCGCGGTTCGGCGGGGGCCGTTACCCTCCCGTACACGGCCCGCCCCCGCCGGCTCGCCCGCGGTCACTTCCCGATGTATGCCCGCGGCAAAGCCTGTTTGAGCTCCTTGATCCCCGCGTCCGACACCTTGGTGCTGGACAGGTAGAGCCACGTCAGGCTCTTGACGGCGGCCAACTCCTTCAGCCCGGCGTCCGTCACGTCCGTGCCCGACAGGCTCAGCTCGCTGAGGCTCTTGAGTGCGGACAGGCCCTTGAGACCCGCGTCCGTGACCGGCGTGAACGACAGCCTCAATTTGGTGAGGCTCGGGAGCGCGGCCAAGTCCTTCAACCCCGCCCCCTTCACCGCCGACTGGGACAGGTCGAGTTCGGTGAGCTTGGCGAGCGGGGCCAAGTCCTTCAGCCCGGCGTCCGTCACCTTGGTGTCGAACAGGTTGAGGGTGGTGAGGTTCTTGAGGGCGGCCAGCTCTTTCAGCCCCGCGTCCGTCACCCCCGTCTCGCGCAGCTCGAGTGAGGCAAGGTTCTTGAGGGGTGCCAACTCCTTCAGGTCCGCGTCCGTGAGCTTCACCTCGGTCAGGACGAGTTTCGTCAGGCCACCGAGGGTGGCGAGCTCCTTCCACCCGGCGGGCGTCAACGGGGCCCGAGTCAGGTGGAGTTCGGTGAGCTTGGGGAGCAGGGCCAGCTCCTTCAGCCCCTCCCCGGTCACCGGCGTATCGGACAGGCTGAGCGTGGCGAGGTTCTTGAGGGCGGCCAACTCCTTCAGCCCCTTGCCGGTCACCTTGTTGTCGGAGAGGTAGAGCGTGGCAAGGCCCTTGAGCGCCGCCACCTCCTTCAGCCCCTCGTCCGTCAGTTTGGTGTCCCAGACGCGCAGGGCGGTGAGGTTCTTGAGGGCGGCCAGCTCTTTGAGCCCGTTCGCCGTGACGGGCGTGCTCCCCAGGTTGAGGTCGGTAAGGGCTTCGAAGGCGAGCAGCTCTTTCAGACCCGCGTCCGACACCTGGGTGCGGGATAGGTCGAGGGTGGTGAGCTTCTTGAGTGGTGCCAACTCCTTCAGCCCGGCGTCCGTCACCTGCTTGTCGCCGAGGAACACCGTGACGACGGGCTTTCCCGGTAACGAGTTGTTGCGGAGCACGCTCCCGCCGAGTTTTTCCACGAACGCCACGGCCTTGTCTTCGGCGTCGTCGGCGCGGACGGCCGTGCCCGGGCCGAGAACGCAGCCGACCAGCAGGAACCGCGCCATCAGGCGGCACATGGTCGAGCCTCCGAGAGGACAGGAAACCAACGGCGCGTCCCCAGAGACCGAGGGGAACCAACCGTCAGAGGTGGGAGCGGGGTTTCTGTGGTTAACCTGACGCGTCGTCAGACTAAACAACCGACCCCGCGGTGTCAAACGTTGACCGGCGAAGACCACATCAGGACCGGGTGCGGCGGGGCGCGACCGGCCCCGACCGCCCACGTTCCCCGATTGCAACCGCCGGCGAGCGCGGCGCGGTCTCCTGCTCCACACCCCAGTCGGGCGACGACCCCGGCCCCACGGTCGGACGCAAGTACCCCGGCCCGAATCGTCACCCGCCGAGCTTCGCCTTCGCCTCGTCCAGGATCGCCTTGGTCGCGGTCGCCCCGACCCGGGTGACCCCGATCGCCCGCACCTCCAGCAGCTTCTCGTACGTCCGCACCCCGCCGGCCGCCTTCACCTGCACCCACGCCGGGCTGTGCTCCCGCATCAGCCGCAGGTCCTCGACCGTCGCCCCGGTCTCCGCGTACCCGGTGCTCGTCTTCACCCAGTCCGCCCGCACCTCCCCGCAGATCGCGCACAGCGCCTTCTTGTGCTCGTCCTTCAGGTACGCGTTCTCGAAGATCACCTTCACCTTCGCCCCGGCCCGGTGCGCCACCTCGACCACCGCCCGCACGTCGTCGGCGACGTAGTTCCACTCCCCGGACAGCACCTTCCCGACGTTTACGACCATGTCGAGCTCGGTCGCCCCGTCGGCCAGGGCCAGCTCGCTCTCGAACACCTTGACCGCGGTCCGGTGCCCGCCGTGCGGGAACCCGATCGTCGTGCTCGCCGCGACGGTGGTGCCGGCGAGGAGCTTGGCCGCCCGGCGGACGGCGTACGGCTTGATGCACACCGACGCCACGTCGTACTCGGCGGCGACGGCCAGCCCGCGGTCGAGCTCGGCGTCGGTCAGGACCGGCTGGAGCAGGGAGTGGTCGAACATCTTGGCCAGGTCGGCGAGGGTCGGGGCGGGCATGGCGGGCCTCCGGGGTGGTGGGGCTTTGCAAGAGAAGGGGTGAGGGGGTGAGGGGGTGAAGGGGTGACCAGACCGGGCCGGTTCTGTCACCCCTTCACCCCCTCACCCCTTCTCTTGCAAAGCCGGGTGGTGGGGTGGTTATAGCGGCCGCCGTCCGCGCCGGACCGGCCTTGACCCCGCCGGCGCACGGGGTATCGACGCGGCCACCGTGGACGGACCGCGCCCGCACACCCGGAGCTCCCGATGCGCCTCGCCGTCGCCGCCGGGCTGGCCCTGGCCGCCCCGCCCGCCGCGTTCGCCCAGACCGCCCCGTACACCGCCGTCGTGTCGGACGCGGAGGTGCGGCTGCGGGCCGGGCCGAGCAACGACTTCCCGGAGACCGGCACCCTGCCGCGCGGGGCGGCGGTGGTGGTCGACCACGAGAAGCCGAACGGGTGGCTCGCGGTCCAGGACCCGCCCGGCCGGCTGTCGGCGGTGAGCTGGGTGCAGATGCAGTTCGTGAACTTCGACACCACCCGGCCGACCCCGCAGAACGTGGTGGTGGACGAGGACACCACCCTGGCCGCCGGGCGAAGGTGCCGGCCGGGACCATTCTGACCGTCATAGGCCCGAAGGTGACGGTCGACGGGAAGTCGTGGTATCCGGTCGTCCCGCCGGCCGGGGACGTCCGGTACGTCCCGAAGGCGG
The DNA here is from genome assembly GCA_013822345.1 of Isosphaera sp. Lineage (GTDB taxonomy): Bacteria > Planctomycetota > Planctomycetia > Gemmatales > Gemmataceae > Gemmata. The sequence continues at coordinate 55,520 of PNKH01000007.1, forward strand.
CGGTCACGGCCGACAAGGCGGTGAACACGTCGGTCACCGTCCGCGACACCGTTCCGGCCGTGGCCGCCGAGTTCCGGCCCCCGGCGAGCCGGGAGCGTGAGCGACCGGAGGAACGCGCTCCGGTCGCTCACGCTCCCGGCTCGCCGGTCCGCACCGCCCCGGCCGTCGACCACCCGCTGTGGGCCCAGGCGGAGGCGGCGGAGAAGGACGGCCGGCTCGACGACGCGGAGAAGCTCCTCTTCCAGTTGGCCAAGGAGATGAACGCCCCGGGCGGGGACCACGACGTGGCGAACCGGTGCTACACCCGCATCCACACCCTGCGGGAGAAGAAGCGCGGCCCGGCGGCCCCGCCGCCGGACCGACCGCTCCCGCGGCCGGAGCAGCGCGGCACCCCGGTCGCCGACCGGTCCGGGTGGAACGGGCCCGGCCGCCTGGTGCGGTCGGCCCTGGCGATCGACGGCCGGAAGACCTACGCCCTGGAGCCGAACCCCGGCGTCCCGGTGGTGTACGTCGTGGCCGGCCCGGGGGTCGACCTGGAGCGGTTCGTGAACCGGCGGGTGACGGTGCAGGGGGCGAGCCAGTCGCACCGGGACGTGTCGCGGCCGTACGTCGTGGCGACCGGGGTCGAGCCGGCGCCGTAGTTGACCCAAAAGCTTAGCCGCGACGCGGAGTCCTCGGAGCGGAGCGCGGCAGGCGCCCGCGCTCCGCTCCGAGGACTCCGCGTCGCGGCTAAACGTCACGCGCGGGTCAGTGGTTGAGCATGAACTCGCTGCTGTTGAGCAGGGCCCAGAACACGTCCTGGTAGAAGGTCACGTCGTCCGGGCTGCTGGCCCCGGGGACCGGCACCAGGCCGGACGGCCCCTTCGGCGGGTTCGCGTCCTTCTTCGGCGGCGGGTTCGCCCCCTTCTTCGGCGGCTGGGTGCCGCCGCCCGGGGAAGAAGTCGACGCCGGCGGGGCGCCGAGGTTGATCCACGCCTTCCCGGCCCGCACCTCCTCCAGTCGGGCCAGCTCCTCCTTCGTCGGGTGCCGGCTGACGGTCATCAGGAACAGCTGGTCGTAGATGGCCAGGGCGTTCCCCCGGTTGTCCTTGACCACCGCCTCGACCACCCCGCCGCCCTTCCGCGACCCGACCTCCCCGTTGATCTCCCGCCCGTTCATCATCAGCAGGGCCTGGACCACCGTCCCGTTGAACGTCACCTCGTTCCCCTCGTCGTCCCCGAAGTTCTGGGTCAGCTTCGCCGTCCAGTCGTTCTTCAGCCGGGCGTACGCGTCCTTGTCCCGCCGGGTCTCGGCCCGGGTGGCGACCGCCAGGGAGTCGAACATCACCTCCGGGGACAGCGCCTTGAGCGGCATCCGGGCGAAGAACGGGTCGTACTTCGGCCCGGCGTAGGCCTTGTTGGCGACGTGGCTGAGCTGGTACGCGTCGCTGGTGCAGATCCACTCCAGGAGCTTCTTCTGGTCGTACCCGTAGGTCTTGAACTGCCCGGCCAGGTAGTCGAGCAGCTCCGGGTGGACGACCTCGTTGTTGCTGCTGAAGTCGTCGACCGTCGGCTCCTTGTTCAGCCCGCGGCCGAACAGGTGGCCCCACATCCGGTTCACGAACGCCCTGCCGAAGTTGTCGTGCTCGGTCACCCACTGGGCCAGGACCTGGCGGCGGGACTGCCCCTTCATCGTCGACGGGACCTCCCCGGCCGGCAGGTTCTTCCCGCTGGTCCGGTCGCCGTTGGCGAACTGGGCGATGTCCCGGATCATGGTCGGGACGGTCGCCCCCTTCTGCCCGTCCCGCCGCTCGTACCGCACCATCCCCCGGCCGAGGTCGGTGCCGTTGAGCCCGGCGGTGTTCCAGGTCGGCCGCTCGGCGATCTCCAGGGTGTCCGGGCCGGTCGCGTCCTTCTTCTTCCGGGCGGTGTTCACCAGCCCGACCCGGTCGGTCTGGCGGAAGAACCCGTTCACCCCCCAGAAGTCGGACTGGACGTACTCCTTGTTGAACGGGTGGTTGTGGCACTGGACGCAGTGCGACTGGATCCCGAGGAACAGCTTGGTCACCCGGGAGGTGATCGGGACCCCGTCGTACTTGCCGTCGTGCGGCAGGTCCTCCCGCTCGCCCTTCTTCTTCGCCTCGGCGTCGATCAGCGGGTCCCCGAGGTGGCGGGCGACGAACACGATCCCGGCCCCGGACCCTTCGACATCCACGTCGTCCGTCATCTTCGTCGGGTTCAGCTTGATGCTGATCTTCCCGGTCGCCCCGACCAGGTCCCGGACGACCGCGTCCCACGGCGCGTCATTCGCGAACTTGTTGGTCAGCCAGTCCCGGAACAGCTCCCGGTACTTCGGGTTGACGTTGCTCCGGGTGAGCATCCAGGTGGTCCACAGGTCGGCGAAGTTCTCGGCCGACGCGTCCTTGTAGTCCAGCCCGTTCTTCATCTTCAGACCGGCGATCGCGGCCAGCGGCTTGCCGAACCGGTCCTTCGGGACGTACTTCTTGTCGTTCAGCAGCCGGTGGACCAGCCGGGCCCGCTTGTTCGGGGTCTTGTCGGCCTCGAAGTCGATCACCTCCTCGGGCGTCGGGATGCGGCCGATCAGGTCGATGAACGCCCGCCGCATGAACTCCAGGTCGGTGGCCTTGGCGGTCGGCCCGGCCTGCCCGGCCGGGACGGTGATCCCGGCCTTCTCCCACCCCTTGGCGATCAGCTCGTTGATCTTCTTCGTCTGTTCGGAGACGGGGGCGGCCGGCTGGGCGGCGGCCGGGCCGGCGGCACAGAACAGGAGACCGCCGGCGAGGGCGGCGGCGGGGAGGCGGGTCATCCGGTGTTCTCCGGTGCGTGGGCGCGGGAACGGCGCGGGTGTCGGGGCACTGGCGTCCCCGTAGTCTAGACCACCGCCGGCCGGGGGGGCCACCGTTTTCCGGGGCGGGCGAGGTGACGGCCGGGTGTCCAACCTGTGTGACGGTCCGACCGCCGCCGGAGTTCCCGAACCCGTTCCCGGGGGGCCGGATGCTGAGGCTCGACCTGCGGAAGGTGGCCGAGTTCGTCCGCCGGGCGGACACCGAGGAGTTGCTCGACCGGGTGACCGTGTACCGGGCCGGGATGGAGCCGGTCGCCCTCGACCTGATGGAGGGGGAGCTGGACCGCCGGGGCGTGACCCGGGAGGAGATCGCCGCGTGGGCGGCGGTCCGGTGGGAGAACGCGATCCGGCTGGCCGACGGGACGGCCCTGCGGTGCGGGTTCTGCGACCGCCCGGCGGTCGCCCGGGTGCGGCGGTGGCACCGGGTGTTCGGCCTCGTCCCGGTGTTCCCCCGGTCCGTCGCGTGCTGCGCGACACATCTCGACGGTTAGCGCCGCCGCTTGCGGCGTTGCGGGAGGGGCGCCTGCAACGCCGCAAGCGGCGGCGCGTCGTGGTCACTTCGCCAGGGCCTTCGCCTGGTCCTCGGTCACCTGCGTGAACGGGACGCCGAGCTGGGTGCTGATCCAGCTCTGGATCGCCGGGGTGTACGGGAACTGGCCGGCCCTGATGAGGCCGGCCATCCGGGCGTCGCGGCTGGCCCGTTCCTTGCGCTTCAGGTGGCCGTTCTTCGTGCGGGAGATCGCGCCGTTGTCCCGGATCCGGTCGTACCGGACGCGGGTGGACATGCGGTCGGCCATCGTCGGGACTCCGTGCTCGCCGGGGGCGGGTGTTTCAAGACCTATCAGGATACGCGGCCGCACGGCGAACGGGAAGGGTGCTCGGTCCGAGCCGGACGCGTGAGCGACGGCCCCCTCTCGGGGCGGGTGAGGTCACGCCGGGCAACAAAGCCACACCGGGTGCGACCCGACGACATCGCCGATCGACTCGTCCGACGGGGAGGCGATCACCCCGTACTCCGCACCGGGCGTCCGCCCGGCTAGGAGGGTGAAGTAGCGCTCGAACAACGGACCCATGAGAGACCTCGGGACAGAACACGGCGACATCGCGCCGACGACGAGAACTCTATCCGGTGATTCATGACAAGACAAGTGGGAAAAGTAATGATTGACTCCGTTTCTCGTAACTGACTACGAAGTGTGCCTTTGCGGAAGGGAATCAGATGGTGTAGTCGGGTTCGAAGACCTTGGCGGCCTTCGGGGTGACGTGGACGAGGTCGTTCGGGCGGAGGGCCAGGTTCCGATACCGTTCGGGAGTCACGTCGACGGTGATCATCAGCCCGAAGTCCTCGGCCATAAGCCGGACCTTGACCACCGACCCGGCCGGGTTGACGTGCAGCACCTTGGCCAGGATGCAGTTGCTCCCGGCGGTGCGGGAGATGTCCAGCTCGTGCGGGCGGACGTAGGCGTCGGCCCGGCCGTTCCCGTTCGCGGCCACGATCTTCGCCGGCACCTCGACCGTCCCGGTCTCGCCGAGCAGTGCCCGCCCGTTCTCGACCCGCACCGGCAGCTTGTTCACGTTCCCGAGGAAGTCCATCACGAACGCCGTCGCCGGGTGCTCGAACACCTGGATCGGGGTGCCGGCCTGCTCCACCCGCCCCTGGTTCATCACCACCACCCGGTCGGCCACCTCGAACGCCTCCTCCTGGTCGTGGGTGACGAAGATGGTGGTGACGTGGTACTCGTCGTGGAACCGGCGGAGCCACGCCCGCAGCTCGCCCCGGACCTTCGCGTCCAGCGCCCCGAACGGCTCGTCCAGCAGCAGCACCTTCGGGTCCGGGGCCAGCGCACGGGCGAGCGCGATCCGCTGCCGCTGCCCGCCGGACAACTCCGCCGGGTAGTGGTCGGCCTTCTCCTCCAGCCGGACCAGGCGGAGCAACTCGGTCACCCGGGACCGGACCTTCGCCTCCGGGGCCTTCCGCACCCGCAGCCCGAACGCCACGTTCTCGAACACCGTCATGTGGCGGAACAGGGCGTAGTGCTGGAACACGAACCCGACGTTCCGGTCCCGGGCCGAGTGCCGGGTGATGTCGTCGTCCCGGAAGTGGACGGTGCCGGCGTCGGCGGTCTCCAGGCCGGCGATGACGCGGAGCAGGGTGGTCTTCCCCGACCCGGACGGGCCGAGCAGGGCGACCAGTTCGCCGGCCGGGCACTCGACCGACACCCGGTCGAGGGCGACGAACTCGCCGAACCGTTTCGACACGTTGCTGGCGGTGATGGACATGGGGACGGGTATATCGGGTGTCGGGGGCGTCGGGTACCGGGGCGGTTGTCCTCCGCCGGGGGCACCGTTTATCATGACTGGACTTCCCTCTGCAAACCCACCGGGCCGTCCGATGTCGAAGAAGGTCGCGAAGCGGAACCTGGCCGTCCGTCCCGCCCCCGCCCCGGCACCGGTCCCCGCGCCGGCGGCCGGGGCGCGGCGGTTCCCGTGGAAGTGGCTCGTGTTGCTGCTCGTCGGGGTGGGGCTGGGGGCCGGGGTGGCGCTCCTGGTCCGCGGCGACAAGCCGCTCGGCCGGGCGCCGGACGGGATGGTGTGGATCCCGGGCGGCAAGTTCACGATGGGGACGACCGACCCGAACCCGCGGTTCTACGACGCCCGGCTGGAGCACGAGGTGGAGGTCGCCGGGTTCTGGATGGACGAGACGGAGGTGACGAACGAGCAGTTCAAGCGGTTCGTGGACGCGACCGGGTACGTGACCGTGGCCGAGCAGGCGCCGACGCTGGAGCAGATCATGCCGAACCTCCGGCCGGGGGTGCCGCCGCCGGACCCGGACAAGCTGGTCCCCGGGTCGCTGGTCTTCACCCCGCCGGACGGGCCCGCCCCGTGGAACATGGAGGAGTACTGGTGGGAGTGGAAGCCGGGGGCGTGCTGGAAGCACCCGGAGGGCCCGGGGAGCGACATCGCCGACCGGATGGACCACCCGGTCGTCCACGTCTGCTGGAAGGACGCGGACGCCTACTGCAAGTGGGCGGGGAAGCGGCTGCCGACCGAGGCGGAGTGGGAGCGGGCGGCGCGCGGCGGGCTGGCCGGGAAGGTGTACGCCTGGGGGGACGAGGCGCCGGACGCCGGCGGGACGTGGCGGTGCAACATCTGGCAGGGGGAGTTCCCGCACCGGAACAGCCTGGCCGACGGGTTCGTCCGGACCGCCCCGGTGAAGACCTACCCGCCGAACCCGTACGGGCTGTACGAGGTGGCCGGGAACGTGTGGGAGTGGTGCGCCGACTGGTACCGGTCCGACTACTACGAGCGGAGCCCGACCCGGTCCCCGCCCGGCCCGGAGCAGAGCCACGACCGGGCCGCCCGGCCGCACGAGGACCCGTACGCCCCGAAGCGGGTGATGCGGGGCGGGTCGTTCCTGTGTAGTGACGGGTTCTGCGCCCGGTACAAGCCGTACGGCCGGGGCCGGGGCGACGTCGACACCGGCCAGTCACACGTCGGGTTCCGCTGTGCGAAGGACCGGTGAGGGTCGCCGCTTGCGGCGTTGCGCTCGGGGTGGCGCTACGCCGCAAGCGGCGGACGCCCTAACCGGCGCCCGGCAGCTTCGCCAGCAGGTTCACCATCTCGACCGCCGTCACCGCCGCCTCCGCGCCCTTGTTCCCCGCCTTCCCCCCGGCCCGGTGGACCGCCTGCTCCAGCGTGTCGCACGTCAGCACCCCGAAGACGACCGGGACGCCCGCGTCCAGCCCGGCGGCGGCGATCCCGCTCGCGGCCGCCCCGGCCACGTGGTCGTAGTGGTCGGTGTCCCCGCGGATCACGCACCCCAGGCAGATCACCGCCGCGTACTTCCCGGACCGCCCGAGCCGGCGAGCGACCAGGGGGATCTCGTAAGACCCCGGGACGCGGACCAGGTCGACCCGGTCGTCCGCCACCCCGTGCCGGCGGAGGGCGTCGGCCGCCCCGGCGACGAGCTGGTCGACCACCACCCCGTTGAACCGGGCCGCGACCAGGACGAACCGGCCGGGCGGGGGGGAGAAGTCGCCTTCGTAGAGCATCGCCACCTCCGGGTGAACAGGTCCCCTCGTTCTAGGTCCCGCCGACGCCGGCGGCTTGACCCGGGCCGGTAGTTGCACCTACAATCAGCGGCGGGGTGACCGATGCCGCGCGACCCGGTCCGCGAGATCGCCGAGGGGTGCGTCGCCGTCCGCATCCGGCTGCTGGCCCGGCTCGTCACGGCGCGGTGCGACGCCGGGCTGCGCGGGCACGGGGTCCGCGTCGCCCAGGTGAACATCCTCGTCGCCGCCGGCGCGATGGGGCCGGTCACCCCGACCGACCTGGCCGCCCGGCTGGTGATGGACAAGTCCACCCTGAGCCGGGACGTGGCGGCGCTGCTCCGCAAGGGGTGGCTGAAGAAGGTCGGCACCGACGACCAGCGGAGCCACACGCTCGAACTGACGCCGGCGGGGCGCGGGAAGTTGGCGTCGCTGCTGCCGGTGTGGCGGAAGGCGCAGGCCGAGCTGCGCGAGGAGTTGGGCGGCGAGCACCTGGCGGGCGTGTTCGGGGCGGTGGACCGGGTCTGGGCGGGGGCGTGACAGCCGACGGCGGCCCGCGGGCCGCCGTCTTCGCGGCGCATTCGTTGTATTTACAACCACTCACGGGGCCGGACATGGCCGAGCTCGACGACCACCCCACGGTCCGCGCCGTCCGCTCGCGGTTCCCGCTGCCCGCCGCCGACGCGCCGGCCGCGCTCGACCCCGCGTGGCTGCGGCGACTCGCCCTCGACGCCGGGGCCGACGACGCGGGCGTGGTCTCGGTCGACCGCCCCGAACTCGCCGACCAGCGGGCCGACGTCCTCGCTGCCTTTCCGCACACCCGCTCGCTCCTCGCCTTCGTCGTCCGCATGAACCGCGACTCGGTCCGCAGCGTCGCCCGGTCCGTCTCGAACCTCGAGTTCCACGAGACCACCGACCACGCCAACGAGGTGGCCCGCGCGATCGTCCGCCGGCTCGGCGACGCGGGTGTTCCGGCGATGAACCCGCCGAGCGGGTTCCCGATGGAGATGCAGAACTTCCCCGGCAGGGTCTGGGTCGTGTCGCACAAGCCGGTCGCCGTCGCCGCGGGGCTCGGCCAGATGGGGATCCACCGGAACGTGATCCACCCGCGGTTCGGCAACTTCGTCATCCTCGGCACCGTCCTCGTCGGGGCGGACGTGGCCGCCGAGGGCCGGCCGATCGACTACAACCCGTGCCTGTCGTGCAAGCTGTGCGTGGCCGCGTGCCCGGTCGGGGCGATCTCGACGGACGGCCACTTCGACCCGGCCGCGTGCCTGACCCATAACTACCGCGAGTTCATGAGCGGGTTCACCGACTGGGTGGAGACGGTGGCCGAGAGTGGCACCGCGAAGGCGTACCGGCGAAAGGTGACGGACCCCGAGACCGCGTCGATGTGGCAGAGCCTGGCGTTCGGGCCGAATTACAAGGCGGCGTACTGCCTGGCGGTGTGCCCGGCCGGCGAGGAGGTGATCCCGCCGTTCCTCGGCGACCGGGCCGGGTTCGTGACCGAGGTGGTGAGGCCGCTGCAGCAGAAGGCGGAGCCGGTGTACGTGGTGCCGGGCTCGGACGCCGAGGAGTACGCCGCGCGGAAGTACCCGCACAAGACGCTGCGGCGGGTGAACGGGGTGCGGCCGGTCAGCATCGCGGGGTTCGTCCGGGGCATGCCGATCGTGTTCCAGCGCGGCCGGGCGGAGGGGCTCGACGCGGTCTACCACTTCACCTTCACCGGGAAGGAGCCGGCTGAGGCGACGGTGACGATCCGCGACCGGACGCTGACGGTGCGGCACGGCCTGCACGGCACGGCGGACTGCGCGATCACGGCCGACTCGGACGCCTGGCTCGGGTTCCTGCGGAAGGAGCAGAGCATCGGCTGGTCGATCGTCCGGCGGCGGGTCCGGGTGAAGGGGCCGCTACGGCTGCTGACCGCGTTCGGCCGGTGCTTCCCGAGTTGAGCCGCCGGCAAATTCCCTCCAGTCCGCGGCCGCGGGTGTCGATGGTCTGGGGGGTGGTGCGAACCGGGAGGTCGCGCCCGCCCACGGGGGTCGAGCGCGTGAACACCTCGGGGCCGGCGGACAAGGCCGCGGACCGGTTCGCCTTCCTCGACGCGGTCCGCGGCCTGGCGGCCGTCGCGGTGGTGGTCGAGCACGCCGGCGAGCTGTGCGTCCCGGGGCTGGCCGAGGCGTCCCACCGGTACTTCCACCTCGGCCCGTTCCTCCTGCCGCTGTTCATGCTGGTCAGCGGGTTCGTCATCCCGGTCAGCCTCGAGCGCGGCGGGTCGAACGCCCGGTTCTGGGCCGCCCGGTTCTTACGCCTCTACCCGCTCTACTGGGTCAGCCTCGCCCTGCTCGTCCCGGTCTACCGGGTCGTCCCGCCGGTGACCGGGTTCGACCCGGCCGACGGGTGGCACTGGCTGGCGAACCTGACCATGTGCCAGGACCTGCTCGGGGTGCCGCACGCCAACCCGGTGTTCTGGACGCTCACCGTCGAGATGGGGTTCTACGTCTTCTGCTCGCTGCTGTTCGCGGCCGGGTTGCTGCGGCGGACGTGCCTGGTGGCGGGGGTCGGGGTGGCGGCGTTCGGGGTCGCGGGGGCGGCCCTCCCGCTGGGCCTCGGGCACCGGTTCCCGGCCGGGTACGGGTTCCTGTTCGTCTCCGCCCTGTTCGGGGCGGTCTGCTACCGGGTCCGGACGGGCGAGGTCCCGCGGCGGCACCTGACCCGGCTCGTCGCGGCGCTGCTGGTGGTGAGCGCCGGGGTGGCGTACCTGAACTTCGAGTACCTGCCGCGCCCGGCCGGCGTCCAGGGGCGGTTCACCTTCGTCGGGGTGTTCGCCCCGTGGGTGGCGGCGTTCGCCGTCTTCCTCCCGCTCGCCGCCCGCCCGCCGCGGCTGCCGCGGGTGGTCCTGGGCCTCGGGGCGGTCAGCTACTCGGCGTACCTGCTCCACCCGCTCGTACTCTGGCTGATGCCGACCAACCTGCCGGCGGTGGCGTTCGTCGCCGCCGTCACGGCGGTGACGTTCGCGGCGGCGACGGTGACCTACCTGGTGGTGGAGCGGCCGTTCATCCGGCTGGGGCAGCGGCTGGCGCGGGGGAAGCGGCCGGACCGGGCCGCCGCGGCGCCGGCCCCGGTGCTGCGGAAGGCGGCGTGAGGGGCGTCACGACCCCGGCCCGCCGCGCGGGCTCGAGCCGACCGCCGCCCACAAGGCCAGGGCCGCGAGGCCGAGGAGGAAGAAGGGGAGGAACGCGGAACTCAGCCGGAAGAGCAGGGGGGCGGTGTCCGGCGGCGGGGCCGGCCCCCACACCAGGATCGCCAGGCCGGCGATCCCGAGGACCACCGCCGCGACCACCAGCATCGGGCGGCGGGCGTCGAAGCAGACGGCGCACGACCACCCGAGCGGGGACCGGCCCCCGTGCTCCGGGCAGTACGGCCGGCCGCACCCGGGGCACGCGGCGACGGCGGGCTCCCGGCACTCGTGGCAGACCCATCCGCCGTGCGCGGGGACGGGGAGGGTCGGCCCCGCCTCCTCCGGCAGCTCCTCGGCCTCCCAGCCGGCCCCGGCGACGGCGCCGGGGCCGAGCACGACCGCCTTCCCGCCGCACCGGTGGCAGGCGACGGTCCTGGGGAACACGGGGTTGTGCAACACGAACCGCTCGCCGCACGGGCAGGTGACCGTGATCGCCATGCGACACCCCTCACCGACGGCCGGGGGCTCCGAACCAGCGCACGTTACCCGATGCCCGACCCGCGGTCAACGAACCGAGGCGCTACCGGTCGCGGCAGAGTTCCTGGTGCCACGCCGTCAGCAGCCGGCGGGCCTCGGCCGGGTCGGTCTCGATCAGCCGGGCGATCCGCTCGGACGCGGCCGCGCCGGTCCGCTCCCACCCGGCCCGGGCCCGGTCCCGCAGCACCCGGGCCGCCAGCACCGCGTCCCGCACCTCCTCCGCCGTCACCTCCCCGCCGAGGTCCGCGAGCGGGTCGTCGGCCGCGGCGGCCTGCCTGGCCGCGACCCGGTCCTTCGCCGACTGCACCGTCGCCAGCACCCGGGCCGCCGACGCCCGCACCGCCTCGTCGCCCGACCGGAGGAGTGACCGCAGGACGAGCACCGCCTCGGCCCCGGCCTCGGTCGCCGCGGCGGCCCGGGCCCGGTCGTACAGGGGCGCCCACCGCGGGTCCTTCGCCCACCGCTGGACCGTCCGCTCGGACACCCCGGCCGCGTCCGCGGCGGTCGCGAGCGACGACCCGGCCGCCGCGACCGCCGCCGCCCTCGCCATCCGCTCGTCCGTCGCCCTCACCATCGCACACCCCCCGCCGGAAACGCGACGACCCCGGGGGACCCCCGGGGCCAATGTTTGTACTGTACAAATGTGGGTTATAAGGACTGGGGTGTCAACTCACACCGGTCGGGACGGCCGCCAACCGCCGGTAGTGAGCGTCGTACCAGGCGTCGACGCGGTCGAGGAGTTCCCCCGCCGACTTCGCGGTCAGTGGGTGGCAGTCGGGTCGGTCCCGGAGCGGGAGCAGGGCGTCCCCGCCCGCCGTGACCACCGGCTCCGCGACCCACGAGTACCAGGCCTCCTCGCCGTGCATCGTGAAGAAGAACTGCACCAACGGGAACGGGAACGGCCCGTGGCGCGGGACCGGCCAACCCGCCTGGAGTACCTTGTTCGCGTGGTCCGCGCGCCCGGTCGGGCTCGGCGCGAGTGCGTACCGGAGACTCACCCCGAGTTGCCGCAGCCCCCGAGCCTCCGCCGGCGGGAGGGTGGCCATGAGGAGCAACCCGCCGTCCCCCTCGACATCCTGAACGGTCACCCCGTCACGGTTGGTGAGCAGGATCGTGGCCAGCGCGCGGGCGCGCTCGCGCATCAGCCGCTGTTGGGTGGTCGGGGCCTTCGCCATCTCGCACCTCGGCTACACGAACCGGGAACTCCTCGTCGTCCCGCGGAGGCTCCGCCAGTGGTCCCGCACCTCCGCCCACAGTGCCTTCCGGTTCGCCTCGTCCAGCGGGTGTCGCGTCGGGACCGAGGAGATCACGCCCCTCCGGCCGCCGTGGACTGAGAGGATGAAGGCCCGCCCGGCCGGCTCGTCGACCGCGATCACGTACGTAGGGACCGGGCACCGCACCATCTTCCGCACGTCCCCGGCCTTCACCCCGGTCTTCAGCGCAGCCGACTGTCGGGTGTACCCCTGGCGGGTCGCCTTGACCTGCACGAAGAAGTACGCCGGCGTGTTCCCCACCCCGAGCAACTCGACGAGGTAGTCGAAGGTCGGGCACTTCTCCCCGAGCGGGTGCGGGTCGAAGTACGGGAGCGGCCGCCCGCCGAAGTCCGTCAGGCCGGCGCAGACGATCGCCTCGCCCCGCTTACCGATCAGGTCGCCCGCGGCCGTGACCCGGCACTCCCCGGGTCACGTCAGGGTGACGCTCGACAAGAACTCGGCGTTCGTCTTGTGCTTGCCGAGCTGCTTCAGCAAGAGCTCCATCGCCTCCACCGGGTTCATGTCCGACAGGATCTTGTGCATGATGTAGACGAGCCGCAGCTCGTCCTCGGACCGCAACAGCTCTTCCTTCCGGGTGCCGCTCCGGTTCACGTCGATTGCCGGGTACACCCGCCGGTCCACCATCCGCCGCTCCAGGCACAGCTCCATGTTCCCGGTGCCCTTGAATTCCTCGAAGATCACCTCGTCCATCTTCGACCCGGTGTCCACCAGGGCCGTCGCCAGGATCGTCAGGCTGCCGCCCTCCTCGATGTTCCGGGCCGCCCCGAAGAACCGCTTCGGCTTGTACAGCGCCGTCGCGTCCAGCCCGCCGGACAGGAGCTTGCCGGACCCCGGCGACACCGTGTTGTACGCCCGGGCCAGGCGGGTGATCGAGTCCAGGAAGATGACCACGTCGGTCCCGTACTCGACCAGCCGCTTCGCCTTGTCGATCACCATCTCGCTCACCTGGACGTGCCGCTCCGGCGGCTCGTCGAAGGTGCTACTCACCACCTCCACCCGCGGCCCGACCACCGTCCGGCTCATGTCCGTGACTTCCTCCGGCCGCTCGTCGATGAGCAGCACGATGACGTAGCACTCCGGGTGGTTGTGGATGACCGCGTTGGCCATCTTCTGGAGGAGGACGGTCTTGCCGGTCCGCGGCGGGGCGACGATCAGCCCGCGCTGGCCCTTGCCGATCGGGGTGATCAGGTCGATGACCCGGGTGTTCAGCTCGTCCGGGGCGGTTTCCAACTTCAGCCGGCGGTCCGGGTGGAGCGGGGTGAGGTCGTCGAACACCACCTTCTGGGTGAGGAGGTCCGGCTCGTCGAAGTTGATCGCCTCGACGCGCAGGAGGGCGAAGTACCGCTCGTTCTCCTTCGGCGGGCGGGTCTGGCCGGCGACGACGGCCCCGGTCCGGAGCCCGAACCGGCGGATCTGGCTCGGGGAGATGTAGATGTCGTCCGGGCAGGGTAGGTAGTTGTAGTCCGGGCTGCGGAGGAATCCGAACCCGTCCGGCAGCACCTCCAGCGTCCCCTCCCCGAACATCAGCCCGTTCGCCTTGGTCCGCTCCTTCAGGATGCGGTACACCAGGTCCTGCTTCTTCAGCCCGGCGACCTCCTCCTTCGGGATGTTCTCGTCCTTCGCCGCCTTCTGCAGCTGGGCGATCGTCATGTGCTGCAGCTGTGTGATGTACGTGTTCCCCTTCTTGATCTCCTCGTACCGGGAGTTGGTCTCGGCGTCGAACCCGTGCTCGTTCGGGTCCACGCGCGGCGGGGCCGGGCGCGGCGGCTCGGCCCGGACCGGGTCCGGGCGCGCGGCCTCGGCGCGGGGCGGCTCCGGGGCCGCCGGCGGCGGGGGTTCGGGCTCCGGGGCCGGCGGGGGCGCGTCCACGATCCCGGCGGCGAACCCCTCGTCTTCCGGGGGGGTGTCGGGCTTCCGGGCCGGCCGGCGGGGCGCGGGCGGGCGGGCGGGCTTGGCGGCGTCGGACTTGAGTTCAGACATGGTGGTCGCCGGTAAGCGGTGATCGGTGGTCAGACAGACGGGATGGTGGAACGATGACCGGTAGCTGGCCCCGCCCCCGAACCCAGGCCGTTGGCCTGGGTTATTCGCGACAATCACTCCTCACTTCCTAACCCCCACTCCTTCAGCAATCGGTCGACCTGCTCCGTCAACCCGCTCGGGCCGGCGTCGTTGACGAGGACGGCGTCGGCGGCCGCCCGCTTCCGGTCGGCCGGCCATTGGGCGGCCTCCCGGGCGGCCAGGTCGGCGTCGGCCCACCCGGACCGGGCGGCGACCCGGGCGAGTCGCACCTCGCGGGGGGCACTGACGTAGACGAGGCGGTCGGTCGCGTTATTCCACCCGGCCTCCAGCATCACCGCCGCGTCGAGCACCACGAACCGGGCCGCTGGGTCGGCCATCGCGTCCCGCACCTGCCCCGCGACCCGCCCCCGGATGAGCGGGAACACCAGCGCCTCCAGGGCGGCGCGCTCGGCCGGGTCGGCGAACACGACCCGGGCGACGGCCCGGCGGTCGAGGCCGCCGTCGGGCCTGCGGACGCCGTCGCCCCAGCGTAGCACGGCGGCGGTGACCACGGCGGGGTCGGCGAGGGCCGCGTGGCCGAGGGCGTCGGCGTCGATCACCCGCCCGCCGCGGGCGGCGAGGAGCCGGGCGACGGTGCTCTTCCCGGCGCCGATCTCGCCGACCAGCCCGATCACCGGCTTCGGCACGTGGCGGAACGCGGTCACGGCCCGGCCCCGCCGAGGGCTGCCCGCAGGCGGTTGACCTCAGCAGTCAAACCCTCAACCGCCCGCCGTTCCCGATCGGCCCGTTCCACCGCCTCCCCGAGATGTCGCTCGGCGTCGAACAGGTCTTCCTCCAACTCGGCGGGGCCGCACGGCGAAACCCGCGGGTCCGGGCCGACGAACTCGAGCCGGAACCCGAGGTCGCTGAACGCGACGCCGTCACACGTGGTCCAGAACGGGCGGTACACGCCCTTCCGGAGGCGCCACGCCTGGAACGGCGGGCGCATGGCTTCGGCGGTCGGGTCGTACAGATAATACTCGCGGACCCCGGCGTTCATCAGAAGGTCGGGCTTGTCGTAATACTCCTCCTCCCAACCGTCCTTAGTGATGACCTCGAATACCAGTGCGGGGAGCACGTCCGGCCCGAGTCTCGGCCCCCGGCCGTCCGTCGTCACCGGGGTTCCGGCGGCGGCGACCGCCAAGTCGAAGGTCATCGCCCCGCCCGGCCCGACGTTCTCGGGCCGATCCCAGCCGATCCGGATGAACACGTCCCACTCGCCGGCCCCGGCGAAGTGTGCACGAAGCACACCGGCCAGCTTCGCCACCGTCGCGTCGTGGGTGTTCGCGGTCATCGTTCCGTCGGCCTCCGCTGACGCATCTTCGATGCGTCGCTAACCGGGGTGGTGTCCCGTCACACGTCCTCGATGTCGAGCCAGTTCGGGCCGGCGGCCACGTCCACCTTCAGCGGCACGGTCAACGTCATCGCCCCGGTCATCTCCGCCCGGGCCAGCGCCGCCAGCCCCGCCACCTCGCCCGGCGGCGCCTCGAACACCAACTCGTCGTGCACCGTCAACAGCACCTTCGCCGCCATTTTCTTTTCCGCCAGCCGGCCGTGCACCGCCAGCATCGCCCGCTTCATCAGGTCGGCCGCCGACCCCTGGATCTCCATGTTGATCGCCTCCCGCTCCGCCCCGCCGCGGTTGCGGTAGCTCGACCGCGGCGAGATCGCGTCCGGGCTGAACGCCCGCCGCCGGCCCAACAGCGTCCCGACGTACCCCGTCTCCCGCGCCTTCGCCAGCAGCGCGTCCTGGTACGCCAGCACCTTCGGGTAGCGGGCGAAGTACGCGTCGATGAACTCCTCCGCCTCCTTCCGCGGGATCGACAACCGAGCCGACAGCCCGGCCGCACTCATCCCGTACAGCACTCCGAAGTTCACCGTCTTCGCCATGCCGCGCTGCGCCTTCGTCACCTCGGCTTCTGGTACCTTGAAGATCTGGGCGGCGACCGCCGCGTGCACGTCCCGGTCCTCCGCGAACGCGGCCACCAGCGTGTCCTCGCCGCAGAAGTGGGCTAGTAGCCGCAGTTCCACTTGCGAGTAGTCGGCGGTCACCAGCGTCCACCCGTCTTTGGGGATGAACGCCCGCCGCAGTTGCGCCCCCTGCTCGGTCCGGGTCGGGACGTTCTGCAGGTTCGGGTCGCTCGAGCTCAGCCGCCCGGTCTCGGCCGCCGCCTGGTTGAACGACGTGTGGACCCGGCCCGTCTTCGGGTTCACCAGCGCCGGCAGCACGTCGACGTAGGTGTTCTTCAGCTTGCTCACCTGCCGGTACGCCAGCAGCTTCCGCGGCAGGGCGTGGCCGAGGGCCGCCAGCCGCTCCAGCGACTCATGGTCGGTGCTCGGGTCGCCCTTGACCCCGGTCCGCTTCTGCACCGGCAGCTTCAGCTCGGTGAACAGGACCGTCTGAAGCTCCTTCAGCGACGCGATGTTGAACGCCCGGCCGGCGAGGGCGTGGATCTCGCCTTCGAGCCCGGCCAACTCGGTCGCCATCTCCGCCCCGAGCTTCTCCAGGAACGGCACGTCCACCCGGATGCCGGTCAGCTCGAGGTCGGCGAGTACCCCGATCAGCGGCAGTTCCAGCTTCTCGTACAGGTCCTTGAACCCCTCGGTGGCGATGTCCGGCTCGAGCCGGGCGGCCAACCGCAGGGCGGCGTCGGCGTCCTCACCCGCATAATCCCGCACCCGGGCCGTCCGGACCTCCGCCATCGTGACCTGCTTCTTCCCCTTCCCGATCAGGTCCGCGATCTTGATGTTCTCGTGCCCGAACAGGTCGCGGGTCAGCACGTCGAGACCGTGGGCGCGGGCGCCGGGGGCGAGCAGGTAGTGGGCGATCATCGAGTCGCCGGCCACCCCGGCGAGCCGCACCCCGTGGGCGGCCAGCGCGATCTGGTCGAACTTGATGTTGTGGTTCCGCTTCTCGACCTTCGCGTCTTCGAACACCGGCTTCAGGGCCGCCAGGGTCGCGTCCGGGTCGAGCTTCGCGTCCTCGGCCGGCGCCCGCACCGGCAGGTAGTACGCCTTCTCCGCCTCCCACGAGAAGGCGTACCCGACGATCTCCGACCCGACCGGGTCGAGGCCGGTGGTCTCCAGGTCGAAGACGAACGCCGGCTGCCGCTTCAGCTCGGCGAGGAAGGCGGCGAACGCCTCCGGGGTGTCGACCAGGCTGTACCCGGCGTAGCTCCAGCCGTCGTCCGCTGCGGGCCGCGCCTCGGCCGGCGCTTCCGGGGCCGGGGCGGTGCCGTCGATCTGGTCGAACAGCGACGGGCCGGCGGCCTTCTTCGCGCGCGACCGGGCGGGCTTGGGCTTACCCCCGCTGGCGCTCGGGCTCGGACCGGTGCCGTTCGCCGGAGCCAGCCCCGCGGCCGCCAGCGCCTCCGCGTTCTTCTTCGCCCCGCTGCCGGCGAGGGTCTTCCGCACCCGCTCCGCGAACCCGCGGAACCCGAACTCGTGGAACAGCTCCAAGAGCCGCTGGCCGTCCCAGTCCTTCCGCCGCCACCCCTCCCACTCGAACGGGAGCGGGACGTTCCGGTCCAGTTTCACCAGCTGCCGGCTGCGCGCCACCCGGCCGTCGGCGATCGCGTCCTTCAGCGCCTGCCGGGTCTTCGGCCCGCCGGACACCTTGTCCGGGTCCGCGATGATTGCGTCGAGCGACCCGAGCTCGCCGATCCATTTCGCCGCGGTCTTCGGGCCGACGCCCGGCACCCCGGGGACGTTATCGACCGGGTCCCCGACCAGGGCCTGGAAATCGACCACCTGGTCCGGGCGGACGCCCCAGTCGGCGAGCACCGCGGCGGCGTCGAGCACCTCCATGTCCCTCCGCAGGTTCAGCATCTTCACCCGGTCGGTGACCAACTGCCGGCAGTCCTTGTCGGCGGTGCAGAGGAACACGTCCAGCCCGCGGGCGGCGGCCTCCCCGGCGACGGTCGCCATCACGTCGTCGGCCTCGTACCCGGGGGCGCACAGGAACGGGATCCGCATCGCCTCCAGGACCTGCTGGATCATCGGCTCCTGGGTGAGGAGGTCCTGGGGCGGGGGGTCGCGGTGGCCCTTGTAGTCGGCGGCGATCGCCTCGCGGAACGTCGGGTCCTTGTGGTCGAGGGCGGCGATCAGGTAGTCGGCCCCGCGGTCGTACAGGTTCATCAGGGCCCGGGTGACGCCGAACACGGCGTTGGTCGGGCGGCCGTCCGGGGCGGTCATCGGCCCGACGCCGAAGAACATCTGGAAGATCAGCCCGTGGGCGTCCAGCAAATACAGGCTGCCCGCGGTGGCCGGGTCCGGCATCGGGTGGGGGCCCTGGTCGGGGTTGGCGGGCGGGCGGCGGGGGCCGCGGTTCGAGGTCGAGACCTGAGCGGTGACGGTGTGATGGACAGAATACGGGGCGGGCCGCCGGGGTGTCAAGACCGGTACGGGGGCGATTGTCGATGCGTCCGCCCGGTCAGTCGCTCAGCCGGCGGCCGAGCCGCTCGCGGAGGGCGGCCCGGGTGGCGTCGTCCGCCCCGCACCCGCGGATGTCCAGCTCGCACAGCGGGGAGAGGTACGGGGAGTCGGCCAGCGGCTTCAACCCCTCCAGGCCCAGCGCCGGTTCCTGGCCGCTCAGGTCGAGCCAGGTGAGGCGGGCGAGCCGGGGGGACGCGGCCAACACCCGGACGATGTCCGTGTCCAGGAAGCACTCGCCGAGGCCGAGGCCTGTCAGCGCCAAGCCGGGGGCATTCAAGAGCCGTTCGACCCCGGCAGCGGTGATGTCCGTCCCGTTCAGGACAAGGGTTCGCAGTCCGGCGAGAGTCGCCTCCCCTGCGAGCGCTTGGACCCCCGCGTCAGTGATCCTCTCGTGCGGCTCCGCCCCGTCCTGCCAACGGTTGTTCCCGCTCAGGTGCAGCGTGTGGAGGCGGGCGAACCGGCCGCACCCGGCGATCAGCCGCAGGGCCTCGTCGGTCAGGTAGTTCGCGGACAGCCCGAGCCAGGTCAGCGACCCGGCCCATGTCGATTCGCACAGCCGCCGCACCCCGGCGTCGCGGAAGAAGTTCTCGCTCACGTCCAGCACCCGCAACCCCGGCGGGCCGGCGGACTCGAACAGCGGGTCGAGCGAGTGTTCGGGGATCGTCCCGTTCTGCAGTCGCAGCTCCTCGGCCTGGCCCCAGAATCGCGACGCGGCCAGCGCCCGGATGTTCGCCATCGCGCTGCCGCACCGGTTCAACTCCAGCACCCGCAGCTCCGACACCGACTCCTGGCTGAGGACATCGGCGAGCGAGATGGCCCCGAGCGGCGTGCCGCTCAGGTCGAGTTCGCGGAGCCGGCCGCGGGCGGCCACGAAGGCGTCTCCGCCGTCGGGCTCGAGTGGGTTGTCCCGGACGTCGAGCGAGGTGAGTTCGCGGCAGCAGTCGGCGGCGAGGAGGCCGCGGACGTCCGGGGCGGTGAGCATGCAGCCGGGGACGGAGAGTTCGGTGAGCCGGGCCGGGGCGAGGGCGCCGATCAGGTCGACGGCGTCGAGGGGGTTGTCGTACCCCCCGCCGCACCGGAGCACCGCCAGCCGCTCCCGGAACGGCGCCCGTTCGAGGACGCCGGGCAGGTCGGCGAGGCCGTACACCCCGGTGAGGTCGAGTTCCCGCAGCCGGTCGAACTCCGACCGGGTCAGGAATCGTTCCAGCTCCCCGACGCTCTCGAACCAGCCGGCGAGGTCGACCGCTTCGAGCCGGCGGAACCACGGCCGCTGGCCGGCGAGCCGGAGGTCGTCGCCCATCTCACCCTGCGACGCCGTCACCCGCCACCGCCTGACCGGGTGGGCGGCGCACAGGCCGGCGCCCTCGTTCAGCATGAACGTCGGGGTCGCGGCGACCTCCCGGACGAACCCGCGCTCCCACTCCCACTCGACGAGCCCGTCGGCGGCGAGGTCGGCGCCGAGCCAGTGCCGCTCGTGCTCCGCGAGCAGGTCGTGTTCGCGGTCCTCGAGCGCCGCCCGGGCCGGGTCGCCCTCCGGGGTGCGGGCCAGCGCCACCTGCACCCGGACGAACTCGCCCCGGGCCGGGTCGCCTTCTTCCTCGACGTAGTCCGCGTACACCAGGCGCGCGGTGTCGTCGTCCGGGGCGTCGCGGATCGCCCGCAGCAGGGCGGCTTCGGTGGACATGCCGACCAGGATAACAGACGCGGCCTGTCGGGGAGCGGCCGCCGGGCGAACCGCGACCGTCAGGGAGCGGGTGCCGGCCGCGCCTGACGCGGCACCCGCTCCCTGACGGTCGCGGTTCGCCGGGTCACAGCAGCGACGGCTCCTTCGGGTCGACGGCCACCACCCCGGGGAACGACTTGAGCACCTCGACCGCCGACAGGTAGTCGTTGAAGTGCTCCATGAACGGGTCGGGGGTGTCGGTCCACACCTCGACCCGGCGGTCCGACTGGGCCAGCGCCTCCGCCTCGGCCCGGTCGAACCCGGCCAGCCGGTCGGTGATCCCGACCGTCTCGTCCGGGACGTGCGGCCCCTGCACCACCGCCACGTACAGCTCCCACCCGCCCTGCGACACCGTCACCGCGTCGCCGGACCGGGCGGACGACGACCCGGGGATGCGGGCGACCAACCGGGCGGCGGCCGCGTCCAGGTCGAACGCGGCGCCCGGAGAGAGGAAGCCGTAGGCGCGGTACATGGCGGACTCGGGTATCGGGTATCGGGTATCGGGGATGCCGGGTATCGGAAAGACCCGGCACCCGGCCGGTTGCCTTCCGGTATACCCGATATCCCCGATCCCCGACATACCCGGCCGGTCAAGCCCGCACCACCCGCTCCCGGTCCGCCACCCCGCGGGTCGCGTTCCGGGTGTCGACCACCAGCCGGCTGTGGGCGGCGACGAACCGGTAGTCGTAGGCGGTGTGATCGGTCGCGATCAGGACGCAGTCCTGGGCGGCCAGGTTCTCCGCGGTGAGCGGGGTGCTGGCCATGTGAAGGTGCGGCCAGTGCCGCATCCGCGGCAGCTCCGGGATGTGCGGGTCGTTGTAAGACACCGCCGCCCCCTTCCGCAGGAGCAGGTCCATCAGCTCGAACCCGGGCGACTCGCGCGGGTCGTCCACGTCCTTCTTGTACGCCATCCCGAGGATCAGCACCTTACTCCCCCGGACCGGCTTGCCGGCGTCGTTCAGGGCGTCCGCCACCTTCGACACCACGAACGCCGGCATCGCCGTGTTCACCTCCCCGGCCAGCTCGATGAACCGGGTGTTGAACCCGTACTGGCGGGCCACCCACGTCAGGTAGAACGGGTCGAGCGGGATGCAGTGCCCGCCGAGACCCGGGCCGGGGTAGAACGCCTGGTACCCGAACGGCTTCGTCTTCGCCGCCTCGATCACCTCCCAGACATCGATCCCCATCCGGTCGTACAGGAGCTTCATCTCGTTCACCAGGGCGATGTTCACCGCCCGGTACGTGTTCTCCAGGATCTTGCACGCCTCCGCCACCTCCGGCGTCGACACCCGCACCACCTTCGGGACGATCGTCGCGTACAGGGCGCAGGCGGCGTCCCCGCTGGCCGCGTCGAGCCCGCCGACGACTTTCGGGATGCAGGTGACCGAGTGCGTCGGGTTGCCGGGGTCCTCGCGCTCCGGGCTGAACGCCAGGAAGAAGTCGCGGCCGGCGGTCAGCCCGCCGCGCTCCAGCAGCGGCAGCACGACGTTCCGGGTCGTCGTCGGGTAGGTGGTGCTCTCGAGCACCACCAACTGGCCGCGGCGCAAGCCCGCGGCGATCGCCCGGGCGGAGTTCGAGACGTAGGTGAGGTCCGGCTCGCGGCTCTCGGTCAGCGGGGTCGGGACGCAGACCAGGACGGCGTCCGGCTCCGCCAGCCGGTCGAACCGGTCGGTCGCCTCGAACCCCCGGCCGCGCATCTCGGCGACGGCGGCGTCCGGGATCTGCTTGATGTAGGAGCGGTCGGCGTTCAGCTTGGCGACCTTCCCGGGGTCGATGTCGAACCCGAGGACGCGGAGGCCGGCGGCGGCGAACGCCCGGGCGAGTGGCAGCCCGACGTACCCGAGGCCGATGATCCCGACCGTGGCCGACCGGTCCGCGAACCGCGCCAGCAGCGCGGGGAGTGCGTCCGACATTCCGTACCCGTCCGTCCGTGGAGGGGGCGACACCGTGGGGCGGGATGATGGCCGGGACGCGGCGGGCGTGTCAACCCGGACCGGGACGAGCGGGGGGCGTTGCCCAAAAGTTGACGTTGCCGGGTGTCCGGATACCCCGCCAGGGGTTGCGCCCCGCTCCACCCCTGGCTACACTGGGTCGCCGCTCCGCGGCTGAACACCGGGTTTGTAGCCCCGGTAGGGGCGGGTGACGGTAGCCAGGGGTGGAGCACAGCGCAACCCCTGGCGGCGTCGGCGGGCGGCCGGACCTTAAACCGCGCCGATGCGACAACCGCAATTCTGTAGAATTCGAACCCGGGCCGTTGAACCCGCCTGTCCCGAGGTGATACACTACTCTTCCTACCGCCCGAGCCCCCGCGTCCCTCCTCCCGCCGGGACCCGCACCGATGCCGATCCGCCTCCCGCTCGCGCTGCTGGCCGCCGCCTGGGCCGCCCCCCCCGCCCGGGCCGACGACCCGGTCAAGGTCAGCTACTTCAAGGACATCCGCCCGATCCTCCAGCAGCACTGCAACGGCTGCCACCAGCCGGCCAAGCCGCAGGGCGGGTACGTCACCACCGCCCACCCCGACCTGTTCAAGGCCGGCGAGCGCGGCAAGCCCGGGGTCGTCGCCGGGAAGCCGGCCGCCAGCTACCTCCTCGACCAGGTCCGGCCCGGCAAGTCCGGCAAGCCCGAGATGCCGAAGGGCCGCGACCCGCTCACCTCGGAGCAGGTCAAGTTGCTGACCGCGTGGGTCCAGCAGGGGGCGGCCGACGACACCCCGGCCAGCGCCAAGGCGGTCGCGGTCGACGCCGACCACCCGCCGAAGTACTCCGCCCCGCCGGTCGTCACCGCCCTCGCCTTCGCCCCGGACGGCACCGCCCTGGCCGTCACCGGCTACCACGAGGTGCTGCTGTACGACACCGCGAAGTACGACCTGAAGGCCCGGCTCATCGGCATCTCGGAGCGGGTCCAGGCGGTGGCCTACTCGCCGGACGGCAAGAAGCTGGCGGCCGTCGGCGGGGCGCCGGGCCGGTTCGGCGAGGTGCAGGTGTGGAACCCGGAGACCGAGAAGCTCCTCGTCTCCGCCCCGGTCACCTTCGACACCCTGTACGGCGTGAGCTGGTCGCCGGACGGGAAGGGCCTGGCGTTCGGGTGCGCCGACAACACCGTCCGGGCGGTCGACCCGCTCACCGGCAAGCAGACGCTCCAGATGGGGACTCACTCCGACTGGGTGCTCGGCACCGTCTACGCCCAGGACGGCGAGCACCTCGTGTCGGTCAGCCGCGACATGAGCATGAAGCTGACCGAGGTCGACACCCAGCGGTTCATCGACAACGTCACCAGCATCACCCCCGGGGCCCTGAAGGGCGGGCTGATGGCCCTCGACCGCCGGCCGGTGAAGGCGCGGCGGATGACCAAGGTGCCGCAGGACGAGGGCGGGAAGTTCGTCGAGAAGGTGTACGACGAGGTGGTGGTCGCCGGGGCGGACGGGGCCCCGCGGCTGTACAAGATCCACCGCGAGGTGAAGCGCGTCATCGGCGACGACGCGAACAGGATCCGGGAGTACGAGCGGATGCCCGGCCGGGTGTCGGGCCTGGCGTTCAACGCCGACGGGACGAGGTTCGCCGCCGCCAGCAGCCTCGACGGGAAGGGCGAGGTGCGGGTGTACGACACCGAGAAGGGGAGCAAGGTGGTGTGCGAGAAGGTGTCCGGCCCGGCCTACGCCGTCGCCTGGCACCCGGACGGGAAGCTGATCGCGTCCGCCGGGTTCGACGGCGCCGTCTGGCTCCACGACCCGGCGACCGGCAAGCTGGTGAACAGCTTCGTTGTCCTGCCGAAGAGCGCCCCGAAGGCGGGGGCGCGCTAGGACCCGCGCGGCGAACCCGAACCGTGTTTACCCCCCACCCGCCGAACCCAGGCCGTTGGCCTGGGCTGAGGGAGGGCGGCCCTTCGGGCCTCAGACCGCAACAGCCCCGAAGGGGCGGACTCCCTCAGCCCAGGCCAACGGCCTGGGTTCCACCGACGACCGACGACCGACCACCCACGAACCGCCCGGGCCACCCCGAGATCCCGCCATGACCCTCCCCCGCTCGTTCCTCGCGGCCGTCCTGCTCGCCGCCGCGCCCGGGTTCGCCGCCGCCCAGACCCCGGTCGACAAGCTCCCCGACGGGGCGCAGGTCACCAAGCTCGACGTCCGGCCGGCGGCGGTCAAGGTGACCGGCCCGTTCGGGTACACGCAGCTGCTCGTCACCGCGACGCTCGACAACGGCGAGACCGCGGACGTGACCCGGCTCGCCGCGTTCGAGCTGCCGAAGGGCTTCACCCAGACCGCCGGCCTGGTCCGGGCGACCGCCGACGGGACCGGTGTCATCGGTATCACGGTCGGCGGGAAGAAGGTCGAGGTGCCGGCGACGGCGGCCGGGGTCGCGGCGACAGACGTGCCGGTCAGCTTCGTCACCGATGTCCAGCCGGTGCTGTCGAAGCTCGGGTGCAACGCCGGCACCTGCCACGGGGCGGCCCAGGGGAAGAACGGGTTCAAGCTGTCGCTCCGCGGGTACGACCCGCTGTTCGACTTCCGCGCCCTCACCGACGACCTGGAGGGCCGGCGGTTCAACCGGTCCGCCCCGGAGCGGAGCCTGATGCTCCTGAAGCCGACCGGGGCCGTCCCGCACCAGGGCGGGGTGGCGATGCAGTTCGGCGACCCGAACTACGAGCTGGTCCTGCGGTGGATCGGCCAGGGGCTGAAGCTCGACCTCGGCGCTACCCGGGTCAAGTCGATCGAGGTGTTCCCGAAGGACCCGACCGTCAACCGGCTCGGGCAGCGGCAGCAGTTCGCGGTGCTCGCCACCTACGCCGACGGCCGGGTCCGGGACGTAACCGCCGAGGCGTTCCTGGAGAGCAGCAACACCGAGATCGCGACCGTCGACAAGACCGGCCTGGTGTCCGCGCTGCGCCGCGGCGAGGCGACGATGCTCGCCCGGTACGAGGGGGCGTACGCCGCGTCGACGGTCGTCGTGATGGGCGACCGGACCGGGTTCGCGTGGGAGCCGCGGCCGGTCCACAACTTCATCGACGAGCTGGTCGACGCGAAGCTGAAGAAGGTGAAGGTGCAGGCCAGCCCGCTGGCCGGGGACGAGGAGTTCGTCCGCCGCGTCCACCTCGACCTGACCGGGCTCCCGCCGTCGGCCGACGAGGTCCGGGCGTTCGTCGCCGACGGCCGCGACACGAGGGTCAAGCGGGACGAGTTGGTCGACAAGCTGGTCGGGAGCGAGGCGTTCGTCGAGCACTGGACGAACAAGTGGGCGGACCTGTTGCAGGTGAACCGGAAGTTCCTCGGGCCGGCGGGGGCGGCGGCGTTCCGCGCCTGGATCCGGGACCGGGTGGCCGAGAACATGCCCTACGACAAGTTCGCCTACGAGGTGCTGACCGCGAGCGGGTCGAACATGGCCAACCCGCCGGCGTCGTACTTCAAGATCCTCCGCACCCCCGACGACGTGATGGAGAACACGACGCAGCTGTTCCTGGCGGTGCGGTTCAACTGCAACAAGTGCCACGACCACCCGTTCGAGCGGTGGACCCAGGACCAGTACTTCAACCTGGCGGCGTACTTCGCCCAGGTGAGCCGGACCGACGACCCGAAGTACAAGGGGCAGAAGATCGGGGTGACCGCGGTCACCCCGCAGGGGTTCCCGGCGGCCGAGGTGATCGCCGACGCCAAGGCCGGGGACGTGAAGCACGAGCGGACCGGGGAGGTGGTCAAGCCGCAGTTCCCGTACCCCGTCGCCGCCGAGCTGCCGGCCGCCGACCCGCGGCGGGTGCAGGTCGCCCGGTGGGTCACCTCGGCGAAGAACCCGTACTTCGCCAAGAGCTACGTCAATCGCATTTGGGGCTACCTGCTCGGGGTCGGGATCATCGAGCCGCTGGACGACATCCGGGCCGGCAACCCGGCGACCAACCCGGAGCTGCTGGACAAGCTGACCGAGGAGTTCGTCGCCGGCGGGTTCGACGTGCGGAAGCTGATCAAGACGGTGTGCAAGAGCCGGACGTACCAGTTGTCGGTCGCCACCAACAGGTGGAACAAGGACGACGAGATCAACTACTCGCACGCCCTGGCCCGGCGGCTGCCGGCGGAGGTGCTGTTCGACGCGATCCACAAGGCGACCGGGTCGGCGAGCAAGATCCCGGGGCTCCCGCCGGGGTCGCGGGCGGCGCAGCTAGTGGACAGCAGCGTCGAGCTGCCGGGCGGGTTCCTGGACCTGCTCGGCAAGCCGGTGCGGGAGAGCGCGTGCGAGTGCGAGCGGACCGGCGGGCTGAACCTCGGGCCGATCCTGGCGATGGTGAACGGGCCGATCGTCGGGGACGCGGTGCGGGACCCGGAGAACCGGATCAACAAGCTGGCCCTGGCCGAGAAGGACGACGGCAAGGTGGTGGACGAGATCTACCTGTCGGTGCTGAACCGGCTGCCGCGGAAGGGGGAGCGGGAGGCCGGGGTCGCGGCGCTGCGGGCGGCCGACAAGGACCTCGCCGCGATGAAGGCCGAGCACCAGGCGAAGGCGGCCGCGTTCACGGAGTATTCGAAGACGCTGGACGACAAGCAGAAGGCGTGGGAGGCCGGGCTGCGGACGATGAAGCCGACGGAGTGGACGGCGGTCGAGGTGCACCGGGCGAACTCGCAGCACGGCCCGCCGGCGACGCGGGTGCCCGGGGCGACGCTGACGGTCGGCAAGGACGGGACGGTGACCGCGAGCGGCAAGCTCGACTCCCGGGACGTGTACACGGTGGTGGGCCTGGCCGACCCGGGGGCCCCGGTGACGGCGATCCGGCTGGAGGCGCTGTCCGACCCGGGCCTGCCGGCGAAGGGGCCGGGCCGGGCGGACAACGGGAACTTCGTGCTGAGCGAGTTCCGGGTGAACGCCCGGCCGCTGGACCGGCCGGACGCGAACGCCCCGGCGGTGAAGCTGACGGCGGTCGCCCAGACGTTCCAGCAGGAGGGGTTCGCGGCGGCGCGGGCGGTGGACGGGGACCGGGCGACCGGGTGGGCGGTGGCCCCGCAGCTGGGCCGGGACCACGCGGCGGTGTTCAGGTTCGAGAAGCCGGTCGGCGGCCCGGCCGGGGTGGCGCTGACGGTGCAGCTGGACCACGAGTACCAGCAGGCGGCGAACCACGTGATCGGGAAGTTCCGGCTGTCGGTGACGACGGACCCGAACCCGCGGCTGGGGAGCCCGCTGACGCCGGAGCAGACGGCGGTGCTGGCGACGCCGCCGGAGGCGCGGACGGCGGAGCAGAAGGCGAAGTTCCGGGCGCTGTACCTGGCGCAGGACAGGGAGTACCAGCGGCTGCAGGCGGAGGCGGCGAACGCCCCGCCGGCGGACGCCCGGGTGCTGGGGGCGCAGGACCTGGTGTGGGCGCTGATCAACAGCCCGGCGTTCCTGTTCAACCGCTGACCTGGAGCGCCCCGGTTGTTCGGGTATGGGCCGACGAGCCCGCGGCGCGAGCAAGGGCACCCCTTGCTCGCGCCGCGGGCTCGTCGGCCCACGGTTTCCAGTCGGGGGCGACCGGATGGCGTCCGTGTGCGACCTCGCCGCCTCCCTGCCCGGGGAACTCGACCTCCTCGCCGCGGTCGCGGCCGACCCGGCCGACGACACCGTCAAACTCGTCTACGCGGACTGGCTGGACGAGCACGACGACCCGCGCGGGCCGTTCCTCCGCCGGTTCGTGTCCGCGGCCCGGGCCGGCACCGACCTCCCGGAACCGGCCGTCGGGACCATCGGCTGGCGGCAGATCGTCGGGGTCACACTCGAAATTCGCCTCCGCTCCCACGGGCTGACCGCCCACCGGGACGCGATCTTCCGGGTCGCCCGGCCGGCGGTGGCGATCCACACCGAGCCGGCCCGTACCGCCGACCTCCCGGTCGGCGGGTCCCAGTTCGGCGGCCTCCCGAGCCTGCCCGCGGGCGCGGGGTGGCCGCGGTGCGAGGAGGCGCCGCTCGAGTTCCTCGCCCAGTTCGACCTCGCCGAGTTACGCCGGACCGTCGCCGGCCGGGCGCTCCCGCCGGCCGGGCTGATGTCGTTCTTCGTCTACCACGACTACGACCGGGACGCGTTCGGCGGCCCGGACAGCCGCGGGGTCCCCGGCGGCCTCCGGATCATCCACACCCCGCCCGGCGCCGAGTTGGTGGCCGTGGACCCGCCGGACGACTACGCCGAGGTTCACGGGCGGCCACCCGGGCCGTGTCGGCTGACATTGACCGACGGCCTCGACGTGCCGGAGTCTGCCGCCGGGTGGCCGGAGTTCGACGACCGCGGCGCGTGGTCGTCACTCGTCCGCCACGCCGACCACCAGCTCTTCGGGTACACGCACGTCACGGTCCTGGCCGAGGACCCGACCCCCGGCCCGGACTGGGAACAACTGGTCCGGTTCGACTCCGACCGCAACCTGCGGTGGGGGTGGGGCGACGGTCACCGGCTGTTCTGGTACATCAGGAGTGCCGACCTGCGTGCGGGCCGGTTCGACGACACCGTCGCGATCGACGGGTAGCCGGTAACCCGCGTCCGGAGGCGGTCCATGCAGCGGCTCATCCAGGGCATCCACCAGTTCCGGCAGGACACGTTCCGCCCGCTCCAGGGGCTGTTCGAGGAGCTCGCCAAGGGCCAGAACCCGGACACCCTGTTCATCACCTGCTCCGACTCCCGCATCGACCCGAACCTCCTCACCCAGTCCAAGCCCGGCGACCTGTTCATCCTCCGGAACGCCGGGAACATCGTCCCCCCGAACGGGGCCGCCAACGGCGGGGAGGCGGCGACCATCGAGTTCGCGGTCGCCGGCCTCGGGGTCCGGGACGTGGTCGTCTGCGGGCACACCCACTGCGGGGCGATGAAGGGGCTGCTCGAGCCGGAGGCGGTCGCCGCCCTCCCGGCCGTCGCCGACTGGCTCCGGCACGCCGAGACCACCACCCGCATCGTCCGCGACAACTACGCCCACCTGTCCGGCACCCCGCTCCTGACCGCGACCGCGCAGGAGAACGTCCTGGTCCAGCTCGAGCACCTCCGCACCCTCCCGGCCGTCGCCTCCCGGCTGGTCAAGGGGGACCTGAAGCTGCACGGGTGGGTGTACAAGATCGAGACCGGCGAGGTGTTCGCCTACGACCCGCAGCCCGGCCAGTTCGTCCCGCTCGCCGAGTACCGGTTCCCGGACAGCGAGGCGGCCGTCCGCCGCCGCGCGTCCCACCTCATCTGACCCGACCAGGTGAGCCGATGTCCGACCCCGCGGTCCACGACACCCTCCGCCGGTGGCTCGAGTGGGCGGCGCAAGTCGGGGCGTCCGACCTCCACCTCGCGGTCGGGCACCCGCCGGTCGTCCGCCTCCACGGCGAGCTGACCGAACTCCCCGAACCGCCACTGACCGCCGACCAGGCCGGGCCGCTCCTCGCCTCCGTCTGCACCCCGGAGACGCTCGCCCGGTTCCGTGACACCCGCAACGCCGACTTCTCGTTCGAGTGCGCGGTCGACGGCCGCCCCGCCCGGTTCCGCGCCGCCCTGTTCCACGCCGGCGGGCACCCCGGCGGCTGCTTCCGCGTCATCCCCGACGCCATCCCCGACCTCGACT
Organism: Isosphaera sp.; assembly: GCA_013822345.1. Classification (GTDB taxonomy): domain Bacteria; phylum Planctomycetota; class Planctomycetia; order Gemmatales; family Gemmataceae; genus Gemmata. The sequence continues at coordinate 85,157 of PNKH01000007.1, forward strand.
GGGCCGGCTTCCCGCACGCCCTCGCCGCCCGGCTCACCGGCCTCCGCGACGGGCTGGTCCTCGTCACCGGGGCGACCGGGTCCGGGAAGACGACCACCCTGGCGATGCTGGTGAACGACCTGAACCGGGCCGGCGGGGTGCGGGTGGTGACGGTCGAGGAGCCGGTCGAGTACCTGTTCCCGCGGGTCGCCACCTCGGTCGTCACCCAGCGGGAGGTCGGGGCGGACGTGCTCGGCTTCGCCGACGGGCTGAAGCACGCCCTCCGCCAGGACCCGGACGTGATCCTCGTCGGCGAGGTGCGGGACCCCGAGACCGCCCGGATGTGCCTGAGCGCCGCCGAGACCGGGCACCTGGTGTTCGCCACCCTCCACACCCGCGACGCGAAGGGGGCCGTCACCCGCTTCCCGGACTTCTTCCCGCAGGAGTCGCAGGCCGGCGTCCGCGGGCAGCTGGCGATGAGCCTGCGGGCGGTGGTGAGCCAGCGGCTGCTGCCCGGGGTGGAGCGCGGCGGCCGCCGGCACCTCGCCCTGGAGGTGCTGTGGAACACCCACCCGATCGCCAGCGCGGTCCGCACCGGCAAGGTCGAGAGCATCGACAACTACCTCGTCACCGGCCGGGACGAGGGGATGGTGGGCTTCGACGAGTCGGTGCGGCGGCTGCTGCGGGCCGGCTTGGTCTCCCGCGAGGTGGCCGAGCGGAACGTGTCCGACGTGTCCGTGCTCCTCCGCTGACCGGCCAGGGCCGTTCGGTGTGGGGGGCGGGGTCGGTGTCACCCGCTCCCTGACGGTCGGGGTTCGCCAGCCACCAAGGCGAACCGCGACCGTCAGGGAGCGGGTGCGACACCGCCCAGACCGCCCAGCCCCCACACCGAACGGCCCTGGCTGACCGGCCGTCCCTCTCACTTCGGCCCGGGAATTGCTGCCGTTCCGGCGCTCGATCCGTCGCCCCGGTCGCCGCGTGCGCCCGCCGGCCGCCGGGTCGCTCACGGAGGCCGACCATGTCTGGCGGCGGGGGCGGGGGCGGACTGTTCGGGAACCTCGGCGGACTCGGCCCGAAGGGGCAGTTCGGGGCGTGGCCCGGGTGCGGGTGCAGCGGGTGCGTCATGGTGATCGCCGGCATCCTGCTCGTGTTCGCGGGCGGGATCCGGATGCTCGGCTTCTGACCCGGCCGCGGGGCCGCAACCGGAGGGACGGCATGCGCGCGCTGTGCGGGGCGGTCATCGCCGCCGGGGCCCTGATCGGCCTCGGCCTCACCGCCCTCGGGATCGGGACCCGGTACGCCGACCCGGCGGCGCTCCCGCGCGGCCCCGACGGCCAGCCGGCGTTCATCAAGATCGGGCAGATGGACGGGTCGCTGGCGTTCGTCCTGGTGTTCCTCACCGCCGTCGCGGTGATCGGCCTGGGGATCGCGTTCCTCGGGCTGGCGTACCACCACGCCCGGCGGGAGCGGGAGTACCAGTGGGAGCGGGAGCGGGCGGCGGCCCAGCAGCGGACCACGGTCTGACCCGGCCGGCGGAACGGGGGGAGTCCGATGGCGACGAGCAAGAAGCCGGGGGGCGGGAAGTCGGCCGCGGGGGGTGAGAAGCCGGCCGCCCGCGGCCGCACCACCCGGCCGAAGGCGGACGAACCCGTCGCCGACCTCGAGGTCACGGCGGTCGAGCTGTCCGCGGGCCCCGACCCGGTCGCGCGGCCGGCGGGCGACGGCGGCCTGGCGGCCGCGACCGCCGCCCTCCGGGAGTCGGCCGGCGACCTGGCCAAGGCGACCGACGCCCTCCGGGCCGCGACCCGGGACGTGCGGGCCCTGCGTGCCGAGTTGGACGAGCTGCGGGGCCACGTCCGATCGGTGGTGAAGGAGGCCGCGGACGGCCTCGCCGGGGTCCGCCGGCTGCGGACCGGGGCGGAGGCCGCCACCGAGCAGGTCGCCGCCCTGAAGGAGGAGGCGGCCGGGCTCGGCGAGCGTCTGGGCGAGTTGCGGCAGGAGGCCGGGCGGCCGGCGGCCGAGCCGGGGAACCGGCTCGGGGTCGAGGTCGACCACGGGGTGGTGGTCGCCGAGGTGCTGCCGGGCGGGATGGCGGCGACCGCCGGGCTCGTCCACGGGGACGTGGTCGAGTCGGTGAACGGGACCCCGGTCCACACCGCGGCCGGGTTTCGGGACGCGGTCCTGGGGGTGCCGGACGGGTCGGAGTTGACGGTCCGGATCCGCCGCGGCGGGTCGCCGCTGCACATGGTCGGGCGGGTCGGCCCGGCCGGGGAGGACGGGAACCGGGTCGGGGTGGTGGTCGACCCGGGGGTGGTGGTGACGGTGGTGACGCCCGCCAGCCCGGCGGCGGCCGCCGGCCTGGCCCGCGGGGACGTGATCGACCGCGCCGCCGGGCAGGAGGTCCACACCGGCGAGGACCTCCGCGCGGCCGTCCGGGCGGTCCGGCCGGGCGGCGAGATCGCGCTCGCGGTCGCCCGGGACGGCGAGGTCCGCGAGGTCGTCGCCCGACTCGACCCGCCCGGCGGCGCGGGACCGGACGACGGGGGTAAGGGGTAACGGGCCCGGCTCCGCACCTCACCCCTTGAAGAGTTCGCGCGCCTCCTCGTACCCCGGGGCCGGGTAACCGTAGGCGCTGGCCGTGACCCGGGCCAGCGCGGTCAGGTGCCGCCACCGGAACGCCGCCCGTCCGGCCGCGAACTCGTCCGCCGCGGTGCCGTAGAACTTCTCCGCGTGCAGCGCCCCGTCCTCGCTCACCGCGAACCCCCGGAGCAGCGCGAACACGTCCTTCGCCGCGCTCGGGGTCTCGGCCCCGAGGCGGGCGGTCAGGGCGGCGGCCCGCGCCTGGTCCTTGCCGCGGACCGCCTCGTCGAGCGCCGCCAGCAGCGCGTCGGCCCGGACCCCCTTCGCCTGCTCCCGGGCGTCCGCCCGCGGGTACGGTTCCCATGTCGTGAACTCGGCCCGCGAGACACGGTCCCGGGCGACCTGGTACCCGGCCAGGATCAGGCTCGTGACCGCCGCCCGCCGGTCGCCCGCCCGGGCCAGGTTCCGCCACGCGTGGACCGTGTCGCAGCAGTGGACTCCCGTCGAGTCGCCGTGCACGCTCCCGACCGGCTTGTTCGCCGACGCCCACGCCTTCGGCCGGCCGTCGTCCCGCAGGACGAGTTGGTTCGCGGCCAGCGCCAGCGCCTCGCCGACCGCGTCGGCCGCCACCCCGTCCGCCAGCGCCTCCGCCACCGCCCCGGCCGCGTCGGCCGCGGACATCCCGAACACCGCGTCCGCGAACTTCGCCACCCACGCGTCGTCGGCCGCCCGCGGCCGCGGCGCCGGCCCGAGCAGCTTGTGCCGCTCCAGCAGCCCCGGCAGGAGGTCGCGGACCGGCTGGTGGTACTTCACTTGATTGGGGTTCTGCTCGCCTTTCACGCAGTACCGGACCGACTGGCGGAGCAGCGCGTGCGCCCGGTCGGCCCCGACGAAGTCGAGCAGGTCCCACGCCCGGGACGCCAGCACCACCCGGTGCACCTCGGTCGCGTCGTCCACCTCGACCAGCAGCGCGTTCAGGGCGTCCGCCGGCTTGCCCGTCGCACAGACGGCCGCGAACGTCGCCTCGGCGGCGGCCATGTCGGCCTTCCGGGCCGCGGCCCGCAGCTGCTCGCCCGCCGGCACCCCCGCGGCCAGCTTCCCCGGCTCGACCGGCCGGAGCAGGTCCTTCCCGCCGGTCTCCCGGAGGCGGGTGCCGTTCCGCACCAGCACCTTCATCACCGCCAGCGGGCGGCGCTCCGGCTTCGGCTCCTCCCCGGCCATCTTGAACGCCGGGGCGAGGGCCATCAGGGTGTGGTACCCGACGTAGTCCTCCCCGCCGAACGCCCGGGCGTTCGCCAGGGCCGCGGCGGCGACGACCGTCTTCAGCTCGGTGCCGGCCTTCAGCCGCTCCGCGACCTTCGGGAGGAGCTTGTCCGGCGGGGTCTCCTGGAGGAACGAGACGAGCGGCTCCAGGTCGCCGAAGGTGAGGCGGGCGGGCTCGTCCGGGGCGAGGGCGAACCCGAGGTCGGCGGCCAGGCCGGTGCCGACGGCGGCGGCGATCATGCCCCGGCCGACGTCCCCGAACAGTTCGCGGCGCGTGCGGTGCGACATCGTCAGACCCCCGGTGGAGAGTGGGGGCGCGGCCGGGCGGAGGTGGGAGGCCGCGTCCGGGAGGAGGAACGGCAGACGCGCCCACGTTACCACGGGCGGCGGGTCGGTAGGAAGCAGGAAAAGCCCGCCGGCAGGGCCGTTTCGTTCTCCGCGGTGGGTCGCACCCGCTCCCTGACGGTCGCGGTTCGCCTCGGTGGCGGGCGAACCGCGACCGTCAGGGAGCGGGTGCGACACCACACCAACCACACGCACCCACGAACCCAACCGCCCTGCGCCCGCCGGTCAACCCGTCCGCCCGCGGCCGGTGAGCGTCCGGGTCTCGGTCAGGACGAGGTCCATGAACACGTCGTGCGGGGCGACCGGGATGTCGTCGAACACCTGGCAGTCGAACGCCATCCCGACGAGCGGGGCGTCCGGCCGGGCAGCGGACAGCAGCCGGTCGTAGTACCCCTTCCCCTGTCCCATCCGCCCGCCGCGGGGGTCGAACGCCGTCCCGGGTACCATCACCAGGTCGAGTTCCTCCGGCCGCACCACCTTCGCCGGCAGGGTCCGCAGCTCCGCCTTCGGCTCCAGGATCTTGTACGCCCCCTCCACCAACTCCGACACGTCTTCGAGCAGGAACAGTTCGAGGGTGTTCGTCTCGACCACGCACCACGGGACGACGACCCGCTTGCCGTGGGTCAGCGCGGCGGGCAGGGCGTGGCGGGTCCGCACCTCGCTCCCGGCGTCGACGTACCACATCACCGTCTTCGCGGCGGCGTAGGCGTGGAGGGCGGTGAACCGGTCGCAGATCACCCGGCTGACCTCGTCCTTGTTCTTCTGGGCGACGCGGTTCTTCCGGGCCTGCTCGCGGAGGGCGGCCTTGCGGGCCTGCGGGTCGGCGTCGGTCATCGGCGGCTCCGGGGTTGTACCGGGAAATCTAGCGTTCCGGGCGGCTACCGGCATTGGGAGTGGACAGGCGTTCGCCTACAATACACACATCACCCGACCCCACCAACGAACCGCGAGGAGCGAGGCGATGACCGCCGCGCCGGAGCCGCCGTTCACCCTCATCACCACCCTGCTGCCCGGACCGGACCGGAAGCGGACGCCGGCCCCGTACCACTTCCGCGTCACCTACCGGAACCCGGACCCGGCCGACTGCGGGTGCGTCGCGACGTGGGAGGTCCGTGGCGGGCGGGAGGAGTACCAGGTCGCGCTGGAGCGGCCGGCCCCGGGCGAGCTGGTGTGGCACTGCTCGTGCCCGGACGCGGTCTACCACGAGGACTACCGGAACGCCCACCACTGCAAGCACGTGCAGGGACTGGTGGGCGTGTTCGAGACGATCGGCAACCCGGTCCGCCGCCGGGCCGGGTGAGAGTGTCGTGTCCGCCGCTTGCGGCGTTGCGGGAGCCGCCCGCAACGCCGCAAGCGGCGGACACGACACTCTCACACCGCGGGAAACCGGTCCTGCAGCGCGACCACGGTCAGCTCCCGCTCCCGCAGGGCCCGGCACGCCTCGACGGCGGCGAACGCGGCCGACAGCGTCGTGATGCACGTCACCCGGTTGGCCACCGCCGCCGCCCGGATCTTCCCCTCGTCGGTCGAGCTGCCGCGGCCGCTCGGGGTGTTGACGATCAGCGCCACCTGGCCGTTCTTCATGTAGTCGATCAGGTTCGGCCGGCCCTCGGCCAGCTTCGGCACGTCCTCGACCGCGATCCCGCGGGCGGCCAACACCCGGGCCGTCCCGCGGGTGGCGATCAGCCGGAACCCCATGTCGGCGAACGCCCGGGCGACCGGCACCACCGCCTCCTTGTCCCGGTCCGCGACCGACACGAACACCGTCCCGCCCGACGGCAGTGGAGCGCTGGCCGCCATCTGCGACTTGACGAACGCCATCGGCACGGTGTCGTCCGACCCCATCACCTCCCCGGTCGACTTCATCTCCGGCCCGAGGACGATGTCCACCCCCGGGAACTTGTTGAACGGGAACACGCTCTCCTTGATCGAGTAGTGAGACGGCACCACCTCGTCGGCGACCCCCAGCTCGTCCAGCGTCTTCCCGACCATGACCAGGGCGGCGAGCCGGGCGAGCGGCACCCCGGTCGCCTTCGACACGAACGGGACCGTCCGGCTGGCCCGCGGGTTCGCCTCCAGGATGGACACCTGGAACGCCAGCCCCGGGGCGCTCCCCCCGGGGACATACCCCTCGTCCTTGAACTGCACCGCGAACTGGATGTTCATCAGCCCGCGGACGTTCAGCGCCGCCGCCAGCTTCCGGGCCTGGTCCTTGATCTCCGCGACCACCGCCCGCGGCAGCGAGTGCGGCGGGATGACGCAGGCCGAGTCCCCGGAGTGGATGCCGGCCTCCTCGATGTGCTGCATCACCCCGCCGATCACCGTCCGGACGCCGTCCGACAGGCAGTCGACATCGACCTCGGTGGCGTTCTCCAGGAACTGGTCGATGAGCACCGGCCGGGCCGGGGACAGGTCCGGCTCGACGCGGGCCATGTACGCCGACAGCTCGTCCTCGGTGTAGACGATCCGCATGTCCCGCCCGCCGAGGACGAAGCTCGGGCGGACGAGCACCGGGAACCCGATCTTGCGGGCGACGCGCAGCGCCTGGGCGGCGTCCACCGCCGTCCCGTTCGCCGGCTGCCGGAGGCCCAACTCCGTCACCAGCCGGGCGAACCGCTCGCGGTTCTCGGCCACGTCGATCGAGTCGACGCTGGTGCCGATGATCGGCACCCCGGCGGTCTCCAGCGCCTTGGCCAGGTTCAGCGGGGTCTGCCCGCCGAACTGCACCACCACGCCCTCCGGCTTCATCCGCTCGTAGATGTTGAGCACGTCCTCGGCGGTGAGCGGCTCGAAGAACAGGTGGTCGGAGGTGTCGTAGTCGGTGCTCACCGTCTCCGGGTTCGAGTTGACCATCACCACCTCGTACCCGGCCCCGCGCAGGGCGAACGCGGCCTGGACGCAGCAGTAGTCGAACTCGATCCCCTGGCCGATCCGGTTCGGCCCGCCGCCGAGGATCATGATCCGCGGCTTCCCGGTCGGGGGGCGGATCTCGTCCTCGGCCGGTCTTGTAGGGTGGGCCGAGTCTTCGAGTCCCACCCCCGGGGCGCGGGTAACACCGGTGGGACTCGAAGACTCGGCCCCCCCTACGGAAGCCACCGGCGCCTCGTAGGTGCTGTAGTAGTACGGGGTGTACGCCTCGAACTCGGCGGCGCAGGTGTCGACGCTCTTGAACACGGCCCGGATGCCGAACGCCGTGCGGACCCGCCGCACGTCGGCCTCCGGGCAGTCCCACAGGTTCGCCAGCTGGCGGTCGAGGAACCCGGCCTGCTTCGCCGTCAGCATCTGCCCGGCGGTCACCTTCTCGACCGACCCGATCCCCTTCAGCTCCTCCTCCAGGTCGACCAGCTCCTTGACCGCCCGCAGGAACCACGGGTCGATCTTCGACCGGGCGTGCACGTCCTCGACCGACATCCCGGCCTTGAACGCGTACCGGAGGTACCAGACGCGCTCGGCGTTCGGGGTGGCCAGCTTCTGGGTGATCTCCTCCCGGGTCGGCGGGTTGGCCGAGCCCCACCGGTCCTTCCGGTCGCACCCCAGGCCGAACCGGTTCACCTCCAGCCCGCGCAGCGCCTTCTGCAGCGACTCGCGGAAGGTCCGCCCGATCGCCATCGTCTCCCCGACCGACTTCATCTGCGTCGTCAGCGTCGGGTCGGCCTCCGGGAACTTCTCGAACGCGAACCGCGGCACCTTGGTGACGACGTAGTCGAGGGTCGGCTCGAAGCACGCCGGCGTCTCGCGGGTGATGTCGTTCCGCAGCTCGTCCAGGGTGTACCCGACGGCGAGCTTGGCGGCGATCTTGGCGATCGGGAAGCCGGTCGCCTTCGACGCAAGCGCGCTAGAGCGGCTGACGCGCGGGTTCATCTCGATCACGATCATCCGCCCGTCCGCCGGGTTGGTGGCGAACTGGATGTTGCTCCCCCCGGTCTCGACCCCGATCTCGCGGATGATCGCCTTGGCGGCGTCCCGCATCCGCTGGTACTCCTTATCGGACAGCGTCTGGATCGGGGCGACGGTGATCGAGTCCCCGGTGTGGACGCCCATCGGGTCGAGGTTCTCGATGGTGCAGACGATGACCACGTTGTCGGCCCGGTCCCGCATCACCTCCAGCTCGTACTCCTTCCACCCGATCACCGACTCCTCGACCAGCACCTCGCTCACCGGGGACAGGTCGATCCCCTTGGTCACCAGGTCGATGAACTCCTCCCGGTTGTACGCGATCCCGCCGCCGGTCCCGCCCATGGTGAAGCTCGGCCGCAGCACGCACGGGAGCCCGACCGCCTCGACCGCCTCCAGGGCGTCGGCCAGCGTCCGGACCACCACCGACCGCGGCACCTCGACCCCGATCTTGACCATCGCGTCCTTGAACTTCTGCCGGTCCTCGGCCTTGTCGATCACCTCGGCCTTCGCCCCGATCATCTCGACCCCGTACTTCTCCAGCACCCCGTGCTTGACGAGGTCCATGGCGGTGTTCAGGGCGGTCTGCCCGCCGAGGGTGGGCAGCAGCGCGTCGGGCCGTTCCTGGGCGATGATCTTCTCGACCACCTGCCAGGTGATCGGCTCGACGTAGGTGCGGTCGGCCGTCTCCGGGTCGGTCATGATGGTGGCCGGGTTCGAGTTCACCAGCACCACCCGGTAGCCCTCCTCGCGGAGGGCCTTGCACGCCTGGGTGCCGGAGTAGTCGAACTCGGCGGCCTGGCCGATCACGATCGGCCCGGACCCGATGAGCAGGACGGTGCGGATGTCGGTGCGCTTCGGCATGGGCTCGGGGGCAGGGGGTGGTTCGGCGCAAACTCCGAATGGTATACGGACGCCGCCGGCGGGCACAAGGGTGGGCGGTCGCGTCCCGGTTTCGCCGCTTGCGGCGTTGCGCCCCGGGGCGCAACGCCGCAAGCGGCGAAACCGGGACGCGACCGCCGGGGACTGGCCCCGGGCGGCGGTTCGGGTAGCATGTCCGGCGGCCGCCCCCGCGAGGATCACCCGTGCTCCGCCCGTCCCTCTTCCTCCTGCTCGCCGCGGTCGCCGCCGGGTGCTCCCCGAAGCCCGGCGCCGGCCCGGGCGACCCGCCGGCCGACGCCGCCTTCACCCTCAAGATCGTCGACGAGCAGCCGGGGCAGAAGGTGGCGGTGGTCCGCAGCCAGACGGTGACCAGCACCGTCACCGCCGGGGCCGTGACCCAGACCCAGAAGGCGGAGCGGCGGGCGGAGTACGTCGAGACGGTGCAGGAGGTCGCCGGGGACGCCCCGCGGCCGACCCGCCTGGTCCGGGAGTACACCACCGCCCTCGCGAGCGGCCCGAAGGGCGGCCTCCAGCCGCTGTCGTACTCGGGCAAGGCGGTCGAGATCCGCAAGGCGGGGCCGAAGGCCGGGTACACGTTCACCGTCGGCGGGAAGCCGCTCCCGGCGGCCGAGGCGGCGGACTTCGCCGGCGAGTTCGGCAAGGCCGGGCCGCGGACCGCCGACCTGCTGCCGAAGGCCGCGGTCAAGGTCGGGGAGGAGTGGCAGCCGGACCCGGCGGTCGTACAGAACCTGGCGGCGTTGACCGCGGCCGACTTCCAGGCGGTGCCGGACCGGGACCGGAGCACGCTCACCGGGAAGCTGGCCCGGGTGTACCAGAAGGACGGCCGGCAGTGGGGGGTGGTCGAGTTCCGGCTGCGGGTGACCTTCGCCGCCGGGGCGACCGGCGCCGTCACGGTCGACGCCACCCTCGACGTGCCGATCGACGGGTCGGCCCGGGCCGGCACGTCGAAGCGGACGCTGAAGGCCGAGCTGACCGGGCAGGACCCGAAGCGCGGGGAGGTCCGGCAGACGGTCGACGGCGTCCAGGAGCAGACCGTCACCCCGCCGGGGTGACGCGGGTTTCCCCCCTCTCGTCTCGGAGGTTCGGCATGCGCCGGTTCGTGCTCGTGCTCGGGGTGGCGGCGGCGTGGGGCCTGGCGGCGCCGGCCCAGGAGGCGGTGACCATCAAGCCGACCCGGCCGAAGGCCGGGGACCGGGTGAAGGTGACGATCGAGGAGAAGGGGACCGGGAAGTCGACGGTCACCGTCGCCGGGAACACCCAGGCGAAGGACGAAGTCGGGTCGAAGTTGTTCGTGTACGTGGACGAGGTGATCGAGCCGGCGAAGGAGGGGAAGCTGCCGGTGAAGCTGAAGCGGACCTACGAGAAGGCCCGGGTCGACAAGGGCGGGAACGTGACCACCCTGCCGGTCGAGGGGAAGACGGTGCTGATCGAGAAGGCGGGGGACAAGTACGCGTTCACGGTCGACGGCAAGCCGGTCGGCGGGGACGCCGAGAAGATGCTGGCGTCGGAGTTCGACCGGGCGGGCCGGAAGGACGCCGAGGCGGCCTTCCTCCCGCCCGGGCCGATCAAGCCCGGGGAGACGTGGAAGATCGACGGGGCCGCCCTCCAGGAGGCGATGGGGCCGACGGCGCCGGCGCTCGACCCGGCGAAGGTGAAGGCGGTCGGGAAGCTGGTGAAGGCGTACCAGAAGGGCGGCCGGCAGTTCGGGGTGATCGAGGTGACGGTCGACGCCCCGGTCGTCGGGCTCGGGGGGAAGACGCCGGTCGAGGTCAAGGACGGCCGGCTGTCGGTGACCATGACCGCGGACGGGGTGATCGACGGCTCGTCCCCGTCCGGGACGAGCAAGACGGTGACCAAGATGAGCATCGCCGGGGCCGGGAAGGGGTTCGAGCTGAAGGTCGAGGCCGAGGCGGTCGAGACGCGGACGGTGGAGCCGCTGAAGAACTGAAGCGCCGTCCCGACAGTCAGGCGCGGGCCGCCACGGGGGGCGGCCCCGACCGCGCCGTCCGGTAGGGGCCGCCCCCCGTGGCGGCCCGGCGACTTTGAGCTGGCCTGGCAGTCCGCGCCGCCCCCGGCAACCCGGGGGCTTTCCGGCGACCACCTCGCGGGCGGTTTTCGCCCCACGTCCCGTTGACACCACCCCGCCCCCGGTTATACCCGCCGCCTCTCGGTGCGACCGCCGACGGGGGAAGCGAGCGGCGGCCGCGCCCGGGGACCACCGGACCGACACCATGCCCGACCCGACCACCCCGGTGGCGGCGCTGAAGGACGCGATCCGCCGGTTCGCCGCGGCCCGCGGGTGGGACCCGTACCACACCCCCAAGAACCTCGCCATGGCCCTGGCCAGCGAGGTCGGGGAGCTGTGCGACGTGTTCCGCTGGCTGACCCCGGACGAGTCGGTCGCGGCGGCCGCCGACCCGGGGCTGCGGGAGGCGATCGCGGACGAGCTGGCGGACGTGGCGAACATCGTGTTCCTGCTCAGCAGCCACACCGGGATCGACCTGTCGGACGCGGTGGCGGCGAAGCTGGCGAAGAACGCGGTGAAGTACCCGGCCCCGGGGGCGGGGCCGGTTGACGGGGCGCGTTGAGGGGTGGTTTCGGGGTGGGGCAGACATTCCTGTCTGCCGCGGCAGGCAAGAATGCCTGCCCCACGCCCGAAGCCACTTCGGGGGCGGTCCGGGGGACGGGCCGACAGGTCGCAGGGGGGACGAGCCGTGCGAAAGAGACCGATGCTGCTCGCCGCGGCGGCGACCGCGGCGGGCCTGGCCGTGCTCGGCACGGTCGCCGCCCAGGCGCCCCCGGGGCCGCTCCCGAAGGGGGCGGCACCGACCGCCCCCGCCCGCCCGGCGGGACAGGTCCCGCCCGGGGTGTACCCGCCGCCGCAGCCGGCCGGGGCCGGGGTCGGCGCCAAGCCCGCCGGATACCTGCAGACCCCGCCCCCGGCCGGGTCGACCCCGGTCCGCCCGCGGCTGACGAGCCCGGTCGTCGCCGGGCCGGACGGGGTCCGCCCGGCCGGCGCGGAGGTGCCGCCGCCGGGGTTCGACCCGCCGCCGGCCCGCCCCGGGGCGCTGCCGCCGGTGGTCACCCTGCCGCCGCCGAGCATCTCGCAGGACACCGAGCCCCCGAAGCTCCCGCCGACGCCGCCGGTCGACCCGCCGGCCGGGGTGCCGGGCCTGCCGGCGCCGTTCCCGGGGCCCGCCCCGGAGTCGACCAACCCGCGGCCGCTCGTCCCGGTCCCGCCGGCGGGCGGCGGGGTGATCCCCCCGCCGGTCGTCACCCCCGTCCCCGGTGACACCGCGGTGTCACCAGGCGCGGTGCCCGCGCCGGCCGCCGCCCTCCCGGGGAAGGTGACGCACGCCGTCACCCTGGAGGCGGTCTGCCCGGAGTCCGTGGTGTTCGGCGAGGAGGTGCGGTACGAGCTGGTGGTCCGCAACGGCGGGACCGCCGCGGTGGTCGGGGTGCGGGTCGAGGACGAGGTCCCGCCCGGGGCGAAGTACGTCGGCAGCGACCCGCCGGCCGAGGCCGCCGGGGACCGGCTGGCCTGGGCGGTCGGCACCCTGGAGCCGGGGGCCGAGCGGCGGATCGCGGTCCGGCTGCGGCCGGCCGACGAGGGCGAGCTGCGGAGCCGGGCGACGGTCACCTGCGCGGCGGCGGTCGAGGCCCGGACGAAGGTCACCCGGCCGCGGGTCGGGGTGGCGGTGACCGGCCCGGACGGGTGCAAGGCCGGGGAGCGGGCGGTGTTCAAGGTGAAGGTGGCGAACACCGGGACCGGGCCGGCGAAGAACCTCGTCGTCCAGGCGTTCCTGTCCCCGGGGCTGGTGTACCAGGACGGCCCGAAGCCGGAGCAGAAGCTGGAACTGGTGGTCGCGAGCCTGCCGCCGGGGGAGACGAAGACGGTCGACCTGCCGGCGACCGCGACCGGGGCCGGGGCGCAGTGGTGCCAGGTCACGGTCGCCACCCCGGGCAACCCGGACGCGTCCGCCCGGGCGGCCGTGACCGTCGTCGAGCCGCAGCTGAAGGTCGCCCAGACCGGGCCGGCCCGGTGCCTCGTCCGGGCCGAGCCGGTGTACGAGATTACCCTGTCGAACCCGGGGACCGCCCCGACCGACCCGGTGACCGTGTACACGCTGCTGCCGGAAGGGTTCGAGTTCGTCCAGGGGAGCGACGGGGCGGCGTACAGCGCCCCGAACCGGGCGGTCGTGTGGAAGACGGCCGGGCTCGCCCCGGGGAAGACCCAGCCGCTGACGCTGAGGCTGCGGGCGGCGGCCGCCACCGACGGGCTGCTGCGGACGGTCGCCCAGGCCGGCGGCGGCGACCCGAACCCGCCGGGGGCGGTGGCCGGGGCCGGCGGGATCCGCCCGGCCGGCCGGGTGCTGGAGGCGAAGGCCGACACCGCGGTGAAGGCCGAGGGGGTGGCGGCGGTGCGGTTCGAGGTGGCGGCGGTGAAGGGGGTGATCGAGGTCGGGAAGGAGGAGGAGTTCGAGATCCGGGTGACGAACCAGGGGACCGGGCCGTGCACCAACGTGCAGCTGGTGGCGGCCCTGGCGGACGGGCTGGCGTACACCGGGTCGAGCGGGCCGACGCAGGTCCGGGCCCAGGGGCAGAACCTGTTCGTCGACCCGATCCCGACGCTCCCGGTGAAGGGCGAGATGGTGTACCGGGTGAAGGCCCGGGGGGCGGCCGCCGGCGACCTGCGGGTGCGGGTGCAACTCACCTGCGACCAGGCCCGGACGCCGGTCGTCAAGGAGGAGAGCACCCGGTTCGTCAAGGAGTGAGGATTGGTGATTTCAGATTTCAGATTTCAGATTGTGAAGACAAGGGGGTTGTCTTCAATCGACAATCTGAAGTCTGAAATCTGAAATCTGAAATACGGCAGGGCTCAAGGGGGAAGGAGTCCGTTCATGAGCACGGGACGTGCGCGGGTGGTGGACCGGACGGGGACCGGGGTCCACATCCGGTGGATGATCCGGCGGGACATGCCGGAGGTGACGCGGGCGGAGCGGGCGTGCTTCGAGTTCTCGTGGACCGAGGACGACTTCCTGCGGTGCCTGCGGCAGCGGAACTGCATCGGGATGGTGGCCGAGGTGAACGACGCCCTGGCCGGGTTCATGATCTACGAGCTGCACAAGACCCGGCTGAACGTCCTGAACTTCGCCGTCGCCCCGGGGGCCCGGCGGCGCGGGGTCGGGCGGGTGATGGTCGGGAAGCTGGTGTACAAGCTGACCTCCCACCGCCGGCAGAAGATCACCCTGGCGGTGCGGGAGCGGAACCTGCCGGCCCAACTGTTCTTCCGGGCCCACGGGTTCCGGGCGACCCGGCTGCTGCCGAGCTACTACGAGGACAGCCGGGAGGACGCGTACCAGATGGAACTGCTCGCCCCGCCGTACGACCCGTTCGACGGGTTCGGGGTGATCGGCCCGGTCAACCGGGTCGCCCAGTACGAGGAGCGCTGACGGGGCGGCCCGCGGGGGGCGGGTCGCCGGGGTCGGTCACGCCGGGACACGGGGCAGGGGGACGCCCGATGAGCGAGGCAGGACGCAGGCGGTGGTGGCGGGCGGCGGCGGTCGCCGTGGCCGGCGGCGGGGGCCTGGCCGGGGTGTGGCTCGGGTTCACCCGGTCCGCCACCGCCGAGCCGGTCCCGATCCCGCCGATCCCGGTCGCGAAGGACGGCCCGTGGGCCCGGCCGGCGACACCGCCGCCGTTCCACGAGCCGAAGCCGGCGGCCACCGTCCCGGTTCCCGTGCCCGCCCCGCCGGTCACCGCCGGTGATGTCCGCGCCTTCGCGCTGCCGCCGGTCCCGCCGGCCGGCCCGGTCGTCCCGGCGGCCGCCACCTTCCCGCCGATCCCGCCCGTCCCGACCCTCGAGACGCCGCCACCGCCGCCGGCACTGCCGATCCCGGTCCCGGTTCCCGCGGCCGGCCCGGCCGGCGCGATGGCCCCGCCCGCGCTCCCGCCGCTGCCGGCAGGCGACCGGCCCGCGGTGCCGCCGGCCCCGGTGCTCCCGGATTTGGCCCCGTCCGGCCCGACCCGTGACGCCAGGCCGATGCCGCCGCCGCCGGCCCCGGCCGTCCCGCCGGTCGAGTTGCCGAAGGTTCCCGACGCCGCGGCGCCGGCCGACCCGCCGAAGCTGCCGCCGCTGCCGCCGATCCCGATGGGGACGCCCGAGACGACGCCGGAGGTGGTGAAGCCGGCCGCCCCGCTGGTGCCGCCGCTGCCGACCACTCCGCCTCCCGCCGTACCGTTGCCGTCGCCCGGGCCGACCGTCCCGCCGCCGCTCGGGCTGACCCCGCCGCCGGCGCCCCCGCGGGCGACGGAACCGATCCAACCGGTCCAGCCGATCGTCCCGGCGAAGCCGGTTTCCGACTTGCCTCGCGGGAATGTGGGAAATAGTGTCAATCCGGACGGTCCGGCCGCGACCCCCGGTCGGGTCGCGCCGGCGGTGCCGCCGATCCCGGTCCCCGACCCGGTGAAGCCGCCGCCGCTGCCGGCCCCGGCCGACCCGGTCGAGCCGCCGCTGGCCAGGCCGACCGTGCTCGACCGGCCGAAGGCCCCGGAGGTTCCGTTCGGGCCTTCGGAGAAGTCGACCTTCCCGGTCCCGCCGTCCGCGCCCGCCACCCCTCCTGTACCGACACCCGGAGACGCACCCATGAACCTGAAGAACGCGGCGACGGCGGCCGCCCTCGGCGGCGCCCTCCTGGCCCCCGCCCCGGCCCGGGCCGACGACAAGGCCGAGATCGCGTCCCTGCGGACGCAGGTCGAGGCGTCGAACACCCGGCTGACGGAGATCCAGGCCCAGCTCAGGACACTGACCGACCTGCTGAACGGCCCGCGCGACAAGCAAGGCTTCCCGATCGGGGCGACCCCCGGCCTGGTCAACGACATGAAGGCGATGCAGGACAAGCTCGACAAGTTCGAGCGGGAGTTGGCCCAGGTGAAGGCGGCTCAGCAGGCGACCGCGCTGCGTCCGCCGGCCCCGGCCGCCGTCCCGGTCGACCCGCGGACCGGCCGCGGCACCGTCCGGGTGGTGAACGAGTACCCGGTGCAGGTGTCGATCGTGGTGAACGGCACGTCGTACCGGGTCGGCCCACAGAAGTCGCTCGACGTCGACGTGCCGGCCGGGAAGTTCACCTACCAGCTGCTGGAGTCGGCGGCCGCGCAGACCGAGAGCACGGTGGCCGAGAAGGAGACGGTCCGGCTCCGGATCCGGTGAACGGAGCGTGGCACCCGGGCGGGGTTGGTCACCGGCTGGTCTCGGTCGGTGGCGCCCCTCACCCGGCCCGGCGAGGCGCCGGGCCGACCTCTCCCCAGCGGGGAGAGGTGGGGCTGGTTGCCCGCCTCGTCAGCTACTCCGGTCGGTGACCTGTCGGGTGGCCGCACCGCCCCCACCTCTCCCCGCTGGGGAGAGGTCGGCGGCGCTTCGCCGCCGGGTGAGGGGGACCACGTCGGCGATCGGCCCCGGCGCCGGCTTCACCCGCCCCGCAACCGCCCCTCGAACTCGGCCAGGCCCCGGCGGTACGGCCCGACCCACTCCCCGACCGGCCCCACCCGGTCGCGGAACCGGACCATCGCCGCCACCGCGTCCGCGGCCGTGTACTTCCCGGTGACCCCCTTCGCCTGCCGTCCGTGCGTCTCGGCCCCGGCCAGCGCCGCGACCGCCGCCCCCAGCGCCGTCCCCTCGTCCGACACCAGCCGGTCCAGCGGCCGGTCGAGCACGCTCGCCAGCACCCGCACCATCAGGTCGTTCCGGGCGATCCCGCCGGACACGGTGACGCGGCTGATCACCTGCCCGGCCGACTCGTGCGCCCGCACTCCGAGGGCGATCAGGTACGCGATCGCCTCGAAGCTCGCCCGCACCCGCACCCCCCGGTCGGTCGGTTCGGCCGGGAACCACCGGAACCGCGGGGCGGTCACCCCGAGCGACGGCTCGGACAGCAAGAATGGCAGCACCGCCGTCCCGCCGCACCCGGCCGGCACCGCCTCGGCCGCCGCGGTCAGGCCGGCCCACTCGTCGGCGGTGCGGTTCGGCCCGACCACCCGGTCGAGGAACTGGGCCCCGTTCGAGTAGCACCGCATCCACAGGTACGGGCCCCAGTTCAGCTTCATCGCGTCCAGGTCGTCGGCCCGCGGCAGCTCCGCCGACGACGCGTTCACCACCGCCGAGTTGCCGAGGATGACGGCGACGTGCCCGGCGTCCACCGCCCCGCCGCCGATCAGCCCGGCGGCCTGGTCGTCGAGCGTCGGGAAGACGATCGGGCGGACGCCCGGCGGGAGGTCCGCGTCGAGGGCGATCGACTCCGAGAGCGGCCCGACCGGGTCGGCGGCGTCGCGGATCGGCGGCAGGCACTCCCACGCACGGGCGCGATTCTCGGGCTTCGCCAGGGCGTCGAGCATGCCGCGGGACCAGGCGTTCGTCCGCAGGTCCATGATCCCGGTCGAGGCGGCCGACGAGACGCTGATCGCCCGGAAGTTGCCGGTGAGGTAGCCGGCGGCGAGCGGGCCGTGCGGCACGACCAGTGCTGTCCGCTCCCACGCGGCAGGCGGCAGCGTCTCCTCGTCCTTGACGAGGTGCGAGAGCGAGTACCGGACGGCCCACGGCCCGCCGGTCAGCTCGCGGGCGCGGGCCTGCCCGCCGAGCCGCCGTAACCCCTCCGCGTGGTACTTCGCCAGGGTCTGGTCGTTCCAGCAGATCGCCCGCCGCACCTGGTTGCCGCGGGCGTCGACCCGGCCGGCCGAGTGGTGCGTCGCGGACACCCCGGCCACCCGCCAGTCGGCGAGCCGGCCGGCGCGGCGCAATTCGTCGGCGATCAGCCGGGTCGCGGCCCGGGCCTGGCCCTCGAGCTGCATCAGGTTCAGCTCCGACACCCCGCCGTCGGTCCACAGGTCGGTCGGCAGCCGGACCGCCGCGACGGTGTTACCGGACGTGTCGAACGCGACGGCCTTCACCCCGCCGGTGCTGAAGTCGTACCCGACCACGACGGCGGACGGCGGGACGGCGAGGAGGGGTTCCGGCATCGCGGCACCGTGGGGAAGGGGGTGCGGGCAGTTTCCCCCGTCCCCGGTTCGTCGGCAAGCGTCCCGGGGGTACAATTCCGGACGACGCCCCGCTCCGGAGTTCCCCATGCCGCGGACGCTGTTCCCGCTCCTGCTGGTTCTGGCCTGGCCGGCGGCACTGCGTGCCCAGCCGAAGGCCGACCCGCCGGGCCCGGGCGACGCGGGGGCGAACGTCTACCGGCAGGTGCTCCGGTCGACCGCGTGGATCCTGTCCGACCGCGGCGGCGGGAAGCTGGCGACCGGCAGCGGGTCGCTGGTCGACAAGGGCCGGCGGCTCGTCCTCACCAACTACCACGTCGTCGGGGACGTGAAGAAGGCGACCGTCTACTTCCCGGACTTCGGGCCGGACAAGAAGGCGGTGTCGGACCGGAAGCACTACCTGGACCGCGGCCGGCTGGCGATCCCGGGGGAGGTGGTCGAGATCGACAAGGAGGGCGACCTGGCCCTCATCCGCCTCGACCGCGTCCCGGACGGGGTGCCGGAGCTGCCGCTGGCGGCGTCCACCCCCGACCCCGGGACGACGGTCCACTCGATCGGCAACCCGGGGAAGAGCGGGGCCCTGTGGGTGTACACCCCCGGGAAGGTCCGGCAGGTGTACTCGAAGAAGTGGAAGGCCCGGCTGGACGAGCGGACGGTGCTGCCGTTCGAGGCGAAGGTGATCGAGACCGACTCCCCGACTAACCCCGGGGACAGCGGCGGGCCGCTCGCCAACGACAAAGGCGAGCTGGTCGGCGTCACCCAAGGCGGGGCGACCGACGCCCAGGCCCTGAGCATCTTCGTCGACCTGTCCGAGGTGAAGCGGCTGCTGAACCGCCGGTCGGTGCAGGCGCTCCGCTCGACCGATGACAAGCCGAAGCCGCACCGCGACGCGGCCCTCAAGAGCACCGACGAGGCGAAGTTCTTCTCCGACGAGGCGTGGAAGCAGGTGTCGGCCGCGGCCGACCGGCTGTTGAAGGAGAAGGGCCTCGACCTGGTGATCGAGACGTACCCGACCCCGCCGAAGGGGGACGCAGAGAAGGTGCGGGCGATGACCGCGGCGGACCGGGAGAAGTTCTTCGGCGACTTCGCCCGGGAGCGGGCCAGGGCGGAGAAGGTGGTCGGGCTGTACGTCGTCATCAACAAGGCGCCGGGGTCGCTGTACGTGGAGCGGTCGGAGGCAGCCGGCGGGAAGGTGCCGGACGAGGTCGTCACGAAGGTGAAGCAGGCACTGCTCGCGGCGTTCCGCGAGAAGAAGTACGACGACGGGCTGGCGGCCGCGCTGAAGCTGGTGCTGGAGTCGCAGGGGCTGGGCGCGAAGCCGGAGGGGAAGCGGCCGTGAACGGGATCGTGCTCACCGACGACCTGATCTTCTTCACCCGCATCTCGGGGGCGGCCCGGGCGGTCGGTCTGACCGTCCGCCAGGCGAAGACCGCGGCCGAGTTGGTCGTGGCGGCGCGGCGCCTCCCGCCGGGCGGCGTGATCCTCGACCTGCAGAACCCCGGCCTCGACCTGCCGGCGCTGCTCGCGGAGTTGAGGGCGGGGTGCCCGGAGATGCCGCACGTGGTGGCGTACGGGTCGCACGTCGACGCGGCGGCGTTGCGGACGGCGCGCGAGGCGGGGTGCGACCGGGTGCTGCCGCGGAGCAAGTTCGTCGAGGAGTTGGACGCCGCGATCGGGGACTGGCTCACACCCGCCCGCGGCTGACGAGCGCCGCGAGGCCGGCGACGTGCTTGCACCGGCCCCACCGGAGGAACCCGAGGCACTCGCACGACGGGTCGTCCGGCGCCCCGACGCGGACGTGGTACAGGACGCCCCGGCCGAGGCGGTGGACGGCGAACCCGCGGCCGCCGATCTCGCACCGGATCTCGCGGAACGCGTAGAACTGGGCCTTCGCCCCCTCGCCGAGGCGGAACGCCCCGATCCCGCGCCGGTCCGGTTGGCGGACCAGCGTGATCGTGCGGCCAGGTGCGGCGGCGTCGGCCATACCGGGATTGTAGGCCGTCTTCCGTCCGAGCCGGACGCGTGAGCGACGGGTCTCGCCGGCCGTCGCTCACGCGTCCGGCTCGGACGGCACACAGGAACCTCGCCATGCGCTTCGTGAAGATGCACGGGATCGGCAACGACTACGTCTACCTGGACTGCGTCCGGAACCCGCCGCCGGCGGACCCGGCCGCCCTGAGCCGGGCGGTCAGCGACCGCCACTTCGGGGTCGGGTCGGACGGGCTCATCCTGGTCTGCCCGAGCGACAAGGCCGACGCCCGGATGCGGATGTTCAACGCCGACGGGTCGGAGGCGGAGATGTGCGGGAACGGGCTCCGGTGCGTGGCCAAGTTCGTCCACGACCACGGCATCGCCCGGAAGCCGCGGCTCGCGATCGAGACCGGCCGGGGGGTGCTGACCGTCGACCTGGAGCTGGCCGGCGGCCGGGTCAGCCGGGTGCGGGTGAACATGGGCGAGCCGATCCTCCGGTCGGCAGACATCCCGACCACCCTGCCGGGCGACCCGCCGGTGAACGCCCCGATCACCCTCGCCGGGAAGCGGTTCGAGGCGACCTGTGTCTCGATGGGGAACCCGCACGCGGTGTTCTACGCCGGCGACGAGTTCTTCACCCCCGGCGAGTACGACCACGTGGCCGAGTACGGCCCGTTCGCCGAGCTCGCCGCCGAGTTCCCCCGGCGGGTGAACGCCCACTTCGTGAAGGTGCACTCGCCGGCGGAGGTGACGATGCGGAC
The DNA here is from genome assembly GCA_013822345.1 of Isosphaera sp. Classification (GTDB taxonomy): domain Bacteria; phylum Planctomycetota; class Planctomycetia; order Gemmatales; family Gemmataceae; genus Gemmata. The sequence continues at coordinate 105,883 of PNKH01000007.1, forward strand.
GTGGGAGCGCGGCAGCGGGATCACCCTGGCGTGCGGGACCGGGGCGGCGGCGGTGTGCGTCGCCGGGGTGCTGACCGGGCGGACCGGCCGGACGATCCTCGCCCACCTCCCCGGCGGCGACCTGGAACTGCACTGGTCGGAGGCGGACAACTGCGTGTATAAGACCGGCCCGGCGGCCGAGGTGTTCTCGGGCGACTGGCCGGACTGAGGGGCGACATGAGGCTGCGGCACCCGCTCGTGATCGCCGCCGCCGGGTGGTGCGGGACGCGGGTCGTCCGGCTCCTGTCCGCCACCCTCCGGTTCGAGTACCGCTCCGCCAGCCCGACCCCCGTCGACCCGCTCCAGCCGCCGGAGCGCGAGCCGTTCCTGTACGCCCTCTGGCACGAAAACTTCCTGGTCCCGATCGCCCGGTTCGGCAACCCCGGCGTCGCCGCCCTCGTGAGCCGCCACGCGGACGGCCAGCTCCTCGCGTCGCTGCTCGGCTCGACCGGGACGCGGGTGGTGTACGGGTCGACCGGACGGGGTGGGGCGGCGGCGGTGCGGGAGATGCTGCGGCCCGGCGCCGGGCACCTGGCGGTCACGCCCGACGGCCCGCGCGGGCCGCGGCGGGTGGTGCAGCCGGGCGTCGTCTACCTCGCGTCGCGGACCGGCATGCGGGTCGTCCCGGTCGGGGTCGGGTACCGCCGCCCGTGGCGCGTCGGGAGCTGGGACCGGCTCGCCGTCCCGCGGCCGTTCTCGCGCGTCCGCTGCCTGTTCGGCCGGCCGCTCGCCTTCCCCCCCGGGCTGACGCCCGCCGCCCTCGGCCCGCACGCCGGTCGCCTCCAGGCCGAACTCGACCGGGTCGACGCCGCCGCCCAGGACTGGGCCGACACCGGCCGGCTCGACCTCCCGCCCGAGCTGCTTCACCCCCGCCCGTCGCCCGTAGAACAGCCCCCGCGAGCCGCCGAGGTCGTGGGGGCGTACCGTGGGCGAGCCGGGTGAAGCCAGGTCCGTGACGCCCCCCACTCGGGCGGTGAACGCACTCCTCTGGGCCGCCGCCCTCCTCGCCGCCGGGTACAACCTGTGGCACGCCCGCCACTGGCTCGACGAGCCGGACGGCGCCGCGCCGGAGCGGCGGCGGGCGGACGGGAACGGCGGGCACGCCCAGGTCGACTTCGGCGGGCAGTGGGTGATGGGCCGGATGGTCGTGCTCGGGCACGGCCGGGAGCTGTACCACCGGCCGCGGCAGTGGCAGGTGGTGCGGGCGGGGTTCCCGGCGTCCGACGAGTCGCCGCTGGCCCGCGGGGAGGCGACCGCCTCGCCCGACCCGGCGGTGACCGGCCGGGACGCCGCGCGGAGCCACGACGCCGACAACCTGATGTACTGGTTCATGGGGGCCGACCCGCCGGCGTGGAAGACCGTCGGCGGGGCGGCCGTCGCGCCCCTCGGGGCGGACCCGCTCGCCGCCGCGGCGCGGGCCCTCGCGGCCGCCGACGCCGTCACCCCGGCGGTGGTCGACGAGGTGACCCGGCCGGCGGTCGGCGGCCCGCTGTACCCGCCGGTCCACGCCCTCCTGTACGCCCCGCTCGGGCTGATCGACCGCCCGCGGACCGCCTACCGGGTGATGCAGGTGGTCGGCCTGGCGGCGGTGTTCGTCGCCGGCCTCGGGGTGAAGGTGCTGTCGCGCGGCCGGGTGCCGTGGTCGGCCGCGACGCTCTTGCTGCTCGTCTTCCCGGGAACCCGGTCCGGCCTCGACCTCGGTCAGAACCCGACCGTCTCGCTGGCGATCCTGGTCTGGGGTTGGGCGTTGGCCGCGCGAGGCCGGGACATCGCCGGCGGGGCGGTGTGGGGGCTGTTCGCGTTCAAGCCGGTGTGGGGGCTGGCGTTCGCTGTCGTGCCGCTGCTGACCGGGCGGTGGCGGTTCGCGGCGGCGATGGCCCTGACCGGCGCCGGCCTCGCCGCCGCGACCCTCCCGGTGGTCGGCGTGCAAGCGTGGTTCGACTGGCTGGAGGTCGGGAAGGAGGCGTCCGCCCTGTACAACGTGAACCGGAACTGGATCCTCCTGAGCCGCGACCTCCAGGGGATCCCGCGGCGGATCCTGCACGACTTCAACCTCCCCGAGGCCGACCGCGACACCCGGCTGGCCCGCGGCCTGGCGTGGGGGCTGTGGGCGGCGGTGCTCGGGGCGACCGCGGCCGTGTACCTGTGGAAGGCGGACCGGCGGCGGCCGACCGGGGTCGGGGCCGGGTTCCTGTTCCTCGGGGCGTTCCTGACGTGCTACCGGTTCATGTACTACGACGTGCTGCTCGCCGCCGCCGGGTGCGCCGTCCTGTTCGCCGACCCGCGGCCGTTCTTCCGGACGCGGGTGCTCGGCCTCACGTTCGCCCGGGCTGCGCCGCTCGAACCCGGCGTCCCGGCGGCGCCGCCGGACCCGGCCGGACCGCGGTGGGTCGGGTACGTGTCGTCGTTCCCGCTGACCGTGCTGGCGCTGCTGGTCGTGTACGAGACGGCGGTGAGCGGGTGGGAGATCCGGGGGACGGTGGCGTTCGGGCACCTGGTCCGGGTGACGACCGGCCCGGACGGTGCGACCGGGACGCGGGCCGCGATGCTGGAGGTGGACACCGGGCTGCACTACCCGTGGGACACGGGGCTGGTGCTGGCGCTGTGGGCGTGGTGCGGGTGGCGGCTGCTGCGCGGCGAGGAGCGGCGGCAGGCGGTGTAGGGTGGGCCGAGCCGGCGCCCCGCCGGCGAGTCCCACCTCCCCGCGCCCGGTGGGACTCGCCGGCGGGGGGCCGGCTCGGCCCACCCTACACGCCCCGCAGGGCCGCGAGGGCGGCGCCGATGTCCGCCGACCGCATCAGCGACTCCCCGACCAGCACCGCCGCCACGCCCGCTGCGGCGAGGCGGAGCACGTCGGCGCGGGAGGTGATGCCGCTCTCGCTCACCACCGCCCGGTCCGCCGGGATGCGCGGCATCAAGTCCAGGGTGTGGTCGAGGCGGGTGGTGAAGGTGCGGAGGTCGCGGTTGTTGACCCCGATCACCGTCGCCCCCGAGTCGATCACACGCGGCAGCTCGCCCGCGTCGTGCAGCTCGACCAGCGTGTGCAGCCCGAGGGCGGCCGACTCCCGCCGGAGCGCGGCCAGGCGGTCGCCGGGGAGGCACTCGGCGATCAGCAGGACGGCGTCCGCGGCGGCCGCGCGCGCTTCGAGCAACTGATAGCGGTCGAGGACGAAGTCCTTCCGCAGCACCGGACAGCCGACGGCCGCGCGGGCGGCGGTGAGGTACTCGAGCCGGCCCTGGAAGAACTCGGCGTCGGTGAGGACGCTGATCGCCGCGGCGCCGTGCGCCTCGTAGGTGCGGGCGATGGCGACGGGGTCGAAGTCGGCGCGGATGACGCCGGCCGACGGCGACGCCTTCTTCACCTCGGCGATGACCGCGACCTCGCCCGACCGGCGGAGGGCACGGGTGAAGTCGCGGGTCGGCGGGAGGTTCGCGACCCGGCGTTCGAGGTCGGCTTCGGGGACGGCCCGCTTCGCCGCGTCGATCTCGCGGAGCTTCGCGGCCATGATGCGGTCGAGGATGTCCGGCATGTCGGCTCGCGGTGGGCGGCGGGCGGGGTGCGGGTATCCTAGACCCGGCCGCGGCCCGAGCCAGGGAGACGCCCCGTGCCCGCAGACTTCTGGACCGCCGCCGCCGCGATGCTCGCCGCCGTCGGGGTCGTCGCCGCGGTCGCCGTCCCGGTCGGGGTGGTCGCCTGGTGCGCCGCACCGCGGCCGCTCCTCCCGCCGCCGAAGCCGTGGCGGGTGCCGTGGGGCGGGTTCGAGGTGCTCGCCGCGTTCATCCTGCTGACCGCCGTCGTCCCGCCGCTGGTCGGGCAGGGGCTGGAAGGGTCCGGGTTCTACCGGAGGGTGTACGGCCCGGACTTTCCCCCGCCGGGCCCGGGCCCGGCGGTCCTAAAGGCGACGGCGGCGGCGGCCGGGGCTCCGATCGCGGCCGCCTTCGAGGTGGCGGCGATCCGGCGCGACCTGTGGGCCGGGGTCGTCGCCCTGCCGGTGCAGCTGGGGCTCCTCGTCCTCGCCCGCCGGGCCCTGTACCCGGCGCGGCGGCCGCCGGACTCCCCCGGCCTCGCCCCGAGCCTCGCGGTGGCCGTCGCCGCGTGGGCGGTGCTGACGCCCGCCGTCCTCGCGTGCAACGCCGCGGTGAACTGGGTGGCCGTCCTGCTCGACGTGGTCCCTGACGAACACCGGCTGGCCCGGCTCGGCGGCCGCGACCCGCTCGACGCGGCGCTGATCCTGGCCACGGCGTGCGTCGCCGCCCCGGTGGTGGAGGAGGTGCTGTTCCGCGGGCTCCTGCTCGGCTGGCTGCTCGGCGGCCGCAAGCCGGGCCCCGCGCCCGACGCCCCGGCCCGCGCCCGCCCGTGGCTGGCGGCCGCCGCCGGGGTCGGGTTCGCCGCCCTGACCGGCCGGCCCGGGCCGGTGGCGTTCGCGGTCCTGCTCGCCGCGGGGCTGGCGGTCGCGACCGGGGTGCGGCGGTCGAAGCGGCGGACGGCCGGGGCGGTGTGGGCGTCGGCCGCGCTGTTCGCGGCGGTCCACTCCCCGGTCTGGCCGAACCCGGTCCCGCTGTTCCTGCTCGGCCTCGGGCTCGGGTGGTGTGCGGTCCGGACCCGCGGGCTGCTGGTCCCGGCCGTCGTCCACGGGCTGTTCAACGCCGTGTCGGCGGCGTTCGTCCTCCGCGGCGGGCCGGGCTGATCGTCACGCCGCCCGCGCGACCGCCCCGCCGGCCACCTCCGCCAGGTAGGCGTCGACCACCTCCTGCGGGGCGCCGTCCATCACCACCCGCCCGTGCTTCATCCACACCACCCGGTTGCACGTCTCGACCACCGTGTACACGTCGTGCGACACCACCACCATCAGCCGCGACGCGGACATCAGCTCCTTCATCCGGGCCTTCGCCTTGATCTGGAACGCCGCGTCCCCGACCGCCAGGACCTCGTCGATCAGCAGCACCTCCGGGTCGGCCGCGGTAGCGATCGAGAAGGCGAGTCGCATCCGCATCCCGGCCGAGTAGTTCCGGACCGGCAGGTCGAGGAACTGGCCGAGCTCGGTGAACGCCCCGATCGCGTCCCGCTTCCGCCGCACCCCGGCCGGGGTGTCGCCCTGGAGGTACGACCGGTAGGTGATGTTCTCCCACCCGGTCGCGTCGTTCTCGAACCCCAGGGCGATGTCGAACAGGGAGCACACCGTCCCGTCGACCCGGCAGGTGCCGGCGGTCGGGGGGTAGATGCCGGCGAGGAGCTTCAGCAGGGTCGTCTTCCCGGCCCCGTTGTGCCCGATCACCCCGACCCGGTCGCCGTCCGCGGCGGACAGGGTGACGTCCGCCAGGGCGTGGACCGCCACCTTCGGGTTGACCGACCCGCGGAACATGCCGCGGAGCAGGTACTCCTTCAGGCTGACCGTCCGCCGCTGCCGGGCGGTGAAGGTGACGGACGCGTTGCGGACCTCGATCGTGGGCATCGGTGCTCGCTCCCGTGGGTCGCGCCTGTGGTAGGGTGGGCCGAGGCCGGGCTTTGACGGCCGAGTCCCACCACTGTGGTAGGGTGGGCCGAGCCCGGCTCTGCGGGCGAGTCCCACCACCGCTTAGCTCTGGTGGGACTCGCCGGCGAGGCGCCGGCTCGGCCCACCCTGCTCCGGTTCCGCCGCCTCACAGGTGGAAGATGACCCGCTTCTCGAGCCACCCGACGGCCCCGGCGGCGAGCAGGATGAGGGCGGCGGTGAGGGCGGCGCAGGTGAGGTACACGTCCGCCCCCGGGAGCTGGCCGGTCAGGAGCGGGCCGCGGGTCACGTCGAGGAGCCACGACCCGGGGTTGATGTCCACCACCCAGCCCATCCCCTTGTCGTCGAGCAGCTTCCGGGGGTACATGATCGGGGTGAGGAAGAACAGCAGCTGGGCCGCCACCTCCATCAGGTGCGCGGTGTCGTGGAAGAAGGTGGTGGCGAGCGCCGCCAGGGTGGCCACCGCCCAGGCGACCAGCAGGGCCATGACCAGCCCGGGGGCGGCCAGCCCGAGCCGCAGCAGCGCGAGGGGGTCCGCCTGGTAGGCGGCAACCAGCGCGGCCACCACCCCGACCGCGATCATCGAGTGGACCGCCTGCCCGAGGACCGTCCGCAGGGTGTACACGGTGTACGGGATCGGGCTCTGGCGGATGTACGCCTCGTTCTCCTGGAAGCACCGGCACCCGGCCAGGGCGGAGTCCCGGAGGAACCCCCACACCGCCATCCCGGCCAGGACCGACGCCGCGTACCCGACCGGGTCCCCGCCGCCGAGCAGGTTGCTGAACACGACGGTGAACACCACCGTCATGGCGATCGGGTTGAGCAGCGACCAGCCGATCCCGAGGACGGACCGGCGGTACCGCTGGCGGAGGTCGAGGCGGACGAGCGACAGGAGGAAGTGGCGGAACTTCCACGTCGCCGCGAGGTGGCCGAACATCCGTGTCCCCGGGGTCTGACTGGGGCTCCGTCCCCGCCGGACCTTACCCCACCCGCGGCCGCCGCCGCCAGCCCAGTTTCGCCGGCCCTGGACCGCGGCCGTCCCGGCCGCACCACGTCCCCGGTTCGGGGGCGTCGACGGCCGTCCGGGTAGCGGCCGGGCGTGGGCCGGTGGCGGCCGGGACGGCCGCGCCCCAGGCCGGAGAAACCGGCAATTCGGGCTTGCGCTATTCCGCGAGATGTGCCAGACTTGCCGGAGCGCGCGCATCCGAGGGCGTTCCGGACGGGGGCGGTTATGCGGCTCGACGAGGTGGTGACCGGGGACTGTGTCGAGGTGCTGGGGCGGCTGCCGGCCGGGTGCGCCGACCTGGTGTTCGCCGACCCGCCGTTCAACATCGGGTACGACTACGACGTGTACGACGACCGGCGGGGGAAGGCGGACTACCTGGCGTGGGCGGACCGGTGGCTGGCCGCGGCGGTGCGGGTGCTGAAGCCGACCGGGGCGTTCTTCCTGGCGATCGGCGACGAGTTCGCGGCCGAGCACAAGGTGCGGCTCGACGCCCTCGGGCTGACGCTGCGGAACTGGATCGTCTGGCACTACACGTTCGGGGTGTCGTGCACGAAGAAGTTCAACCGGAGCCACGCCCACATCTTCTACCACGTCCGGGACGCGAAGCGGTGCACGTTCAACGCGGACGGGGTGCGGGTGCCGTCGGCCCGGCAGACGACATACGCCGACCGGCGGGCGAACTCCGCCGGGAAGCTGCCGGACGACACCTGGGTGCTGCGGCCGCAGGAGTCGGGCGAACACTTTCGCGCCGGGGACGACACCTGGTTCGTGTCGCGGGTGTGCGGGACGTTCCGGGAGCGGACCGGGCACCCGTGCCAGATGCCGGAGGCGGTGCTCGACCGGATCATCCGCGTCGCGACGAACCCCGGCGACCTGGTGGTCGACCCGTTCGCCGGGAGCGGGACGACGCTGGCGGTGGCGAAGAAGCTGGGCCGGCGGTTCCTCGGGGTGGAGCTGTCGGACGAGTACGCCGACGGGGCGCGGAAGCGGCTGCAACTGATCGAGTTCGCGGGGCCCGAAGAGGAGCAGGGGATGCCCACGAGGTCGAAGGCGCGGGCCGGGGTGAAAAGCCGGGTGGCGTCCGGGTCTTCACCCCGAAGGGGTGGGACAACGTAGCCCGGGGCAACGCCCCGGGTCCGCGACCCCGACCGCCCCAGCCCGAAGGGCTGGGACACGCGGTGTCGCACCCCTTCAGGGTGCCTTCGCCCACCGCCACGCGGACCCGGGGCGTTGCCCCGGGCTACGTTGTCCCACCCCTTCGGGGTGAAGACAGCGCGGCATCACTTCCCCAACAGCTCTCTCCCCAGCCGCTCGGCCTTGAGCAGCGCCTCGGGGAGCTTTGCCGCGTCCTTCCCGGCCGCCTGCGCCATCTCCGGCCGGCCGCCGCCGCTCCCGCCGACCACCGCCGCCACCTGCTTCACCACGTCGCCGGCCTTCAACCCCTTCTTCACCAGGTCGGCCGTCAGCGCCGCGAGCAGCGGCACCTTCCCGTCGTCCTCCGTCCAGCCGAACACGATGTACGCGGACCCGCACTTCTGCCGCACGCGATCGACCTGCGCCCGCGCCCCGTCGGCGGTCGTGCCGTCCGGCAGCTTCCCGACCACCAGCTTCGCCCCGCCGACCTCCGTGGCCGCGTCGATCAGGGCGTCCACCACGCTGCCGAGGGCCGCCGCCTCGCCCTTCTTCGCCTGCTCCTGCAACTTCTTCAGCTGGTCGCGCAACGCCTCGACCCGGGCCGGCAACTCGTCTGGCCGGCACTGGAACCCGGCGGCGAGTTCGTCGACGACCGCGCTCCGGGCCTGGATGTCGTCATAGGCCGGCTTGCCGGTCACGGCGGTGACGCGGCGGATCCCCTTCGCCACGCCCTCCTGCGACTGCAGCTTGAAGTACCCGATCAAGCCGGTCCGCGGCAGGTGCGTCCCGCCGCAGAACTCGACCGAGTTGTCGAGGTTCGCCTTCTCCGGCGTCTCGGCGCCGATCAGTACCACCCGCACCGGGTCCGGGTACTTCTCGCCGAACACCGCCCGCACCCCGGGCAGCTCCTTCGCCTTCGCCAGCGGCAGGTTGACCGCCGTCACCACCTGGTCGAGCACGACCTGCCGGTTGACGCGCCGCTCGATCTCGCGCAGCTCCTCGGCCGTCACCGGCTTGTCGTGGCTGAAGTCGAACCGGGTCTTGTGCTCGTCGACCAGCGACCCCTTCTGCTCGACGTGCCCGCCGAGCACCTGCCGCAGGGCGAGGTTCAGCAAGTGCGTCGCGGTGTGGTTCCGCATGATGTCGATGCGGCGGGTGGTGGTCTGGAGCAATTCGACCGTGTCCCCGACCGCGATCTCGCCGTCGTGTAGCACGCCGACGTGCAGGACCGTGTCGCCCAATCGCTGGGCGTCGGTGACCTCGAAGTCGGCACCGGCCGCCGACCGGGCGGCGCCGGTGTCGCCGACCTGCCCGCCCTGCTCGGCGTAGAAGTTCGTCCGGTCGAGCAGCAGCGCCGCCTCCTCGCCGGCGGCCAGCCTGCCGGACGTGACGACCGCGTTGTCCTTCACCCACCCGAGCACCTTCGCGGTGATCGGCTCGGGCCGGTACTTCGGGCTGTCGTCGGTCGGCGGCAGTTCGCCCTTCACCGCCGACACCGCGAACCTTTTGCCGCCCTGCTTCGCCTTCTCCTGGGCGGTGTTCATCGCCCGCTCGTACCCGGCCATGTCCACCGTCAGCCCCTGCTCGCCGGCCATCTGCTGGGTGATGTCGATGAGGACGCCGTAGGTGTCGTGGAGCTTGAACGCCTCGTCCCCGCTCACCTCCGTCCGCCCGTCCCCCTTCATCCCGGTGGCGATCTTGTTGAACAGGGTGATGCCGCGCTTCAGGGTGCGGAGGAAGGCCGCCTCCTCGTCGTACACCTGGTCGCGGACCTTCTGCGGGTCGCGCCGCAGCTCCGGGAACGCGGCCCCCATGTGCTCGACCACCGTCGGCACGAGGGAGTGCAGGAACGGCTCGGTCGTGCCGAGCACCTGCACCCCGTACCGCTCGGCGCGCCGCAGGATCCGCTTCAGCACGTAGTCCCGGCCGACGTTCCCGATCGTGGCCCCGTCGGTCAGGGCGAAGGTGAGCGTGCGGACGTGGTCGGCGATGACGCGGTACGCCGTGTCCGGGAGGCTGTCGAGCACCCCGCCGTAGGGGTTATCGAAGCGCGTGACCCGGTGGACCGCGTCGAAGATCGGGGCGAACACGTCGGTGTCGTAGTTGCTGTTCTTCCCCTGGAGGACGGAGCAGATCCGTTCGAACCCCATGCCGGTGTCGACGTGCTGGGCCGCGAGCTTCGCCAGGCTCCCGTCCTCGTTCCGGTTGAACTGGATGAACACCAGGTTCCAGATCTCGATGACGCGGTCGGTGCCGGCGTTCACCAGCTTCCCGCCGGACTTGTCCGGGGTGCGGTCGATGTGGACTTCCGTACACGGGCCGCACGGGCCGGTCGCCCCCATCTCCCAGAAGTTGTCCTTCTTGTTCCCGAGGTGGATCTGGGCGTCCGGGACGCCGACCGCCTTCCAGAACCCGGCGGCCTCGTCGTCCCGCGGGATGCCGTTCGCCGGGTCGCCCTCGAACACGGTGACGTGCAGCCGGGTCTTGTCGAGGCCCCAGACGCCGGTGAGCAGCTCCCACGCCCAGCCGATCGCCTCCCGCTTGAAGTAGTCGCCGAAGCTCCAGTTCCCGAGCATCTCGAAGAACGTGTGGTGGTAGGTGTCCTTGCCGACGTCGTCGAGGTCGTTGTGCTTGCCGCCGGCCCGGATGCACTTCTGGGTGTTCGCGACCCGCTTGACCGGCGGCTTCTCGGTGCCGAGGAAGTACGGCTTGAACTGGTTCATCCCGGCGTTGGCGAACAGCAGGGTCGGGTCGTCGAGCGGGACGACCGGCGACGACGGGACGTTCCGGTGCCCGTGCTTCTCGCAGAAGAAGTCGACGAACTGGCGGCGGGTGTCGGAGGACGAGGACGGCATGGCGGGTCCGGGGTTTGGCGAGCCGGGCGGCGTCAGCCCCCGGGATCGGCTACCGGGATAGACACGAACTCGGCGGAGAAGTTCAAGGGGTCGGGACGGCGGGCACGGTGGCGGACGGGCCGGTCGGCTCGCACCGGACGATGTGGAGCAGGGCGAGGGTGACGTGCCGGCCGGGGACGTCCGGCTCGGCCGGGTCGTCCGGCAGCCCGACCATGGCCGAGTGCCGTCCCGGCCGCAGCATATTCGGGTGGGTGATCTCGAACGCCCGGCCGTCGGTGATGACGATCCGGAACGGGGCGAACGGGTTCGCGTCCACCCACTCCCGCAGCTCCTGGTAGGTCATGTCAACTGCTCCACTGGACCGCCCGGTACACCTCGCGCAACGGCACGTTCTGCTCCCGGGCTACGCGGGCGCAATCATCGTACTCCGGGGTGACCACGGCGAACCCGTCGGCCCGCCACCCGCGCTTCGCCCGCACCGGCCCCCACGGCGTCTCGACCGTGACCGCCTCCCGGCGCAGCTTCGTCCGCTCCGCGGCGTGCCGCCGCACCCCGAACGTCGCCGTCTCGCGGAACAGGATCGCTTCCAACCCCGCCGCGACGGCCGGCTCGCCGATCACCGACAGCAGCACCCCGGGGCGGCCTTTCTTCATCTGGATCGGTGTGGCGAACACGTCGAGGGCGCCGGCCGCGAACAGCCGCTCGGTCGCATACCCGATCACCTCCGGGGTGGCGTCGTCGAGGTTCGTCTCCAGCACCACGACGGTGTCCGTCTCGGCCTGGTCGGGCGCCGGGTCGGCCGTGCCGACCAGCAGCCGGAGGATGTTCGGGCGGTCGAGGAAGTCCTTCGCCCCGGCCCCGCTGCCGACCCGCTCGACGGTCATCGCCGGGGACGCCGTGTACCCGGTCACGACGGTGGTCAGGATGGCCGCCCCGGTCGGGGTGGTCAGCTCGAACTCGACCGCCGACGGGGCGAGCGGCACGCCCTTCAGGAGTTCGAGGGTGCCGGGGGTCGGGACCGGCATCACCCCGTGGGCGGCCTTGACCGTGCCGGTGCCGGTCGGGACCGGCGAGCTGGTGAACCGCTCGACGCCTAACACGTCGAGGCCGACGGCGGCCCCGAGGATGTCGGCGATGCTGTCGAGGGCCCCGACCTCGTGGAAGTGGACCCGCTCCAGCGGCATCCCGTGTGCGGCGGCCTCGGCGGCGGCGACCTTCCGGAAGACGGCGGCGGCCAGGTCGCGCTGCCGCGGGGTGACGGCCGCCCGGTCCAGCAGGACGAGCACGTCCGGGAGGAACCGGTAGTCCTCCTGGTCGGCGGCAGCGACGGTCGCCTTGGTGGCCGCAAACCCGCACCGCTTGACCCGCTCGACCTCCAGGGTGATGGGCAGGCCGAGGGGGGCTAGGGCCGACCGGATCGCGTCGGCCGGGACCCCGGCGTCGATCACCGCCCCGAGGACCATGTCCCCGCTGACCCCGCTGAAGCAGTCGAAGTGCGCGACCTTCATCCGGTCCTCCCGTCGGTTCGGCCGGGGCGTGGGGGCATGATACGCGCGGGCCGCGGCATGCCGGTTGCAACACCCGCACCGGCCGTGACGCCCGGCTCGCACGGGCCGTCCGGAAGTTCCCCGACACGACTCGCCCGACAGGAGGACGGAAGATGGTTCGCCGGTGCTTCGTTCTGGCCGCGGTGGCCGCGATGGTGGCCTGGGGCATGCCGGCCCTGGCCGACGAGAAGGAAGGGACGCACGAGGGGAAGGTGGTCAAGGCTGAGAAGGGCAAGCTGACGATGACGGACAAGGACGGGAAGAAGGAGCACACCCACGACATCGGGTCGGACGCCAAGGTGACGATGGACGGCAAGGAGGCGAAGTTGGAGGACCTGAAGGCCGGGACGACGGTGAAGGTGACCGCCGAGAAGAAGGGCGACAAGGTGGTGGTGACCAAGGTCGAGGCGAAGAAGTCCGACAAGTGACGGGCCGGGAACGGCCGTGCGCGGGCCTGTGAAGGCGGTCCGCAACGCGACGGGGCCGGGGGAAAACCCCCGGCCCCGCCTCTGTTTCTCCTGACGCAGGTGCCCGGGA
>PNKH01000008.1 GCA_013822345.1 Isosphaera sp.
CGGACGTACCGCGACGCGTTCTGGTTCCGCCACGCCCCGTTCACCGGCTTGTGCCCGAACCGGGCGGCGTGGTCCATCGCCAGCCGGTAGTACGTCCCGGGCACGTCGTCGCAGTCCGGCAGGTTCACCGTCTTGAAGTCGTCGAGCACGAGGTTCCCGGCCGGCTTTGCCCCGGTGTGGCAGGCGGCGCAGCTGCGGTCGAGGATCGGCTTCACGTCGCGCCAGAACTCCACGTCCTTCACCCCGGCCTCGTGCCGCAGTCCGGTCGCGCCGGCCGCGTCCCACTTCCGCCCCGACTCGTCCTTCGCCTTGGTCGTCAGGAGCGGCGTCTTCGCGGTCAGGTCGAAGACGGCGTAGTCCGGCTTCGCGGCGGCGGTGGCGGCGAAGTCGGTCGGCTTCTGGCTGTGGGCGTGGCACCCGCCGCAGTCGTTGCGGACCTCGCCCGGCCGCACCTGGTGCCACGTCTGGGCCATGTTCAGCACCATCCCGCGGCGGTCGAGCGTCTGGAAGGTGAACCCGACGTCGGCCGGGATCTTCGCCAGGAAGCTGGTGTCCGGGTTGCCGTCGGGGTCGAGGGGTTGTTTGTCGCCGACGAACTTCCGCAGCGGGACCTCGCCGAGGATGCGGAGCCGCTCGGTCGCGTGGCTGCGGAACGCCCGGCCGCTGCCCGGGCCGGTGCCGCGGTCGGTCGTCGGCTCCATCGCCAGGATGCGGACCGCGTGGATGTCGTCGTTCGCGTACCGGCCGGCGTCGGCCCCCTGGTTCGTCCAGTTCGGCGACGCGGCCGGCTCGGTCGTGTTGAACGGGTCGAGGTCCTGGTACCCGGCGTCGGCCCCGGCGTAGGCGGCGGTCACCGTGCCCGGCTTCACCACCCCGTTCGGGTAGCTCTCGCGCTTGAGGAAGCTCGACGTGCCGACCAGGCCGAACGGGGTGCCGGCCGGGAGGTGCGGCGACACCGCCCCGTCGTTCGCCAGGCTGGCGAGCGCCTTCGGCTCCTTCACCCCGTGGATCCGCTCGTACGGCACGACCGCCCGCGGCCACTGCTCGTTGTACTTCGGGTCGTTCTTCACCAGCAGCAGCTTCCCGGGCTCGTCCACCGCCTGGCCGCCTTTCAGGATGTAGATGCCGCCGTCGACCGCCGGCTGGTGGACGGTGTACCCGCCGTTCACCGGCCCGACCGACCAGACGCACAGGAGGTGGTTGTCCGGGGCGGCCGACGGGTGCGTCACCTTCCCGACCCGGGTCGCCTCTCCCAGGCCGCGGACGGTCGGCCGGGAGGTGGGGTTGGCGAAGTCCGCCGGGCCCTCGTCGGTCCGGGCGAACGGGGTCAGGCTCTCGATGCCGAACGGGCTGAACGGCAGCCGGCGGACGCGCGGCTGGCCGCCGGCGGCCCGGCCGTGCGGCAGGGCGGGGTTGCGGGGGTCGCCGGTGTACCCGGGGCCGAACGCGGTCTGCCCGGCCGGCACGGCCACCGGGAACTTGACGAACCCGCCGAACCCGCTGCTGGTCTGGCTGTAGTACTCCTCGGCGACGACCGACCCGTCGGACAGTTGCGTCTGGAAGTGCCAGGCGCTCGGGTTCACGCCGGTCGAGAAGGCGCTGGCGAGCGGACCCCAGTTCGTCCCGTCGGGGTGGATCGTCCACAGCCCCCACAGGGTGCTCGACCGCAGCCCCTGCGACTCCAGCGACGAGAACATCACCCGGCCGTCCTTCAGCACCGTCGGGTGCAGCGCCATGCCGAGGTTCAGGTGGCCGACGCACTCGACGTTCGACCCGTCGTCGTCCATCACGAACAGTTGGAGGACGTGCGGGAGCCGCTTCGGCGGCTTGAACGCGTTGCGGTTCGAGGCGAACATCACCTTCCCGCCGGGCAGCGGGCACGGCCCCATGTTGAACACGCCGTAGGGGATCGCGTTCTTGCCGGCGGCCGGGGTGCGGAAGTCCGCGGCCCAGTTCCCGGCCCCGGTGTTCGGGGTGAACTGCTGGGTGGTGAGCCGGACCGTCTTCCGCGTCTTCAGGTGGAGCTTGTAGATGTCGGCCCCGCCGGCCGGGCCGCGGCTGACGGACGCCCCCTGCATGTCGTGGAAGAGCGAGTAGTACACCCACTCGCCGTCGAACGAGACCACCGGGTCGGTGACCGAGCCGGCGCCGCCGGCGACGAGCACCTCCTCGGTGCCGTCCGGGCGGAGGAGCATGAGGTCGGCGCCGGCGTCCATGAACACCGGGTTGGAGATCTCCGGCCAGTTGGTGCCGACCGCGTCGCCCTTGCGCGGGGCGCGGACGTAGACGATGTCGTAGTCGAGCTTGACCGCCGGGTCGGACGCGACCGGCTTCGGGGTGACATCGAGGGTGCGGGCGGGGTCGGGCTGGCGGGCCGCGGCGAGGGACAGGCCGAGGGCGAGGAGGGCGGCCGGGGCGGCGAGGCGCATGGGGGCGTCCGGGACGGGTCGCGGGCGGAGGTGTGGGCCGGGGGCAGAGACCCCCGGCCCGGCGGGAACACGGCGGTCCTACTTCAGGGCGTCGGCGGCGGCCTCGGCGATCTCCTTGGCCTTCTCCGCCGCGGACTTGGTGTCCTTGAAGGCGAAGTTCTTGTGGACGGCCCCGCCCCTCTTGTACACGACCACGGTGACGGCCGCGTCCTTGTTCAGGCTGTACTTCGGCGGCCCGTCCTTGTCCTCGGCGACGGTCAGCGGGGTGGTCAACTTGTGGGTCGTCTGCAGCTTCTCGAAGTCGGCGTCGGCGACGCCGCTCACCCCGACCACCACGGTCCCGAGCTTGGCGTTCGTCTTCTGCACCTCGTCCACGGACTTGACCAAACTGGCCAAGTTGTCGTCGGCCTTCTGGCTGAAGATCAGCACCACGGCCGGACGACCTTCCCCGTTGTACTTTCAGACATAGCAGAAGGTCTTGCCCTTGCTGTCGCCGGTGATCGCCTTCACCTGGAAGGGACCCCCGATCTTCTTCTCCGGGCCGGACTTGACGTCCTCCGCCCGGGCGGCCGACAGCGATACGATGATCGCCGCCAGGCCGACGCCCTGGAACAGTCGCATGAGGTACTCCTCACGGAAAAAGCCCCACCCGGAACCGCTCCGGGTGGGGTGTACGGTAGGTGTATCGACCCGGGGGGTCGCGTCACGTCACTTCACGGCTTCGCCGGCGGCCTTGGCGATGTCGGCCGCGGCGGCGGCGGCCTCCTTGGTGCTCTTGAACGCGAAGCTCTTGGTGATCTCCCCGCCCTTCTTGTACACCAGCACGGTGACGGCGGCGTCCTTGTTCAGTTTGTACGCGGCCGGCCCGTCCTTGTCCTCGGCGACGGTCAGGGCGGTGGTCAGCTTGTGGGTCTTCTGGAGGTTCTCGAAGTCGGCCGCGGCGACCCCGCCGACCCCGACGACCACGGTCCCGAGCTTGGCGTTGGTCTTCTGCACCTCGTCCATCGCCTTGACCACGGCGGCCACGTTCTCGTCCGCCTTCCGGGTGAACATTAGCACCACCGCCGGGCGGGCCTCGCCGTTGTACTTGCAGACGTAGCACAGGCTCTCGCCGGCCTTCTCGCCGGTGATCGCCTTCACCTGGAAGGCCCCGCCGATCTTCCCGTCCGGGCCGGACTTCAGGTCGTCGGCGCGGGCGGCGGACAGGGTGAGGGCGACGGCGACGGCCAGGCCGGCGTTGCGGAACGCGCGCATCGATGCACTCCGTGAGAGGCCGGCCCGGACGGATACCGGGGCGGCGGGGGGCCACTGCTGGGGTCCGCGGGGCAGGCGAGTCCGTCGGTGACCAACCGGTGAGACGGCGGCGCGGCCCGGACTATTCGACCGTCCGGGAAAATCCCCTCCGCCCGCGCCCGGTCAGTAAAGTGACGACCCAGGCCTCGGTCAAGATACCGGCCCCGTGGCGGGGCATTACACGGGCCGGTTCTGTCTCGGTGTGGGAGGGCGAGGCTCCTGCCGAGCCGGGGCGCCACAGGATCGGTCGCGCCTGCGGCTCGGCAGGAGCCTCGCCCTCCCGCCTCACTCCTTCGGCGGGGTGAAGTCGGCGACCCACAGCTGCGTCGGCGACCGCCCGTCCCGGCTGCTCGTCCACATCACCCGCCGGGCGTCCGGGCTGAACACCGGCAGCACGTCCTGCCCCGGGGCGAACGTCAGCCGCGTCACCTTCCCCGTGCCCAGGTTCATCCAGTACAGGTCGTAGTTCGGCCGGGCCAGCTCGTTCGAGTGGTCCGCCGCGGTGTAGATGATGTGCTTCCCGTCCTTGTACCAGTACGGCGCCCAGTACACCCACTTGTCGTCCGTCGTCAGGGCCTTCTCGCCGGTCCCGTCCGCGTTGATCACGTACAACTGCAGCCGGTCCTTCTCCTTCCGGTCCGCCCGGAACACCACCCTCGCCCCGTCCGGGCTGAAGAACGGCCCGCCGTTGTAGCAGTTCGGGGCGTTCGTCAGCCGCTTCGCCCCGGTCCCGTCCGCGCTCATCGTGTACAGCTGCACGTTCCCGGCCGTCCCCGCCGAGTACACGATCCGCTTCCCGTCGGCGGAGTAGCTGCCTTCGGCGGTGTAGACCGTGGCGTCCGGGGTGAGGCACTTCATCTCGGTGCCGTCCGGGTTCGCCTCGTAGATCTTCATGTGCGGGTCGAAGTCCCACGAGTACCGCCGGCGGACGCCCTTCTTCGCGTCCTCCGCCCGCTGGGCGATCTCGGCCGCCTGGTGCTTCTTCGCGTCCGGGTCGCCGTGGCTCGACGCGAAGATGATCCGCTTGCCGTCCGGCCGGAAGTACCCGCAGGTGGTGCGGCCGGTCCCCGGGCTGACGCGGGTCAGCTTCTTCGTCGCCAGGTCCATGACGAAGATCTGGTAGAACGGGTTGCCGGTGTCCTTCTCCTCGGCCTGGAAGATGATCTTGGTCCCGTCCGGCGAGAAGTACCCCTCGCCGGCCCGGACGAACCCGTCGGTCACCTGGGTGATGTTCTTGAGGTGGGCGGCCTCGGGCGTCTTCCAGTCGTCGGCCGGCGGCTGGCCGGCCGCGAGGGCGAGGGTGAGAAGGGCGTTCATGGCGGGGGACCTCCGTGCGGGTGGCGCGAACCGGGCGGCGTCCAGTGTATCATTCTGGGGAAATGAGCGACGCCGTGACCATCCCCTGCGGCCTGTGCGGCCGCGGGTTCGCCCGGGCGGGCCTGACGAAGCACCACTGCCTGCCGAAGTCGCGCGGCGGGACGGCCGCGGACGTGGAGCTGATCTGCGGTCAGTGCCACGGGATGGTTCACGCCACGTTCACGAACCGGACGCTGGAAGTGCTCTACCCGACGCTCGCCGGGCTGCGGAAGGCGCCGGAGCTGGCGGCGTTCCTGACGTGGGTGCGGAAGCAGCCGCCGACGCGGCGGACGCGGAGCGCCCCGCGCCGGCGGAAGGTGTGACGTGGTCACCGCGTCGCGGCTACACGGGGGTTGTCACCGCTCCCAAAACATCGCCTGGTCGATCACGTTCTCCAGCCAGGTCGGTTCCGGCACGACCACCGCCCCGGCCTGCACCACCTCGTCCCACGCCTTCGGGTCCGGCGGCAGCTTCCTCCCGGTCAGCCGGACCAGCTCCTGGTGCGTCCGCCCGACCAGCGCCGGGTCGCGGCCGCCGGCCTCGGTGCCCAACACCTGGGCGAGCGCCGCCACCGCCTCGGGCTGGCGGGTGTGCCCCAGCCCGCGGATCGCCGCCAGTCGCACGTCCCGGTCGCCGTCCGCCGACGCGTCCGGGTCCGACCCGCCGGCCACCACCGCCAGGAACCGGGTCGCCTCCGGCTGGCCCGTCCGCCCGAGCGCCTCGGCCGCCCGGCAGCGGATCGCCGACACCCACTCCGGCGGGTACCCGGTCGGCCCGGTGGCCAGCGGGAACCGGTCGGCGCCACGGACCGACGCCCGCAGCGCCCCGCCGGCCGGCACCACCCCGAGGTCGGCCGGGCGGGCCGGGGCCGGGTCGCCGTCCTTCCGCCCGTGCGCCGCTTGGTACGCGGCCACCAGCGCGGCCGCCGCCCGCGGGTCCCGGAACCGCCCCAGCGCCCCGATCGCCTCCATCCGCACCACCGGGCTGGGGTCGGCTGCCGCCGCCCGTTGCAGCTCCCCGAGGACCGCGTCCTGATCCTCCGACGTCCGCCCCGCCTGGGCCGGCTCCTTCAGCCGCCGCATCGCCGCCGCCCGGTCGTCCCCGGTCCGCGGCGGGTCGGCCAGCAGGACCGCGACCGGGTCCTCGGGCGAGAACATCCGCCGGGTCGTCTCGACCGGGTCCTCGCGGAACCGCCGGCTGGTCAACGTGTCCCACGTCCCGGCGCACCCGGCGAGGCCGAGCGGGGCGAGGGCGGACGCGGCGGCGAGCAGCGGTCGGAACACGGGCCGCACTCCGTTGGGCGTGGTGGCGGGGTCGGGGTCTTCGGGGCGGGGGGAATACCCGCCCCGCCGGCCGGGGGCAAGCCCGTCCGGCGCGCGGGTTGCCTCCCGGCTGAACCGGTCTTACACTCCAGCAGGCCGGCGTCCGGGGACCGTGCGACGTAAGTCCGTCCGTCCGTGACCCTTGTCCGGGTCCTCCGGCCCGGAAACCCCCATCCGACCGAACCCGAGCGGGCGGAAGGGATTGAGCCGGCCGGTACGCGCGGGTAAGGTGGCTGATGCGGAACCATTCACCCCGCGCGACCGTCCCACACCCGTCGCCCACCGGGAAATCCGTGAACCTCGACGCCGCCGGCATCGGTCAGCTCGCCCTCCGCCTCGGCCTGGTCACCGAGGCGCAGGTCCGGGAATGCCTGGACGAACTGGGTGATGAGAAGGGGCCGGCCGAGGGGCTGATCCGGCTGCTGGAGCGGAAGCGGTACCTCACCTCGTTCCAGGGCGGCAAACTCCTCAAGGGCGACCCGGACGGGTACTTCCTGGGCGGGTACCGGCTGCTGTACCGGATCGCCGCCGGGACGTTCGGCCGGGTGTACCGGGGCGACGACCCGCGGACCGGCCAGGTGGTGGCGGTGAAGGTGCTGCGGAACAAGTGGATGACGGACAAGCAGAAGGTCGAGCTGTTCCTCCGGGAGGGGAAGCTCGGCAAGAGCATCCGCCACCCGAACATCGTGTCGGTGCTGGAGGTCGGGCAGGAGCCGCGGACCGGGCAGTACTTCATCGTGATGGAGTTCGTCGAGGGCGGGAACCTCCGGGACATCCTGCAGATCCGCAAGACGCTCGGGCCGGACGACGCCCTCCGGGTGCTGGAGGGGTGCGCCCGCGGCCTGGCCGCCGCCCACGCCCGCGGGCTGACCCACCGGGACATCAAGCCGACCAACATCCTGATCTCGGCCGCCGGCCCGCCCAAGCTGGTCGACTTCGGGCTGGCCGAGATCAGCACCAACGAGGCGGCCGGGGACGACGTGGCGGTCGACCGGACGGTCGACTACGCCGGGCTGGAGCGGGTGACCGGGGCCAGGCCGGGGGACGTGCGGAGCGACATCTACTTCCTCGGGGCGGTCCTGTACGAGTGCCTGACCGGGGTGCCGCTGCTGACCCCGACCAAGGACCACAAGGCCCGGATGCTGCCGCGCCGGTACCGGGAGGTGGAGGCGACCCTGGCCGGGAACGGCCCGGCCCGCGGCGTCCCCCCGGCGGTGATGGCGGTGCTCGAGAAGATGGTCGCCCTCGACCCGGACGCCCGGTACCAGACCCCGGCCCAACTGGCCGACGCCCTGCGCGACTGCCGGGCCGCCCTCCGCGGCCCGGCCGCCGGCGACCCGCGGCGGCCGGCCGGCCCGCCGACCGTGTTCGCGGTCGAGACCAGCGAGAAGCTCCGGGCCGCGTTCCGGACCGGGTTCCGGGCCCGCGGGTTCGACCGGGTGCTCCTGTCCGGCGACCCGGCCCAGGCCGCCCGCCAGTTCCAGGAGCAGCCGTACCACGCCCTGGTGGTGAACGCCGGGTCGGTCGGCCGGGACGCGGTGGCCGCGTACAACCGGGTGCTGAAGGAGTCCGACACCGCCGGGTTGGACGTGGCCGCCGTCCTCCTCCTGGCCGCCGAGCAGGCGGAGTGGGCGGACGACGCCATCCCGCACCCGCGCGGGGCCGTCCTGGTCTTCCCGGTCGGGATGAAGAAGCTGGTCCAGACGATCCGCGGCTTGGTCCCGGCCCTGACTCCGGACCGGTCCGGCGGGCGGGACGGGGCGGACGCCGACCCCACGTAGAGAGCCGCTTGCGGCGTTGCGTGCGACGCAACGCCGCAAGCGGCGGCGCGTCACGGCAGCCGCTTCACCCGGATGTCCTTGAAGTACCACACGCTCTTCGCGTCGTGCGCCTGCAGCGCGATCCCGCCGCCGTCGGCCGCGAACAGCCGCCCGGCCCGCTCCTTCGGCCGCACCACGTCCGCCGGCTCGGTGTAGTCGACCACCTCCTTGCCGTCGAGGGCGGCGGTGATCCGCTTGCCCCTCACCACGACCCGGACGGTGAACCACTTCGTCTCGTCCACCGGGGACTTGTCCAGGTCGACGACCGCGTACAGGCTGCCGGTCTTCCGCTTCTCCTTGGCGGTGCTGTTCAGCTGCACCTCGTACCCCTTGGCGAGGTGCTTCTGGGCGTCCCGGGTGGTCATGTCGGTGTGGACGAAGATCCCGCCGTTCGAGTCCGGCTCGGCCCGGCACGTCACCTCCAGCTCGAAGTTCTTGAACGTCTCGAACCCGTCCTTCTTGTCCCCGACGTAGAACAGGTGGGCGCTGGTCGGCCCGGACGCCTGGACGCGGAGGACGCCGTCCTTGACGGCGAAGGACTCCGGGTCGTTGTTCGCCCGCCACCCGGCCAGGTCCTTGCCGTTGAACAGCGGCCGCCAGTCGTCGGCCCGGCCGGCGGCCGCGGTGAACGCGAACAGGCACAGCGCGGCGCGCATCGGGCACCCCGGGTCGGAGACTCGTCCCCCACCGCCGAGGGTACGTCACGGGGCGTTGGTGACCACCACCACGTCGCAGTTCTTCAGGAAGTCGAAGTGCCGGGCGGCGACCCGGTGCGGGCCGGGGACCGCCGCCGCCAGCCGCTCCCACACCGCCGCCGGGACGAACAGGTACCCCGGGGTCGGGACCGCCAGGAACCGGGCCGCCGCCTCCGCCGTCGGCAGCCGCTCCACCTCCCGCCCGGTGTAGAACACCACGCTCGGCTGGAACCACCCGAGGGCCGCCACCCGCACGTCCCGGCCCGGGTCGCCGGCCCCGCTCTCCCGCACCAGGTCCCGCGGGGCCTTCTGCCGGTCGAGCACCGGCACCGCCGCCGCCGCCGCCCCGACCAACAGCACCGCGGCCGCCGCCGCCGCCGCCACCACCCCGCCGCGGTCGCCCCGCCGCAGCCGCCACGCCATCACCCCCGCCCCGAGCACCGGGACCAGCCCGAGCAGGGCGAACGCCCCGACCCCGGGGAACACCCGGTCGGCGTACAGCAGCCCGCCCGCCACCCCGACCCCGACCAGCAGCACCCCGGCCGCCGCCGCCGGCATCACCCACCGCGGCACCGCCACCGCCCCCTCGCGCCACCGGACCAGGAACCGGGCGGTCAGCACCGCCAGGGCCGGGTACAGCGGGAACACGTAGTTCGGCAGCTTGGTCGCGGCGGCCGAGAAGAACGCCAGGTACACCCCGGCCCAGCAGAGGAGGAACCGGTGCGCCCGCACGTCCGCCGGGACCGGGTCCGGCTGCGTGATGTGTGACGGGTGCTGAGTACCGAGTACCGAGGGAGCCGGTGCCCGCCGCGCCCCCTTCACCCCGTACCACACCGCCGGGACGAGGAACACGCTCCACGGGGCGAACATCCCCAGCACCGCCGCCGGGTAGAACCACACCGGCCCGCGGTGCCCCTCCATCGGCGACAGGAACCGGTTCAGGTTCTCGGTCCCGACGAACGCCCGCACCCACTCCCCGCGCGTCTCGACCGCCACCAGGGCGTACCACGGCCCGGCCACCAGCAGGAACACCAGCCCGGCCGCCGCCGCCCGCCGGTCGAGCAGCCGGCCGAGCTCCCGGTTCCACGCGAAGTACAGGGCGATCACGGCCCCCGGCAGGGCCACCCCGACCGGCCCCTTGGTCAGCACCGCCAGCCCGCACGCGGCGGCGGTCGGGAGCCACCACCCGCGGCCGCCGCCGCGGTGCCCGGCCCAGAACGCGAGGTACGTCAGGGCGGTGAAGAAGAGCAGGGTGGCGTCCGGGGTGGCGGCCCGGGCCAGGACGGCGAACTGCGGGGCCGACGCCAGCGCGACCCCGGCCAACAGCCCGGTCGCCCGGCCGAACATCCGCCGGGCGAGTCCGTACACGAGCAGCACGGCCAGGCACCCGGCGGCGGCCGACGGCAGCCGGGCCGACCACTCGGACACCCCGAGCGCGGCGTAGCTGGCCCGCTGGAGCCAGTACAGCAGGACCGGCTTGGCGGTCCGCAGCTCGTAGTTGAACGTCGGGACGACCCAGGAGTCGGCCTCGCGCATCTCGCGGGCGGCCTGGGCGTTCACCCCCTCGTCCACGTCCCACAGGCTGGCCGCCCCGAGGCCCGGCAGGGTCAGGGCGGCGGACAGGGCGAGCAGGGCGGCGCGGTCCCGCATGGCGACCTCCGTGTCGCGTCGGCGTGGGGGGCGTAGGTATACCGCGGGGGCGGCGCCGGCGGGAGGGCAAAAAGCGTCGACGCCGGGGCGGTTCGGGGTGCGGAGCCGGGTGGTGTCACCCGGCCCCGCACCCCGAACCGCCCCGGCGTCGGGCCGCGGTCAGTTCTTCGGGTCCTTCCGGTCGAACTCACCCTTCTTGTCATCGGTCCGCTGCTTCTCGATCGACTGCACCCACTTCTCCCACTCGGACACCACCCGCGGGCGGAACCCCCTGTTCCGGTCGTCCCGCTCGTCCGCCTCGCTGCTCCGGACCACCAGGCTCCCGTCCGGGCGGACGATCAGCATCTCGACCGCCGCGTCCTCGGTGACCGCGGCCCGGCCCGGCCGGGCGGTCGTCACCCGCCCGCCCTCGAAGTCCACCAGCACCGACTTGTCGGCCGAGAAGTCCATGAGCCAGCCGCGCGGGCTGAACTCCCGCTTCCCGATGACCAGCTTGTCCGGCACCTCCCGGAGGACGTACTTGTTGTTCTCGCTCGACCAGACCGGGAGCTTGACGTACTGCTTCCGCCCGACCCACTCGCCCCGCCCGACCGGGACGTCGGCCACCACCCACGTCCCGATCGGCTCCCGCTTCCCGCCGGCGTCCGTCCGCACCTGCTCCAGCCACGCCAGCTGCTCGACCACCACCTGGTTGTCCCGGGCCTGGAGCCGGTCCAACAGCGGCTTGTCCTCCTTCGCCGGGAACTCCTTCTCCAGCCGGGACCGGTACGCCGCCGGGTCGACCGCGTACTGGTGCGCCTCCGGCGGGACGGTGATCGCGTCGGCGATCTGGGCCCACGGGCTGTACAGGATCTCGTCCCGGGCGTAGGCCGGGTTCGCCACGTCCTTCTCCATCCCCTTGTTCGGGTTCAGCATCCGCAGCCGGACCCGGTACTCGTACGTGTACCCGGGGCGGACATCGACGTCGACGAACCGGAGCAGCAGTTGGTCGATCTCGACCGGCGGGGCGGCCTCCTGGTTCCGCTGGTCCCCCGGCCGGACCGGGACGGCCTTCGGCGGCGGGCCGACCGGCGGGACCGGGCCGATCGCCGGCGGCATGCCCATCGGCCGCCCGCCGTCGGCCCCGGCGAGGAACCCGCCGGTCTGAACCGGGTTGACCGGCCGGTACAGGTCGTTCCGCGGCGGCCGGGACAGAAACTGCTTCTCCAGCTCGGACTGCTGGGGCGGGGTGAGCTGGGACTTCTTCAGGGCCTCGATGGTGGCGTTGATCCCCTCCAGCTTCAGGTTCGGGTACGACCCGAGGACCAGCTTCGGGAGCGGCAGGGCCAGGGCCATGTCGTACCGGATGAAGTACGACAGGTAGTCGAGCTCCCACCCGTCCTCGAACTTCCGGCGGGCGATCAGGTCGGCGTACAGGGCCTCGAAGTCGTAGTTCGGCTTCAGGTCCGGGGGCCAGTCCTGGATCACGTCCGGCTTCCCCCCGGGGACGGCCCGGGTGACCCGCCGCTGGATCTCGTACCCGTCGTAGATCGGGCCCCACCGCTGGGCCTCCTGGTAGCTCGGCAGCCGCAGCGCCCGGCGGATCTCGTCCACCTGCCGGCGGTACGGGACCTCGGCGTTGAGCACGATCATCCGGAGCGGGACGACGGCCGCCGCCGGGACCTTCTTCCCCTCCGTCAGGGCCCGGCCGAGCTCCGCGATCGGGACGTAGTCGATCCCCAGCTCGACCCGCTGGGCGGTGGTGTCGAACCCGCCGCCCGGGCCGCGGCCGCCGTCGGCCACCCCCCCCATCCCGTCGCCGACCTTCGGCGGCGGGGGGACCGGGGCCGCCTTGCCGCCGACCCGCTTCTCGATGTTCTTGCCGAGCTTCTCCAGGGCCGCCCGGTCCTGCGGCCCGACCTGCCGGGCCACCACCATCCCGATCCGGGTCGGGGTCCCGTCCTGGTCGAAGACCACGTCGTACCCCTTCATCGCCCCGCGGACGAGGTCCGCCTGGTACCGCTCGATCTTCAGCACCTGCGGCCGGTCCCGCTTGGTGTCCGGCTTGGCGATCGGGTCGAACTGCGGGCCGGTGAGCGGGAACGCGCCGACCGGGGCGGTCACGAACCGGTACGGCTTCTTGAACACGTCGTCGATCTTCGGGATCAGCGGGTCGTTGTCGTCGACCTGTGGGTTGCGGATCTGGTCGTGGACGGTCCGGGCCTTCCCCTCCAGGGACTTCACCGTCTCGGTCGGGTCCTTCGCCCCGGACCACCGGGACGCCCCCCACACCAGGAGCAGCGCCAGGACCACCCCGGCCACCCCCATGGCGAGGTACTCCCCCTTCGCCAGCATCACGTTCTTCAGCCCCGCCCTGGGGGCCGACTTCCCCTTCGCCATGTCCGTCCTCCGGCTGTGCGGTGTCTCGGGCGCCGCCCCGCGGTATCGAGAACGCGGGCGGCGGGCGGGCGTTGGTCCGGGCGGTCAGCGGCGGCGGCGGGGCTTCGCCCCCTTCGGCCCGGGGCCGGCCGCGTCCTTCGGGTCCTTGCCGTCCTTCGGGGCCTCGGGCCCCGGGGCGTCCGGCTTCTCGTACAGCGAGACGATCCCGTACACGCTCAGCTCGATCATCCCGGAGGTGAGCTGGGACTCGGACACGGTCCCCGGCCCGGTGGCCGGCACCGACCCGGGGGGCCCGGACCCCGGGAACGGTGGGCGGCCGCCGTCGAAGTCGGGCCCGCCGCGGAACCCGCCGCCCCCGGACCCGCGGAGCCCCTCCCCGATGACCCCGGGGCCGCTCGACTGCACCCCGCCGCCGTCGTCCGGCCCGGCGGACCCGGCCGTCCCGAGCCCGCCCATCCCGAGCCGGTACCGGGCCCAGGTCGCCTGGGTGACCTGGAACCGGAGCGGGGAGTTGGCGAACGCCAGCATCACGTCCTGCTGGTACGCCTGGTCGACCAGCAGGACGACCCCGACCGGCATCCGCCGGACGTTATCGGTCACCTCGACGTACCGCTTCTTGTTCCCGTTCACCACCGCCTCGAGCGACTTGTCGCCCTTCTCGCCCCCGGCCGGGTCGGTCACGGTCGGGTCGGCCGGCCGGGTGGTGGTCGAGGTGGCCCCGTCCGCCCCGGGCAGGGCGGTGGTGGCGGCCGGGTCGGTCTTCGGCTCCTGCCAGGCCGGGAACTTCGGGGTCAGCAGGTTGGCCTGGAGGGCGGCGTACCGGCTGTCGGTCTTGCCGAGCCGCATCGCCTCGATCCGGCGGACCGGGACGGTGCGGGCGTCGAACACCTGCTCGACCTTGTAGATCTCGGCCACGGTCGCGGTGACCGGCAGGATGTGGTCGTCCAGCGGGGTGATGTCGAACACGTTGGCCGGGGTCTTCCCGTCCGCCTTGACCGCCCCGCGGC
This sequence comes from Isosphaera sp., assembly GCA_013822345.1. Taxonomy (GTDB): domain Bacteria; phylum Planctomycetota; class Planctomycetia; order Gemmatales; family Gemmataceae; genus Gemmata. Next base: position 13,952 of record PNKH01000008.1, read on the forward strand.
CGGGGACGAACTCGTTCCCCAGGATCTTGAACACGAACGGCTCGACCCCCGGGGCGTCCGGCTGGAGCCACACCTTCAGGACCATGGTGCTCCCGACCCCGGTCAGCTGGAGGCGGTCGGTGTGGTTGGTCAGCCGCCCGGTCAGGGACTTCTTCCCGTCCTTCTCGGCGACCTCCAGCTCGACCTCCCAGACCCGGCTCTTGAACTTCCGCCGGAGCGGGTCCTTGGCGGACCCCTTCGGGTCCGGGTCGTCGATCGTCTGACCGTCCTTCTCGTACTTCACCCGGTCGAACCGGGCCATCTGGGCGTTCACCGACCGGACCGCGTCGAGGAGCGACCGCTGGACCCAGATGTCCTCCATCAGGAGCCAGATCTGCTCGCTGGTCAGCTCGGCCTCGACCGGGAACGGGTCGACGTACCGGAGGACGGACCGCCACCCGCCCTTGAACTGGGTCGGGGCGATGGTGTCGGCCATCCCCTTGAAGTCCGGCGGGAGGGCGCCCGGGGTCTTGACCGCGGCGGCCGAGAACTCGGCCAGGTACACCTCCGGCTTCTTGAACTCGCCGTACTGGAAGTCGTCGTTCGGGATCGGGGCCCCGAACTTCAGGTTCAGCTGCTCCACCGCCTTGAGCCGCGGGGAGTTCGGCCAGGTGTACAGGTCCTTCTGCCGGTCCCAGTTCGCCTTCCACAGGTCCTGCTTCCGGCCGCCGACCTCCCTCACCTGGCCCTCGAGCTTGCCGATCAGGGCGTCGGACTTCGGGTTCTGCTTGGCCGCGATGTTCTTGACCGCGGCCTCGGTCTTCTCCCGGGCCTTGGCGGTGTCGTCCCCGACCCCGGAGGTGACCATCACCACCGCGATCAGGACGAGGAGCGGGACGACCCCGAGGAGGATCCAGAAGTGGTGCTTCTTCAGCGCGTCGTTCTTCATGTGCGGCGGACCCGGCAGGGGTTCGGGGGTGGTTCGGGGGGCGGGCGCGGGGCGGGCGCGCCCGGGGCGGGTTCGGTCGGGGTCAGCCGGTCTTCGGGGGCGGGCCGACCGGGCGGACCGGGCCGCCCCCCGGGTCGTTCGGGTTGCCCGGCCCGCCGCCCGCGTCCGGCGGCGGGGCGAGCGACCCGGGCGGGGTGGACGGGGTCGGCTCCCGCCACAGCATCATGACCACGAACTCCCACCGCCGGCGGTCGACGACGACCTCCTTCTTGTCCTTGTCCCCGGGGGTCGGGGTGGTGGCCGGGGTGTTCGGCCCGGTCTGGGCCGGGGCGGTCCCGCCGGAGCTCCCCAGCCCCTTCCAGTCCGGCCCGAGGGACCCGGCCGGGGCCCCGGTGATGGGGACCCCGCTGCCGTCGTCGACCGGGCCGACCGGTGCGGCGGGCCGGCCGGGGACGGCGGCGCCGCCGGCCGGGGACAGGAGCCGGTCCAGCTGCGACTGGTTGATGTACCGGAAGGTGTTGGCGGCCGCCTCGTCGGCCTGCCAGGTGGCGAACACGAACGGGTGGGACACCCGGCCCTTGACCGGGTCCGGGACGCCGACGATGAACTGCTTGACCTTGTCCTCGCCCTTCACCTTGACCGGCTCGCCCTTCTCGTTCAGGACGGTGGCCTCGCCCTGCCCGGCGAACTGGTCGACCTTCTGGAGGTTCCGGATCAGGGCGTCGCGGAGGACCCGGGGGCCGTCCTTGTGGTCGGTGTACCCGCGGATCTCGACCACCCACGCCCCCTCGTTCTCCGGCCCCTTCCAGTCCGGCACCACCCGGTTCTTCTCGGCGCTCATCACCTTCTCGTCGTCCTTCATGTCCTTGGCGATCAGCCGCCCGCCGCCCTTGGTCGGGTCCCCGTAGGCGGCCGTGTCGGCGGCCTCCAGGAACGCCTTCGGGTTGGTCACCCACCGGGTGTGGACGACCTCCACGTTGACCATCGCGAGGTTCTTCGGGTGGCCGGACATGGCGTCCGCCAGGGCCTGCTCGTACGGCACCCCGGTCCGCATCCGGCCGACGAACCACTCGTACGCCTTGACCCCGGCGTCGAGTTCCCCGCGCCACAGCTGGACCTGGTCCTTGTCGGTCAGGTTCCCGCCCTGGTCCCGCGGACCGGGCCGGGGCATGGCGGCCGTCTGGACCTCGAAGAACCGGGCCCAGTTCAGCCGCTCCTCCTGCCCGGCCAGGATCGCCTTGACCAGGGTCTGGGTCTGCTTCACCTCCCCTTCCTTGGTGCTGTACTTGCCCTCCTGCTGGCCGTGGGCGGCGACGGCGTCGGCCGCCGCCTTCTCGGCCTTCTCGATCGCCGGGTCCTTCGCCGCCTTGTAGTCCTGGGCGAACCCCCAGGCCAGCCCGGCGGTGCCGATCAGGAGCATCGCCGCGGCCGCCACCGCGTACGGCTTCTTGGCCCGGATCATCCGGTCGGTGCGGATCTCGTGCGGCAGCAGGTTGGTGTTCAGCCGGGCCTCCCCGAGGCCCTGCAGGGCCAGCCCGTAGGCGACCGGGAAGGTGAGGAGGTTCTCCTGGAACAGCGGGTCGGCCGGGACCCCCTCGCCGCCGAGCCGGTCGAACCGGGCCGGCTTCTTCACCTCCAGCGACAGCTTGTCCGCCAGGTACTTCTGCAGCCCGGGGAGCTTGAACGCGCTACCGAGCCCGACCAGGTACGCGACGTGGGCGTCCCGGTGGGTGTTGGTGAAGTACCCGAGGGACCGCTGGACCTCGCCGACGAAGTCGGTCAGGACCGGCTTGATGGCCCGCAGGATGTTGGCCATCTCGGGGGACTTGGCCGCGTTCCGCTTCAGGTGCTCGGCCTTGGCGAAGGTGAGCTTCAGCTCCTTCGTCAGCGCCCGGGTGAAGTGGTTCCCGCCGAGCGGGATCGGCCGCTGCCAGATGATCTTCCCGCCGTCGGTGATGATCAGGTTGGAGGCGTCGGTGCCGATGTCCATGACGACGGCGCACCGCTTCTTCCCCTTCGGGGCGTCGTCCTCGGCCGGGGCGGCCGCCGGGTCGGTGCCGGTCCCGTCGGCCGGGTTGGTGCCGCCCTTCTTGAGGGTCTCGTAGGTGGCGAAGTTGACCAGGGCGAGGGGGGCCATCTGGACGGTGTGGACCTCGACCTTGGCGGCGTCGAAGTACCCGAGGTTCTTGGAGATCACGTCCCGCTTCATGGCGAACAGGCCGATCTCGGTCTCCAGGGCGAACCCGTCGACCGCCTCCCCGCCGGACACCTTCTGGAAGTCCCAGACGACCTCCTCCAGCGGGAACGGGATCTGCTGCTTGGCCTCGAACTTGACGATCTCGGCGATCTTCCGCTCCTCGACCGGCGGGAGCTTGACGAACCGGGCCAGGCCGGACTGGCCGGCGATCCCGACGACGACGTGGTCGAGGCGGACGGAGTTCCGGGACAGGAACTTCTCCAGGGCCTCGCGGATCAGGGCGTCCGGGTCGGCGTCCGGCTGGGTGAGGATCTTGGCGTGCTCGACGTAGTCGAACGCGGTGGCGGTCGGCTTGCCGTCGACCAGCTCGAGGCGGAGGGCCTTGAGGGCGCACTGCCCGATGTCGATGCCCCAGACGCCCTTCGGTGCTGCCATGGTCGGGTGTCCCCCTGCCTCGGCGGTGTGACGTGCCGGCGGCCCGCCGGGTCGGACGGTTAGATCGGGCGGCGGGCCGACGGGTTCAACGTATCATCCCCCTCCGCCGGCTGTCAACGAACCGAACACCCGTGGCGGGAGAATGTTGGCGCCGGGCGGGGGGTCGGAAGAGAAGGGGTGAGGGGGTGAGCGGGTGAAGGGGTGACAAAACCAAGTGTGTCTTGTCACCCCTTCACCCGCTCACCCCCTCACCCCTTCTCTTCCGACGGGCGGTACGTCGCGAACGAGGTTTCCGTCTCCCACAGGGTGACCTCGGTCACCGGCAGCCCCTGCTCGGCCGCCCGGTCGAAGATCAGCCGGGCGAGGTTCTCGGCGGTCGGGTTCACGTCCAGGACGACGACCGGCTCGCCGAGCCGCCGCAGCTCCGGCAGGGCCGGGTCGTCCCGGCGGAGGATCATCCGGTGGTCGAGGGCCTGGTCGATCCACGCCCCGACGGTCCGCTTGATGTCCCCGAAGTCGGCGACCATCCCGAGGGCGTCGAGGCCCGGGGCCTCCAGGGTGACGACCGCCTTCCCGTTGTGCCCGTGCAGGTTCCGGCACTTCCCGGCGTAGTCGAGCAGCCGGTGGCCGTAGCAGAAGTGGATCTCTTTGGTGACGCGGAACATGGGGTGTCTCCGGTCGTAGGGCAAGCGCCCTCGCTGACCCACATTCGGGGCAAGCGAGGGCGCTTGCTCTACGGGGCCGAGTCGTAAGCGGTCGGGTCCGGGACGCCCGCCTCGGCGAACGCGACCCGCCGCTCGTGGCACTTGCTGCACCGCCCGCAGTGCCCGCCGCCGGCCGGCCGGATGCACGACAGGGTGTGCCCCAGCGGCAGCCCGGCCCCGCGGCGGATCACGTCCGGCTTGTGCAGCCCGGCGTACGGCCGGAGCACCCGGACCGACCCGCCGACCGATCGGTTGACCGCCCCGGCGAGGGCGGCGAAGAACTCGGGGGTGGCGTCCGGGAACGGGTTGGCGGCGAGCGGGGCGAGCGCGACCTCGGGCACCCGGTGGAGGTGGCACCACAGGAGCGGCTTGGCCAGCAGCAGGACGTTCCGGCCGGGGAGGAACACGTCCTCGTCCGGGGTGCCGGCGGCCGGGACGCCGACGCCGGTGAGGCTCCAGTGGTCGCCGTACAGGTCGGCGACCGGCTGTTCGAGGGTCACGACCGGGCGGACGGCCGGGGCGGCGAGGGCCCGGACGAACCGGTCGAGGTGCTGCCGCTCGACGCCCTCCCAGGCGAGGCCGGTGCGGACGTACAGCGGGACGACGGCCGGGTACGCCCGGGCGGCCTCGGCCAGCAGGACGGCGCTGTCCAGCCCGCCGCTGACGAGGACGGCGAGCGGGGCGGCGGGCGGCGGCCACGCCGCGGGGGGGTCGGGGGTCACACCGGGATTGTAGGGGCCGGCGGGGCGGTTTTGGGAGGGCGAGGCTCCTGCCGAGCCGTGTGGCTCCGGCTCGGCAGGAGCCTCGCCCTCCCGGGCTCGCCGGCTAGTTCTGGGCCGGCTGGGCGGTGAACTGCCCGACCAGGGTCCCGACCCCTTGCTGGAGGAGCTTGGTCTCGGCCTCGGTGCGGATGATGAACAGCTCCCCGGACGCGCGGAACGACAGCCCGTCCTTGATCACGTTCTCGGCCGTCTTCCCGAGCCCGCTCTTGTACGACATGCTCCGCCAGTACCGGGGGTTGGGCGCCTCCTCGTCCTTCACCCAGTCCTTCTCCTTCCACGTCTTCCGCGCCTCGGTGGCGGCGTCCGCGTCCTTGTACCAGGTGACCCACTCCCCGCGGATGTCCCGGGACCCGACGCTGGCCTTCAGCCCGTACCCCTGGGACCCGGCGAGCACCTTGGCGATGTCCTGCTTGAGCAGGGTGTCCGCGTCGTCCCCCCCGCCCTGGCCCTCCGGCGGCTTCGGCGGGGCCGGCGGCTTGTACGCCCGGCCGTACAGGACGAACTGCCACACCGTCCCCCGGCTGACCGCCTTCCCGAGCTGGCCGGACCGGGCGTACACCGCCTTCTCCGGGTCGTCCTTGTTCCCGGTCAGGGCCGACTTGAACGCCGCCTCCGGCATGTCCCCGGGGCAGAACACCACCAGCCGGTTGGTCGGGGCGAACACCCGCAGCCCGGGGTACCCGAGCTTCGGCACGTCCGGGACGGTGTAGTAGTCGACCCCGGCCAGGGTGTACTTCTTCGCCCCCTTGATCTTCGCCAGCGCCCCGGGGTCGAACTCCTCGACGGTCCGGAACACCGTCGCCCCGATCGCCTTCCCGCCGGACGACCCGACCCCCTGGACGACGTAGTCGACGGTGGTGTCGAACTCCCCCCCGAGGGCCTTGGCGAACACCGTCCCGGCCTCGTGGAACCCGGTCGGCTCGATCTGCCCCTTGCACGTCTCGTAGAACCCCGGGTACTTCCGCAGGTGCCCGAGGTTCACCCCGACCACCTCGTCGCAGTCGGCCGGCAGGTAGCTCATGATCTCCTGGGACGACGACTTCTTGGTCAGGAAGTAGATGAACACCCCGGACACCAGCCCGACCACCATCAGCACCCCGACCACCAGCCCGGCGATCACTGCCGGCGGGGTCTTCTTCTTCTTCGCCTTCCGCTTCTTCGGCCCCTTCCCCTTGGCGTCGGCCGGCGGGGCCGCCTGGCCCTTCGCCCCGTCGGCCGCCTTCTTCTTTTTCTTCTTCCTCGGCGGCGCGTCCGCGCCCGCCCCGCCGCCGTCGTCGGCCGCCGCCTTCTTCTTGCGCGGCTTCTCCCCGGCCGGGACGGCGGCCGGCTCGGGGACGAAGACGTGCTCGCACTTCGGGCACTCGACCTCGGCGTCCGGGTCGGGGTCGGCCGGGAGGCGGAGCCTCGCCTCGCACTTCGGGCAGCGGAGTTCGACGGCCATGGCGGGTGGGACGCTCCGGGGCGGCGGGCGAGGTGCGCGGGTCAGGTTGAGGATACCGGGGGGCGGCGGCCGGGGGCAAGGGTTAACCGCCCGGCCGGCTTGACCTTTCCGGCCGGACCCGTCACCCTGAAGGGGTGTGTCCCCACCCGGAGGGCGCCCCGATGCGGGCCCGAACACGGATCGCAGCAATCGGTTTGGTCCTCGCCGCCGGGCTGACCGCCGGCGGGCAGGACCCGGCGGCGACCGACAAGGTCCCGGTCCCGCCGGACGCGGTCCCGTCCGCGTTCCGCATGTTCCTGGTCACCGACGCCCGGTTCAAGCCGCTGGAGAACCCGGACGGGACCCCGCTCAAGGACAAGAACGGGAACGACGTGCCGAACCCGAAGAACCGGCCGAACAAGATCCACTGCCTGGTGTGCGAGTACGGGCTGAACCCGGTGGTGGCGGTGTTCGTCCGCCCGGACGCGAAGGACCTGGGGCCGGAGAGCGGGGTGGCGAAGTTGGCCACCCGGCTGAACGCCCTGGTCCCGAAGTACCGGTCGGACAAGCTGTCCGGGTTCGTCGCGTTCCTGAACCTCGACTTCAAGGACGAGGGCGGGGGGCCGACGGACCCGACGAAGAGGGTGACGGTCAAGAAGAAGCTCCCGGACGGGACCGAGGTCGAGGAGAAGGTGGAGCAGGACAAGGAGTACCCGGACGACGAGCGGCGGGTCGAGCGGGTCGAGTCGGTCGGCAACCTGGCCCGGGCCTTGGGCGGGGTGTCGGGGGTGCCGTTCGGGCTGGCCGGGTACAAGTCCAAGGCGCTGGCCGCGTGGGGGGTGGGGGACGACGAGGTGACGGTCATCGTGTACAACCGGATGCGGCGGGTCGGGGAGCCGTGGCGGTTCCCGAAGGCCGACGGCCTGACCGACGAGAAGATCGACGAGATCCTGAAGGCGGCGGTCGCGAGCTTCGTCAACCGGAAGTGACCACCCCCGTTTAGCCGCGACGCGGAGTCTGCGGAGCGGAGCGCGGCGGACGCGCCCGCGCTCCGCTCCGCAGACTCCGCGTCGCGGCTAAACGTCGAGGAACCGCCGGAGGAACGGCCGCAGCGCCGCCTCGGGGTAGAGCACCCAGGCGTAGTCCCGCCGCCGCAGCACCGCGTTCGCCGCCACCTCCGCCCGCACCCGCTCCCGTTCCGCCTCGGCCGACGGCACTTGGTCGGCGGCGAGCGGCCGCAACTCCTCCGTCACCCGCCGCAGCTCACGGAACCACGCCCGCCGGGCGGCGCGGTCGGTGACCGGGGGTTCGCTCGCGACGAGTGCCGCCTTCCGTGCGGCGATCTCCGGCGGCAGGTGCCGCTGCGGGTTCCAGTGGAGGTCGCGGACCCGGCGCTCGGCCCGCGTCAGGTCGTCGGGCGTGGACGGGAAGGCGGGCAGCGGCAGGTGGAGCGTCGCGGAGAGGACCTGGTAGGCGGGCGGTTCGAGGCCGAAGTAGTCGCGGACGATGGCGTCGGTCACCTCGTCGTACTTCCCGCCGCCGATCCCGTGGACGAAGAAGTCGCCGAGGCAGACGCGGGCGAACAGGGTGAGCGTCAGGGCGCGTGGGCGGAGCGACCGGAGGTCGCTCGCCGCGGTGGCGCGCTCGCGCCGCCCGGCGGCGGTGCGGACCCAGAACGGGGCCTCGCCGTCGGCCAGGTCCGGGGCCGGGTGGTTCTTGCTGTCGATGCCGTTCGCGTTCCGGTACGCCCGGACGGCGGCGTTGTACGCCTCCCGGAACCGCCGCAGGTTGCCGAGAATGTGGAAGGCGAACCGGGCGAACGCCTCCGTCTGTGACAGCCGGCTGACACTCAGTTCGAGGTTGTCGCAGTCCCACGCCCGCTCGCGGTCCCGCCGCATCGCAGTAAACGCCTCGCCGACGGTCCGGCCGCCGCCCCGCCAGGCGTCCGGCAGCAGCGGCCGGTAGCCCCAGCCCGCCGACCGCGGGGCGACCCGGTCGGGGAAGCTGCGGAATAGGTCCGCGTCGATCACCCGCCGCGTCTCGAACGGCTCCTCGCCGGCGAACGTGTCGAACGGGACGGCTTCGAGGTGGGCCTTCGGCCCGCGAACGACGGGTAGGCGGAGCGAGGCGGTCTTGAGCGTGTCGGTGTCGGCGACGAGGTGGAGCGGGACGCCGCCGACCTTCTTCGCGAGCCCGTTCAGGGCGAAGTTCTTGACCCACACGCCGGGGTGCGACAACTCGGGCTGGTGCCCGGCGAGCAGCAAGGGGGCGGGCGAACCGCGACCGTCAGGGAGCGGGTGTCCGCCCCCGAACACCCGCTCCCTGACGGTCGCGGTTCGCCCGCCATCGGCCAGGTTCAGCGCCTCGCGGCGGGCCAGCGCCCGCAGCTCCGGCAGCGGCAGCCCGCCGACCACCACGTCCGGCCGGGCGAGCCGCCGGCGGTTCTCCGCCACCAGCCGCGGCACCTCCGCGAAGTCCGGGACGGCGAGCACCTCGCCGTCCCCGGCCGGCGCGCGGAACGTCGCCATCAACACACACCCGGGCACGCCACCGGGGTGGCCGCCGGCAGACCCGGCAGCACGTCCCGCTCGGCCGCCGCCAGCACCCCGCGGTAGTACGCCAGCCGCTTCTCCGGGTCGTTCATCACCCCGCCGAACGCCCGGGTCGGGTCGAGGTACAGCCGCGGCACGCCGATCTCCTTCACCCGCAGCCCCTGCCGCGCCGCCTGCACCCACAGCTGCAACGGCATCCCCCACCCGGTCTCGGTGATCCGCAGCTTCTCCAGGGCTTCCCGGCGGTACGCCTTGAACCCGCAGAACGCGTCCGTCAGCCCGAGGCCGTACCGGGCGTTGATCTCCCGGGTGATCGTCGCGTTGATGAATCGCCGGTCGGTCGGGGCCGCCGAGTCCTGGCGGAAGTCGCGCAGGTACCGCGACCCGGACACGATGTCGGCGTCGTGGATCGCCTCCAAGAGCACCGGCACCCGGGCCGGCTCGTGCTGCCCGTCGCAGTCCATCGTCACCAGCACGTCGAAGTCCCGGGCCAGGCTGTACCCGAATGCCGACGCCAGCGCCGCCCCGTACCCGCGGTTGGTCGGGTGGTCGACCCGGTGCAGGCCCGGCTCGGCGGCGAGGAGGGCGGCCGTCCCGTCGGTCGACCCGTCGTTGACCACGAGGATGTCGGGGCTGTACCGGCGGGCGGCGGCGAGCACGTCCCGGACGTGCCTCGCCTCGTTGTAGACCGGGATCGCCAGGAGCGTGCGCATGGGGGTCCGTCCGACAGGGCTCGAAGGGCCGACCCATTATTAGGCGGGCGGGGGGAGATGGGAACCGGGTGCCCGCCGGGTTTCCGGGGATACCCGGCGGCCGGTCCGGGGCTTACACCGCGGCGGTCGGGCGGCGTCTTGTAGGGTGGGCCGAGCCGGCGCTTCGCCGGCGAGTCCCACCGGGGCTGCGGCGTGGTGGGACTCGCCGGCGAGGCGCCGGCTCGGCCCACCCTACACCGCCCGGTCCCTCCACCACCCGGCCGCGTCGGCGGCGCACCACGCGGTCGCGCAGCAGCACGCGGCCAGGGCGGCGTCCAGCTCGGCGACGCTCTGGTACCGGTCGGCCGGCGTCTTCGCCAGGCACCGGGCGACCACGTCCGACAGGTCGACCGGGACGTCCGGGTGGACGGCCGCCGGCGGGGGCGGGGTCTGGTGCAGGTGGGCGGCGATCACCTGCATCGCGGTGCCGGCGAACGGCGGGGCCCCGCACAGCAGGTAGTACGCCGTCGCCCCGACCGAGTAGATGTCCCCGCGCGGGTCGGTCGCGAGCCCGGCCGCCTGCTCCGGGCTCATGAAGTGCGGGGTCCCGAGGATCGACCCGTCGACCGTCAGCCGCGGCCCCGACCCGGCCCCGCCGCCCCGCTCCAGGACCAGCCCGAAGTCGAGCAACTTGGCCACGTCCGGGACGCCCCCGCGGCGGCACACCATCACGTTCGCCGGCTTCACGTCCCGGTGGATCAGCCCGGCCGCGTGCGCCTCGGCCAGCGCCCCGCACACCTGCCGCAGGAGGTGGACCACCCGCCCGGGCGGGAGCCGCCCGTGCAGCGCCACCAGCTTCTCCAGGTCGAGCCCCGGCAGGTACTCCATCACGTAGTAGAAGGTGCCGTCGGCGGTGTGCCCGTGGTCGAACACCTGGACCACGTTCCAGTGGGTGAGCGTCGCCAGGATCTGGACCTCGCGCTCGAACCGCTTCCGCACCGCCGGGGTCTTCGCCCGGTCCGCCCGGACCACCTTGACCACGCTCGGGCGGCGCAGCAGCAGGTGCTCGGCCAGGTACACGTCCCCCATCCCGCCGCCGCCGAGCCGCCGGGTCAGCCGGTACTGGCCGAACCGCCGGGCCTCGGCCGCCTGCCGCCGGAGCGTCCCGGACTGGTGCGCCCCGTACGCCGCGAACCACACCCCGATCGCCCCCCAGATGACGTCGGTGGTGAACAGCATCGGGGTGTCGGCCCAGTCCAGCCCGGGGTTGACGGCCACCGCCCCGGCCGTCACCACCACCGGGACCAGGGCGATCAGGACGGCCACCGCGAACGCCCGCCGGGTCGGGCTCGGGACCACCACCGAGTACCCGATGATGAGCACCATCCACGGCAGCAGCCAGGTGTTCGCGACCAGCACCTGCATCTGGCCGGACGTCGACTCGTGCATCGGCCGGGTGGTCTCCGGGTCGGCCAGGAACCGGAACTGGTTCCCGCCGAGGAACGCGCACAGGGCGGTCAGCCCGACCCACTCGACCGCCCGGACCCGGCGGATCGTCCGCGGCCACCCGGTGTACATGACCGCGACGAGGGCCAGTTGCAGCGGGAGGACGGCGTAGAAGCTGGGGAGGGCGAGGCGGACCGCCCCGCGGTCCGGGGACGCCAACTCCCGGCCGAGGAACACGACGTACCCGACCAGGAACAGGACGCACACCTGCCGGACCCGGCGGGCGATGAACGGGGTCGGGTCGCCGTCCCCGGCGGCCGAGGCCCCGTCCGGGACGAGGGCGACCGGGCCGCGGGCCCGGCCGTCCGGGAGGGTGGCGACGGCGGCCTCCGGCGGGCCGGACAGGGCGGGCGGGTCGGGGTCGGCGGTCGGGGTCGGGTCGCGCATCGCGGCGGCTCCCGGGCGGACCCGGGGAGTATACCCGGCGGCCGGGCGGTCGGCCCGGGGGTGGCTCTGGAAGAGAAGGGGTGAAGGGGTGAAGGGGTGAAGGGGTGAGGGGGTGAACGGGTGAAAAGACAGGGCTGGGTTTTTCACCCGTTCACCCCCTCACCCCTTCACCCCTTCTCTTCCAGGTCGCCGGGGGTGGCGGGGAAGTCCCGGCGGCGGTAGGCTGCGGGCATGACCACCCTCGACCGGTACCGCGGCGCCCTGCTCGGGCTGGCCGCCGGGGACGCCCTCGGGACGACGCTGGAGTTCCGCATGCCCGGGAACTTCGAGCCGCTGACCGACATGGTCGGCGGCGGGCCGTTCGACCTCGCCCCGGGGGAGTGGACCGACGACACGAGCCTGGCCCTGTGCCTGGCCGAGAGCCTCGCCACCCGGCGCGAGTTCGACCCGGTCCATCAGCTCGAGACGTACTGCCGGTGGTGGCTCGACGGGCACCTGAGCGTGAAGGGCCGGTGCTTCGACATCGGGAACGCCACCCGCGGCGCGCTGGCCCGGTTCAAGCAGACCCACGAGCCGTTCTGTGGCGACACCGGCCCCGGCTCGGCTGGGAACGGCAGCCTGATGCGGCTCGCCCCGGCCCCGCTGGCGTTCGCCGCGAACCCGCCGGTCGCGATCGACCTGGCCGGGCAGAGTTCGCGGACCACCCACGGGGCGGCGGAGTGCGTCGACGCCTGCCGGTACTTCGCCGGGCTGCTGCTGGCGGCCGTCGCCGGGCTGCCGAAGGCCGACATCCTGAATAACGCTTACGAGCCGGCGGTGGCGTGCTGGCTGGAGCACCATCTGGCCTCGCGGGTGGCGGAGATCGCCCGCGGGTCATTCAAGGTGAAGGAGCCGCCGGCGGTGCGCGGGAGCGGGTACGTGGTGCACACGCTGGAGGCGGCGCTGTGGGCGTTCCACGGGACGGACGACTTCCGGAGTGGGGCGCTGGCGGTGGTGAACCTGGGCGAGGACGCGGACACGACCGGGGCGGTGTACGGGCAGATCGCCGGGGCGTACTACGGGGCGGACGGGATCCCGGCGGAGTGGCGGGCGAAGCTGGCGATGCGGGAGCTGATCGAGCGGCGAGCGGCGGAGTTGCACGCGCTGGCGTTCGGCGAATGAGTGTCACCGCCGGACCACGGCAGCGCTCGACTGTTCCCGCCCCAACGCCGGGGTCAGTCCTTGTTCATCGGGGCCGGCTTGGCGGGGGTGGCGGTCAGCCTTTCGATCTCTGCGCGAACGTGCCGGGTGTACTTCGTCTCGGCCCCCTTCGACTTGTGGTACTCCATCCCCATCTGCCAGAACATCCCCGCCACGACCCCCTCGTCGAAGCTGTACGCCGCGGGCGGTTTCTCGAGGACGGCCTTGCCCCAGGCGCTGTAGGGTCCACGGGCACTGTAGCCGTAGAAGTGGAAGTCCTCCTTGTCCTTGAACCCATCGAGTTCAGCGAGCCTGTCCCGGAGGTACTTCTGACCCTCGGCGGTCGGCACGGTACTCAGGTTTCGAGGCTGAGCCGGGGCCGGGTCGGGGGGGTAAACAACCTTGCCGGTAGTCCAGTTCTCGGGCCGCGTCGCCTCACCCCCACCCCCGCCTCCACAGGCGACGACCAGGGCGGCGAGGAAGGTGAGCATCAGGGAGAGGGCGAGCCGCATTGTCGAAACTCCAGAGGTCGGGTGCGGGCTCATCCCCGCCGCTCCTTCCACTCCCGCTCGACTTCGGCGAGGTACTCGAGAACCTGGGCCGTCGTCCACCCGTCGGGGTGGGACTGACGCGACCCGTCGAATCCGTCCGTCGCGGACTGCCGGCCCAGCACTGCGAGCATCATGCGGTAATAATGCCGGGGCGGGACGAAGAAGCCGAGCGTCTTCCCGGTCGCGTCCGTGACCGCCAACTCGGCGGTGACGCGGTCGAGGTTCACCCGCCCGTCGGCGTCGAGCGCGATCCTCTCCATCGCTCCCTCCTCAGCCCCGCGGCCGGTACACGGCGGTCAGCACGACCACGACCTGTTCATCCTCGTGGATCTCGAACCGGACGGTGAGCGGGGCGACGGTGAGGATGCGCTCGCCCGGCCCCCGCGACTCCCCCTGGTTGCGGGCGTCGTTGAGCAGGAGGGTGTCGATCCGGGCCATCGCCCGGGTGATCGACTCGGCGTCCCCGCCGGCCTCGCGCAGGTCGTCGTGGGCCGTCGCCGCGTGGGCGAGGGCGGACCGGAGCCAGACCACCCGGGTGTTCACGTCCCGCCCCCGCCGGGCCGCCCGCCGGTGCGGACGAACTCGATCGCCTCGGCCGTCGAGAGGCCACCCTGCTCGCGGTACTCCTTCCGCGCCGCCTCCAACTCCTCCGCAGTCGGCTCCCGCCCCTCCATCACCCGCCGGTAGACGGCCGGCGGGAGGACGTAGGCGAGCGTCTTCCCGCTCGCGTCGGTGACCGCCAACTCGGCGCTCACCGCGTCCACCTTCACCCGCCCGTCGGAGTCGATCACGACCTTTTCCATACGATCCTCCCGTGCCCCGGCGGATGTGTCGATGATACCACCCGCCGCGGCACGGGTTCAACAGCCGTCACTTCCCCGCGACGGCCTTCGCCGCCGGCGGGCTCACGAACGCGGCGGCGATCGCGTTGCACTGCTCCACCGTCATCTCGCCCTCCTGCGCCCACACCCGGTACTTCAGCTTCAGCGGCTTGTCCGCCGCCAGGTCGTACTCGAAGTAGTCGCCGAACCGGCCGTAGTCCCGCTCGCTGCCCCGCTTCTCCCCGGGGTTGTCCGGGTGGTTCACCCGCAGCACCGTCCACCGCTTCCCCCCGGCCACGAAGCTGACCGCGTTCCACGGCAGGTTCACCGCCGCCGGGCTCTTCCCCTTCGCGTCCCAGTTCCGCGTCTCCCCCGGCTTCCCCTTCCCGTCCGGCCGCAGGTAGTACGTGTTCTCCTTCCCGTTCTTCGACACCTCCATGTTCGCCCGGAAGTGGAACCCGGCGTGCTGCGGGTCGCCGTCCAGCCGCACCCTGTCCAGCTTCGTCGACAGCACCGTGCTCCAGTCGAGCAGCGTCCCGCCGGCGGCGGCGTAGGCGGTCACCTCCCGCTCCTCGGTGGCGAACGTCTTGCCGTCCTTCCCGTGCCACGAGATCGCCGACCGGTGCCGCCCGAGCACCTCCCCAGCCTCCTTCGACACCATCGTGTCGTGCTGGCTGAACACGTCGTTGGTGCCGTGCCAGACGTCGGCCGTCTGGTTGTCGCCGTAGGTGATCCGGTTGAACCCGAAGAACAGCCCGCGGTGGTGCGGGAATTGCCCGTCCTCCTTCTTCTTGCTCGACGTATTGGTGAGCATCAGCTTCCCGTCGGTCGGGTCGTACACGTTGTGGAACGGCTTGAACGTGTAGTAGTGGTCCTTCGGGTCGCGCGGCAGGTTGAAGTACTGCAGCACCGGCCGCTTCCCGCTCACCGACGCGACCGCCAGCTCGGTCGGGGCGCCGGCCTTCTCGACGAACTCGAAGTGCGGCGGCTGGACGAAGTAGTTGACCACCCCCGGGGTGGCGGTGACCGTCTCCCCGGCCTTCAGCTTCGGCAGGACGAACACGAGGTACTGCTTGGCGGCCGGGTCGTCGGTCTGGGCCGGGCCGGCCACCTGGGCCGGGACGGTCGCCCCGCCGGACAGGGCGACGGTGTTGACCCCGGCCGGGGTGCCGGGCGGGAGCGGGGTGCGGACCACGACGTTCGCCTGGTCGGCCTTCCCGCCGGTGACGGCGACCGGGCCGGCGTCCGCGACCGCGGCCGACGCGAGGAACAGGAGCAGCGCGGGGAGTGGGGATTTCATGGGGTGCTCGGGGTTGACGGCGAGCCGGGAGCGTGAGCGACCGGAGGACGTCGTCGCCTCCGGTCGCTCACGCTCCCGGCTCGCCGGGGGTCACGACTTACTGAACACGAACGGCTTGGGGTTGCCGGGGGCGCACGCGGCGCCGGCCGGGGGCCGCCACAGGACCACGTCCTCGATCCGCCGGGCGACCTCGAAGTCCTTGTCGGTGATCCCGCCGGCCGAGTGGGTCTTGAGCTTCACCCACAGCTTGCCCCAGGTCACCGCGAGGTCGGCGTGGTGGTACGCGGCCTCGCACACGAACCCGACGGCGTTCACCGCCATCAGCGTCTGCGGCCACCCGTCGGTGTTGTACTTCCGCCGCAGCCACCCGTCTTCGAGGTGCCAGTCGGCCAGCCCGTGCTCGAGCAGCTTCGCCCGCACCTCGTCGTCGGTGTAGGTCTTGGTGTCGGACATGGTGGTTCGTGGGGTGTGGGTTGTCGGGGCGCGGCCGCCGACTTACCGTGAGGCTAACGCCGCGACCCCCGACACACAACTCCCGACCGCCATGCCGACCCCCCGCGACCGCCTGAAGGAACTGTTCCGCGACCGGGCCCTGCAGTTCGGCGACTTCACCCTCGCGAGCGGGAAGAAGAGCAGCTACTACGTCAACTCGAAGCGGGTGCTGTTCCACGCGGAGGCGATCACGCTGCTCGGCGAGCTGCTGTACGAGGCGACCGCCGACCTCGACTTCCAGGCGATCGGCGGGCTGGAGGTCGGGGCGATCCCGATGGCGGCGGCCGCCCTGACGGCGTACCACCGGGCCGGCCGGCACCTGGAAGGCTTCTTCGTCCGCAAGCAGGCGAAGGGGCACGGGAACAAGGACCGGCTGGAGGGCCAGGTGGGCGCCGGGGACAAGGTGGTGGTGATCGACGACGTGCTGACGACCGGCGGGAGCGTGCTGCAGGCGGTCGAGGTGGTGGAGGCGGTCGGGGCGACGGTCGTGCGGGTGGTGTGCATCTGCGACCGCCTCCAGGGGGCGCGGGAGGCGCTGGCGAAGTACGACTTCCGCCCGCTGTTCACCGTCCGCGACTTCGGCATCGACCCGGCCGGGTAGGCGAACCCGGAGCGTGAGCGACGGGGTGCGCGGACGAGAACCCGGGCCGTGTTCGTGGGACCCAGGCCGTTGGCCTGGGCTGAGGGAGGCCGGCCCTTCGGGCCTGAAGAGTCTGAGCACCGAAGGTGCGCCCTCCCTCAGCCCAGGCCAACGGCCTGGGTCCCACGTCCGCCCGGGTTCGGTGGCGTCACCCCCTCCCTGACGGTCGGGGTTCGCCCGGTCACTCCTTCGTCACCGGCCGCAGCAGCCGGGCGGCGTACCGGCCCAGCCGCACCAGCAGCAGCCGGTTCAGGTATCCGGTCGTCGCCTTCGCCCCGACCTTCCCGAGCAGCTTCCCGACCACGTTCGAGCTCACCCCCACCCCGACCAGGTTCATCGCCTCGTGGAACAGCTGGTCGTACTGGTCCTCGGCCAGCTTCTCCCACTCCGCCCCCTGGCCGGCCAGGTACGCGTTGAAGAACACCCGCCCCAACAGCACCGCCGTCCCGGTCCGCCCGGCCCGCAGGTGGTACACCCGGCACAGGTCGGTCAGCAGCGAGAACGCGTAGAACAGCGCCGCCCCCGAGTCCACGGTCGCGTTCGGGGACACCGCCGTCACCACCCAGATCCGGCTCCCCCAGTACTTGATCCGGGCCTCGGCGGCGGCGTCCAGCTCGGCCTGGAACCAGTCCCGGAACCGGACGAACCACTCCTCGGTCGAGGCGAACTTGTCCGGGTTCAGGAGGTCCAGCCGGGCCACCCGCAGCCGCCCCTGCGCCTCGTCGGACAGGCCGAGGGCCGCGAGCATCCTCCGGTCCGCCGGGGTGTCGAGCGGGTACGCCCGCAGATACCCCTCGACCTGGGCCCGGGCCTCCGCGTTCTTCCGGGCCGCCAGCCACCGCAGCCGGGTCCGCTTCGACAGCTCCGCGATCCCCTTCACCCGCAGCTGCCGGTTCTCCCGCAGCCGGAAGTACACCACCAGGAACCGGAGGAAGGCGTACAGGACGCACACCCCGAACAGGACCAGGCCGGCGTACCCGGTGTACCGGGCCCACTCCGGGGCGGCGGCCAGCGCGGCCAGCAGTTGGGCCGTCTGGTTGAACAGGAAGATGCCGAACACCCCGGCCGTCCCGAGCAGGAAGGCGAGGGCGAGCGGCGACCCGAACCACCCGAGCCAGCCGAGGCCGGTCGGGTCGGCGTTCAGGAGGAGGTCGGCCTCCTCCATCTCCCGGGCGGCCTGCTCCTCGTCGAGCAGCCGGAGCCGGGCCTGGTCCTCGGGGGAGAGCGGGGCGAGGTCGGCCGGCACCTGCGGCGGCCGGCCGAGTTCCGTCTCCCCCGGGCGGAGTTCGAGGTCCGGGTCGGCCGGCGCGCCGGTCCCCAGGTAGTTGGGGTCCGGCGGGACGGGTACGGTGCCGGCGCCCGGCACCCCGATCCGCATGTCGTCCCACGTCTTCGGGTCCGCACTCATGGTCGTGTCCCCCTGCGGCGCGGCCATTGTACCCGACTTGCGGGCGGCCCGCGCGGTGCCTAAGTTGAACCCGTTCCCGGTCGACCCGCAACCCCCGGAGGCCCGCCGTGACCGGCGACCCCGCGCCCCCTAACCCCCGATCCCGGCCGACCGCCCTGGCCCTCGCCGTCGCCGGCGTCCTCCTCGCCGGGCTGCTGTCGCTCGCGTTCTCGGACCTGCCGGCGGCCGTCAAGCCGTGGAACCTGTCGGTCGTCGGGGCGGTCGGGCTGTTCGCCGCCGCCCGGGTCGGGCTGCTCCCAGGGCTGGGGCTGACGGCCCTCGCGCTGGCCCTCAAAGATGCGGTCGTCTACCTGACGACCGGGATGGAGCCGTACCCGCCGTCGTACCTGTACTTCCCCGGGTACGCCGTCCTCGGCTGGGCGCTGCTCCGGCGGACCGGGTCGCCGGTCCGGATCGGGGCGACCGCCGTCGGGGCGAGCCTGCTGTTCTTCCTCGTGTCGAACTTCGTGAGCTGGGTCGAGCACGCCCTGCCGTATGACGATTCGCTCGCCGGGCTGCTCCATTCGTACGCCGCCGGGCTGCCGTTCTACACCGGCACCCTGCTCGGGGACGTGGGGTTCACCGCCGCCCTGTTCGCGGCGCACGCCGCCCTGTGCCCGGCGGCGGTCCCGGCGGTGGTCCCCGCGGGCCGCGACTCGGAGGGCACCCGGTGAAGTACGCCGCCGTGATCGAGTACAGCCAGGACCAGGTGCTGGTGAACGCCCACCGGCCGGCCCACCGGGCGTACCTCACCTCGCTGGTCGAGAAGGACCAGTTGTTCGCGTCCGGCCCGTTCGAGGACGGGTACGGGGCACTGATCATCTACGAGGCGGAGTCGGCGGAGGGGGCCGAGGAGCTGATCCGGGCCGACCCGTTCCACGCCGCCGGGGTGTTCCTGCGGTGGACCGTCCGGCCGTGGAAGATGGTGTTCTCGAACCCGCGCCTGATGCCCCCGGCGTGACCGGATGAGCGACGTGGAACTGGCGGTCACCCGGGCGAAGGCGCTGGAGGCCCTGTTGGCGCAGGCCGGGGCGGCCGGGAAGGGGCTGCACGAGAAGGTGACGAGCGCGGAGGGCCGGCTCCCGCCGCCGCTGGTGAAGAAGCTCCGGTTCGTCGCCACCGTGCGGAACAAGATCGTCCACGAGGCGGACTACCAGCGGATCGACGACCGGGCCGGGTTCGTGCGGGCCTGCGACGAGGCCGAGGCGGAGTTGCGGGCGCTTCTCGCCCCCGCCGGCGGGAGCCTGCGGCGATGGGTGTTGGTGCTGGCGGCCGTGGCGGTGGTCCTGCTCGCCGTGCTGGTGTGGCGGCTGGTGTAGGTGGAGGGTGCGTCGAGGCCAGCTTCGGGCCGACGACGCACCGGGGGTCGCAGGTGCGTCGTCGCTCGCAGACTCGCTCGACGCACCCCACGGTCTGCGGTCCGGTCACCCCTGGAGGTGGGCTTCGAGGAAGTACAGGGCCTGGTCGAGGTCGCGGGACACCTCGGTGAACAGGTCGGCGGTGTCCTTGTCCCCCAGCCCGTCGGACTGGTCGATCGCCGCCCGGGTCGCCTTCCCGACGGCCGCGTACCGGTCGGCCATCGCCCGCACCACGTCCATGTCCTTGTGCGTCCCGGCGGGGAACTCCGGCGTCTGGCTCGTCGCCGCGACCTGCCGGGCGGTCCCCATCGCCACCCCGCCGAGGGCCGTGACCCGCTCGGCCAGTTGGTCGACGTGCTCCTCCACCGTGTCGGCCAGCTCGTCGAACAGCTTGTGGAGCGAGAAGAAGCTCGGCCCCTTCACGTTCCAGTGGGCGAACTTGGTCTGCGACATCAGGTCGAAGGTGTCGGCCAGCCGCTGGTTGAGCAGCGAGATCAGCTTGGCCCGGGCGTCGGCGGGGATGTCGATACGGGTCGGGAAGGCGGTCCCGGCTGCGGCCGGGGCGGCGGTGCGGGTGCTCACGCGGGGTCTCCTGTGGGTGCGGGTCCACCCTCATTCATACGCAACCGCCGTACCCGGCTTCCATCGGGCCGGCCTCACGTCGCCATCGTCACCGTCTTCACCTCGGTGTACAGCTGCAGGGCGTACTGCCCCAGCTCCCGCCCGATCCCGGACATCTTGAACCCGCCGAACGGGGCGGCTGCGTCGAACACGTCGAAGCAGTTCACCCACACCGTCCCGGCCCGCAGCCCGTTCGCCAGCCGCAGCGCCTTCTTCACGTCCCGCGTCCAGACCGCCGCCGCCAGCCCGTACACCGTCCGGTTCCCGCGGGCGATCACCTCGTCCGCGTCCTTGAACTTCAGGATGCTCATCACCGGCCCGAAGATCTCCTCCCGGGCGATCCTCATCTCGTCCTTCACGTCCGCGAACACCGTCGGCTGGACGTAGTACCCGCGGTCCCCGACCCGCCCGCCGCCGGTCAGCAGCTTCGCCCCCTCGCTCTTCCCGGCGTCGATGTACCCCATGATCCGGTCCGCCTGCTCCTGCGACACCTGCGGCCCCTGCTCGACCCCCGCCTCGAACGGGTCCCCGACCCGCCGCCCCTTCGCCTTCGCCGTCACCTTGTGGACGAACTCGTCGTACACCGACTCCTGGACGAACAGCCGGCTGCCGGCGACGCAGCACTGGCCCTGGTTGAAGAACAGCCCGAAGTACGCCCCCTCGACCGCCGCGTCCAGGTCGGCGTCGGCGAACACGATGTTCGGCGACTTCCCGCCCAGCTCCAGCGACACCCGCTTCAGGTTCGAGTCGGCGGCCGCCTTCATCACGATCTTGCCGGTCGAGGTCTCGCCGGTGAACGCGATCTTGTCGACATCCATGTGGCCGCTGAGGGCGGCGCCGGCGGTCGGGCCGTACCCCGGGACGACGTTGATGACGCCGTCCGGGAAGCCGACCTCCTGGGCGAGCTGGGCGACGCGGAGGGCGGTGAGCGGGGTCTGCTCGGCGGGTTTGAGGACGACGGTGTTGCCGCAGGCGAGGGCCGGGGCCCACTTCCACGCCTGCATGAGCAGCGGGAAGTTCCACGGGATGATCTGGCCGACCACCCCGACCGGCTCGTGCCGGGTGTAGGTGAAGTACGGGCCGTCGACCGGGATGGTGCTGCCGTGGATCTTGTCCGCCCACCCGGCGTAGTACCGGTAGCACTGGAGGGTGAGGGGGAGGTCGGCGGCGAGGGAGTCGCCGAGCGGCTTGCCGTTGTCGAGCGACTCCAGGGCGGCGAGTTCGTCCTTGTGGGACTCGATCGCGTCGGCGAGCTTGTGCAGCAGCCGGCCGCGGGCGGACCCGGTCATCCGGCCCCACGGCCCGGTCTCCAGCGCCGCCCGGGCGGCCTTCACCGCCGCGTCGACGTCGGCCTTGTCGCCCTCGGCGACGCGGCAGATGACCTCGCCGGTGCTCGGGTCGAGCGTCTCGAACGCCTTGCCGCTGGCGCTCTCGACCCACTTCCCGCCGATGAGCATCTTCTGGTCGGGGACCTTGGGCCGGGCGTGCTTCGGCTTCGGGGCCGCGGCGGTGGCGGTGGACATCGGGAACTCCGGGAGAGGTGACGGGCGCCGGCCGTCATTGTGCCCCGGCGCGGCGGCGGGTCAAGGGTCCGCCCGACCCGCAGAATCCGCTCAACCATCACCACCCGCACGGTCGAATGGGAGTTTGCCAGCAAACGTCCGTCGCGCGCGGGGTCGCGGCGGGTGCGGGCAGGGAGGGCTCGCCCGTGAGGATGAGGAACTGGGGGGGGTGGGGGCTCCGGGCGGTGGCGGCGCTACTGCCGCTGACGCTCGCCGCGTGTCAGGCGCTGATCAAGCCGCACGCCGGGGACGGGTGCGACCCGGACTGCCCGCCGGGGGGAGACTGCCACGTCCACGTCAAGGCGTGCAAGCACCCGACGGTCATGGCCCTGGCCCACGACCTGGACCACCTGGAGAAGCACATCGACTGGTACGGGAGCGCGGTGGCCAAGGTCCCGGACGTGTGGGGCCAGGCCCGGCTGACCCAGTACCGGGAGGAGTTCGAGCAGCAGATGGCCGCCCAGCTCGGCCAGTTCTCGGTCAAGCTCGCCGGGTCGACGTCCCGGAGCGACCAGTCGTACCTCGCGTACGCCATGGCCATCAGCGCGGCCGCCGGGGGCATCCCGACCTTACCCCCGCTGGCGACCGACGCGGTTCAGCGGAGCAAGGGGGACGAGAGCTACACCCGGGTGGTCGGGAAGTACCTGGGCGGGCCGGACACGATCGGCCTGGAGCCGTCGACCGAGTTGGCCCAGCGGAAGCGGTTCCTCGACCTGCTGAACCAGCTCCGGCGGGAGAACGAGGGGTCGGACACGGCCGACGGCCCGGGGTACTCGCTCGACCTGATCCGGATCCCGGTGTCGATCCTGCCGGGCAAGCGGACCGACGTCGGGCACGGGGCCGAGGTGACCATGACCATCAACCCGGTGCTCGGGGACGACCTCCTGCCGATGACGTTCCGGAACCTGGTGGTGAACGACCTCGTCGGCCAGATCGGGTTCCCGCTCACCCGGTTCCTCGACGACGACCGGCTGGCGAAGCCGGACGAGCGGATCCTCCGGACGGAGATCCAGACCTACCTCCAGGGGCTGGAGGCGGGCAAGACCGTCCCCGCGATGATGCCGCCGGCCAAGGGGGCGCCGGCCGCGGGGGTAACGCCGCAGCCGGCCAAGGGGACCGATCCGGCCAAGGTGTCGCCGCAGCAGTTGTACGGGGCGAGGGCGGCCGAGAGGGCGTTCTCCCGGGAAGTCCCGGGGCGGCCTAAGCGGGCCGCCCCGCCGGCCGCCTCGCAGACCCTGGACAGCGCCCGGAAGTACACCCAGAACAACTTCGTGCCGACCCTCGCCCTCCCGCGGCCGGGTTTCGCCAACGGGCTGGACACCAAGCAGGCGTTCCCCAGCTCGCAACTCCTCGACGTGTACGGGTACCGGTACGGGTTCGAGATCGCGTTCGGCGCCCAGCAGGCCCTCGGCGACCAGATCGACCGGAACCGGTACGTGTCCCTGCCGGACGTCCAGGCATACCTGCGGGAGGAACTGCGGGCCGCGTACCAGTTCCTGGCCCAGCCCCAGAACCAGCACCTGTGGCACTTCTGCGACCCGCACCTGGTGACCACGGTCCGGTCGCAGCAGTGGGGCGAGGTGGAGAAGCGGCGGGAGCAGTTCGAGGAGGAGGTGCGGAACCTGACCGATTCGGAGAAGGTCGCGCTGAGCGACCGGAAGGACGAGAAGGGCAACCTCGTGAAGGACGCCGCCGGGAAAGTCGTGCAGGACCCGACCCCGGTCGGGAAGACCCGCCAGTTCTCGGTCACCTCGGCCCTGGCGTGGGCCATCCTGGTCGACTCGGCCCTGCTCACCGACCGGCTGATCCGGGACATGAAGGAGACGGCGTCGGCCAAGGGGGTCGGGCTGGCCGGGTGCCGGCAGTGGCTCCCGTACTACCTGCCGGAGCCGCCGCCGGACGCCCGGGCGGCGTTCAACGAGTACGTCAAGCTCCGGTGGCCGGTCCGGGTGTTCGCCCTCGACCCGTACACCGAGCAGCAGAACGTCGCCGACAGCCTGAGCACCCGGCGGGAGCTGCAGCTGGCCCTGTCGGTCGCGTTCACCCAGGGGGCGATCGGGACCAACGCCCTGCTCCAGTACGCCCGCCGGCTGGAGGCCGAGTACGAGACCATCGCCCTGAACAACACCCAGGTCGGGTTCGGGCACGGGGAGAACGTGTTCGGGTGGCGGTTCTACCCCCGGTTCCAGACCCCGGACACCCGGTCGAACCTGACCGTCCTGGTCCGGGACACCCTGGTCGGCGGGCCGAACAAGAACGCCCTGCTCCGGGAGCGGCGGCTGGAGCCCGGGCCGCGGGAGTGCGTGGCGGTGGTGATGATGCCGTCGTTCGTCCCGTACGCCACCGTCGACACCACCACCAACTGGTTCGGGCTGGCCAACCCGAAGCACAAGGTGCTGGACCACACCCAGGCGGTGAAGCTGAGCCGGACCGTCCAGGCGATCAAGACGTGCGGCCCCGGGGCCGCGGCCGACGCCGCCTGCTACCGGGACGGGGAGCTCGGCCGGCTCCTCCGCCGGGCCGAGCAGCTGGAGGCCCGGCTCCCGACCCAGACGCTGATCACCCCGGTCCCGATCCTGAACACCCTCGGCGGGTTCGCCATGTTCAGCAACGGGACGACCGACCTGGCCCCGGAGCTGTACGGGTGGTACGGGGCCCCCGGGGTGCACACCGACAAGGAGACGACGCTGTTCCTGGTCGGGGACCAGTTCAGCCCGCTCCGCACCCGGGTGATCGTCGGGAACCAGCGGGTCCCGGTCCCGTCCGACAACGTCACGGCCCCGCCCGCGGCGGCCGACGCCGCGGCGGCCGACGCCGCCGCAGCCCCGGCCCCGGCGGCCACCGCGACCGTACACCAGCGGCTGCTGAGCCGGCAGGTGATGCAGGTGACCCTGACCCCGACCGCCGAGAAGCCGCTCGCCACCGTGACCGGCCCGGACCAGCAGCGGTACGTCACCGTCCACGTGGCCACCCCGTACGGGGTCACCCGGGAGGTGCTCATCCCGGTGGTCGGGGGCGAGGCGGCCCCGGCCGACCCGGGGCCGAAGCCCGGGTTCACCGTCGGGGACGCCAAGCTGACGGTCAGGTACGCCCTGCGGCCGGCCGACCTGACGCGGCCCGAAACCCCCGTGGCGGTCGGGGTCGAGCAGGCGAAGCTGAAGTTCCAGTGGGTGAACCCGCTCGGGGTCGCCCCGGAGAAGCTCGAGGTCTACCTCGTGTTCGACGTCGACGGGGTGGAGGTCACCGTCCCCTGCCGGTGCGGGGCCGCCGCGACCGCCACCGGGGCCGGCGAGGTGGTGATCGAGGAGACCGAGCTGAAGCGGGTGGCGGCCCACCTGTTCAACCAGCCGGTGGTCCGCAGGCGGGCGGCCGAGGGGAAGCTGGCCGACGGGCTGACCACCAAGACCGTCCTCGTCGTCCCCGTGGCCGACCCGCTCAAGCCGGGCGGCCAGGTCGCCCAGCCGGTCGCGGCGAACGACCAGTTGAAGGTCGAGTTCAAGGCGGTCGGGTACTGCCAGGCGGACGAGTTGGAGGCGGGGAAGAAGCCGGAGGACAAGTGCCCGGAGCCGAAGAAGGACGCCGAGAAGCCCAAGGAGAAGGGGAAGGGCAAGGGGAAGGGGAAGGACGACGATGACGACGACCGGGCGGCCCCGCCCCCGCTCGCCCCGCCGCCGACCCTGCCGCTCCCGCCGGTCGCCATCCCCATGGCACCGCCGATGCCGGCGCCGGTCGAGCGGTGACCACGTCGTGACCCGACACCCCGGCCCGGGTTACCCGGGCCGGGGTACTTCCGCCCCGACCCGGCGACCACCCCGCCTCACCCGACCCGCTCCCACGTCTGCCGCAGCAGCACGGTCGGGGCCGGGGCGCCGCGGAACTGCCAGTTCCACGACTCGCTCCCGAACACGCACCGGTACAGCCGGGCCGCCTGCACCGGGCGGCGGAGCATCAGCGGGACCGCCCGCAGCCAGATCGGCACCCCGCGGGCCGAGTGGATCCGCCGGCGCGACGCGGCCAGGCACGCCTCGGACGTCAGCCGGTAGTCCTCCGTCCCGTCCTCCTCGTCGACCAGACGGAAGTACCCCTCGGCGCACCGCTCCAGTTGCCCCCGCACCGGGTACCACCCGCCGAACCCCTGCGACAGCACCCGGGCGAAGTGGAACTCCTCCGAGTCCCGCCGGAACGCGCCCGGCGGCCTCAGCAGGTCGGCCGGGTCCGGCCGCCGGCGGAAGTGGATCGCCGTGGTCACGAACCTCGCCCCCGCGGTCTCCGGGTCGAGCAGCCGGTGGACGGTCGAGAACAGGTGGCGGTAGATCGCGTCGTCCCGCCCGGCCGCGGCGTCCTCCGGCTGGGCGAAGTGCTCGAGCGACCCGTTCGCGATGACGGCGTCGAACTGCCCGTCCCACTCCGGCCCGAGGTGCTTGTAGTTCTCCAGCCGGACGTTCAGCCCGGCCGCCGCGTTCCGCCGCACCTGCTCGGGCGACACGGTGACGCCCCAGCCCTTCGCCCCGCGGTCCCGGGCCGCCCGCAGGACGCGGCCGTACCCGCACCCGATGTCGAGCAGGCGGCTGCCGCGGGTCACCCCGGCCCGGTCGAGCAGCGCCTCGGCCTGGCGGGCCTGGGCCGCCTCGTAGGGGCGGTCCGGGTCGCCCTCGTACATCCCGTCGGTCAGGTCGGTGAACCCGCACCGGGTCATGAACGCGTCGAACAGGGAGTAGCAGGTCACCACTCGGCCGGCGGTCGGGGCGGCGGCGACGGCCGGGTCGGTCGCGCGGGCAGGTTCGGCGGCGGTCACGGGAAGCTCCTTCGCGCCGGACGGGGCGCGGGGCGGACCGTCCCCGGGGGCGGCGACGAGCCACCCGCGGGAGCGCGGTCGGGAACGGGGTCAGGAGGAAGTCAGGGAGCGGTCACGCGGCCGGGCCGGGCGGGGGCGCCGGGCCGGCACACCGGGCCGCGTCGGCGGGGCGCGAGACCCGGAGGATGTGGAACCCCGACAGGAGCTGGGCCCCGCCGAGGAGCAGGCCGTAGACCCCCGGCCAGTAGGTGGCCGGGACGAGGGGGAGGGCCGCGGCCACGGCGAAGAACCCGAGGCCGGCGACGTAGAACCGCCCCCAGTACAGGACGCCGTGGACGAAGATGCCGAGCCCGACGAGGGCGGTGAACGACGGCAGCGCGAACACCGGGTCCCCCCCGTGGAGCGACAGCACGGCCGGGAGCACCGCGAGGCAGCTGAACTTCGCCCCGAAGTGGATGGCGGTACTCGCCCGCTCCACCGCCGTCAGGCTGTCCCGGCGCACCACCAGGAACCCCCACATGATCCCCAGCCAGGCGAGCAGGTAGTACCCGACGGCAGCCTGCGAGACCCACAGCGGGGCGTCCATCAGGACGGCGGCCTGCAGCACGGCCATCGCCAGGAAGGTGGAGGCCGCGCCCCAGAACAGGACGCCCCAGGTCGTCATCCCCCCGACATCCCTCCGCCGGCCGAGGGCCCGCAGGACCGACCCCCACACCCAGCCGCGCCCGCCGTCTTGCGGCTCGCCGGCCAGGAACTTCCCCAGCGCGTCGGCCAGCGCCTGGGCGGACGGGAAGCGGTCCCGCGGGTCCTTGCTCTGGCACTTCGCGCAGATCGCCTCCAGATCCCGCGGCACGTCCGGGCGGAACGCCCGGACCGGCGGGGGAGGGTCCTCGGCGACGCGGCGCAGCACGCTGGCGACGTGCTCCACCCCGAACGGCGGCCGCCCGGTCAGCAACTCGAACAGGATCGCGCCGAGGGCGTGGACGTCGGCGGCCGTGGTCAGGTGCTTCTCCCCGCGGGCCTGCTCCGGGGCCATGTACGCCGGGGTGCCGGCGGCCGCCGAGGCGGTGGCGTCGGCCGGCCGGGCCAGCCCGAAGTCGGCGACGTGCGGCCGGCCGTCCCGGTCGAGCAGGACGTTCCCGGGCTTCAGGTCCCGGTGGATCAGCCCCCGCTGGTGGGCGTGGTGGACCCCGAACGCGATGTCCCGCACCAGCTCGGCCGCCTCGTCCGCCGGCCGGCACCGGTCCGGACCGAGCGACCGCAGCCACCCGGCCAGGCTCCCGCCGGGCATCAGCGGCATCACCAGGTACGGGACCCCGTCCTCCTCCCCGCACGACAGGACCGGAACGACGTTCGGGTGGTCCAGGGAGGCGGCCACCTCGGCCTCGTACCGGAACCGGGCGGATTCGTCGGCCGACAGCCCGCCGGCGGCCCGCACCACCTTCACCGCCACCTCCCGCCGCAGCACCGGGTCGAACGCCCGGTACACCACGCCCGCCGCCCCGCGGCCGATCTCCTCCCGCAGCTCCAGCCCGCCGAGGGCGGACCCGGCCCGGTCCGGGGCCGGGAGCCGCAGCGGGGCGGCCGCCGACCGCAGCCCGCGCTGCCCGGCCAGGAAGTCGGCGAGGTCGCGGGCGTGGGCCGGGTTCCGGGCCAGCCAGTCGGCGACCGGCCCCCAGTCGCCGGAGTCCTCGGCCCTCAGGGCGAGGGCGACGCCCTCCTCCAGCCCGTGGGCGGCGGTCTCGTCGGCCGGCCGGTCGGTGGACACGGGCGGATCCTCCGGCGTCAGGCGTCGGGGTCGGTCAGGAGGCCGCGGAGGGCGGTCACGGCCCGGTGCAGCAGGAGCGAGACGGCCCCCTCGGAGCGGCCGAGGGCGCGGGCGATGTCGGTTACCTTGCACCCCCGCAGGTACCGCATCTCGACGGCCACCCGCTGGGCGTCCGGGAGGCCGGCCAGGGCGACCGCCAGCCGGGCGAACCGCTCGTTCCGGTCGGCCCGCTCGCTCGGCGAGGTGTGGTCGGCGGCGAGGAAGTCGGCCAGCCGCCCGGACGACTCGGCGAGGGCGTCCGGGGACAGGTCACCGCGGGTGCGGGCGAACTTCCGGGCGGCGTCGACCAGGTTGTTCGCCAGCGCCCGCCGGAGGTACGCCAGCACCTCGTGGTCGGGCCGGCCGGCGAACGCGTCGGGCGTGCGGAGCGCCTCCAGCAGCGTCTGCTGCACGAGGTCGGCCGGGTCGAGCTTGCCGCGGACCCAGGCCGGGAGCTGGCACGTCGCCCACAGGAGCAGGGCGGGCTGGTGGCGGGCGAGGTCGGGCGGCGGGTCGGTCATGGCGGGCTCCGGCGACGCCGTTCCCAGCGGGGACGGCGGCCCGATCTTACGCCGGATTCCGTGAGATGTGTCGGGCGGCTGGTCGGACCGGCCGCGGCGCGGGGTTCCGGCGGTCGTCAAGCCGGCCGGGGGCGTGCCGCCAACTTCACGTCCACGACCCGGGCGGTGCGGCTCCCCACGTCGACGCGCACCAGGACCGACAACACCCCGACGAACCCGAGCCGGAGGTTGCCGGTCCGGGACTCGCCGAAGGTGTCCGCCGACTCGCCGAGGGCGGTGGTGAGTTCCGCCAGGGTGTACGCGAACCCCGCCTTGAGGGTCGGGTTGTCGCGGATCAACTGCTGCATCCGGTCGAAGCCCGCCGGCTCCCAGAAGGTTCGGAACATCACTGCCTCTCGAACCAGCGGAGGACGTCCTCGTGCGGGACGTCCGGGCGGGGGTCGTTCTTCCGCTCCTCCTCCAGCCGGGCGATCTCCTCGTCCGTCCACGGGTCTTCCGGCTTCGGGGTGAGGCGGGCGAACCGGGCCGCCGTGACGGCGTACCCGACCACGTTGCCGGCCTCGTCGCACAGCACGACCGGGTCGCCGTTGGCCCCGGCCAACTCCTCGCGCAGGTCGGCCGGAATCGTCACCTTCTTGCTCATGGCTCGCCTCCGGGGGACACGTCCAGCTTACCGGTGCCGCGGACGGGTGGGAACGGCGGCCGGCGGGGTTGCCCGCCCCGCCGGGCCGCGGACCCGTCCGGCTCCCCGTCACTTGTCGATCCGGCACCCCGGCAGCGCCTTCTCCAACTCCTTCACCCCCGCGTCCGTCACCTTCGTGTTGTCCAGGTACAGGAGCCGGAGTTTCTTCAGGACGGCGAGATCCTTCAGCCCGGCGTCCGTCACCCCCGTCCTGGACAGGTCGAGCACGGTGAGCTTCTGGAGGCCCGCGAGATGCTTCAGCCCGGCGTCCGTCACCTTGGTGGACGGCAGGCGGAGCTCGGTCAGGTGCTGGAGAGGGACTAACTCCCCCAGCGCGGTGTCCGTCAACGCGGTGCTGCCGATCTCGAGCCGGGAAAGGCTCTTGAGCCCGGCCAGCTCCTTCAGCCCGGCGCCCGTCACCGCGGTGCCGGACAGTTGGATCCGCGTCAGCCCCGGGAGGGCGGTCACGTCCTTCAGCCCGGCGTCCGTCACCTTCGTGTCGGACAGGTCGAGGTCGGCCAGGCGCTTGAGCCCGGCCAAGTCCTTCAGCCCCGCGCCCGTCACCGCGGTGTACGCCAGGCCGAGGGTGGTCAGGCTCTTGAGGGCGGCCAGCCCCTTCAGGCCCTGGTCCGTCACCGGCGCGAAGGACAGGTAGAGGGCGGTCAAGCCGTCGAGGGGGGCGAGGTCCGCCAGCCCGGCGTCCGTCACCCCCGTCCGGATCAGGTAGACGACCGTGAGCTGCTTGAGGGCGGCCAGCTCCCTCACCCCCGCGTCCGCCACCTTGGTGTTGGTCAGGTTCAGGACCCGGAGCTTCTTCAGCCCGGCCAACTCCTTCAGCCCGGCCCCGGTCACCTGGGTGCCGGCCACGGAGAGCTCGACGAGGCTGTCGAGTCGCGCGACGTCCTTGAAGCCCGCGTCCGTCACCCTGGAGTCGGACAGGGAGAGGTCGGCGAGGTGCTTGAACGCGACCAACCCCTTCAGGTCCGCGTCCGTCACCTTCTCGTCGCCCCAGTAGACCCGGACGACCGGGTTGCCGGGCTTGGCGCGGTCGCGGGCGACCTCCCCCCCGAGCTTCTCCACGAGCGCGACGGCCTTGTCTTCGGCCTCGTCGGCGCGGGCGGGCGGGGCCGACACCAGGACGCAGCCGACCAGGACGAGCAACGCGGGCAGTCGGGACATCGTCGTTCCTCCGAGTGTGGGGGTGCCGCCAGCTTACCCGCCCGGCGCCAGCCATTCACCGACGACTTGTAGGAACGGCCGCGGCGCGGGAACTTATCCGTAATGACCCTGACGCTGCTGCACGCCGTCGTCCGGACCGCCGACGCCCGGACCCCCGACCCCGACCTCCTCGCACGGTTCGCCCAGAACCGCGACGAGGCCGCGTTCGCCGAACTCGTCCGCCGCCACGGGCCGCTCGTCTGGGCCGTCTGCCGGCAGCTCCTCCCGCACCACGCCGACGCCGAGGACGCGTTCCAGGCCGTGTTCCTCGCCCTCGTCCGCGGGGCCGCCGCCGTCCGCGCCGGACGCGCCCTCCCCGCCTGGCTCCACGCGGCCGCCGTCCGGACCGCCCTCAAGGCCCGCCGCGCCGCCGCCCGCCGCCGCCGGCGCGAGGAGCACGCCGCCGTCCCGGAGGCCGACCGGACCGTCCCGGACGGGGCGTGGGCCAACCTCATGGCCGCAGTTCACGAAGAAGTCCGGAGCCTGCCCGACCCGGAGCGGACGGCGTTCGTCCTGTGCGACCTCGAAGGGGTGCGGCAGCCGGACGCCGCCGACCGCCTCGGGTGGCCGCTCGGGACGCTCTCGGGGCGGCTGTGCAAGGCCCGGCAGAAACTGCTCGACCGGCTCACCCGCCGCGGCATCGCCCCGGCGGCTCTGGCCTTCACCGGGTCCGCCGGCACGGTGCCGGCGGCGCTCGCGGAACGGGTCTGTTCCTTCCCGGTCGCGGGTGCGGCCGGGGTGTCTTCGGCCGTGGCCGTGTTGGCCCGCGGCCTTACGGAGGGTGTGGCGATGCGGACGAAGCTGGCGGTCGGGGCGCTGATGCTGGCCGGGGCGGTCGGCCTCGGCGGCGGGGCGATGGTGCTGTCGGACGCGGGGGCCCAGGACCCGGGGAGGCCGGCGGCCCGGCCGGTGCCGCCGGTCCCGCCCCAGCCGCCGGTCCCGGCGTTCTTCCCGCCCGCCGACGCCCCGGGGAGGCCGGCCGACCCGCGCGGCGCCGGCGGCCAAGGCCGGGCGGGCGGGTGGGAGTACAAGTTCGTCGACCAGCGGTCCGCCGACCGGGACGCGTTCGAGAAGACGCTGACCCAGCTCGGCGGCGAGGGGTGGGAGTACGCGAGCAGCGAGCGGTTCCAGAAGGGGAACGACACCCAAACGGTCCTGGTGTTCAAGCGGCCTCGGGGCGGGGCCCCGGGCTTCGCCCCGGGCGCCCCCGGCGGCGGGGGCGGGCGCCCCGGGGGTGGGGCCGGCGGCGAGGGCGGGGTTCCCACCCCGCGGCCGCCCGGCGGGAACACGATCCCCGCCCCGGCCCAAGGCGGGGACCGTGTTCCCGCCGCGCGGCCGGCCGGTCAACTCAACGTGATCGAGCTGAAGAACGCGGCCGCGGGGGAGACGGCCGAGCTGCTGAAGAAGTTGTTCCCCGGGTCCGAGTTCGCGGCCGACGCCCGGACGAACTCGGTCGTCGTGCGGGGTGACGAGCGGACGCTGGAGGAGGTGCGGGCGCTGGTCACCCGGCTCGACGCGGCCGGGGCCCGGAAGCGGCCCTGACCCGCGGCCGCGCCGGGGTCAGAGCAGCACCCACCGCAGCCGGACGTTCAGAATCAGCACGCGCCGGTCGGCCGGCGCGACCTGGAAGTCGACGACCAGTGGGTCGTGGAACGTGATCCGCAGCCCGTCGCCCCGCGACTCCCCGGCCCCCTCCGGGTCGGCCCGCAGCGCCGCGGTCAGGTCCCGGAGGGCCGCGGCCAACTCGTCCTTGTGGTCGGGGTGGTTGCGGACGATCCGGGCCATCTGGTCGAACGCCGTGTCGTGCCACGCGACGTGCCAGGTCATGCCCCCTCCAGCAGCTTGAGCACGTCCTCCGGCGTCTTCGTCCCGCCCTCGGCCGCCCGGCGGATCAGCTCCTCGTTCGTCGTCTCCCGCTTCGCCCACTCGAGTACCGCCCTCCGCCGCGCCTCGTAAGCCTCCGGGGCCATCACGTACCCGACCGTGCGGCCGGCCGGGTCGGTCACCCGAGTCGGCGTCGGCGACCCGGCCACGGCAGCGGCGGCGGTCGCGTCCAGGACGATCTCGCTCATCGGCACTCCTCCACTGCGGTCCCGGGATTATACCCCCGCGACCCGCCCGCCCCAAGCCGACCGCCGGCGGCGGGGATACACCAGCCGCATGTCGCACTCCCCCGCCTTCGACCGGTTCGCCGCCCTCGCCCGCGCCCACACCGCCGTCCCGGTGTTCCGCCGCCTCACCGCCGACACCCTCACCCCCGTGTCCGCCTTCTGCAAGCTCCAGGAGGGCGACCGCGCCTTCCTGTTCGAGAGCGTCGTCGGCGGCGAACGGGTCGGCCGGTACAGCTTCCTCGGGGCCGGCCCGTTCCTCACCTTCGAGGCCCGCGGCACCCGCACCCGCACCCGGCACGCCGACGGCCCCTGGGCCGACGCCGAACACCCCGACCCGCTCCGCGTCCTCGAAGACCTCACCGCCCGGTACCGCGCCCCGCAGCTCCCCGGCCTCCCCCGGTTCTGCGGCGGGGCCGTCGGGTTCGCCGGGTACGACGCCGTCCGGTACGTCGAGCACCTGCCGGACGCCCCCCCCGACGACCGCGGCCTCCCCGACCTGTCGTTCGGCTTCTACGACCGCATGGTCGTGTTCGACCACGCCGCCAAGACCGTCCTCGTCGTCGCCCACTGGGTCGGGGGTCGGGAAGACGAAGACCTGCGGGCCGGGTTCGCCGCCGCGTGCCGGCGGGTGGACGAGTTGGTCGAGCGGCTGCAGCGCGGCGTCGCCGACATCCAGTTGACGGACATCGACCCGGCGGGAACCACCCCGGACTTACGCCCGGGGCTCGCCTCGAACTTCACGCGCCCGGGATTCGAGGCGGCGGTCGAGAAGGCCCGCGAGTTCATCCACGCCGGGGACGCGTTCCAGGTCGTCCTCAGCCAGCGGTTCCGGACCGAGACCCGGGCCAGGCCGTTCGACATCTACCGGGCCCTGCGGGTGGTCAACCCGAGCCCGTTCATGTTCTACCTCCGGGCCGGCGACGCCACCCTGGTCGGGGCGTCCCCGGAGATCATGTGCCGGGTCGAGAACGGGGTGGTCACCAACCGCCCGCTCGCCGGCACCCGCCGCCGCGGGGCCACCCCCGAGGAAGACGCCGCGCTGGCGGAGGAACTCGCCGCCGACCCGAAGGAGCGGGCCGAGCACGTCATGCTCGTCGACCTCGCCCGGAACGATGTCGGCCGGGTCGCCGAGGTCGGCACCGTCCGGGTCGCCGACCTGCTGGCGGTCGAGCGGTACAGCCACGTCATGCACCTGTCGAGCACCGTCACCGGCCGGCTCCGGCCCGGGCTGACGGCGTTCGACGCGCTGCGGGCGAGCCTCCCGGCCGGGACGCTCAGCGGGGCCCCAAAGGTGCGGGCGATGGAGCTCATCGACGCCCTGGAGCCGCACCGCCGCGGCCCGTACGGCGGGGCGGTCGGGTACGTCGACTTCGGCGGGAACATGGACACCTGCATCGCCCTGCGGACGATGGTGCTGCTCGGGCAGACGGCGTTCGTCCAGGCCGGGGCCGGGGTGGTCGCGGACAGCTCGCCGGCGGCCGAGTACGAGGAGACGGTGAACAAGGCGATGAGCCTGCTGCGGGCGATCGAGGTGGCCGAGACGCAGTTGTGAGGCGGCACTCGCCGCCGGCCGAAACCTGTGCTATCTCTCCTTCTGCGCCCCCCGCCCGACGCCAACGTCGCCCGCCCCACGAGGTGAACCGTGCGCCGCTCCGTCGTCCCCGCCGTGCTGCTCGCCGCCTGTGCCGCGGCCGCCGCCCAGCCGCCGAAGGCCGCCCAGCCGAAGGCCCAGCCGAAGGGGGTCGTGTCCGGCGACCCGGCCCGGCTGGAGCGGATCAAGAAGGCGAAGATGCCGAAGGTCGACAAGGTGGTGATGTTCGACACCCCGGAGGCGGACGCCATCCTGTCCGCCCTGGAGGTGTTCCCCCCGGACAACCCGTGGAACCTGGTGGTCGCCGACTGGCCGCTCCACCCGAACTCGACGAACATCATCAACTCGATCGGGGCGGGCAAGCCGCTCCGGTACAACCCGGACATGAACTTCGTCATCGTCCCGCCGGGCCAGAAGAAGGTGCCGGTGAAGGTCACCCTGTCCCCGCACGAGTCGGACCCGGGCCCGTTCCCGGTCCCGGACAACGCCCCGATCGAGGGCTGGCCGGCGTACTACAAGCGGGACCCGGGGCTGAAGGGCCTCACCCTCGACGAGGTCCAGCGGGACAAGCTGAACAAGGGCGAGGACCGGCACATGATCGTCCTCGACCCGACCAACCGGGTGGTCCACGAGTTCTTCGTGGCGAAGAAGACGGACGCCGGGTGGGAGGCCGGGTCCATCGCCACCTTCGACCTGAAGACGAACAAGCTCCGCCCGGACGGGTGGACCTCGGCCGACGCGGCCGGGCTGCCGATCTTCCCGGCCACCGTCCGGTACGACGAGCTGAAGCGCGGGGCGGTCGAGCACGCCCTGCGGGTGACCGTCACCAACACCCGCCGGGCGTACGTCCACCCGGCCACCCACTGGGCCAGCCAGAAGACGGACGAGAACCTGCCGCGGATGGGCGAGCGGATCCGGCTCCGGAAGGACTTCGACACGTCCGGCTGCACCCCGGAGGTGAAGACCATCCTGGAGGGGCTGAAGAAGTACGGGATGTTCGTCGCCGACAACGGGCTGGACTGGTCCCTGTCGGTCACCCCGGACGAGCGGATCCCGTCCCTGCACGAGGAGCTGCGGAAGGTCAAGGGGTCGGACTTCGAGGTGGTCGTCCCGCCCCCGGGGTACGTCCCGGCGAAGTGACCGGGAGGGGCGTGCCCCGGACCTGCTGGAGTGGTCGGTCGGCTCGGCAGGTGGTGCCCCTCACCCGCCGCACGGGGCGAAGCGCCCCGTGCGGCGACCTCTCCCCGGCGGGGAGAGGTGGGGGCCTCGGCGCTCCTCGACGGCAATCCGGATCGGGCGGCTGCCGGGAAGGCCGGTGGTCCCCACCTCTCCCCGCCGGGGAGAGGTCGGCCCGGCGCTTCGCCGGGCCGGGTGAGGGGCACCACCTGACGAGACGACCGGCGGCCCCCCGAATCTCTGCGGCCCCGCCGTCACACCTTCGGCAGCTCGAACCCCTTCCGGTACTCCCGGCCCAGCAGCTTGTTCGCCTCCGGGCTGTCCGTCGTCTCGGTCTTGGCGTCGAACGTCAACGTCTTCCCGGTCCGGAACGCCAGGTTCCCGAGGTGGCACAGCCGGGTGCTCGCGTGCCCCACCTCGATGTCCGCGTTCGGCTTCGCCTCGCCCCGGACCGCGTCCACGAAGTTCTTCTGGTGGTTCGCCCCCAGCCCCGGGTCGGCCGCCACCTTCACCTCGTCCCCGTCCCGCACCGACCAGGCGTCGCCCTGGAACAGCAGCGTCCCCTTCTCCCCGTGCAGGGCCACCCCGTAGGACTGCTTCTCCGGCCCGTTCTTCTCCCAGATCCGGTGCTCCCACACGACCGTGCAGCCGGGGAAGTCGAACGTCGCCGTCTGGGTGTCCGGGGTCTGCCCGTCGTCGTCGAACACGAACCGCCCGCCCGTCGACGACACCCGGGTCGGGGCGTCCAGGTTCAGGACGTTCCGGACCACGTCCAGCCCGTGGATCCCGTTGTTCCCGAGCTCGCCGGTACCGAGGTCCCAGAACCAGTGCCACTCGTAGTGGAACCGGTTCTTCCGGAACGCCAGGGCCGGCGCCGGCCCGAGCCACAGGTCGTAGTCGACCCCGGCCGGCGGGGTCCCGTCCTGCTCCTTGCCGATCGGCTTCCGGTTGCCGGCGATCCACGCCCGGGCGAACGCCACCTTCCCGAGCTTCCCGGCCTGGACGTACTCCCGGGCCGCCGCCACCGAGGCCGAGCTCCGCCGCTGCGTCCCGGTCTGCACCACCACCTTGTACTTCCGGGCCGCCTCGACCATCCGCCGGCCCTCGGCCAGGTTGTGCGACACCGGCTTCTCGACGTACACGTGCTTGCCGCGCTCGGCCGCCCAGATCGTCGCCAGGGCGTGCCAGTGGTCCGGGGCCGACACGACGACCGCGGTCACCGTCTTGTCGTCGAGCACCTTGCGGATGTCGGCCTCGGCCTTCGGCGGGGACGCCGGGTTCTTCAGCGCGTCGAGGGCCGGCTTGACCATCGACGGGTCGGGGTCGACGAGGTGGGTGACCTCGACGTTCGGGATCGCGGCGAACCCGGGGGCGAGCTGCTTGCCGCGGACCCGCAGGCCCATGACCGCGACCCGGACCTTCTCGTTCGGCTTGTCGGCGGCCCGGGCGTAGCTGGCGGCGGACAGGGTGAGGGCGGACGCGGCGAGGAACTCGCGGCGGGTGGCGGGCATCGGGTTAACTCCGGGAGGGAAGAGCGGCGGGCGTGCGAAGGACATGGTAACCCGGGCGGGCCCCGGGGGCCAGAAGCCCGGGTCCCGCCCCGGTGTGGGAGGGCGAGGCTCCTGCCGAGCCGGAGCTCAAGGCTCGGCAGGAGCCTCGCCCTCCCACACCGAGACACGACCGGGATGGTGTCACTCCGGCGGCAGGCGGCCCGGCTCGCGCACCCCCGACCCGGTCCGCTTGGTCAGCGCGTCGCCCAGGTCGGCGCGGGCCTTCTCCGCCAGCCCGAGCAGCCGCTTCACCACCTCCGGGTGGTCCGCGGCGACGTTCTTCGCCTCCCCGACATCGGCGTCCAGGTCGTACAGCTCGGCCGCCTCGACCTTCACCTGGCGGTACCGCCCCGGGGTGCCGCCCTTGCCCGGCTCCTGACCCTGCATCGTCCGATAGGTGTGCGGCAGGATCAGCTTCCACTTCCCGGACCGCACCGCCTGCAGCTCCCCCTGCGCGAAGTAATGGAAATATGCCTCGTGCGGGCACGCCGCCCCCGGCTCGGCGCGCAACAGCGGGCCGATGTCCTTCCCGTCGATCGGCCGCTTCGGCGGCTCGGCCCCGACCAGCTTCGCCACGGTCGGGAGCACGTCGATCGCCATGGCCGGCTCGCGGCACCCCGCCCCGGCCGGGATCGTCCCCGGCAGGCGGGCCAGGAACGGCACCCGCACCCCGCCCTCCCACACCGTCCCCTTCCCCTCCCGCAGCGGGCCGGCCGACCCGGCGTGGTCGCCGTAGCTCAGCCACGGGCCGTTGTCGCTCGTGAACACCACCAGCGTGTTGTCGGCCAGCTTGTGCTCGTCGAGCGCCTTCAGGATCTCGCCCACCGACCAGTCGATCTCCTGGATCACGTCCCCGAACAGCCCGGCCTTCGACTTCCCCTTGAACGCGTCGCCGGCGAACAGCGGGACGTGCGGCATCGCGTGCGCCACGTACAGGAAGAACGGCCTCGCCTTGTTCTCGGCGACGAACTTCACCGCCCGCTCGGTGTACTGCCGGGTCAGCTTCGCCTGGTCGGCGGCGGTCACGTCCGCGTTGACGACCTTCTCGCCGTCGAACAGCGGGAGCGGCGGGTAGGTCCCCTTCTTCGCCTCCGGGTGGTTCGGCCACATGTCGTTCGAGTACGGCAGGCCGAGGTACGAATCGAACCCGTGCCGGGTGGGGAGGAACTGCGGGTGGTGGCCGAGGTGCCACTTCCCGACCATCCCGGTCGCGTACCCCTTCGACTTGCACACCTCGGCGAGGGTGGTCTCGTCCGCGTGGATGCCGTGGCGGGCGCCGGGGCCGAGCGCCCCGTGGATGCCGACCCGGTTGGCGTAGCACCCGGTCAGGAGCGACGCCCGGCTCGCCGAGCAGACCGGCTGGGAGGCGTGGAAGTCGGTGAACCGGACGCCCTCGTTGGCGAGGCGGTCGAGGTTCGGGGTCTTGATGTCCTTGGCCCCGTAGCACCCGAGGTCGCCGTACCCGAGGTCGTCGGCGAAGACCAGCACGACGTTCGGCGGGGCGGCGGCCGCGGCCGGCGGCAGGAGGAGGGCGGCGACGGCGGCCAGGCGGGCGGGCATCGGGCGGCTCCGGGGGAGGGATCGGGCACCGGTGATGTTACCGCCCGGACGCCGGCCGCAACAGCGCCCGCCCGGCGGTTCCCGCACGGCGCGAGTTCCTCGCCCCCGGGTCAACTTCCGGCCGCGGCTTGTATTTCCTCGCCCGTGTCCTTTGCTTGTGCGACTCGCCCACGTAGCGACGCCTTCCTCCGACGCCCACGGAGCCGACATGGCCCGCCGCTTCCGCCCCGCCCTCGAAGCCCTCACCGACCGCACCGTCCCGGCCCTCGTGTCCGCCGGGTCGTTCGCCACCGGGGCGGGGCCGTTCTTCGCCGCCGTGGCCGACTTCAACGCCGACGGCGACCTCGACGCCGTCACCGCCGACTTCAACAACAGCACCGCCAGCGTCCTGGCCGGCAACGGCGACGGCACCTTCGGCACCGCGCTCAACTTGACGACCGGGGGCGGGCCGATCGGCGTCGCGTTCGGCGACTTCAACGGCGACGGGAAGACGGACCTCGTCATCGCCAACGCTGGCTCCGACAGCGTCACCGTCTTCCTGAACACCGGCACCCCCGGCGGGGCCATCACCTTCGGCGCCGGCACAACGTTCGCGACCGCGGTCGATCCGCTCGACATCGTGGTCGCGGACTTCGACGGCGACGGCAACCTCGACCTCGCCACCACCGACTCCGCCGGCTCGTCCACCATCGGCGTGCTGCGCGGCAACGGCGACGGCACGTTCGCGGCCCGCGTCGCGTTCGCGGCCGCCGGCTACCCCATCGGCATGACCGCGGTCGACCTCGACGGCGACGGCAGACTCGACCTGGCGGTCGCGCTGGCGACGGGCGACAGCGTCGGCGTGCTGCGCAACACCAGCACCTCCGGCTCGGTCTCGTTCGACACGTTGGCCACGTTCGCCGTGGGCGACGGCCCGTTCGACGTGACCGCCGGCGACTTCAACGAGGACGGCAAGATCGACCTGGCGGTGACCAACAACGGCACCAGCTTCGCCTTTCCCACGACCACCGGCTCCACCCTGAGCGTGCTGCTGAACACCTCGACGGGGGCCGGCAACGTCAGCTTCGGCGCCCACACCACCTTCGCGACGGGCATGGGGCCGGCCGGCATCGTCGCGGCGGACTTCACCCAGGACGGCAACCTCGACCTGGCGGTGGCCAACGGCGGGAGCAACACCGTCAGCCTGTTGGCCGGCAACGGCGACGGCACCTTCCAGGCGCAGGTGACGACGGCCGTCAGCGGCACCCCGCGGGGGCTGGCGGTCGGCGACCTGGACGGCGACGGCGTGCCCGATGTCATCGTCACGCAGAGCACCGCGGGCACCCTCACCTCCCTGCTGAGCGACGCCCCGCTGTTCGTGCCCGCGCCCCCGCCCGCCCCGCCGGCCCCGCCGGCCGCCACCGTTCTGGCCGCGGTGTCCGTGCCCGGGCCGGGCGGGGCCGTCCGGGTGTTCAACCCGGACGGGTCGCTCCGGTTCGACCTGACCCCGTTCGCCGGATACCGGGGCGGGGTGAACGTGGCCGTCGGGGACGTCACCGGGGACCGGGTGTCGGACATCGTCGTCGGGACCCGGAACGGGGCGGGGCACGTCAAGGTGTTCGACGGGGCGACCGGGGCGCTGGTCCGGAGCTTCTTCGCGTTCGGCGGGCGGGTCCGGGGCGGGGTGGCGGTGGCGGCCGTGGACGTGACCGGGGACGGGCGGGCGGACCTGGTCGTCGGGGCCGTCCCGGGCGGGCGGCCGCACGTCAAGGTGTTCGACGGGGCGACCGGGGCGCTGCTCCAGAGCTTCCTCCCGCCCGCCGCCCGGCTCCCGAGGAGGTGACGGTCGCCCCCGGCCCCCTCGGGGCGCCCGTCGGCGCGGAGGCCGCCGGCGGCGTAGTCGACCGGCTCGTACCCGAGCCCGGGCGGCGGGCGACCGACCCGGCCCGGCGTCAGCCCTCGCCCTCGTCGTCCTTCGCCTTCTTCTTCATCGGCACCCACAGCGGGGCCATCTGCTCGCCGCTCCACTTGTCCCAGTCGGCCTTCAGTTCCTTCGCCTTGTCCGGCATCGCGTCGGACAGGTCCTTGGTCTCCCCGATGTCGTCCTTCAGGTTGTACAGCAGCACCTTGTTCACCCCGTCGATGGTGCTCGCCACCAGCTTGAAGTCGCCCTTGCGGATCGCCCACTGCGGGCCGAACCGCCAGTACAGCACCGGGTGCGGCGGGTCCTTCACCTTCCCGGTCAGGTGCGGCAGCAGGTCGACCCCGTCGAGCTTCCAGGACGGGTCGATCTTCCCGCCGGCGGCGACCACCGCGGTCGGCAGGAGGTCGAGGTTCTGGATCGGGTGGTCGAACGTGGTGCCGGCCGGGATCACCCCCTTCCACTGGGCGCAGAACGGGACCCGGGTGCCGCCCTCCAGGGTGGTCGCCTTGAACCCCCGGAGCGGGCCGTTGCCCGAGGTGGTCGACTTCGTCGGCCCGCCGTTGTCGCTGAAGAAGAACACCAGGGTGTTCTCCTCCTCGCCCATCTCCTTCACCTTCCCGAGCACCTTCCCGACCGCGTCGTCCATCGCCGACATCATCGCCGCGAACGTCTTCCGGTCGCCCTCCAGCTTCGGGAACCGGGCCAGGTACTTCTCGGTCGCCTGCAGCGGGGCGTGCTGGGCGTTGAACGGCAGGTACAGGAAGAACGGCTTCCCCTTCTGCTTCCCGACCCAGTCGGCCGCCCGCTCGCCGTACGCGTCGGTGGT
Source organism: Isosphaera sp. (assembly GCA_013822345.1). Taxonomy (GTDB): domain Bacteria; phylum Planctomycetota; class Planctomycetia; order Gemmatales; family Gemmataceae; genus Gemmata. The sequence goes on from PNKH01000008.1 coordinate 55,266, forward strand.
GTAGAACGTGTCGTCCTTCACCGGGGTGACGGTCGGGGCCTTCCGGCTGTCGACGAAGTTCGGCGGGTTGAAGAACGGGGTGTTGGCGACGGTCCCGTAGAACTCGTCGAACCCGCGGGCCATCGGCAGGTACTTCTCCCCGCCGCCGAGGTGCCACTTCCCGACCGCGCAGGTGGCGTACCCCAGCTCCTTCATCCGGTCGGCGAACGTCTTCTCGGTCAGCGGCAGGCCGAACGGGACCGGGCCCTTGCCGATCCCGGTCCCGCCGCCCTCGTTGAACTCGTGCCCGAACCGGGTCGGGTACCGGCCGGTCATCAGCCCGGCCCGGCACGGGGAGCAGTACGTCGCGGCGACGTACCCGGCGGTGAACCGGACCCCGTTCTTGGCGATCGAGTCGATGTTCGGGGTGGGGATCGACTTGTTCCCCTGGAACCCGTACTCGCCGTAACCCACGTCGTCGGATAGGAACACGATCACGTTCGGCTTCTTGCCGTCGGCGGCGGCCGCCGCGAGGGCGGTCAGGCCGACGGCGGCCACGGACAGGACCAGTCGCATGGGAACCCCGGGAGAAGGGAGACGTGTTGGGCGAAAGGTGAAACCCCGGCCCGCGCGGGGCGGACCGGGGTTTTTCCTATCCCGGGGGCGGGCCGGCGGTCAGATCATCGACCCGTCGCCGCGCGGGCCGCTGTCGTCCCCGACCCGGGTGAACAGCCAGGCGACGAAGGCCAGGAAGGCGACCACCCCGATGACGATCAGGACGCCGAACTCCGGGCTGCCGGCCGGGGCGACCTCGGCCGGGTCGGCCTTGGAGGTCGGGGTCGGGCGGGCGGCGGCGGCGAGCGGGACGGCGGCCACCGCCAGCCACGCCAGCGCCGGACGGAACCAGTTGGTGATGACGGACATCGGACGCCCTCCTGGTGTCGGGGGGCCGGACACCCATCCGGTGTGACACCCGCGCCTACCCCATTGTTCGCGCGCGGGCGGCCGGGATAAAGGGGGAAACGCCCGCGGCGAACACCGTACCGGTTCGAGCGTCCGCCGCTTGCGGCGTTGCGTCGCCCGCAACGCCGCAAGCGGCGGACGCTCACCCCCCCGCCTTCTTCGCCGCCGCGACCAACTCCTGGCAGTGGCCCTCCAGGTCGCGGTCCCCGTGCTCCCGGGCCTTGGCCAGCCCGCGCTCGGCGAACCCCAGGGCCCGCCCCCCGGCCTTCAGCCGCAGCATGTCCTCGGCCGCGGCGGCGTAGAACCGGCCCTCGTCCGGGCGGGCGGCCAGCAGCACGTCGAACGTGGCCGCGGCCGCCGCCGCGTCCTTCATCCGGACGAACAGCTGGGCCTTCTTCAGCCCCAGCTCGACCGCCCGGCCGCCGCCGTTGTGGGCCGCGTCGTACCGCTCCCCCTGCTCGACCAGGTCGACCGCCTTCGCGAGGTCGCCGCCGACCGCCGCCCCGGTGGCGGCGGCCGCGTACAGCGGGTACCGGTCCGGGGCGTCGGGGTCGGGAGGCCGGGTCAGCCCGGCCTGGGCGAACGCCACCGCCAGCTCGTGGGCCTTCAGATTGACGGCGGCCCGCATCGCCTGTTCCAGCTCCCCGACCGACAGGGCGGCCGCGTCGAGGGCGGCCAGCTCCGCGGCGCTCATCGCCGAGAAGTCTCGCTTCGCGGGGGCGGGCGGCTCCCCGGTGGGCGAGGCAGGAGTGCCTCGCTCCTCTTCGGGGCGAGGCGGGGGCGCCTCGCCCACGGGCGCGGGGGCGGGCTCCGGCTCCGCCGGCACGTCGATCTTCGGCGGGTCGGCGGCGACGTACTCCAGCCCGAGCTTGTGCCGCAGGGCGTCGAACGAGTACGTCTCGATCGGCACCACCTCCTCGCCGACCTGCTTGTGCGGCTGGACCGCGAGCAGGCAGTCCTCCATGAACTTCACCACCCCGAACACCCGCTTCCGGAGGACCGAGCTGCCGACCGCGTCGAGCGGGGAGTTGCCGGCCAGCGCCTTCAACGGGCGGTGGATCCAGACGGTCTCGAAGAAGTTCCGGGCGTGGTCCCGGAGCTTGGCCTCGGCGGCCGAGATGTCGGACGTCTGGACCGGCTGGGCCAGGGCCTCCAGGGCCACGTCCCCGAAGCCGAGCGGGCGGGTCGTCTCCTGCGGCTGCTCGACCGCCAGGTTCAGCTCGGCCCGCAGCTCGTCCGCCACCTTCGCCGCCGACTCCCGGTTCGGGTGGGCGACCTGGATCACCCCCTCGACGATCGTCAGCTTGGCCGCCACCCGGGCGAGGGTGGCACTGCCGACGGCCAGGAGCGACGGCAGCTCCTCGGCCACCAGCCCGAACACCACCCCGGTTTCTTGGACCACCCGCACCCCGACCAGCTTCCGCCGCTGGCCCCACCCCCGGAGCAGCTGCGACACCGCGTTCGGGTCGCGGATCGGCATCACGAACCCGTGGGACAGGTGGTCGGTGTCGGCCTCCATCCCGTACCCGCACCGGAGCACCTCGGCCAGCGCCCCCGCCTCCTCCGCCCGCCGGTCGTCCGGGTCCAGGTCGATCGACCTCAGGAGCGCCTCGACCGCCTTCGGCTGCTCGCCGACCCAGGCCAGCACGACGCCGAGGTCGAACCACGCGGCCGGGTCGTCGGGGGTGAGGTGGGTGAGCTGCTCGAACGCCTTGCGGGCGTCGCCGAGCCGGCCGGTGATGAGGGCGGGCGGGACCGGCCGGGCGGTCGGGCGGAAGGTGTACTTCTTCCGGGCGGCCTCCGGGAGCGGGCTGTCGGGGCCGAACTCGGCGTCGAACTGCTCGCGGATCTCGGCCTCGGCCGGCTGGTAGTGGAGGACCCGCTCGAGGGCGGCCCGGGCGGCGACCGGGCGGTTGAGCATGGTCTCGAGCTGGTACACCTTGAGGTAGACGGTGGTGAGGGAGTCGTGGGCCTCCGGGTCGTACGCCTCGGCCGCCCGGCGGTACAAGAGCAGGGCGCCGATCAGCTCGCCCTCCCGCTCCCGGAAGGTGGCCCGGAGGTGGTGGGCGAGGCCGAAGTCGGGGTTCAGGGCGAGGGCCTTGGAGACGGCCTCCTCGGCCTGCTCCGGGCGACCGGCGTTGTACAGGAACTGGGCGTGGTACCCCCAGACGGCCGGCTTGTCGGCGTGGGCCCTGGTCAGGTCGGTCATGACCCCGACGGCGGCCTCGTGCTGGGCCTGCTGCTCCAGCTCGAACGCCCGCTGGACCTGGCCGTAGTACGGGGCGCAGCACCACTTGAACTTCTTCCCGCTCCCGCACGGGCACGAGACGTAGGGGTCGAGGGGCATCGGGGTCTCGGAGGTGGCAGAGGGCGGCGGGCTCGCCCGCCGCCCCGTGAGGTTACCTGCTCAGGATAGCGGGTCCGGACGGGGCCGAAAACGGGGGCGGGGGAGTTTGACACCCCCGGAACCGGTCCTAATTTTGGGTGCCCCACGGACTTTCACGGGCGGCCGCGCCCGCACCCCCGGAGGAACGACCCGCCATGGTGACCGGTGACCTCGGGGCGTGCGAGTGGTTCGTCTGGGACCTGCGGCGGAGCGGGCTGATCGAGCGCGGGCAACTCGACCAGACGGTCGGCGAGTTCCTCCGCCGGAACCCGCGGGCCGAGGCCCCGGCCCTGGCCGAGCACCTCGTCGCCCAGGGGGCGCTGACCCCGTTCCAGGCGGAGCGGGTGCTGAACGGCAAGACCCAGGGGCTGGTCCTCGGCCCGTACGTCCTGCTCGACGCGATCGGGGCCGGGAGCATGGGCCAGGTGTACAAGGCGTCGTCGAAGAACGACGAGGCCCTGTACGCGGTCAAGGTGCTGCCGCGGCGGAGCATGTGGAACGTCCGGCTGGCCCGGCGGCAGGTGCGGTCGTTCGGGAACTTCACCCACCCGGCGGTGGTCCCGTTCGTGGACGTCGGGACGGCCGGCGGGCTCCACTACCTGGTGTGGCCGCTGGCCGAGGGGGCGACGCTGGAGGGGCTGGTGCGGGAGCGGGGGAGGCTGCCGGCGAACCTGACCGCGCTGTTCGGGGTGCAGGTCGCCCGGGGGCTGACCGAGGCCCACCAGAACAACCTGTTCCACGGGCTGGTGAAGCCGTCGAACGTCCTGGTCGGGGCGGACAACCAGGCCCGCATCCTCGACTTCGGGATCGGGTCCCTGCTGGTCGAGAACGAGGGCGAGAGCCTGGTGGACACGATGTCCACCGCGAACACCCTGACCAGCGGGCTGGACTGCGCCAGCCCCGAGTCGATCATGGAGCCGACGAACCGGACCCCGGCCGGGGACCAGTACAGCCTGGGGTGCACGCTGTACTACTGCCTGACCGGGCGGGTGCCGTTCCCGGAGGGGAGCGCGGTCGAGAAGATGATGGCCCACCAGACGAAGGAGCCGGTCCCGGTCCGGGAGTTCGTCCCGGACGCCCCGGCCGGGCTGGTGGCGGTGGTCGGCCGGCTGATGGCGAAGGACCCGAGCGCCCGGTACACCGGGTGCGACGAGGTGGTGGAGGCGCTGGAGCCGTTCGTCGGCGACCCGAAGCTGATCCCGGGCGGGGTGCCGGGGGCCCGGCCGGCCGGGCTGTCGAGCGGGAAGCTGCCGGGGCTCGGGAGCCGGTCCGGGGGGAAGATGCCGGGGCTGCCGCCGAAGTCGTCGATCGTGGTCCCCGGCCCGGCCGCGGGGGCGCGGCCGGCGCCGTCGGGGGAGCGGCCGGTGCCGGGCCGGGCGGCGGTGGTGCCGGGCCGGGCGGCGGTCCACGCCGCCCCGGCGGACCCGGCGGCCGACACCGGCGAGGTGCTGCGGACGCCGCTGCCGGCGGACGCGCCGCGGAAGGCGGGGGCCCGTCCGCCGGCGGCGGTGCCCGGTCGGGCGGCGCGGGCGGCGGTGCCGGTGCCGGAGTTGGAGCCGGAGGCGGAGGAGATCGCGGAGGGGTGGGCGGAGGAGTTGCCGGAGCGGGAGGGCCGGGGCGGCGGGTTTGGCCCGCTCGGGCTGGTGGCGGTGGCGGTGGTGCTGATGGTGGCGGTGTACTTCGGGGCGACGCTCCTGATGAAGCAGTGACGCGGGGCGAACGAGTCACAGCGAGCGGGGGCCACGGGGCCCCCGCTCGGCGTTGGCGGCGGGAGGAGTCGATCCCGTTGCCCGGCCGCGACCGGCGAACGAGGAGGACCAAACCGACGACGCACACGCCGAAGGCGAGTGCGGCCCCGACGACCGCGTCGTACAAGTCGACGGTCGAGCCGCCCGCCAGCGCGCGAGCGAGGCTGGCGAGCCAGTAGAAGGTCATCACCGCACCCACCCCGAGGACGCAGCCCGCCCGCCGCCGCCCCTTCGCGCCGGCCTTTTAGCGGGCGTCCCGCTCCGCCGCCTCCCGCCTCGCCGCGGCCTCGGCCGGCGGCGCCCCGCACGCCGGGCAACTCCCGGCGGGGCGGTCGCCCTGGGCGCGGGCGGCACACGGGTTGTGGACCGGGCTGGAGCAGGCGTTGCAGAACCGGCTGTCCAGTTCGGAAGGGATGCTTTCCCGGCAGTGGACGCACCGCTGTCCGACGAGTTGGGGCATGGGACGGTCCGGGTGGGTTCGCGGGGTCGGGAGTCGACGTTACCACCCGCGGCCCGCGACCGCAACCGCCGGGTGGACCGGATCTCGGGCGGCTCGGGGCTTCCGCCTCTCCCCGCTGGGAGAGGTCGCCGGCTTTGCCGGCGGGTGAGGGGGAACCACCTTCGGGACGCTCGGTCGGGCGGACGGCGCGGAGTGGCGGCCCGGGTTTCACGGCAGGTGTCGCCCCTCACCCGGCCGGCGAAGCGCCGGCCGACCTCTCCCCGGCGGGGAGAGGTGGGGCCGGTGCGGCCCCTCGAAACGCACCCGACTCGCAGAGCTGTCGAGGAGGCCGTCGGCCCCCACCTCTCCCCGCCGGGGAGAGGTCGGCCCCGGGGCTTTGACCGGGGCCGGGTGAGGGGCACCACCTGCGAGAACGCCCGGTCGCCGAACGACGCGGGGTTGCGGGCCGGGCGACTCGGCAGGTGGCGCCCCCTCACCCGCCGGCGAAGCGCCGGCGACCTCTCCCCGAAACCGGGGAGAGGTGAAGACCTGGGCCGCGCCCCCGGCGGCTGACCCCGCCGCCCCGTCCACCTTGTTCCCGTCTCCGGGCCGGCCCTACAATGCCCGGTATCGCGCGGGCCGGGGCCCGGGCGGACCAGGTCACCCGCCGATGCCCGCCGACCACCCGAGCACCGCCCGACCCCGACGGGTCGCCGTCCTCGGGTCCACCGGGTCCGTCGGCACCAGCGCCCTCGACGTCGCCCGACACCTCCCCGACCGCCTCCAACTCGTCGGCCTCGCCGCCCACTCCAGGTGGGAACAGCTCGCCGAACAGTGCCGCGAGTTCCGGCCGCGGCTCGCCGTCCTCTGCGACCCCGACGCCTTCCGCCGGGCCGACCGCACCGCCTTCCCCAAGGAAACCGAACTCCTCGGCGGGCCGGACGCCGCCTGCCGGCTCGCCGCCGACCCGGACGTGGACGTGGTGCTGTCCGCCGTCGTCGGGGCGGCCGGGCTGAACGGGACGTGGGCCGCCCTCGAAGCGGGAAAGACCGTTGCCCTCGCCAACAAGGAAACCCTGGTCGTCGGCGGCCCGCTCGTGACCGAGCTCGCGGCCCGCCGCGGGGCGAAGCTCCTCCCGGTCGACAGCGAGCACTCGGCCATCTTCCAGGCGCTCACCGGCCACACCGCCGCCGACGTGGAGCGGGTCGTGCTCACCGCCAGCGGCGGGCCGTTCCGCGGCCGGTCGGCCGCCGACCTTGAGGCCGTCACCCCGGCGCAGGCCCTCAAGCACCCGACCTGGCAGATGGGGCCGAAGATCACCGTCGACTCCGCCACCCTGATGAACAAGGCCCTCGAAGTCATCGAGGCCCGGTGGCTGTTCGACCTCCCGGCCGACAAGATCGACGTGGTCGTCCACCCGGAGTCGGTCGTCCACTCGTTCGTCGAGTTCGCCGACGGGTCGGTCCTCGCCCAGCTCTCGCCGCCGGACATGCGGCTGCCGATCCAGCTCGCCCTCACCCACCCGGCCCGCGTCCCCGGCCCGGCGAAGCGCCTCGACTGGCGCGGCCTGTCCGCCCTCCACTTCGAGGCCCCCGACCGGCAGGCGTTCCCGGCCCTCGACCTCGGGTTCGAGGTGGCCGCCCGCGGCGGGACGTGCGGGGCCGTCCTCAACGGCGCGAACGAGGCCGCGGTCGGCCGGTTCCTCGCCGGGAGTCTCCCGTTCCCGGACATCGCCCGGTGCTGCCGGGCGGTCCTCGCCGCCCACGACTTCGACCCCCGGCCCACCCTCGACCGCGCCCTCGCGCTCGACCGGTGGGCCCGGCAGGAGGTAGCCCGTTGGACCCGAACCCGAACCCCGGCAACCCCGTGACCCCGCCGCCCAGCCCGGGTGAAGGCCAGGCCGCCGGGGTGTCGGCCCTGAAGGCGTGGCTGCGGGAGAACGCCGTCTCCCTGGTCATCACCGCCGTCGGCATCGCCCTCGTGATCGCCTACCTCGACCCGATCGACACCCTGAAGGTGGTGTTCGGCCTCGGGTTCATCATCTTCATCCACGAGCTCGGCCACTTCCTCGCGGCGAAGTGGTGCGACGTCCACGTCCGGACGTTCTCGATCGGGTTCGGCCCGGCCGTCCCGTTCTGCTCGTACAAGTGGGGCGAGACCACGTACATGGTCGGCATCATCCCGCTCGGCGGGTACGTGTCGATGGTCGGGGAGGGGGACGCGGCCGGGGAAGAGGACGCCGAGGAAGACCCGCGGAGCTTCCGGAAGAAGTCGGTCGGCCAGCGGATGCTCATCATCTCGGCCGGCGTCGTGATGAACATCCTGCTCGGGATGGCGTGCTTCGTCGCCGCGTACCTGCACGGGGTGCAGGAGAAGCCGGCCACCGTCGGGTGGGTGGAGAGCGGCGGGGCGGCCTGGCGGGCCGGCCTCCGGACCGACGACGATGTCCTCCGGATCGACTCCCGCGAGCGGCCGTTCTTCAACGACATCCGCCCGATCGTGATGAGCACCCGCAAGGGCGAGCAGGTCGAGCTGCAGGTCCGGCACGCCGGGCAGGGCGAGGAGCGGACTCTGCGGGTCGAGCCGATCCGCGACGAGGGGGCCCGGTTCCCGCAGCTCGGGATCGCCCCGCCGGACCGCCTCACCCTGCCGGTCGTCCGGAAGGGCGACTTCCGCCCGGTCGCCCCCGGCAGCCCGGCGGCCGCCGCCAAGGACCCCGGGTTCGAGCCCGGCGACCGGATCGTCGGGATGACCGACCCGGACCCGGCGAAGGGGGTGACCGCGCTGCGGCCCGACCCGCGGGACCCGGAGGTCGGCGGGGACATCGCCGATTACTACGACCGCCTGGCGAAGCTCGCCGGCAAAGACATCACGTTCCGGGTCGTCCGCAAGGACGACGGGCCGACGGTGGACGTGGTGGTCCAGCCGGCGTACCGGTCGGACCTCGGGGTGCGGATGCGGATGGGGAAGGTGGTCGCCCTGCGGGCCGGCGGGCCGGCCGAGCAAGCCAAGATGGTCGCGTACTCCGAGTCCCCGGCGGTGCCCGGCGACACGATCAAGACGGTGAAGCTGCCGGAGGCCGGCGGGAAGCAGTTGTGGCTCACCACCGGCGAGCCGAAGGCGGTCCCGGCGGGGGTCGAGGTGCGGAAGCTCGACCCGGTCCTCCTGCCGCTGGAGCTGAAGCGGTGGGCGGACCGGAACCCGGCGGACCGGACGGTCCGGCTGGAGGTGCTGCGGGTGCAAGGGGCGCAGGAGAACGCGACGGTCGAGCTGGCCCTGGCGTACGACCCGGCGTACCGCCACGACCGGGAGGTGCTGACCCTGCCGAACTCGCCGCTGGCGCTCGGCGGGCTGGGGCTGGCGTACCTCGTCGAGGGGGTGGTGGACGCGGTCGACCCGAACGGGCCGGCGGCCGGCAAGCTCCAGCCGGGCGACCTGGTCACCGGGGTCCGGTTCCGGCCTGCCGAGACGGGCGAGGACAACTCGAGCTGGCTCGGCCGGACGTGGCGCGGGCTGCTGACGTGGGTCGGGCTGCGGAAGGAGGGCGGGGGGCCGCCGTGGAAGGACGTGAAGCCGCACCAGTGGGCGTCGGCCGAGGCGGCGGTGCAGCAGCTGCCGCCGGGGTCCGTCGACCTGCGGGTGAAGCGCGGGGACGAGGAGTTGGAGTTCACGGTCCCGGCGCGGGCGGACAAGAACTGGCCGGCCGAGGAGCGGGGGCTGATCCTGCAGCAGGACTTCCGGACGCAGAAGGCGGCGGACGTGGGCGACGCCCTGTACCTCGGGTACCGGCGGACGGTGCGGTTCGTGAAGGAGGTGTACATGAACCTGTACGCGATGGCGTTCGGGCGGGTGAGCGCGACGACGATGAGCGGCCCGCTGACCATCGCGAACGTGTCGTACCGGTTCGCCGGGGAGGACTTCTGGCAGTTCCTGCTGTTCCTCGGGATGATCTCGGTGAACCTGGCGGTGGTGAACTTCCTGCCGATCCCGGTGCTCGACGGCGGGCACATGGTGTTCCTGCTGCTGGAGTGGGTGCTCGGCCGGCCGGTCCCGGAGCGGGTGTTCGCGATCGCCATGTACACCGGGCTGTTCCTGATCCTGTCGCTGATGGTGTTCGTCCTGTACCTCGACGTCAGCCGGCTGTTCTTCGGGTGAGAAAGGCAGGAAGCGATCGCACGCGGATGAAGAGGATCAGAAGACAGGATGCAGAGGATCAGGCAGTAAGCATTGTGAGGACACAGTCGTGAAGCACGAGGACATCACCGAGCGCGTCATCGGCGCGTTCTACGCCGTCTACAACACGCTCGGCTGGGGGTTCCTCGAGAAGGTGTACCAGGGGGCGATGAAGATCGAGCTGGAGAGGCGCGGGCTGTCGATCGTCCCCCAGGCCAAGATGGAGGTGTTCTACGGCGGGGTCGCGGTCGGCGAGTACTTCGCCGACTTCCTCGTCGAGGGGTGCGTGATCGTCGAACTGAAGTCGGCCGAGCGGATCGCGAAGGAGCACGAGGCGCAGGTGATCAACTACCTGCGGGCGTCGGCGGTGGACGTCGGCCTGCTGCTGAACTTCGGCCCGAGTGCGGAGTTCCGCCGGAAGGTGGTCGAACGGGATCGGGGCCCGGGGTTCACGGCCGTGGTCTTCCACCCTGATTGATTCTGTCTGATCCTCTGCATCCTGTCTTCTGATCCTCTTCATCCGCGTGCGATCGCTTCGTCCGCTGTCCGGGTGGTGGGCCGATGCGGCATGTGGTGATCGCCGGCGGGGGGCTGACGGGGCTGACGGTCGCCTTCCGCCTCCGGCAACTCCAGCCCGACCTCGCCGTCACTGTCCTGGAGCCGCAACCCCACCCTGGCGGGAACATCGGCACCGAGGACCATGGCGGATTCCGGGTCGAGCGCGGGCCGAACGGGTTCCTCGACCGCACCCCGGCCGTCCCCGACCTCGTCCGTGACCTCGGCCTCACCCCCCGCCTCGTCGCCGCCAGCGAGGGGAGCCGGAAGAACCGCTACCTGTTCCTCGGCGGCAAACTCCGCAAGCTCCCCGGCGGGCCGCTCGGCCTCCTCACCACCCGGCTCCTGTCGCTCCGCGGCAAGTGGGCGATGCTCACCGAGCCGTGGCGAAAATCGGCCGCGGCGGCCGAGGACGAGTCGGTCGCGGACTTCGTGACGCGGCGGGCCGGGAAGGAGGCGGCGGACGTGTTCGCGGACGCCCTGGTGACCGGCATCCACGCCGGCGACCCGGCCCGGCTGAGCGTCGCGGCGGCGTTTCCCCGACTGCCGGTGATGGAGCGCGAGGCCGGGAGCGTGGTCCGCGGGTTCATGCGGGCGGCGAAGCAGCGGCGGCGCGACGCCGAGGTCCGCGGCGAACCACCGCCGGGTCCGCAGCGGATGTGGTCGTTCCGCGAAGGGTTGCGGGTGCTGGTCGACGGCCTGGCGGCGGCGCTCGGGCCGGCGGTCGAGTGCGGGGTCGCGGTCCGGTCGGTGGCGGCGCACGGGCCGCACTGGCGGGTGACCACGGACCGCGGCGTCCGCGGGGCCGACGCGGTGGTCCTGGCGTGCCCGGCCCGCGAGCAGGCCGAAGTCCTCGCCGACCTCGACCCGGCGCTGGCGGAGGACGTCGGCGGGATCGCGTACAACCGGGTGGCGGTGGTGGCCCTCGGGTACCGGGCGGCGGACTGCCCGGTCGCCCCGGACGGGTTCGGGTACATCGCCCCGCAGAACACCCGCCGGGACGTGCTCGGGGTGCAGTGGTGCTCGGCCATCTTCCCGGACCGCGCCCCGCCGGGGTGCGTCCTGTGGCGGGCCTTGTGCGGCGGGGCGAACCGCCCGGACGTATTCGACTGGGACGACGACACCCTGGGGCGTGCGGTCCACGCGGAGGTGCGGCTGGCGATGGGGGTGCGCGGCGAGCCGGTGTTCCGGCGGGTGGTGCGGTGGCCGCGGGCGATCCCGCAGTACCACGTCGGGCACCTGGCCCGGGTGGCGCGGGTCGAGGCGAAAGAGGCCGGGCACCCGGGGCTGTTCCTCACCGGGAACGCGTACCGCGGGGTGGCGATGGGGGATTGCGTCGAGCAGGGCGGGGCGGTCGCGGCCCGGGTGGCGGCGCACATCGCGGTGTAGTGGACTGGTGGGGCAGACATTCTTGTCTGCCGGGCAGGCAGGAATGCCTGCCCCACCGGGTCACGCCGGGAGGTACGCCCCGACTTGGTGCGGGGGCCACAGGACCCGCCACTCGCGGTCGTCCGGGTCGGCCGGGCACGGGGTCTCCAGCAGGACCACCGCCCCGCCGAGCCGGCCCGAGCGGGCCAGCACCTCCTTCGCCGCGGCCAGGGCCGGGCCCGGGTCGGCCACCTCCTCCGCCCGCAGCTCCAGGTGCGTCGTCCCGATCTCCCCCGACACCCCGGCCCCCGGCAGGGCGGCCGCGAGCTCCCGCTCCAGCCGCACCCGGAGGTCGAACTCCTCGTCCGTCCCGAACGCCACCGACACCGGCAGACGCAGGAGCATGGCGTACGTCATGCGAGTCCCTCCCGGCGACGTGTCCGTGCGCCGTGAAGATACCGGGTGCGGGGTGGGAAGGAAAGGCGCCCGGGCGACAATTTCCGCCCCGCCCGGACCCCCGACCCTGCCCCGCCCCGACGCCTTGCCCAGATTACGGCACGACGATCACATCCCCGGCCCGCACCGGGATGTTCTCACGCCCGTCCCGCAGCGCCTCGTCCAGGTCGATCCGGACCCGGACCGACTGCCCGTTCGCCAGCCGGCGGACGACCGTCGCGCACACCGCCCGGCCCCCGCCGGCCCGGGCCACCGCCTCCACCACCCGCAGCTCCCCGCCCGCCGGCAGCGGGAACTCGCCCGACCCGCACCGCCCGGACGTGTAGTACACCCCGGGGCACCGGGCCGCGACGTGGACCGCGTCCCCGTCCTCCAGGGTCAGGTCGGCCTCGGCGAACAGCGGCGGGTGGCCGGGCCGGGCCCGGAGCGGGACGCGGACCAGACCCCCGCCCGCCCGGCGGATCACCGCCTCGTCCCCGGCGTCCGGCCCGGGCGGCCCGCCGGACAGAACCAGGGCGTGGAACAGGTCGTTCCGCCCCGGTTCCAGCAGTACCGGGGCCGCCGTCCCGTTCTCCCCGGCCGCGGCCAGGTCCTCGCGGACCACCTCGACCCGGTACCGCCGCGGCCGGAGCACCTCGACCAGCACCCGCTCCTTCCCCGGCACCACCAGCCGCTTCTTGTTCACCACCTGGTCGGCGATCAGGGCGCGCACCTCGGCCGGCGTCCGCCCCCGGACATCGATCGGGTCGAGCAGCGGGAGCAGGATGGTGCCGTCGTCGGCGACCGGGACCGGCACCCCGGGGACGGCCGCCCGGGTGGCGGTCGGGTCCGGGACCGGCTGGACCGGGACCGGCTGGTCGGCCCGGGTCACCACCTCGTCGGCGACCACCGCCAGCACGTCCCCGCGGTCCAGCCGGTACTCCGCCGGCGGGGTGACCCGGAACAGGTCCGGGGGGAGGCGGCGGAGGTCGGCGGCCGGGTCGGCGAACACCTCGTCCGGCAGGCGGCGGACCGGGATGCCGTCGGGGGCCGGGTGGCGGACGGCGTGGCACCCGACCGCCCCGGCGGCGGCCAGGGCGGCGGCGATCAGGCGGGTCATGGTCACCTCCCGGTCAGTTCGGGGTGGCTCGGGAGGACGATCGGCGGGTCGGCGTGGGTCGGCAGCACGATGATCGGCAGCTCGTCCCGGACCGGCGGCGTCGGGACGTGGTCCGGCAGGGCCGGCACCTCCGGCGGCGGCGGCGGCAGCCGCGTCCCGGACGCCCCGACCACCGGCGGGGCGGGCGGGGCCGCCGCCGGCCGCGGCGGCGAGTCGGACCCCGGCCCCGGCGGCGGGGTCGGCGTCGGCATCGGCGTCGGCTGCGGCGCGGTCGGGGTCACGACCCGGGGCGGGGTGTAGACCACCGGCGGGGCGTCGGCCGGGTGCTGCGGGAGGAGGACCGGGACGGTCAGGTACTGCCGCTTCCCGGTCGCGACCGCCACGTCCTGGCCGTACTTGAACCCGAGGAAGTACTCCTTCACCAGGCACTGCCCGTCCGGGGTGAAGTACTTCTTGTGCTGGGTGTACCGGGCCGGCGGGACGGCCGGCAGGACGCCGTCCCCGCCGCGGTCCAGGTAGTCGACGTACCCGTCGAGGAACCCGTCGCGGAACTCGGCCGAGAACGCCCGCCGGGGGTACTCGGCCCGGACCTCGCGCCACGCCGCCCGGGCGTCGGCCCGGAGGTCGTGGGCGAGGCCGGCCGGGGCGGCCGGCGGGTCGTGGGCCGGGTGGCGGGCGGTGAGCCCGGCGAGGTGGCAGCCGGCGGCCGCCGGCCCGAGCGCCCCGGCGAGGGCGACCTTCTTCCAGCGCATGCCCCGCACCTCCGGTGGTCCCGGGGGGAGTATCGGCCGGGGGCGGGCGGCGGGTTCACGGGGCCGGCGGGTTTTGCCGGTTTTCGGGGCCGCACCGCCCCGCCGGTGTGGCATGCTTGGCGCGGTCCTCCGGGCGGCCGGTCGGGACGCGCGGGCGGGTCGGGCGGATCGGCTCGGCGGGGGCCGGTCCGGGGGACGATCACACTCCTAACGGTCCGGTCCGGGCGGCCGGTCGGGCCGGTCGGACACCCCTGGCGGAGGGCGCATCATGGCGAAGGCGACGGCGAAGAAGGCGGCCCCCAAGGCGGCGAAGAAGGCCGCCCCGAAGGCCGCCAAGAAGTCGGCCGGCAAGGCTGCGGCGAAGGGGAAGAAGGCCCCCGCCGCCCGGAGCGCGTCGAAGACCACCGTGAAGAAGGCCCCGGCCAAGAAGGCCGCGGCCGGCAAGGCGACGGCCAAGAAGGCGGCCCCGCGGAAGAAGCCGGCTGCGGCGCCCGCCGCCCCGGCCCCGGTCGCGGCCCCGGAGGCGACCCCGGCCCCGCTGCCGACCCCGGCAGGGCCGCCGCCGGTCGTGTGACCCTCCGTCCGAGCCGGACGCGTCAGCGACGGCCCACCCAACCCGTCGCTGACGCGTCCGGCTCGGACGGAACGGGCGGCAACCGACGGTGCGGCCGCCGCGCGGCGCGGGTACAAGGGCGGGATACCCCGCCCTTGTCGCATTCCCGGAGGGTCCGATGCGGTACGATATCCACCCCGGCGTGGCGATGATCCGGAAGTGGGCGGACGAGCTGCCGGCGAAGACCGGCCGCACCCTCGACCAGTGGGCCGAGGTGGTCCGGGCCGCGGACCTCCCGGACCGGAAGGCACGGGTCGCACTGCTGAAGGGCGAATACGGCCTCGGGACGATGACCGCCGAGCAAGCGGTGGAGTACGCGGCCGACCGCCACACCTGGGACGGCGACCCGGACGTGTACCTCGAACAGGCGGCCCGGTACGTCGACGGGATGTTCGCCGGGCCGAAGGCCGGGCTGCGGCCGGTGTTCGACGCGGTGGTCCGCCGGGCCCGGGCGCTGGGGCGGGACGTGAAGGTCTGCCCGTGTAAGACGATCGTCCCGTTCTACCGGGCGCGGGTGTTCGCGGAGCTAAAGCCGGCGACGCGGACCCGACTGGAGCTGTCGCTGGCGCTCGGGGAGGTGCCGTTCGGCGGGCCGCTGGTGCCGAACCCGCGGGCGAAGGGGAACGACCGGCTGCGGCACCAGGTCCACCTCGCCGCCCCGGCCGACGTGACGGCGGAGGTGGTCGGCTGGCTGCGGGCCGCCTACGCCGCCGACGCATGACGGCCTCGGGCCGCCCGACCCCGGGACCGCCACACCGAGCCGAGCACCACCACCCCGCCGGCGACCCCGACGAGGTAGCTGGCGGAGTGCGCCCACAGGTCGGCCAGGAACGGGGCGTGGCGGTCCGGCGGCAGCCGGTCGGCGAGCGGGCCGACCAGGAAGACCGACCCGTCGCGGGCCAGCAGGTAGCCGGTCACCCCGGCGGCCAGGGCGGCGACGGCCGTCACCCCGAGCAGCACCCCGACCGGCCGGGCCAGCGACCCGGCCGACCGCTTCGGCCGCGACCCGGCCCGGGCGACGACGGCGAGCGGGATCCCGAGCAGCAGCCCGACCCACCACGACGCGACCACGCCCCAGCCGAGGGCCAGCAGGGTCGGGTCGTCGGTGCCGAACACCGGCGGGTGGCCGACGGTGAAGTACTCGACGCACACCCGGGCGGTGACCAGGTCGTGGGCCACCCCGTAGGCCACCGCCGCGGCCACGCACATCGCGACGATCGCGAGCCCCGGCATCGGCTCCTCCGGCGGCCACCGCGGGTGTGATCGTCCGGGTCCGCCGCTTGCGGCGTTGCGGGCGGCGCCGCCCGCAACGCCGCAAGCGGCGGACCCGACACCGCTCTAATCCGCGTCCGCCCCGGGCACCTCGCCGCCGACGGTGGTGCCGAGGGCCCGCCACGTCTGGACGGAGACCGCGTTGGTGTAGAACTTGACGCTCCCGTCGCACCGGGCGGCGTTCACCCCGTTGGTGTGCCGGCTCCGGGCGGCCAGCTGGTTGTCCCCGTTGGTGTCGGGGACGCACGGCAGGTTCAACTCCGGCCGGCTCACGCACCCCTCCTGGAGCCGGTCGGCGGACGAACTGTTCGGCACGTTGTAGGTGTGGAACGCGGCCGCCGGCCCCCACCACGTCATCCCTCGGAGGTCGCCGGTCGAGCCCTGCAGACCTTCCGCCGCCAGCAGGGTGCCGCTCGTCCCGTCGAGGATGTCCGCCAGCTTGACGGGGTTCTGAACGTTGTCCGCGCCGGTCGTCCCGTTCAACCGGAACGGGGCCCCGCCGAACGCCACGCACCCGCCCGTCCCGCCGGTGGTGGTCCCGCCGGTACACCCGCTCGGGTAGGTCGGCCGGAACTGCCGGCGGACCGTGTTCCCGAAGTTCACCAGGTAGTTGTGCTTGGTGATCATGTTCCCGCCGTGCGGGGTCTTCCCGGCCTGCGGGTCGGACGGGCAGGTGAGCGGCTTGAGGGTCTGCTGGACGACCGGCAGGTTCGCCGCACTGCCGTAGTTCGCCCCGGCGTTGTTGTTGTAGCTCTGGTACAGGTTGAACAGGGACTGCTGCTCGAGGTAAGGGAGGACGGCCACCTGCCAGGTGCCGAACGCCCCGAAGTGGCTGTCCCCGGGCGGCAGGGTGCCGCGGGTGCTCTCATAGTTCATGCACCCGAGGGCGACCTGCTTCAGGTTGTTCTGGCAGGTGGTCCGGGCGGACGCCTCCCGGACCTTCTGGACCGCGGGCAGCAGGAGCCCGACCAGGACGGCGATGATGGCGATGACGACCAGCAGCTCGATCAGCGTGAACCCGCGGCGCGGGTTCCGGGTGGCGGGGAACATGAGTCGGCACTCCGGGGGAGAGGGAATGATGACGGCCGCGGTCAGTTCTTCAGGTCGAGGGTCAGCTCGTTCTTGTCCTCGGGGCGGATGACGACCGTCTCCTGCGACCGGGCGCCGTACTTCGCCGGCACGATGCTCTTGGGCATCGGCCCGACGAACGTGCCCGGGGTGTCGCCGGGCGGCGGCGGCGGGCCGTCCATCCCCTGGACCCGGACGACGTACTTCCCCGGGGAGAGGCCGCCCTTGGCCGCGACCGCGAACCGGCCGTCGCGGACCTCGAGGATCAGGGCGGTCGGCTGCCCCTCGGCCGGGGCGAACTCGATGTTCCCGTACGGGACCGGCCGGCCGTCGACGGTGACCAGACCGGACACCGGCTGGCGGTAGTGCGGGTCGGTCGGGGCGCAGCCGGGCAGCGCGAGGAGGAGGGCCGACCCGGTGGCGAGGGAGAGGCGCATCGCGGGGTCCGTCCGAGGGGCGTATTTCTGTATGATTACCGCCCGGCGGCCGCGGCGGCAATCCGGGCCGCGCACCGGGGGGTCCCGTGGTCATCCAGACGGTCGCGCAGGTCGCCCTGTGCGTGGCGGGCGTGGTGGCGGTCCCGGTGCTCGCCGTCGCCCTGATCGAGTGGTTCTTCTACGACACGTCCACCGGCCGGAGGCCCGACTACGACCGGATCGCCGCCAGCCGGCGGTACAAGGCGGAGAACTGGTCGATCGAGGCGGACGACGAGCACGAGGCCCTGTGGCAGCGCGAGCTCGACAAGTGTCGCCGGCCGACCCGGTGGCGGCGGCTCGTGGCGTGGTGGCGCGGCCGGGGGGCCGGGTGACCCCGCCGCGTTGCCCGGCCCGGCGGGGCGGGTTATCCTGTCCGCAGCCCACCCCCACCCCGCCCGGCACCTCCCATGCGCCGCCTCCTTCTGCTCCTCACCGCCGTCGTCCCGGCGGTCGCCCCGGCCCAGCCGACCAGCCCGCGGGCCAAGGCCAACGTCGAGGCGCTCGAGAAGGTCCTCCCCGAAGCCGAGACGGCGGCCGACGCCGCCGAGAAGGAGCTGGCGAAGTTCGCCGCCTCCCGCGACGAGCACGTCCTCGCGGCCGTCGACGGCGCCCGCCTCCGGATCGACGCGATCCGGAGCGTCCGCCGGATCATCGCCACCCAGCCCGACTACCTCGCCTACCACGTCCCGGCGTCGGTCGTCAGCCAGTGGACGGCCGGCCTCGACCACTTCCTCGCCGCCGCCCGCAGCGGCGCCGACCCGTTCCGCGGCAAGACGAGCGGCGTCCGCACCGTCCGCTCCCCGGTCGACGGCCAACTCCTCTTCTACGTCTTCCGCCTGCCGAAGGGGTACGACCCGGCGAAGCGCTACCCGATGGACGTGGCCCTCCACTCCGGCGGCGGCCTGACCTGGAAGGCCGGGTGGGTGGATGGGGCGCCGTCCGACGACCCGAAGAAGGCGGCCGTTGACGACCGGATCTGGATCAGCCCGTGCGGGCGGGGGAACAACTCCTACGCCGGGATGGGCGAGGTGGCGGTGATGGACGCGGTCCGCGACGCGGCGCGGCGGTACGCGGTCGACCCGGACCGCGTCACGATCGGCGGCGCGAGCATGGGCGGGACCGGCGGGTTCCGGCTGGCGGCGCTGCACCCGGACGTGTTCGCCGCCGCCCACAGCCTGACCGGCGGGGCGAACTACTCCGTCCCGGTGAACGACGGGCGGTACGACGCGACGCTCCTGCCCGACAACTTCTGCAACACGGCGATGTGCATCTGGGACGCGACGAACGAGGGCTGGTTCAAGCAGAATCGGGCGTTCGCCGACGGGCTGCGGGAGCGGGCGAAGACGTACCCGGGGTCGTACCCGGTGCTGGAGCTGACCGACCCGAAGGGCGGCCACGGCGTCATCGACAAGGCGCTGCAGGCCGAGGGGTGGGAGTGGCTGCGGAAGCAGACGCGCGACCCGCTGCCGAAGCGGGTCGTGTACAAGACGTACAACCTGCGGTACGACGGGGCGTACTGGGTGTGGATCGAGGCGGTGCAAGACGTCGCCAGGCCGGCCCGGATCGAGGCGGAGGTGGGGGGCGGCGGGAAGGTGACGGTGAAGACCGAGAACGTCGAGCGGTTCCGCCTCGACCTGAGCGCGAAGCTGATCGGCGGCGAGTCGCAGCCGTCCGTCTCGGTCGACGGCCAACAGGCGGTGGTGGCGAAGCCCGATCCCGCGGTCCGGTTCTTCCGGGAGAAGGACCGGTGGGTCGCCGGCGACCCGCCGCGGCCGGACGGGTTGGTGAAGCGATACGCCTTGTCCGGGCCGATCCAGGACGTGTTCATGGGCGGGCCGGTGCTGCTCGTCCACGGCGGGAGGGACGGGGCGGACAAGACGGTCGACGCCGCGGTCCAGCACCTGTTCGGCCCGGGCGACGGGGCTCGGACGCTGCACACCGGGTTCGACCGGAAGGCGGCCGCGGACGTCTCCACCGCCGACCTGAAGGACCGGCACCTGGTGCTGTTCGGGACGCCGGCGGAGAACGCGCTGGTGGCGAAGGTCGCCGACCGGCTGCCGGTGAAGTTCCTCGCCGACGGGGTGGAGGTCGGCGGGAAGGCGTACCGCGGCGAGGGCGTCGGGCTGGCGATGGTGTACCCGAACCCGCTGAACCCGGACCGGTACGTCTTGCTGCTGCCGGAGGGGTACGCCGGCGGGTCGCCGCTCGACCTCCCGGACTACGTCGTCGGGAAGCGGGTCGAGGCCGGCGGCCGGGTGTCGCAGCAGGTGCTCGCGAAGGGGTCGTTCGACGCCCGGTGGAAGTGACCGCCCCCGTTTAGCCGCGACCCGGAGTCCGCGGAGGGGAGCGCGAGGTCTACGCCGCGCTCCCCTCCGCGGACTCCGGGTCGCGGCTAAACGGGGGGTTGGTCGCCGGGGAAGAGGTGAAGACCGGAACCGACCGCGGCCCGGCGGGGTTTACCCTGTCGCACACCCGACCCGGGCACCTTCCCAACCCGATCCGCGAGCTCCGGGGTATCGAGCCGATGCGACCGTCCATCCTCTCCGTCCCGGGGGCGGTGTTCGCCGCCCTCTGCGCGACGCTGCTGTCCGGCCCCGGCGCGGCCGGCCAGACCGCGGCGAAGCAGAAGGCCCCCGCCCTCACCTTCCCCCCGAAGCTGCCCGACGACAAGGCGGTCCTGTCGGCCGCGGCCGACGAGTTCCTCAAGCCGCCGCCCACCCTCCGCGAGGGCGTCGCCGTCGCCAAGACCGCCCCGGCCGTCGACTTCCTGTACTTCCCCGGCCAGGACTACGAGGGGCGGCCGTGGTCGAACTGGGGCGACAGCGTCGCCGCCGGCGGCAAGTACTACGCCTCGATCGGCGACCACCTGGCGGTCGGCGGGAAGACCGACCGGACCGGCACCGGCCTCGTGTTCGAGTACGACCCGGACAAGAAGTCGTTCCGCCAACTGGCCGACGTGGCGAAGCTGCTGAACCTGCCGAAGGACCACTACGTCCCGGGGAAGATCCACAGCCGGCTCGACATGGGGGGCGACGGGTGGCTCTACTTCGCCACCCACCGCGGGTCGACGACCGTGACCGCGGACAAGAACCACTACGAGGGCGACTGGGTCATCCGCTGCGACCCGAAGAGCGGGAAGAGCGAGGTGGTGGTCCGCGGGCCGGTGCCGAAGCACTGCATCCCGACCAGCGTGCTCGACCCGGACCGGCTCATCTTCTACGGCGGGACCGCCCCCGGGACCGACGCGAAGGACGCCGGCGTCCAGTTCTTCGCCTACGACGTGAAGAACAAGAAGCTCCTCTACTCCGGCCCGGACGGCCCGGCCCGGTACCTGATCTTCGCCCGCTCGACCGGGCGGGTGTACTACGTCCCGGGCCAGAGCGAGGCGGCCGGCCCGCTCGTGCGGTTCGACCCGGCGAAAGGCGGCGCCCCGGAGAAGACCAGCGCCGTCCTCGGCGTCCGGGCGGCGACGGAGGAGACGCCGCAGGGCGTCGTGTACACCGCGGCCCGCGGCCCGGCCGGGGGCGGGTCCGTCCTGTACGCGTTCGACACGAAGACCGAAAAGGTCGAGGAGTTGGGCCAGGCGGGGGTCGGGGTGTCCGAGTACATCACCTCGATCGACGCCGACCCGACCGGGCGGTACCTGTACTACGTCCCCGGGGCGCACGGCGGGGGCGAGCGGGACGGGGCCGCGGTCGTCCAGTTCGACACCAAGACCCGGCGGCGGAAGGTGATCGCCTTCCTCCACCCGTACCTCAAGGACAAGACCGGGGCCACCCTCGTCGGCACCTACAGCACCGCCGTCGACCCGAAGGGCGACAAGGTGTACGTCACCTGGAACGTGAACCGCGGCGGCAAGGCGTGGGACTGCTGCGCCCTGACCGTCGTCCACGTCCCCGCGTCCGAGCGGCCGTAGACATTTCGGGCCCGGAGCCGGCGACGCGCGTCGCCGGCTCCGGGCCCCGAACCGACCCTTCGGAGAACCTGCCGTGTCACGCCTCTCCCGCCTCCTCCTCGCGGCGGCCCTCCTCGCCGCCCCCGCCCGGGCCGCCGACTACCCGTTCGTCTTCAAGGACATCGGGGACGAGGCCGGGGTGTTCCCGCACGTCGCCGGCATCCGCGGGCACGCCGCCGCCTGGGGCGACGCGGACGGCGACGGCTACCCGGACCTGTTCGTCGGCACGTTCCACAACCAGGGGTCGAAGCCGGGCGTCCTGCTGCTGAACGCGAAGGGGAAGTTCCGCCCGGCCGACGGCGAGCACCTGCGGACGTCCGGGATCGGCAGCGGGGCGCTGTTCGCCGACCTGGCCAACACCGGCCGGCCGGACCTGTACGTGGCGCACTGCGCCCACGGCAAGGACGGGGTCGCGGCGGCCCCGAGCCTCCTGTTCCGCAACGACGGCGGGGGGAAGTTCACCGACGTGTCGAAGGACAGCGGGGCGTGCCCGCCGGGGTACGCCGGCCGCGGCCTCGCCGCCCTCGACTTCGACGGCGACGGCCTCCTCGACCTGGTCGCCTGCGAGCAGTACTACTCGCCGCGGGTGAAGACCGGCGCGGCCCTGTACCGGAACACGGGCGGCCACCGGTTCGAGGACGTGTCCGCGGCGGCCGGGCTGCCGGCCGGGTTCGGCGGGCTGGGGGTGGCGGTCGGCGACGTGAACAACGACGGCCGGCCGGACCTGTTCCTCTCCGGCGGGGCCGGGGACCACCGGCTCCTGCTGAACGCCGGCGGGGGGAAGTTCCGGGAGGCGCCGGGGGCCCGCGAGGTGTTCGCCTGGAAGGACGCCGGCGGGGAGGACGCCCCGGCCGGGGTGTGCGTCGCGGACGTGAACCGGGACGGCCTGGCCGATGTCGTCATCGGCCACCACTACAGCAGCTTCCTGGCGAAGCCGGTGTCCGTCCGGCTGTACCTGAACCGCGGGGTGACGGACGGCGTCCCGAAGTTCGAGGACGTGACCGAGGCGGCCGGGCTGGTTCCGCTGCCGATGAAGGCCCCGCACGTCGAGGTGCAGGACTTCGACAACGACGGCTGGCCGGACATCTACCTGAGCGTCGTGAAGTTCCGGGACGGGAAGCCGTGCCCGGTGATCTACCGGAACCTCGGGGCGGCGGGGGCGGTCCCGAAGTTCCGGGAGGACGCCTGGGCGGTGAACGACTTCCCGACGGCCGAGGACCGGGCGGCCCGGGGCTCCCGGGGGCTGTTCGACAAGATCCTGAAGGAGGGGAAGGTGATCTACACGGCGGCGGGGCCGTCGGCCGACTTCGACCGGGACGGGCGGGTCGACCTGTTCCTGGCGAACTGGTGGGTCGGGTCGCGGTCGCTGCTGCTGCGGAACGAGACGCCGGGCGGGAGCTGGCTGACCGTGCGGGTCGAGGGGAAGGACGGGGTGAACCGGATGGGGGTCGGGGCGCGAGTGTCGGTGTACCCGGCGGGGAAGCTGGGCGACACGGCGGCCCGGCTCGGCAGCCGGGAGGTGGCGGTCGGGTACGGGTTCTGTTCGGGGCAGGAGGCGGTGGCGCACTTCGGGCTGGGGAAGGCGGACGCGGTGGACGTCGAGGCGGTGCTGCCGCACGGCAAGGGGACGGTGGTGCGGAAGGGCGTGACGGCGAACCAACTCGTGGTCCTGCGCTGAGGACGGGCGGCCGGGGCGGCCGGGACGGCCGCTGCTGTGGCGGAGCCCGCGCGAACCCGCCCCGGTCCGGCGCTGTCTGCGGTCGTGGCCCCTCGGCCGCGTCGCCCGCCCCCGGAGGTTCGCATGTCCCACCCCACCCTCGCCGACTGGGTCGGCCGCGAGGCGGTCCCGTTCCCCCTCGACTCGGTCGGCGCGGCCGCCGATCGGTTGGTCGCTTCCCTCGGCGGCGGGGTCGAGTTGCTCGGGCTCGGCGAGCCGCTGCACGGCGGGGAAGAGTTCCTCGCCCTCCGCAACCGGCTGTTCGAGCGGCTCGCCACCGCCCACGGCTTCACCGCCGTCGCGATCGAGAGCAGCTACCCGAAGGCCCGCGTCGTGGACGAGTACGTCGCCGGCCGCGGCCCGGCGTCCTACGACGGGGTGCGGGACGCCGGGTTCGGCCACGGGCTCGGGAAGCTCGACGCGAACCGCGAACTCGTCGAGTGGGTGCGGGCGTACAACGCCGACCCGGCCCGCCCGGTCCCGCTCCGGTTCTACGGGTTCGACATCCCGACCGGCGCGGCCGGGAACGCCGGCCCGCGGCAGGTCCTCCACTTCGCGCTCGACTACCTGTCCGGGGTCGACCCCGCGGGCGGCGCCCGCCACCGCTGGCGGGTCGACCCGCTCCTCGGTCCCGACGCCGACTGGGAGAACCCGGAGCAGTTCGCCGACCCGACGAAGCGGGTCGGGCTGTCGCCGTCCGCCGCGGCGCTGCGGGTGGCGACCGAAGACCTCATCTCGGAACTGCGGATGCGGCAGCCGGAGCTGGTCGCGGAAACCGACGCGGACCGGTACGCCGAAGCCCTGCACTCCGCCGCGACGGCCCGGCAACTCCTCTCCTACCACGCGGAGTACGCCCGGAACGCCGGGCCCGGCGGCCCGCTTGGGATCCGCGACGTGCTGATGGCCGACAACCTGGCGCACATCGTGAGCCGCGAGCGGGGGCGGGGGAAGGTGCTGGCGTTCGCCCACAACGGGCACCTGCAGCGGGGCGAACTCGTCGCCTGGGAGAGTTGGCGGAAGGCGCTCGGGGCGGAGCCGTTCGGGTGGTGGCCGGCGGGGGCGCACCTCGACCGGCTGCTCGGGCCGCGGTACGCCGTGATCGGGTCGGCGGTGGGGGTGTCGGAGGCGAACGGGATCGGCCAGCCGGAGCCCGGCACCCTGGAGGCCCGGCTGACCGCGGCGCCGGGGCCGGCCCGGTTCGTCCCGACGCACCGGGGCGAGGGGCTGCCGGCCGCGGAGGTCGCGGCGCTGCCGACCCGGTCCGGGAGCGCGACGAACTTGTCCTACGTCCCGCTCACCGCCCGGAGCCTCGCCGATTTCGATTGGTT
Source organism: Isosphaera sp. (assembly GCA_013822345.1). GTDB lineage: Bacteria > Planctomycetota > Planctomycetia > Gemmatales > Gemmataceae > Gemmata. Next base: position 79,613 of record PNKH01000008.1, read on the forward strand.
GGCGGTGCTGGACGAGTCGGCGTACAATCGCGGCGGCCCGCCGCTCCCGCCGCGGGCCGCCGACCGATAACGCGAGGACGCCTCCCCATGCCGATCACCCGCCGCCGCCTCCTCGCCACGACCGCCGTCGCCGCGACCGCCCCGCTGGCCCGCGCCGCGGACGAACCCAAGCGGGTCACCGCCGACCTCGACCGAGTCCTGAAGGAACCGGTCCTGAAGCTCGACGCGGTGAAGGCGCCGGTCAAGGCCGCGTCGATCGAACTCCTCCGCAACGGCCCGACGTTCCTGCTCCGCGCCCGCACCGCCGACGGGCTGGAGGCGGTGACGGTGCCGAACCCGGCGAAGATGGCGGTCGTGTACCCGTTCCTGTTGAAGTCGGTGCTCCCGGTGTTCGTCGGGAAGGACGCCCGCGACCTGGAGAAGCTGCTGTGGGACGTGTACCGGCACGCGAGCAACTACAAGATGCAGGGCGTCGCCCTGTGGGTGTGCGTGGCGGCCGTCGAGATGTGCCTGCTCGACCTCCTCGGCCGCGCCGCGAACCGTCCCGTGAGGTCTTCGGGCGTCTGGGCGAAATGCCGCTCCCAGTCGCTGTCGTACACCACGAAGTTGACGTGGCACTTCGCCGGGTCTGTCTGGAACCGGGACCGCCGGCTGTCGAACGACACGACCGCGGACGTGCCGACCGCGTCGTAGGGCTGGAGGACGGCCCGGACCCGGGGGGCGCCCGCCGCGGCGGCCGCGATCGCCCGGTGGACCTTCCCCGCCGCCGCCTTGCACAACTGGGCGAGCAGGAGGAGTTGTGGGAACACGCTGTCCTTCAGGACAACGCACTCCCGCACCCACCGCCGGGCGATCTCGAACACCTGCGGGAGCAGCCACACCTTCGAGGCGCCGGCGGGGTCGGCCGCGCCCGGGTCGGCCGGGTAGTTCTTCACCACCTCGCGGGCCACGGCGAACGCGACCTCTTGCTCCCGCTTCCGCCTCAGCTCGTCCAGGGTCATCGTGACCGACTCCCCGACGATGGGCGCGTTCACGCTCCTCGTAGGGAGTTCCGCGGTCGAGAGGACGAGGCGCGACTCGTCGGAGAACGTGGCCGTGAGCCGGTCCGGGGGCAGCTCGTGGTAGTAGGAGGCGAGCCGCGGGAAGGTCACCTCCAGGTGCGGGCGGAGGGCCACCCGCTCGGGGACGGCCTTGATGCGGCCGGGCCGGGGGACGGGGTCTTTGTCCTCCCGCTCCGGGCCGTCCCCGGCGCACGGGATGAACTGGAACGGGACGCCGTACACCTCCGCGTACTCGGGGTCGAAGTGCCCGTTGTCGTTCAGGGTGTAGCTGGCCCGCCGCAGCCCGCGGCCGACCACCTGCTCGCACAGGAGCTGGGTGCCGAACGCCCGGACGCCGAGGACGTGGGTGACGGTGTTGCAGTCCCACCCCTCCGTGAGCATCGACACGGACACCACGCACTTGACGTGCTCCCCGAGCTTCCCGTCCTTGCCAACCGTGTTCAGCACCTCCCGCATCAGGTCCTGGTCCGAGATGTCGTCGAGGCCGCGGTCCGGGTGGCGCTGCCGGTACTCGGCCTTGAACTCGCCGATCTGGGCCGCGGCGAGCTTCTTGAAGTCGGCCGACATCCCGTCGTCGGACTCGAGCTGCGCGCTGTCCACGAGGATCGTGTTCGGGCGGGCGACCCACCGCCCGTGGTCGACGTTGCTGAACAGCGGCAGCCTCCCGGCGGCGACGACCGGGGTGCCGTCCGGGTGGCGGGCGGCCGTCTCGTACCCGGCGACGTGGTCGAACACCAGCTTCGAGACGTTGGTGGTGTTGCAGACGACGATGAACACCGGCGGGGTGCGGCCGGCGGCCCGGCCGTCCGCGTCCCGCTCCCACTCCCGGTGGGCGCGGTCGTAGTGCGAGTAGAGCGCCTGGAGGGCGGCTTCGAGTTCCTTCGGGGGCGCGGGCGGGCCGGCCGCGCCGCCGGCCCCGCGACCCTTCTTCGGGAGGTCGTCGCGGATGCGAACCCACAGCTCGCGGAACGTCGGGAGGTTCCCGCCGAGCGTGTCGTCCTGGACCGGGACGCGGGGGACCTTGACGATCCCGGACTCGATGGCGTCGATGAGCGAGAAGTCGGACACCACCCACGGGAACAGCGTGCCCTCGGGGTAGCCGGACCCCTTCAGGTAGAACGGGGTGGCGGACAGGTCGTAGGCGACCTTCACGCCGACCTTCCGGTGGACCGCCTCTAGCCCGGTGAGCCAGAGCCGGGCCTCCTCGTCCCGCTGCGCGGCCTCCCTCTTCTCGTCCCCGGTCAGCTTCTCGTCGGCCGCGTCCGGCTTCCGGCGGTAGCAGTGGTGGGCCTCGTCGTTCAGCACGACGATCCCCTTCCGGGTGCCCAGCTCGCGGCACACGCGGAGGGCCACCTGGTCGGGCGTCTCGGTGAACGCCCCGGGCCTCCCGCCGGTCGCCAGGAGCTTGTTCAGCCTCGGGGCCTCGACCGTCTCCCGCGGCTTGAAGGCGTGGAAGTTGGTGACGACGACCTTCGCCGTCCCGAGCGCGGCGAGGTGCTCCGGCGGGACGAGGTCGTGGGCCCGGTAGCAGTTCGCGGGGTCGGACGGGCGGAGCACCCGGAGCCGGTCGCGGATGGTGATCCCGGGGGCGACGACGAGGAAGGCGTCGGTGAACCGCTTGTCGTGCGGGCTGGCGGCCTTGTTGAGCGCGTGCCAGGCGATCGCCATCGCCATGACGACCGTCTTCCCGCTCCCGGTCGCCATCTTGCACGCGAGCCGGGTGAGCGGCGTGCCGGCGGCGTCGAGGTCGGCCCGCAACTGCCGAAGGACTCCCCCGTCGCCGTGCCTGTCCGCGGCCTCGGTGAGGAACATCAGGGTTTCGAGTGCCTCGACCTGGCAGAAGAACAGCCGGCGCTCCCGACCCTTCCGGGTCCGGTAGTCGAGCAGCGCCTCGGTGGTCGGCGTGATGTGCGGGCGCCTCGCGTGCCGCCAGATCCGGACGCGGGTGCGGAGGGGGTTGATGGCGCCGTTCTCGTGCGCCTGGTTCTTCGACCAGTCCGCGTCGAGCGAGGGCTGCTTGACCTTCTTCTTCGGCGGGGCAATGGGGACGAAGTAGCTGCTCGGCCGGCGGCCGGGGGCGACGCGGTCGGTAATCCCGTCGTCGTCGAACTTGAAGTACCGGGCCGGCTCCTCGAACGGCGAGTTCAGGATCGGGTTCGGGATGGCGACCGGCGGCACGCGCGCACCCGTCTGACTGAGGACAGAAGGCGGGGTGCGTCAGTCTACCCCGGGGCGGGTGGGACCGGCACGCGGAAAATGCGGCCTCCCGCTGCTTCGCGGGGGCCAGCGCCGGGTCGTATGAGATGTTCTCAAGCGGTCTTCACGGCCGCGGCCGGGAGGTTCCGATCGGAGGGCGCCCGCACCACGCCGGCTCACGGCCCCCGGTGACGCTCGGCGGCTCTGGGCGATCAGCCCTCCTCACAGCGCGGCACCCTTCCAGGTTATTCCAGGAAACCAGTCCGTGCTCCATAATTCTTAGTGCAGCCTCAACCGACCGCCTGTTTGAGCGGCTCGGTCGGCTTGACCCCGAAGTGGGTGAATACCCGCTCCCGGATTTCGTCGGCGGTCAGCTTCCGATCCGGCTCGACGATGGCCCGCTTGCCGTGCACCCACTTCGGCTCGATCGGGTTGAGCCACGGGGCCTTGATCGGGAGCGGGCACAGCCGGATGCGGCACCCGCCGTGCTCGCGGACCCGCCGGTTGTGCCGCTCGACCCACCGCCGCACCCGCTGGCTCACGTGCCAGGCGGCGTTGTCCCAGACCAGGACGAGTACCTGCTTCCCCTCGGCCGCCAGCTTCCCGCACGCCCACCCGAGGAAGTCCTCGGTGGTCGCGCTGACCGGCCGGCCCTCGCAGAACCGCAGGAGCATCCCCCCGGTGTCGTGCCGGAGCACCCCGGAGCAGGCGATCGCCTCCGGCCCGCCGCCCCTCGGGTCCCGCGGGTTCTGGCCCAGCCGCAGCGGGTCGCCGGCCGCCCAGGCGAACAGGTCGGGCTGGGCCAGCCGGGTCCACCACGTCTCGTCCTGGAACCCGACCACCCAGCCCGGCTCCCGGGCCGCTGTGGCGATCAGCCGGTCCCGGACTTTTTTTCTTGGCGTACTCGGGGTCCGGGCTGGTCAGCCAGTGCTTCGCCCGCTTCCACCCGACCCCGAGGCGGAGCAGCACCTTGCGGATGGCCTCCGGGCTGAGCACCCGCTCCGCCCACCCCCGCCCCTCGCAGACCTCGGCGACCAGCCCGAGCGTCCACAGGCTGGTCGCCCTGCCGACCGTCCGAGGGGACTGGTGGAGCAGAGCCTTGAGGTCGTCGTCCCGGTCCCGGGGCCAGACCGGGTGGGCGGTCTTCGGGGCCGACGACTTCGGGGCCAGGCACCCGCCGCCGCCGGCGCGGAGCGCCCGGATGGCGTCCCGGACGGTCTGGGTGGCACACCCGACGGCGGCCGCGATCTCGGACGGCTTCCGGCCGTCCGCACTGGCCAGCAGGATCCGGGACCGGCGGAGGGTGAACGCGACGGGCGAGCGGAGGCCCCGGCGGAGGGCGTCCTGCTCGGCGGCCGTCAGTTCCCTGACGAACAGCGGTGGCTTCATCCCGTCAGGGTAGCGGTCCACGGCACCTTTCACAGGCGGTCGGTTGAGGCTGCACTAGTTCGGCCGGTTACTCGTCGTGGTGGAAGAGCCGTCGCAGCTCGGCCTCGTACTCGGAGGCCAACCCGAACTCCGCGGGCTGGCGCGCGTGGTTACCGAACAGGTCGGCCATCGCGACCCGCCACGCCCCCTCGTGGGTCATGATCCCGCGCCTGTCTATCGGCTCGTAGTGGAACCGGGCGACTGCCCGCCGCGTCGCCTCGTCCGGCTCGACGCCCCCCACCTTGACCAGGACCCAGGCGTACAGCCGCTGCTCGGCCTCCAAGTATGGGACGTACTCCTCGTCCGGCCACCAGTCGTCCGGCGGGGCTTCTGCCACCGAGCGCCCTCCGCCGCCGAACGGCACAGCACGGCAGCCAGGCGGGCCGAGATGACGAAAGACCACGAGACGCCGCCGTGCCGGACCGTGCTGCTGCAGCGCCTGATTTGGTGCCTACGGCGCTTTCGGCTTATGCTGGTAGAGCACCTTCCCGTCACGGTCCAGGATTTCGTAAGCCTGATCGATCCAGATATCGTCTGTGGGGGAGAAGACGTTCCCCGCTTGCCGGAGCTTTAGTGGCTTGCCATCAGCGCCACGGATCTTGTACTCCCAATCACCTTGCTTCTTCAACATAACTCCGATTTCACCCGTCAGATTTACGAATACCGTTCCGTTCTCTTTGAAGCTCTCGGTCGTGGCGCCTTTGAACACGACCAGTCCGGCGAATTGGCGATCCAGGGCTTGCCCGGGCGTCAGTACCAAGGGAGGGGGTTTATCGGCAGGAACATCTGGCGGCGCCGGTCGCTTGGCCGTCTGGGCTGCGGCGCGGGCCGCCTCTGCCTCTGCCTTCGCCTTTACGAGTTCGGCCCTGGCTTCCTTGATGCCACCGCGGAGGGCTTCGGCCTCGGCTTTCGCCTTCGTCAGTTCGGCCCTGGCGGCGAGGGCTTCTTCTTCGGCGGCTCTCGCTTCAGTCCGCGCCTGGTCCAGTTCAGCCTGCTGAGATCGTGAGCACCCGAGGAGGGTGACGAAGCACATGAAGGCCAGGACCAACATGCGGTAGCGATTTCGCATCGAGGTCTCCTCGATTGCTTTGCCGCCGAACTTGGGATTAACTAGACCCGGCTAACCCGCCCGCGGAGATCTGGCTGACTCGGATCAACCCCGACCACGTTAAGCCGAACGTCTTTGATAGTCAACCAGTTTCACCCCGGAATTTTCGGCTGGTCACCGCGATACCCAGACCGCCGGAGGCTGACTCGAGCGCGAGGCAGGTCAGTCGATCTACCCGGTCGGCCCGCCGCCGGGTCAGATCAGCCGCCACTCGGCCGGCCGCGGCGGGGGCGGCGGCTGCTCGTTGTCGTCCGCCGACAGGGTGTGCACGTCCTCCACGTGCCACAGCCGGAACCCGCCGCGGAACGCCGTCAGGTTGTTACTCAGCCGCGCGCCCCCCGGCGGCACCTTCACCCGCTTCGCGTTCCCCCCGCCCAGCACCACGTAGTCCGCCAGCGTCGCCGCCATCAGCGCCGGCACCACCCGGTCCACCACCCGCCGCCACTTCCTCTTCCCCATCCGCTTCAGTCCCGGCCGCCCGAGGACGTCGCTTAGCCGCCGGCCGCGGTACGGGATCTCCCCCAACTCCAGCGGGACCAGCACGTTCTCCGCGATCAGCGCCGACCCCAGCCCGGTCCCCAGCCCGAGGAACAGCATCCGCCCGCCGTCGTAGCTCCCCAGCGCCTGCATCACCGCGTCGTTCACGATCCGCACCGGCCGGCCGAACGCCGCCGGGAAGTTGAACCCCACCCACCCCGCTCCCAGGTTCCCCGGCTCGGACCGCGGGCCGTGGTCCCCCACCTGCCCCGGGTACCCGACCGACACCGCCTCGTACTCCCAGTCGGCCGCCATCTCCTTCACCTGCCCGACCATCTCCTGCGGGGTCAAGAGCGGCCCGCTCGCCCGCCGCCGCGGCTCCGCCTGGCCGGTCGCCAGCACCTTCAGCCCGGTCCCGCCGACGTCCACGGCCAGGATCGATCGCGGGGTCGGGTCGGGCATGGGCGGGCCCTCGGTGGGGTGGTCGGCTGGTAGCTGGTACGGTGGGCCGAGTCTTCGAGTCCCACCTCTTTGCCGATCGCCTCGTGGCGGGGCCCGGCACACTCGGCTGCGGAAGAGGTGGGACTCGAAGACTCGGCCCACCCTACCAGACTACCAGACCAGGAAGAGGTGGGACTCGAAGACTCGGCCCACCCTACCAGACCACGCCGCCCGGTCAGTCGATCTGCCCGCTCGGCACGTCCGCCGGCAGCGTGTACCGGCCCTCGACCGCCGCCCGGACCGCCGCCCGCGTCTCCGCCGGCGCCGACTCCTCGTCCGCCTCCACCTCGGCCAGCTCGTCCGCCAGCGCGTTGTCCTTGATCTGCCCCCGCACCCACTTCGAGTAGTCGCCGGCCTTCCGGTGGAACTCCCAGGTGTCGTCGTCCACCCCGTCCGCCAGCTGCACGAACAGGTGCAGGTTCGACGCTTTCAGGTTCAGCTTCCCCTCCGGCCCGCGGAAGAAGAAGCTCCGGTCCGGCCCCAGGTTCCCCTCCGCGTACTTCCGCGAGTGCCGCTTCCGCTCCGTCCGCGGCGGCTTCGTCTTCACAACCACCGCCTCCGCCGCGCCGCGCCGCCACACCAGCGCGTCACCGGTCGGGAGCCTGTCGCCCTTCACCGCCGGGCACTTCGGCTTCCCCTCCCCGACCGCCTTGCAGAACTCCCCGACCGTCTTCACCGGGTGCCCGCCGATCACCAGCAGCGTCCCGACGTGGGCCAGCGCCGCCGGCTCCACCGCCCCGGGGTGGACGGTGATGTACAGCGTCCCGCGGTCCGGCAGCTGGCCGGCCAGGTTCGCCGCGTCCGGCCCGGCCGGGAGGAGGTGGTGCGCCTCGTCGACGACCAGCCAGTGCGGCCGGCCGGTCCGGGCCTTCACCTCCAGCACCCGCGGCAGCAGTTGGGCGAAGAACTTCGGCCGGTCCGCCAGCGGCACCCCGAGCAGGTTCACCACCAGCGACCGCTTCGGGTCCCGCAGGGCGTCGGTCACGTCCTCCGGCCGCGGGGCGTGGTCGGTGTTCCCCAGGACGGTCGCGAACTCCAGGTTCGTGTAGTCCCCCTCCGGGTCGACGATCAGGAGCTGGTACCCGGCGTCGGCCAGGCGCTCCATGACCGCGGTGGTGAGCGTCGACTTCCCGCTGCCGGACGTGCCGCACACCAGCACCCCGGCGCCGGCCGGGTCGATCCCCTCGCCCGGGGCGTCCGCCTCCCCGAGCGGCACCCGGTGCCGGCTCAGCGTCTTCAGGTCCGACAGGTCGTCGGCGATCAGCCGGTCGATCAACTCCGCGACCCCGGCCCCGCGCTTCCCCTTCAGCACGACGTCGGCGGTGTCCTTGACCGCCGGCAGCGCGTTGGCGACCGCGGCCGAGCACTCGCACAGGCGGAGGAAGGCGTGGTCGTTCTCCGCGTCCCCGACCCCGACCGCGTTGTGCGGGGACAGCCCGAGGTCGGCCAGCGCCGCGGTCAGCCCGGTCGCCTTGTTCACCCCGGACGGGAGCACCATCACCGCGTCCTTGTTGAAGATCACCTGCAACTCCAGCCCGAGGTCCTGGATCGTCCGGAGGACCGTGTCCTGGTGCGGCTGGAAGGTGGCGACGATGACGTGCCCGGTCGAGACCGGGGTGACCCCGCGGGCCCGCAGCTGCTCGGCGAAGTGCGGCGGCGGCGGCTCGGACAGGACGCGCGTCTCCTTGGTCTGCGGGTTGTAGACGATCGCCCCGTTCTCCAGGACCGCCAGGTCGAACAGGTCGAACCGGTCGAAGACCGACTGGAGGTCGGGGAGTTCGCGGCCGGAGACGAGGATCAGCTTGCGGCCGGACTTCCGGGCGCGCTCGAGGGCGGCGAGGGTGTCGGCGTCCACGGCCCCGTCGTGGGCGATGGTGCCGTCGTAGTCGGTGGCGAGGGCGTGGAACCGCATGGGACCTCCGCGGCGGGGACCGCGGGGCCACGGTGCAACGGGCGTGCCGGGGGCGGTTAGCGACGCGTCGAAGACGCGTCTTCGACGCGTCGCTAACCGGAGGTGGTCACTTCTTCTCCAGCAGCCCGCGGGCCTTCATCCAGTCGGCGCACCGGTCCGGCCACGTCGCCGCCGGGTGCGGGATCTTCCGCATCCCGTACCCGTGCCCGCCGGTCGCGTACAGGTGCAGCTCCGCCGGCACCCCGTTCTTCTTCAGCGCCAGGTACAGGGCCACGCTCCCCTCGCTCGTCACCGGGTCGTCGGAGGAGTGGGCGAAGAACATCGGCGGGGAGTCCTTCGTCACCGCGAACTCCGGCTTCAGCGCCCCGCCCTTGTCGGTCAGGTACGCCGGGTACACCAGGACGGCGAAGTCCGGGCGGAACGGCGGCTCCGGCTTGTCGTCGGGGATGTCGTACATCCGCTTCTCGGCCAGGCACGTCCAGGCGGTCAGGTTGCCGCCGGCCGAGAACCCGAGCATGCCGACCCGCTTCGGGTCGATCCCGAGCTCGGCGTTCCGGCTCCGGACCATGCTGACCGCCCGCTGGGCGTCCTGAATCATGGCGAGGTTGTCGGGCGTCTGCGCGGCCCGCTTCGGGACGCGGTACTTCAGCAGCACCGCGGTCACCCCGAGGTCGCGGAGCCACTCGCACACCTGCGTCCCCTCGTGCTCGATCGCCAGGATCGAGTACCCGCCGCCCGGGGCGACGACCACCGCCGTCCCGTTCGCCTTCTCCTTCGCCGGGCTGTAGATGGTGATCGTCGGGTCACTGACGTTGGTCAACCGCTTGACATCGGCCTGGCCCTTCTTCGGCTCCGGGTAGACCTCCGGGCCGAGGTCCTTCGTCTCGCCGGGGGCCTTCCCGGGCCAGAGCTTGACGACCGTCGGCTCGGCCGCCTTGGATGGGAGTGTGAGTGCGAGTGCGAGTGCGAGGGAAAGGCAGACGCGGGACACGGGGCACCTCGGGGTTCGGGCGAGCCGGGAGCGTGAGCGACCGGAGGCGCCTGCTCCGGTCGCTCACGCTCCCGGCTCGCCGGGCGGGTCACTTCTCCGGGAACGGGTCGTCCTTGCCGATCGGCTTCCCCTCCCACACCGGGACGCCGTTGTCGAACGTCAGGAGCCGGCCGGCGCTCCCCGGCAACGGGGCGGCGCTCTTCGCCGGCATCCACTTCGCCAGCTCCGTCTTCACGCCGGCGTGCTTCGGGTCGGCGGCGAGGTTCGTCCACTCGTTCGGGTCCTTCGCCACGTCGTACAGCTCCTCGCTCCCGTCGGCGTACCGGACGTACCGCCACGCCTCGGTCCGCACCCCGTGGTTGCCGGGGTTGTGCGTCGTGACCGCCGGCCGCTCGCGCGGGGCCTTCGCGTCCTTCAGCTGCGGCACCAGGCTCAGCCCCTCCACCGCCGGGTTCGCCGGCAGCCCGCACACCTCCGCCAGCGTCGGGTACAGGTCGAGGAGTTCCGCCGGCCGGCCGCACTTCGCCCCGGCGGCGACGCCCGGCCCGGCGAAGATCAGCGGGACCCGGGTCGACCGCTCCCAGAGGGTGTTCTTCCCGGTGATCCCCTTCTCGCCGAGGTGCCACCCGTGGTCGCTCCACAGCACCACCACCGTGTCCTTCGCCGCCGGCGACGCGGCGAGGGCGTCGAGCACCCGGCCGACCTGCATGTCGACGAAGCTGACGCTCGCCAGGTACGCCCGCACCAGCGGCTTCCACTGCTTCGCCTCCTGCAGCCACTTCAGCCGCGGCTCCGGCAGCTTCCAGTGGAGGTACGACGCGAACCGCGGCAGGTCGTCCCGGTCGTCCGCCTTGACCGGCGGCATCTCCAGCTTGTCCTCGGGGTAGAGGTCGAACCACTTCTGCGGGGCGTAGCACGGGACGTGCGGGTGCTGGAACCCGACGGCCAGGAAGAACGGCCCCTTCGGCGGGGATTGCAGTTGCTTCACCGCCCACGTCGCCATGTCGTGGTCGAAGCACTCCTCGTCCTTCTCCGGGAACGGCCCCCAGTCGACGAGCGGGTTCTTGTCCGGGGTCTCGACGAACTTGGTCTTCGGCCGCGGCTGGAGCGGGTGCGGCGGCCCCCACGTCGCCACCTCGTTCGGCCGGTCCTCCTTCGGCGGGTAGCCGCCGTGGAAAATCTTCCCGGCCGACAGGGTGGCGTACCCGTTCTTCTTGAACCACCCCGGGAGGGTGACGTGGTCCTTGAACTTCGGGTCGGTGCGGAACCACGGGGCGAGGGCGTAGACGCCGGTGGTGGTCGGCCGGAGCCCGGTGAGGAGGCTGGTGCGGGACGGGTTGCAGAGCGGGCTCTGGCAGTGGGCGTTGGTGAAGGTGGTGCCGCGGGCGGCGAGCGTGTCGAGGTTCGGGGTCTTCACCTGCGGGTGCCCGCCGAGCGGCCCGACCCAGTCGTTCAGGTCGTCGATCGCGATGAACAGGACGTTCGGCTTGTCGGCCGCGACCGCGGGGGGGGCGAGGAGAACGGCCGCGGCGGCGAGGGTGTGTCGCATGGGGATTTCCGGCGTGAACCGGCGGGGCGGGGCCGGGTAGAATGCGGCCATTGTGCCCGAACCCTGGCCCCGGGACAAGCCGCCACGGAGGATCGCGATGAGCACGGACACGACCGCCGCCCCGCCGGCCGCCGACCCGACCCCGCTGGTGGACCGGCTGCTGAAGCTGCCGGAGGAGACCCGCCTCGACCTGGCGAACCTGCTGCTCGACAGCGTCCGGCAGGGCTTCACCTCGCTGGCGGAGGCGGAGCAGCGGGACAAGGAGATGATCCGCTCCCGGATCGACCAACTCGTCAAGGGCGAGGTCGAGTTGCTGGACGCGAAAGAAGTCGTCGCCCGGCTCATGAGCCGGTACTCGAAGGAGAAGCCGTCGTGAACGTCCGCACGCTGCCCGTCGCGGACGACGACGCGACCGCCGCCGGCGACCGGCTCGAGGCGAGGCAGGCCGGGCTCGGCGCCCGCTTCGCGCTCGAGTTCGGCAGGGCCGTCGCGGCCATCGAGGCCGACCCGCGGCTGCACCCCCGGACCGAGGACGGGCCGGACGAGCCCGAGACCCGCGAGTTCTACATCGCCCGGTTCCAGTACCGCGTCATCTACGCCATCTGGAAGGACGAGGCCGTGGTCGTCGCCGTGACCCACGCCCGCCGCCGGTCCGGCTCCTGGCAGTCCCGCCTGGCCGAACTCGACTGAACCCCCACCCCGAGGACCCCCCCATGTCCCGCCCCGTGATCCTCTCCCTGGCGTTCGCCGCCGCCCTCGCCGCCGCCCCGGGCTCGCGCCCGGGGCTCGCCCAGGACAAGCCGCCGGCCGACGGGTTCAAGCCGCTGTTCAACGGCAAGGACCTGTCCGGCTGGGTGAACGTCAACTGCCACCCCGGCACGTTCTTCGTCAAGGACGGCGAGATCGTGACCACCGGCACCCCGACCGGCTTTCTGCGGTCCGACCGGCAGTACGAGAACTTCGTGCTGGAGATGGACTGGATGCACGTCAACAAGAAGGACGTCGCGAACAGCGGGCTGTTCGTCTGGGGCGACCCGCTCCCGGCGGTCGGCACCCCGTACACCCGCGGGATCGAGGTCCAGGTGCTGATCAACTACCCGAAGATCGACTGGGCCACCAACCACGGGGACGTGTTCGCCATCCACGGGGCGACGTGCAAGCCGGACCGCCCGCACCCGAAGGGGTACATGCGGTGCCTGCCGAGCGAGGAGCGGGTCAAGGGCGGCGGCGAGTGGAACCACTACAAGGTGACGGCGAACAACGGCGTCATCAAGCTGGAGGTGAACGGCAAGGAAGTGTCCGGGGTGAGCGACTGCCACCCGCGGAAGGGGTACCTGGCCCTGGAGAGCGAGGGGGCCGAGTGCCACTTCAAGAACCTCACCATCAAGGAGCTGCCGTCCACCAACCCGAAGCCGGAGGACGTGGCGAAGGTCGCCGACGGGCACGTCAGCCTGTTCAACGGCCTCGACCTGAAGGGGTGGAAGACCGACGACGGGGCGTGGAAGGCCGCCGGCGGCAGACTGGTGTCGGCCGGCAAGGCGGACCTGACGACGGAAAAGGCCCCCGGCCGGGGCGAGTTGATCCTCGACTGGAAGCTGCCGGCCAAGTCCGCGGGCGGGCTGACCGTGGTCGCCGGCGAGACGACGGTGGAGATGAAGGTGGAGAAGCCCGGGGCGTGGCAGCGGCTCCAGTGCATGATCGACCCGGCGGTCCCGGTCGTCATCAAGCCGGTCGACGGGCTGGAGGTGATGAACGTGTTCTTCCACCAGCGCCCGGGGAAGTAGTGACGCCGACCCTCGACCCCCGGTCCACGTCCCTGCTGGTCGTCGACGCCCAGCAGGGGTTCACCGGCCACTGCCCGGACGAACTCCCGGTCCCCGGCGGCCGCGAGATCGTCCCGGCGGTGAACGCCCTGCTCGCCCTGCCGTTCGCCCGGGTCGACGCCACCCAGGACTGGCACCCGCCGGACCACTGCTCGTTCCGCGGCCGGCGGCACGACCTGTACCCGCCGCACTGCGTCATCGACACGCCCGGGGCGGCGTTCCTCCCCGGGCTGCACGCCCACCGGTTCTCGGCCGTCTGGCGGAAGGGTTACGACCCGGACTTCGAGGCGTACGCGGTGACCGCCCAGCACCCGGGGTTCGCGGCGTTCCTCCGGGCGAGCGGCATTTCGGCGGTGGTCGTGTGCGGGATCGCGACGAACATCTGCTGCTTCTTCGCCGCCCGCGACCTGAAGGCGGACGGGTTCGACGTGTGGCTCGCCGAGGACGCCAGCGCCGGCATCGACATCCCGGCCGCCGGGCTGCACCAGGCGACGGCGAAGGCCGAGGGGGAGGCGCTGGGCATCCGGTACGCGACGATCGCGGAGGTGGAGCGGGCCATCCGCGGGGGGCGCCCGTGGGTTGGGTAGGGTGCGCCGAGGTCCGCTTCGGACCGACGACGCACCACCCGCCGCCGGTGCGTCGTCGGTCCGAAGCGGACCTCGGCGCACCCTACGGGTTGCGGTCTGCCAGCCGTGCCCGCACCCGACCCAAGATCATCGCGTGGTCGAACGCCAGTGTGGGCAACTTGTCCAGCGGGAACCAGCCGACCTCGCCGGCGTCGTCGGCCGCCACAGGCTTGACCGCGTCGAAGTCCACCCGCGCCAGGTAGACCACAGAAACCGTCCAGCCGCGCGGGTCGCGGCCCGGGTCGCCGGCCGTGTAGAGTTGCTCCAACTCCCCGACCGTGATGCCGGTTTCCTCCCGCAGTTCGCGCCGGGCGGCGTCCGCGAGCCGCTCGTCCTCCTCGGCGAAACCCCCGGGCAGGGCCCAACTTCCGGCGAACGGATCGCCCTGGCGGCGGATCAGCAACACCCGCGGCCGGGGGTCGCGGGTGACCACCGCCACGTCCACTGTCAAGGCCGGTCTGGGGTAGTCGTAACTGAACCGGCGGGGGCGTTTGGCGGCCACGGCGGCCCTCCGGCGGGGCAACGACTTGGGGCGGGCGGGGCGGAACCCCTCCGGGGAACTTACCCGCCCGGCGGGGGTGTGCCAACCGCAGGAATTTCGCGGTGCGCGGTACAATGCGGGTGCCGGACGGTTCCGGACGAGGAGAGGTGCTTTGTGCCGCTCAACCGCATCGTGGTGTGGGAGGCGTTCGACGCGGCGGACCCGATGACCCGGGCCGCCGCCCGCCTGTACGAGGAGACGCTCGCGGCCGAGGAGCGGATCCCGTGGTACTGGATCGAGAAGTCGGTCGAGGGTCGGACGAAGGCCAGGCCGGGCCGGACGGCGGGGTGGACGAAGCACCTCCTGCTGGCCGCCCCCGAGGACCGGGCGGACGACCCGGACGCCCTGGCCGGGTACGCCTACGGGGCGCTGATCCCCGGGTACGGCGGGTACCTGTGCTACATCGGGGTGGCCGACCGGGCCCGGCGGATGGGCGTCGGCACCCGGCTGTTCGACCAGTTCTTCCGGCAGCTGGCGGTCGACGCCGGGGAGACCGGGTCGCCGCTGCCGTTCGTGATCTGGGAGAGCCACCGGCCCGGGCCGGGCGCCACCCCGGCCGAGTGGGACCTGTGGGCCGCCCGGACGAAGCTGTTCGACCGGGCCGGCGGGCTGTGGGTCGAGGGCGTCGACTTCCTGTCCCCGAACTTCACCGCCGACGACGAGGAGGCGGACCCGGTCGCGCTGCAGTTGTTCCTGAAGCCGCTCGGCGAGCCGGCCGGGGCGTTCGACCCGGACCGGCTCCGGCAGGTGGTCGGCGGGCTGCACCGGGAGGTGTACCGGTACGGCCCGGGCGACCCGCTGTTCGACCGCACCCTGCCGCCGGACGGCGTCCCGCGGCTGCGGCCGGCGAAGCTGGCCGGGGTCACCAGGCCGGCGGCGGCCGTCTGACGGCGAGCCGGGAGAATCTGGTGAGTAGGTCGGGTGGGAATCGAACCCACGCTTCCGCGCGTATCAGACGCGGGCCTTACCACTTGGCCACCGACCTGCCACACGGACGCCCGCCCCCCGCCGCAGGTTCACGTCCCGTGGCCGACTCCTTCACCCTCACCGCCCGCTGGGTGTTCCCCGTGTCCGGGCCGCCGCTGCCGAACGGCACGGTGACGGTCCGCGGCGACCGGGTCGAGGCCGTTGACGCTCGCGGGGTGCGGTCGGCGGACGAGGACCTGGGGAACGTCGCGATCGTCCCGGGCCTGGTGAACGTCCACACCCACCTCGACCTGAGCGGGGCGCGCGGCCTGATCCCGCCGACCGACCCGGACCACTTCACCGACTGGCTCCGCGGCGTGATCGCGTACCGCCGGTCGCGGACGGCGGAGCAGGTGCAGGCCGACGTCCGCGCCGGCTTGGCGGAATGCATGCGGTTCGGCACGACGCTGGTCGGCGACATCACCGCCGGCGGGGCGAGCTGGCCGGCGGTATCGACCGCCGCGACCCGCGCCGTCCTGTTCTGGGAGGTGATCGGGCTGACGGCGGAGCGGTACCAACCTGTGCTGAACGAGTTCGGGACCAAGGCGGGCTTGTCGTGGTCCGACGACACCCCGGCCGTCTACCCGGCAACGCCCCTCTGCCGGTGGGCCGTTTCGCCGCACGCCCCGTACAGCGCGAACCACGACTACGCCCGCGGCCAACTCCTCATGGGCAACGTCGCGATCCACCTCGCGGAGTCGCCGGCCGAGTTGGAGTTGCTCGCCACCCGGACCGGCCCGTTCGTCCTGCTCCTGAAGGACCTCGGCGCCTGGGAGCCGGCGGCGCTCACCGCCGGCCTGCTCGACTTCTTCCCGACGCGTCCGACGCTCACCTCGCCGCCGGTCCTCTACGTCCACTGTAACTACCTGCCGCCGGACACGCCCTTCGCCCCCAGCCAGTCCGTCGTCTACTGCCCGCGGACGCACGCCGCGTTCGGCCACCCGCCGCACCCGTTCCGCGACTTCCTCGCCCGCGGGGTCCGGGTCTGCCTCGCCACCGACTCCCTCGCCTCCAACCCCGACCTCGACGTCCTCGCCGAGGCCCGGTTCGTCCATTCCCGGCACCCGGATTTCCCTCCCGACCGGTTGTTGCGCATGATTACCGCCGACGCGGCCGACGCCCTCGGGTGGGGCGACGCGTGCGGCAGCCTCGAGCCGGGGAAGTCGGCCGACCTGGTGGCGGTCCCGCTCCCGGACCGGGACGCGGCCGACCCGCACGACCTCCTGTTCGCCGACCACCCGGGCGGCCGCCGGACGCTGTTCCGCGGGACCTGGCGGGCCTGACCGCCGGGGCGGAATCTTGTTGCCCCCCGATAACCGCCCGGTTACGATCTCAGGGGAAATCGGGGCTCGCACCCCGACTCCCGGTTCCGTCCGTTCACCCCGTCCGCTCCTTCGCGCGGCCGGCGTCCCGTGCCGGCGTGTCCTCACCCGTTACCGCAGCTGAGAAAGGACTCAGTATGTTCCGGACTCTCTCCGCGTTCCTGCGCCGGTCGCGGGCCGCCCGACCCGGTTCGCCCCGCCCGGCCGCCCGCTTCCGCCCGACCCTGGACAACCTGGAAGACCGCTCCCTGATGGCCGTCACGATCGGGCTCCAGCCGGTCCTCAGCGGGCTGGCCAACCCGCTCCTGGCGACCAACGCCGGGGACGGCACCAACCGCCTGTTCGTGGTCGAGCAGCGGGGGGTGATCCGGGTGATGCAGCCGGGGGCGTCCACCTCGACGGTGTTCCTGAACCTGTCGAACGTCACCGTCGACGGGGTGGCCGGGCAGAACCGGGTCCGGTCCCCGGCCACCACCCCCGGGAACGCGGACAACGAGCAGGGCCTGCTCGGGCTGGCGTTCCACCCGAACTACGAGACGAACGGCCGGTTCTTCGTCCACTACACCACGAACGCGGCCGGGAACGGCACGAACGGGGTCAACGTCGTCCAGGAGTACCGGGCCAGTCCGACCAACCCGAACGTCGCGGACCCGACCCCGGTGCGGCTGATCCTCCAGTTCCCGCCGCAGCCGAACGGCAACCACAACGGCGGGTCGATCGAGTTCGGGCCGGACGGGCTGCTGTACATCGCCAAGGGGGACGGCGGGGCCGGGAACGACCCCGGGAACCGGGCCCAGAACGTCGGCGACGACAGCAACTCGACCACCGCCAACCCGACCGGGGCCGGGGACGTCTCCCCGGGGTGGTTCGGGAAGATCCACCGGATCGACGTCGGCGTCGGGAGCGCCGCGCTGGTCGACCAGTTCCCGGCCGACCCGCTCCGGAACTACTCGATCCCGGCCGACAACCCGTTCGTCGGGCTCCCCGGGCGGGACGAGATCTTCGCCTTCGGCCTCCGCAACCCGTACCGCATCTCGTTCGACCGCGGGACCGGGCTGCTGTACGCCGGGGATGTCGGGCAGGGGGCCCGGGAGGAGATCGACATCGTCGTCAAGGGCGGGAACTACGGGTGGCGGCCGTTCGAGGGGTTCATCCCGACCCCGGGGATCAACCCGGCGGAGGGCGCCGCCCTGCAGAACATCGCCGTCGACCCGATCACCGACGTCGGCCGGGCCCTGGCCGCGTCGATCACCGGCGGGTACGTGTACCGCGGCACCCAGGGGTCCCTGCCGGTCGGGTCGTACCTGTTCGGGGACTTCATCCGCGGGAACGTGTTCCTGTTCCAGAACGGGGTCACCACCACCCTCCTCTCCGGCCAGGGGAACATCTCGTCGTTCGGGGAGGGCGAGAACGGGGAGCTGTTCGTCGTCCGGTTCAACGGGACGGTCACCCGGGTGGTCTCGACGTCCGGGAACCTGCCGCCGGTGGTCGTGGCGATCGCGAACCGGACGATCCCGGCGACCCAGGACACGGTGACGGTGACGGTGTCGGCGACCGACCCGAACGGGACCGTCCCGGTCCTGTCGGCGACGGCCCAGAGCGAGGCCCTGATCCTGGACCGCCGGTTCGGGCTGCGGTTCTCCCCCGACGGGCTGTTCGAGAACTTCTTCGGCGGGGGCGAGAGGTGGGTCCTCGGGCGGCGCGGCCCGGACGACTGGTTCTTCATCCTGCCGAACGGCCAGCTGTGGCAGTGGGACGGGATGCTCTCCCTGACCGGGACCCAGGTCGGCACCCCCGGGGCGACGTACCACGCCCGCCCGGACCTGCTGACCAACGCCGAGCTGGCGTTCGACCTGGACCTGAGCTACGGGCTGCGGGTGGACGACGGCGGGCTGTTCGAGAACTTCTTCGGGGCCGGGGAGCGGTGGCTGGTGAACCGGGGCGGCACCTTCTACTTCATCCTGCCCGACGGCCGGTTCTTCCTGTGGGACGGGTCGAACGCCGCGTCCGGGACGCTGATCGCGACCCTCGGGTCGAACCACCACGACCTGATCCGGCTGCTGCACGAGGGGGACCAGGGGCAGGCCCTGGCCTCGCTCAGCTTCGCCGGCAACCAGCTGACGGTGAACCGGGACGACGGGTTCGTGGCCAGCGTGGTGGTGACGGCCACGGCCGCCGACCCCGACCTGACCGGCAGCCGGACGTTCACGGTGACCGTCACCGCCTGACCCGGCGCCGGCGGGGGTCCGTCGCCCGACGCGCCGGCGCGACCGCGTCTCCACCGCGAGCTGACGGCGGCCGCGGGAGCCGACGCGCCCGGGGGTTCACCCCCGGGCGCGGTCGTTTCCCGGCCGGGGGGCGGCCACCGCGGCGGGGGAGTTTTCACCCCCGGCTCCTGGCCGCCCCGCGTCAGCGGGCCACCGGGATGACGTGCACCGGCTTCCCGGTCGCCCGGGCGTGGGCCACCACGTCCCCGGTCCCGCCGACCCCCGCCGCCGGCTTCCCGTCCCACACCGCCACCACCCGGTCCGACACGTCCGCCACCCACACCCCGGCCGCCAGGTACGCCGCGTCCGACCGGCCCGCGAACGGCAGCCGCTCCACCCGCGCCGCCAGCCCCAGCAACGTCTCGAACCGCTCCCGGCCCGGGCCGGCGAACTCCTCCGCGTACGCGGCGCACGGCACCACCGCCCACAGCGGCAGGCCCAGCCCCACCGCCGCCTCCGCGAACAGCGTGTCCGCCCCGGCCGCCAGCCCCGACACCGCCACCACCTCGGCCCCCGCCCGGGAGTGGTCCAGCAGCCGGACGCACGCGGCGTGCACCCGGAGCGGCGCCCGCGGGTCCGGGCCGAAGTCCCGGTGACCGGTCACCCCGACGACGAGCTGCACCCCGACCCCTCCGAAATTGCCGGCCCTGGCCCCGCGACCCGCCACCGGGTAAGGTATGCGGGTGATCCGGCGGAGGCGCCCGCCGCCCGACCCGCGGCCCGGCGGCCGGGCCCGCACCGCGGCTTCAGGAGGTGCGCCGTGCCCGCGGACCGAGACCCGCTGGAGGTGGCCGAGGAGCGCATCGCCGAGGCCCGCCGCGCCGAGGCCACCTCCCTGAACCTGAGCTGGCTCGGGCTGACCGAGGTCCCGGAGTCGGTCGGCGACCTCCCCCGGCTGACCCGCCTCGACCTCGCCGGGAACCGACTCACCGCCCTGCCGGCGGCGGTCGGCGACCTGGCCCGGCTGGAGACCCTGGAGCTGCGCGGGAACCGGCTGACGGCCGTCCCGGACGCGGTCCGCCGGCTCGCCCGGCTGGCCCGGTTGAACCTGTCCCACAACCAACTGTCGGCCCTCCCGCCGTTCCTCCTCGACCTCCCCCAGCTCCAGGTCCTGCACCTGCACAACAACCCGGCCCTCGGGCTGCCGCCGGAGGTCCTCGGGCCGACCCCGGAGCAGTCGTCCCGGGCCAACCCGGTGAAGCCGCCGCGGGAGGTGCTCGACTACTACTTCCGCACCCGGGAGGCGGCCCGCCCGCTGAACGAGGGGAAGATCATCCTGGTCGGCCGCGGCGAGGTCGGGAAGACCTCGCTGGTCAAGCGGCTGGTCCACAACACGTTCACCGTCGGGGAGCCGATCACCCACGGGATCAACATCACCCGGTGGCAGGGCCGCGCCGGGGCCGACACCATCACCCTGCACGTCTGGGACTTCGGCGGGCAGGAGATCATGCACGGCACCCACCAGTTCTTCCTCACCGAGCGGAGCCTGTACCTGCTGGTGCTGAACGGCCGGCAGGGTAAAGAAGAGGAGGAGGCCGAGTACTGGCTGAACCTGATCCGCAGCTGCGGCGGGGACTCGCCGGTGATCGTGGTGCTGAACAAGCAGGGGCAGCACCCGTTCGACGTGGACCGGGCCAGCCTGGTCGCCCGGTTCCCGCAGGTCAAGGGGTTCGTCCGGACCGACTGCCAGGACGACACCGGGATCGACGAGCTGCGGAAAGCCGTCGCCCGGGCGGCGGTCGCCCTGCCGAACCTGCGGGCCAAGTTCCCGGTGTCGTGGTTCGCCATCAAGGACCGGCTCGGCGGGATGTCCGAGAGCTACATCGGGTACGGGACGTACGCCGGGGTGTGCGCCGAGCTGGGGGAGCCGGACCCGGCCGGGCAGGACCGGCTGGCCGCCGTCCTGCACGACCTGGGGATCGCCCTGAACTACCGGGACGACCCGCGGCTGAGCGACACGCATGTGCTGAACCCGCGGTGGGTGACCGGCGGGATCTACGCCGTCATCACCGCCCGGCTGGTCGCCGCCCAGCACGGCACCCTGAACCCGGGCGACCTGGCCAACATCCTCGACCCGGCCGCCTACCCGCGCGGGATGCACCGGTTCCTGACCGACCTGATGCGGAAGTTCGATGTCCTGTTCGCCGTCCCGGACGACAGCGGCACCCACCTCGTGCCGAACCTCTTGGACCGGACCGAACCGCCGGGGGTGCCGGCCGCGGACGCGGCCCGGGCGCTGAACTTCGAGTACCGGTACGCGGTCCTGCCGGAGGGGCTGCTGCCGCGGTTCCTGGCCCGCACCCACTGGTACAGCGACGGCCGGCCGCGGTGGCGGACCGGGGTGGTGCTCGGGTTCGACGGGTGCGAGGCGGTGGTCCGCGGGGACGCGGCCGGGCGGAAGGTGACGGTCCGGGTGACCGGCCCGGAGGACCGCCGCCGCGGGCTGCTGACCCTGATCCGGTCGGAGTTCGACCGCCTCCACCGGGAGTTCAAGGCGAACCCGCCGGAGGCGTGGGTGCCGCTCCCCGGGTTCCCGGACGCGGCCGTCCGGTTCGACGAGCTGCAGGTGTTGGAGGCGGAGGGCGAGTCGCACGTCACGGCGGTGGTCGACCGGCGTCGGCACCGGTTCGCGATCGCCGAGCTGTTGAACGGGCTGGGGGTGGTGCGGTCCCGGGCCGGGCGGCGGGCGAAGCGGGTGTTCGTCAGCTACTCGCACCGGGACGAGACGCACAAGGCGACGCTCGGCGGGCACCTGCTGCAGCTGGTGCAGGAGGGCCTGGTCGAGTGGTGGGACGACCGGCACCTGCGGCCGGCCGACGACTGGGCCGGGGAGATCGACCGCACCCTGGACACCGCCGACCTGGTGCTCCTGCTGGTGTCGCGGAACTTCCTGGCGTCGCGGTACTGCACGACGGTCGAGGTGCCGCGGGCGCTGGAGCGGCGGGACCGGGAGGGGGTGCGGGTGCTGCCGATCGTGTTGGACGAGTCGGAGCTGGCCGGGCAGCCGTTCATGACCCGGCAGGCGCTGCCCGCCGGGGCGAAGCCGGTGCTCAGCCCGGCCCACTGGCCGGACCCGAACGACGCGTGGCGGCAGGTGGCCGACCGGCTCCGGTCGCTGGTCGTCTGAGCCCGGCAGGGGCGCCACGGGGGGCGGGGCGCGGCGGGTCGCGCCCCGCCCGACTTGCCGCGGAACCGTTCCAGCGGGTGGGCGTCGTCGGCCCGCCCGGGCCGGCGTGAACCCGTCGCCGGCGCGCCCGGCTCGGACAGGGTGAACCGCGGCGGACGGCGCTCCAACGGCCCGGGACTTTTTCACCACTTCCCTATGTCCAACGCGAAAAACTCCGGGTAGAGTACCGCCCGGAACGACAACTCGTCCGGCCTTTCGGCCGCAACCGCCGCCGGTGAGGATCGCCGGCGGTCGCCCTTTGGAACCCCGGGGCCGCGCCTCTCCCGCGCGGCCCGGCCGACCGATCCACCGTCCCCCCGCGAGGATCTGCGCCATGTACCAGGCCGTGAACCGGAAGCCCGTCCGCCCCGCCCTGCGACTCGAGACGCTGGAGGACCGGGCCGTCCCGGCCACCGTGGTCGAGGCGTTCGACCCGGGCAGCCTCTCGCAGTACGACACCGTCCTCCGGTACCGGCCGTTCGCCGAGGTGCAGGGGGCGGCGACCCACGACGGGACGTCCGGCCTGGCGAAGCGGGACGGGTACGAGTGGATGATCCGCGGGAGCCAGACCAGCCCGCTCGTCCAGCAGGGGCAGGTGGTCTCCGTCTGGATGAACTTCGCCGACGTGGCGGCCGGGCGGGCGTACTTCGGGTTCGGGGCCCGGCCGAACCCGGTCGACCCGACCGGGAACACCGCCCTGCGGGACGGCGGCACCCTGTCGGTGGTGCTCGCCCCGAACACCAACGAGTTCCTGCTCCAGGCCAACCCCGGGTTCAACCACCCGGGGATGCCGAGCGGCGGGACGTTCGCGGTCGGGGCCGCCACCCTCGGGGCCGTCGCCCAGTCCTACGCCGCCAACACCTGGTACCGGGTCGAGGTGGAGTGGGCCGTCGGCGGGGCGATCACCGCCCGGCTGTACGGGAGCGACGGGACCAGCCTGCTGAACACCGTGTCCGGGTCGAGCAGCCTGTACACCCAGGGCGGGATCGCGTTCCGCTCGTTCGGCCGGCCGGCCGCCTCCGCGGACCGGCCGAGCACCGACACCGTCTACTTCGACACCGTGGTGGTCGCCCCGATCGGGACGGCGGCGGCGGACCTGGCGGCGGCCGGCGGCGGGGTCGACCCGGCCGGGGTGCTCCCGCCGAGCACCACCCCGGCCCCGGTCCAGTTCGTCTCGACCGTCGGCGGGGCGCTGGTCCCGTGGCTGTACCAGAACACCCCGGCCGACGAGGACCCGGCGTTCCGCCGCGACCTCCTGCTCCGGGAGTACGGGCAGCCCACCGCCGGCGTGACGGCCACCCGCGAGGTCCTCGGGCCGACCAGCGACCCGAACACCCTGGTCGTCTTCTCCGCCGGGAACGACTCGTTCAACCTCGGCACCGACCCGCTCGGCTGGGGCGGGCCGTACCTCGCGAGCACGTTCCAGAACGGCGTCCCGAACGAGAGCCCGGTCCTCGGCCAGTACCTGTTCCGCCAGCTCCCCGGCGACGACACCCGGCTGATCGCGTCGGCCGACATCAAGCACTTCTACACCGCCGTCGGCCGGTCCAGCCAGTTCCTGCTCCAGGGCGAGAACGACATCTACGGGACCAGCCTGAACTCGAACCGGAACCTGTTCCTCCCGGCCGCCAGCCTCGACCCGCGGACCGGCGACCTGCTGACCCGGGACGACTTCGGGCCGCGGAACGTCGACGGGGTGCAGACGTTCGACACCGGCGGCCGCGGGTACACCGGCGGGGACCTGCTCCTCCGGGCCCGGATCGCCGACGTCGACCCGGCCCTGAACCCGCCGGGCACCCGCTGGTTCCTGATGGGCACCCTGTTCACGCCGGGGGACGAGGACGTCACGAACAACAGCCGGTGGGTCGAGGTCCGGGCGACGGTGACCGGGAGCACGGTCAACTGGGCGACGCTGAACAACCCGGACGCCCCGGCGACCGGCACCCTGAACTTCCGCACCATCCCCGGGCTGCGGGAGAACGAGGGGATCGTCGCCGTCGCCCCGACGGTGACCGCGGCCAGCCCCGGCGGGGCGACCCCGGCGACCGGCCAGGTCGACCGCGTCCGGGTGACCTTCGCCAGCGCGATCGACCCGGCCACCTTCACCGCCGCCGACGTGACCGCGTTCACCGGCCCCGGCGGCCCGGTCACCGTCCTGAGCGTCGTCGCGGCCGACGGGACGAACACCCGGTTCGACATCCTGATCGCCCCGCAGACCGCCCCCGGGGCGTACACCTACGCCTTCGGGCCGGACATCCGGAACGCGGCCGGGACGATGATGACCGCCCCGTTCGCCGGCAGCTTCACCCTCGCCGGGGTGCTGGTCCAGTCGACGACCCCGAACGGGACGAACATCCTCCCGGGCCAACTGTCCGGCGTCGTCGTCCAGTTCAACCAGCCGGTCGACCCGCTGACCGTGACCGCCGACACCGTCCGGCTGACCGGCCCGCTCGGCCCGGTCGCGCTGACCGGGCTGGCCGTGGTCGACGGGTCGGGCAACACCCGGGTCCGGCTCGACTTCTCGCCGCAGTTCACGTCCGGGGCGTACTCGGTGCTGGTCGGGCCGGAGGTCGCCAACCCGTTCGGGGTGGCGGTCGGCGGGACCGGGGCGGTGGTCACCCTCGGGGTGCAGGGGGTGCGCGGGCTGACCGCCACCCCGAACGTCCCGGCCCCGGGCGCCACGACCGTCCGCGTCCGGTTCAACCTGCCGCTGGACCCGGCGACGTTCACCCTCGATCAGGTGGTCGGGCTGTCCGGCCCGGGCGGGCCGGTCGGGGTGGCGGCCGTCGCCCCGGTGGACGGGACGAACGGGACCGAGTTCGACCTCACCCTGGCGGCCCCGCTGACCGCCGCCGGGGGCTACACCCTGACCCTCGGCCTCGGCCTCCGCGACCTGTTCGGGAACCTGCCGGACGGGAACAACAACCTGACCCCCGGGGAGCCGGACGACGGCCCGGTCCTGACGTTCGCGGTCGCCGGCCCGCGGGTCGTCTCGACCACCCTCACCGGGCAGGTGCCGGTCGGCACCGGCACCGCCCGGCTGACGTTCAACAACCCGATCGACCCGGCGACGCTGACCGCCGAGCGGGTCCTGCTGACCGGCCCCGGCGGGCCGGTCGCGGTGACCGGGGTGGCGGCGGTGGACGGGTCGGGCAACACCGCGTTCGACCTCACCTTCGCCCCGCTGTCGGCCGGCGGGGCGCACACCCTGGCGCTGGCCGCCGGGGCGGCCGACCCGTTCGGGAACGCGGTCGCGGCGTTCTCGCAGGGGTTCTCCGTGGCGCTGGTCACGGCGAACGCGACCGCGTTCGAGAAGCTGGACCTCAACGGCCAGGCCGGGACGACGACGGTCATCACGTCCGGGGACGACGTGTCCGGGGTGATCAACCTCGGGGCGAACCGGTTCACCTTCTACGGGGTGACCTACGACCGGCTGTTCGTCTCCTCGAACGGGCTGATCACGTTCGGGGAGGCGAACACCGCGTTCCAAAACGGGGAGTGGCCGACGGCGATCCCGCAGCCGGCGATCGCGGCCCTGTGGGACGACCTGATCAAGAGCGCCGCGGACGCGGCGGCGACCGGGCCGATGGTCCTGTCCCGGGTCGACGGGGACCGGCTGGTGGTCCAGTGGAACCGGGTCCGGGCGTTCGACGGGGCGGGCGGGGTGCCGTCGGTCGGGACCCAGACGTTCCAGGCGATCCTGCAGCTCAACACCGGGTCGGCGAACGGGGACGTGGTGCTCAACTACCTCAGCCTGGTGACCGCCGACTTCAACGCCGAGGGGCTGAGCGCGACGGTCGGGGTGAAGCCGGCCGGGACCGCGCCCGGGGACAACCTGCTGACGGTCTCGGTGAACGGCCAGACCCCGGCCGGGGTGCGGGACACGCTCGTCCGGACCGGGCAGGCGGTCCGGATCCGGTCGGCGGCCCGCGACCCGCGGGTGACGGCCGCCACCCCCGGGGCCGGGGCGGCCCTCGGGGTCGGCACCGGCCGGCTCACCTTCAACATGGCGATCGACCCGGCGACGCTGACGGCCGAGCGGGTCCTGCTGACCGGCCCCGGCGGTCCGGTGGCGGTGACCGGGGTGGCGGCGGCCGACGGGTCGAACACCGTGTTCGACTTCACCTTCGCCCCGCTGACCGCCCCGGGGACGTTCACCCTGGCGCTCGGGGCCGGGGTGACCGACGCCACCGGGTTCGCCGTGAACCCGTTCACCAGCACGTTCACGATCGCGGCCACGACGATCACGAGCACCACGCTCACCGGGACCGTCCCGAGCGGGACGGCGACCGCCCGGGTGACGTTCAACCGGGCGATCGACCCGGCGTCCCTGACGGCCGAGCGGGTGCTGCTGACCCGCAGCGGCGGGGCGGCGGTCGCGGTCACCGGGGTGACCGCGGTCGGGGCCGGGAACACCACGTTCGACCTCACCTTCGACGCCCTGACCACGTCCGGGACGTACACCCTGGCCCTGGCCGCCGGGGTGGCCGACACGTTCGGCAACCCGGCGGCGTTCACCGGGTCGTTCTCGGTCGCCGGGGCGGCGAGCGTGACCGCGACCGCGACCGCGTTCCGGGACCTCGACCTGATCGGGGACAAGACCCTGGTGATCGCGTCCGGGGACGACGTGGCCGCCCAGATCAACCTCGGGGACGGGAACACGTTCCGGTTCTTCGGGGTGACCTACGACCGGGTGTTCGTGAACTCGAACGGGCTGATCACGTTCGGCAGCTCGACCACCGCGTTCGGGAACACCGACCTGACGGCCGACCCGGACCAGGCGGCGATCGCGGTGCTGTGGGACGACTGGGTCGGGACGTCCGGCAACCCGGTGGTGGTGTTCCGGATCCGGGACAACGAGCTGATCATCCAGTGGAACCGGCTCCGCCACTTCACCGCGGACGCGGCCGGGGCCGACACCGTCACCTTCCAGGCGATCCTGAGCCTGAACACCGGGGACACCCAGGGCGACGTGGTGCTGAACTACCTCGACGTGGGGACCGGGGCGGCCGGGACGACGGACGGCCGGTCGGCGACGGTCGGGGTGAAGGCGGCCGGGCCGCGGCCGCCCGGCAACCCGGACCGGCTGCTGGTGTCGTTCGACGCCGAGAGCGCGCTGGTCGGGTCCGGGCGGGCGGTCCGGATCAGCCCGACGGTGTGACGCGGTTCCGGCACGCCCCCCGCCCGGGGCTTTCTCCTCGACACGCCCGTCCGCCGCGGGTACCCTCGACCGAACTGCCGGCCCGCCCGTCCCGCCCGTCCCGCCTTCCCCCCGAGGCCCGCCATGCGCCCCGCCTGGCTCGTCCCGCTCCTCGCCCTGCCGCTCGCCACCGCCCAGCAGAAGAAGGACGAGAAGTTCCTCGACCCGCTCAACGCCGAGGTGCCGCACGTCTCCACCGACAAGGCGGTCAAGCTCGACTACGACATCGTCTACGTCCGCGCCCCGCGGGCCGGGGACAAGACGCACAAGCGGTTCTTCACCGACTTCTCCGCCCCGGTGACGATGGAGCCGGGCGCCGACCTGATGCTCCTCCACCCGGACGGGACCGAGGAGCTGCTCGTCAAGGGCGGGGCCGGCTCGGTCACCGACCCGGTGGTCTCGCTCGACGGCAGGTGGTGCTACTACGTCCTGCTCCACAACATGACGAAGGCGAGCCAGTGGAGCCCGCCCCGGGAGGGGGCGGACATCTACAAGATCCACCTGGCGACGAAGCGCGTGGTCCGGCTCACGAACCAGCGGTTCAGCCCGAACACCGGGGCGGCGAACTGGAGCGGCGACTACCGCAGGCACGAGCCGGGGAAGTCGCACTTCGAGTACGGGGTGTACAACACCGGGCCGTGCCCGCTGCCCGGCGGGCGGGTCGCGTTCACCTCCAACCGCGACGGGTTCCGCCCGGCCAAGGGCTACCCCGCCGTCTGCCTCCAGCTGTTCGTGATGGACGACGCGGACGCCGACCTGCCGGCCGACCGCGACCCGCCGAACCTGGAGAAGATCGGCCACCTGAACCTGGCCGGGGCGCTCCACCCGGTCGTGCTCGCCGACGGCCGCATCATGTACAGCACGCTGGAGTCGCAGGGCGCCCGCGGGGACATCCTGTGGGGCGTCTGGACGATCCACCCTGACGGGACGAACTGGAACCCGCTCGTGAGCGCGTTCGACCCGGGCGGCGCCCCGAACGGGTTCCACTTCCAGACGCAGTTGTCGAGCGGCGAACTCGTGGTCGAGGAGTACTACAACCAGAACAACAGCGGGTTCGGGACCTACATCAAGCTGCCGCGGCCCGGGGCGCGGCCGGCCGCCGACCCGGCGAAACAGGGGACCCGCCCGGAGGGGGCGCCGGCCGAGGTGTACGACTTCGGCCCGGCGCACATGGCCGACCCGCGGAACCGGCCGTGGCGGTTCGGCCGGCACGACAACGGCACCCCGCGGTACTACCGGATGCCGTTCATGCCGACCGGGAGCGTCTCCCTCACGCCGTTCGCCCACGCCCACGACGGCCCGGCCGACCGGTCCGTTCGCGGGGACAAGTCGTCCCCGGCGGTCGGCAAGTTCACCCACCCGTCCGGCGCCCCGGACAACCACCTGCTGACGTGCTACTCGCCCGGCCCGGTGAACCACCAGTACACGCACCTGCCGCAGCTCGACGGCGGCATCTACCTCCTCAAGGGCGGCGAGGTGGTGAACGAGCCGGCGCAGCTGCGGCTCGTCAAGAACGACCCGGAGTACAACGAGTGCTGGCCGCGGGCGGTCGTGCCGTACAAGCGGATCTACGGCACCGACGAGCCGGTGAACCTGAAGCGGCTGCCGAACGACGGGACGGCGTCGAAGCACCTGCCGGAGGGGACGCCGTTCGGCCTGGTCGGCACGAGCAGCTTCCTGAAGCGGGAGACGTACCCGAACGGGGCGGTCGGGAAGGGGTCGGTGACCGCCGGGTACGCCGGCGGGAACGACCCGTGGAAGGGCCTGGACGCGTTCACCAGCCACGGCAACGGGATGCCGCTGAACTGGCACAACCAGGGGGCCGACGCCGGCCTGTACGCGAACGCCGACGTCCACGCGGTGCGGGTGCTGGCGATGGAGCCGACCACCGACCGGAAGGGGGCCGACGCCGGCCGGCGGTACTTCAACCACGCCGGCGAGCGGCTCCGCGTCCTGGGCGAGATCCCACTCCGCAAGTTCGTCGGCCGGGAGGGCGAGGCTCCCGCCGAGCCCCTCGACCCGGACGGGAACCCGGACACGAGCTTCCTGGCGAAGCTCCCGGCGGATGTCGGGTTCACGTTCCAGACGCTCGACCGCCGCGGGCTGGTGCTGAACGCCGCCCAGACGTGGCACCAGTTGCGGCCCGGCGAGGTGCGGACGAACTGCGGCGGGTGCCACGCCCACAGCCAGCAGCCGACCGACTTCAACCTGACGGCCGCGGCGAAGCCGGACTACACGGTGTGGGACCTGGTCAACACCACCCCGCTGCTGACCGACCGGGCGCGGGACGAGTCGAAGGCGAAATGGGACGCGGCGGACAAGTCGGGGGTGCGGTACGCGGCCGGCGGGCCGCTGACCGTCGAGTACTGGCGGGACGTGAAGCCGATCCTGGCCCGCAGCTGCGCCGGCTGCCACACCGCTAAGGACGGGCAGGAGCCGAAGGGGAACCTGAACCTCGACGCGGACGACGAGTGGGTGCAGCACGACCACCACGGGAAGTTCCCCGGGACGTACTACCGGCTCGCCCTGGACGAGCGCGGCAAGTTCGGCCACCGGCCGCCGGGCTGGGACTCGTGGGGCTACCCGAACGCGTCGCGGTACGTCCGGAAGTTCCAGTCGCGGCGGAGCCTGCTGGTGTGGAAGGTGTTCGGCGAGCGGCTCGACGGGTTCGCCAACGACGACCACCCGTCCGAGGACAAGCCCGGCAGCGGCAAGCTGTTCCACAAGGGGGCGGAGGTCGACCTGCAGAAGAACCGCGCCCGGTTCGACGTCGACTACGTCGGCACCTCCATGCCCCCGTACGGCTCGCGCCTGCCCCGGTTGACCGACGAGGACCGGCGGACGATCGCCCGGTGGGTCGACCTCGGCTGCCCGATCGACCTCGACTACGACCCGAAGAACCCGGGCCGGGTCGGGTTCGGGTGGATGCTCGACGACCAGCGGCCGACCCTCACCGTCACCCTGCCGCAGCCCGGGGCGAACGGGCCGGTCGGGCGGGTGCTGGTCGGGATGCACGACCACGGCCGGGGGCTGGACCCGGACACGTTCCGGGTGACGGCCGACATCCCGGTGGACGGGGTCGCCGCGGGCGAGAACCTGGCGGCGAAGTTCGCCCCGCTGACACAGGGGGTGCGCGAGTTGCGGCTGTCGAAGCCGGTCGCGGCCGGGACGCTGACCGTGTCGGTCGCCGACAAGCAGGGGAACGTGACCCGGGTGGAGCGGCGGTTCGGCGCGAAGTGAGTCGACCCGCCGAACGAGGCCACCCCATGCGATACTCCCTGACCGTCCTCGCCGCCGCGCTCGCCACCACGGCGGTCGCCGCCCCGCCGCGCGTCCCGGTGATCCTCGACACCGACCTCGGCGGCGATGTCGACGACGCGTTCGTCCTGGCGCTGGCGGTGGCGTCGCCGGAACTGGAGCTGCTCGGGGTCACGACGGTCGGCCGCGGCGGCGACCCGGACCCGTTCGTCCAGCACGTCAGCAAGGACCGGGACGAGGACCGGGCGTGGCTCGCCTGCCGGTTCCTGACGCAGGCCGGGGTGAAGGCGGTGCCGGTCGCGGCCGGCGCCGACCCGCAGCCGAAGCTCCCGCTCGACTGGCAGATCCAGTACCGCCGGCACCCGGCCGCGATCTACAACCGCACCGCCAAGCCGGTGAAGGAGAACGCCGCCGACCTGATGGCCCGGCTCGTGAAGGAGCGCGACGGGGTCGTCATCGTCGCCCTCGGGCCGCTCACCAACGTCGCCCGGCTGCTCGCCGACCACCCGGACCTGAAGCCCCGCATCGCCCGCGTGGTGGTGATGGGCGGGTCGGTCGCGATCGGGTACGACGGCAAGCCGAAGCCGGAGCCGGAGTGGAACGTCAAGACGGACGTGGCGGCCGCGAAGGCGGTGTTCGCGTCCGGGGTGCCGCTGACCGTCGTCCCGCTCGACGCCACCGCGACCGTCCGGCTGGAGAAGGCGGCCCGCGACAAGCTGTTCGCGGCCCGGACCCCGCTCACCTGGCAGGTGCAGAACTTGTACGAGCTGTGGGACAAGGAGACGCCGGTCCTGTTCGACCCGGTCGCCGTCGCCGCCGCGTTCGACGACCGCCACCTGACCGTGAAAGAGTTGCGGCTCGAGGTCGACGACACGGGGATGACGCTCGTCCGGGACGGCAAGGCGAACGCCCGGGTGGCGACCGGCGTCCGGGCGGCCGAGTTCGCGACCTGGTACGTCGACCGGGTCCGCGGTCACGGGGCCGAGTCGCTGCCGAAGCCGCCCGGTCACCCGTCGAAGCTGATCGAGCCGGGGAACTTCCCGGCCCGCGTCCACGCCTTCGAGGACTACGACACCGACATCGAGAAGCGGTGGTGGATGTGCGGCAAGCTCGAGACGAAGGACGTACCGGCCCCGGCCGGGCGGGCGTGCCGGGCGGTGCTGACGCAGGACTTCGACGACAAGCAGGGCGACACCGCGACCATGTACCGGGCGGTGATCTTCAACCCGGTCCCCGGGCCGCCGATGGGGCCGAACACCCGCCTCAAGTTCAAGTACAAGCTCACCGGCACCGACACCGTCCGCGTCCAACTCTACACCCTGTCGAAGGGCTACCACCGCTACCTGTCGGTCTCGGGCCTGGTCCAGGGGAAGTGGTCGGAGGGGTGCGTCGACATGACGCAGATGCGCCGGCCGGACGGGACCGGCGGGCCGCTCGCGGCAGACGAGCGGATCGACGACATCCAGTTCTACGTCGACCCGCGGGCCGGGCTGCTGATCGACGACGTCGTCCTGTACGACGCGGCGGCCGCCGGGGAGGCCAGGCCGTTCCCGAAGCGGGTGCTGTACACCGGGCTGTTCGACACCGGCAAGCAGGGGAAGGAGTGGGCGGGGGACTTCGAGATCGTGCCGCACGAGAAGCCGCGGGCGTGGCGGGCGGCGCGGTCGGTGGCCGGGGCGGACGGCCGGCCGTGGGTGCGGCTCGACCTCCGCGGCGAACGGGCGCTCGACCCGAAGACGGAGCTGTCCTTCCGGGGCCGGGCGTCGGAGGCGGCCGAGGTGGCGGTCGAGTTGTGGAGCCGGGAGGCGGGGAAGGCGGTCGCCGCGGGTGCCGTCAAGCTGCCCAAGGGCGAGTGGGGAACGTTCGCGGTGCCGCTCGCCCCGCCGCCCGGGGCGCGCGTCGACGAGATCCGGTTCCGGCTGCCGTCCGGGGAACTGCTGCTCGACGACGTGCTGCTGGTCACCCCGGGGTGACCGCAACAGACGTCGCGGCCGGCCGGCGCGGCGGTCGACCCCCCGGGCAGGGGGTGCGATGACCGCCACCGACTGCCCGCCCGCGCCTCCCGCCCGGACCACCCCGATGTCGGCGGGCCGGTGAGGCGCCGCCGGCGTCGGGACGGCGCTGCTCGACGTGGAGGGCGAGTCCACGTTCCGGCACGAGCCGGCGGCGCAGAGGGTGAAGGGCCTGCCGACCGGCGGCGTCCCGGCCGACCGGATGACCCTGTGCCACCCGGTCGGCCGCGACACGACGAACCCCGGCCGCCCGGACCGGAACGCGTTCCCGCCCCGGCCGGGCCCCGCGAGGGCGACCGCGTCGCGGCCCGGTTGAAGCTCCCGGCCGCCGACGCGGCGAAGGTCGCCGTCGCCCGGGGGCACACGACCGGGGAGCAACTCGGCGGGTTCCCCGACCAAGTCGGCGGCGACCCTGACCTGCCGGCGTTCGTGAACCCGGTCCTGGTTTGGTGACCCGTTCGGTGACGGCACCCGGTGTCCGGTTGGTGTCCGTTTGGGGTGGCAACGGGTGACGGACACCTGCCGCGGCCCGCCCGGCGGAAGTGCTTGCCGCGTAGCACGAAG
>PNKH01000009.1 GCA_013822345.1 Isosphaera sp.
CAGTCCGGCCCTGAAGGCCAAGCTGCAGGACGCGCTGCGGGTCAAGGGCGAGTGGGACGTGGCCCTGCGGGAGCTGAACCAGGTGCAGGCGGACCTGAACCGGCTGACGGCCGACCAGGACCGGATCCGGAAGAACCTCCGGGAGACCCCGAAGGAGGCGGAGGTGTACGCCACCTACCTGAAGAAGCTCAGCGACCAGGAGAAGGAGATCGACGCCCTCACCGCCAAGCAGAAGGCGCTGATGGGCACCGAGTTCAAGGCCCGGAAGAGCTACGAGGACTACCTCGCCAACATCTCCGACTGACGTGACACCGCGGCGTTTAGCCGCGACGCGGAGTCCTCGGAGCGCGACCGCACACGTCGCGCTCCGCTCCGAGGACTTCGCGTCGCGGCTACACGATTCGTTCGCCGCCGACATACACCTGCCGGACGTTCAACTCCGCGTCCAGGACCACCAGGTCGGCCCGCTTCCCCGCCTCCAGGCTCCCCACCCCCGCGTCGACGCCGAGGATGCGGGCCGGGGTGAGCGTCGCCATCCGCACCGCCTCCGGCAGCGGCACCCCGGCCGACCGGTGCATCGTCCGCACCCCGTGGTCCAGCCCCGTCACCCCGGACGCCAGGGCCGTCCCGTCGAGCGTCACCCCGACCGACCCGAGCTTCCGCACCCGCTCCCCGGTCCCCTCCGCCCCGAACGTGTACTCCCCGTCCGGCAGGTCGACCGCCCGCATCGCGTCGGTCACCAGGGCCAGCCGGTCCGGCCCCTTCACCTTGTACGCCAGCCGCAGCAGCTCCGGCGACAGGTGCTGGCCGTCGGCGATCACCTCGGTGGTCAGCTCGTCGAAGTACAGCGTCGCCTCCATCACCCCGGCCCGCATCGGGAACGTCTGGGTCTGCCGCAGCCGCGCCCGGTCGGACATCGCGCAGAAGAGGTGGTCGACGTGCCGGACCCCCCACCCGACCGCCGCCTCGACCTGCGGGAAGGCGGCGTGGCTGTGCCCGGCGTTGAACCGCACCCCGCGGGCCGAGTACGTCCGCACCAGCCACTCGGCGTTCTCGATCTCCGGGGCGACGGTCACCACCAGCGGCAGCGCCGTGGCGACTTCCGTGAACGCCTCCGCGTTCTCCGGGGCCGGGGTGAGGAAGTCCTGGTCCGGGTGGCAGCCGCGGGCCGGGCGGGCGAAGTACGGGCCGTAGAAGTGGCAGCCGACGATCCGCGCCCCGCCCGGCACGTCGCCGCGGAGTTCGGCACACAGCTCCAGGAACCGCAGGTACTGGTCGGTCCGGGCGACGGTGCTGGTCGGGGTGAGCGAGGTGGTGCCGTGCCGGAGGTGGCAGCGGCAGACGGCCCGGAACGCCTCGGCGGTGCCGTCCATGAAGTCGGCCCCGTCCCCGCCGTGGACGTGCAGGTCGACGAACCCCGGGGCCAGGTACATCCCGCCCAGGTCGACCCCGTCGCCTCGGGGCGGGCCGACGGCCGTGATCCGCCCGTCCTCGACGGTCAGGCTGCCGCGGCTGACGAGCCGGTCCGGCAGGACCAGCGTCGCGTTCGTGAAAACCGTCACCGCCATCGCGGCCTCCCGGGTTTGCCGCGGTCATCTTACCCGCTCCCGTCGCACCCGGCCGGGCGGGGCGGTAGAACACGAGAGTGCCTGGACCGCGGCCGTCCCGGCCGCTGCTACCCGCGCGGGATGCGACACGATTGTCACGGGGGCGACCGGAGTCGGGTCGGCGGAGCGGCCGGGACGGCCGCGGTCCAGTAAAGGAGGGCGGGTCATGGCGCGGCGGAAGCTGGCCGGGCTGCGGGTGCTGGTGACCGGGGCGTCGCAGGGGATCGGCCGGGCGCTGGTCGTCGAGGCCGCGAGGCGCGGGTGCCGGGTGCTGGCCGCGGCCCGGTCGCAGGAGCTGCTCGACCAGCTCGCGGCCGAGGTGCGGGCGGGCGGCGGCACGGTCGAGACGGTGGCCGCGGACGTGACCAGCCCGGACGACCGGCAGAAGATGGCGGACGCGGCCCGGCGTCACTTCGGCGGGCTGGACGTGCTGGTGAACAACGCCGGGATCGGGGCGACCGGGCACTTCATGGACTCCGACCCGGAGGTCCTCCGCCGCATCTTCGAGACGAACTTCTTCGGCCTGGCGGAGACGACCCGCGTCTTCCTCCCGGTGCTGAAGCAAGGGACGACGCCGGCGATCGTGAACGTCTCGTCGGTGGTCGGGAAGCGGGCGCTGCCCGCCCGGTCGCTGTACTCGTCCAGCAAGTTCGCGGTGGCCGGGTTCAGCGAGGCGATCCGCGCGGAACTGGCGAAAGACGGGATCGACGTGATCGTGGTCAGCCCCGGGCTGACGAAGACGAACTTCTCGCAGAACATGCTGGAGCAGAAGGCGAAGCTGCAGCTCGACCACATGCGCGGGATGACGAGCGAAGAGGTGGCGGCGGCGACGCTGCGGGCGCTCGAGAAGGGGAAGCTCGACGTGACCCTCACCCTCCAGGGCAAGCTGCTGCTGCTCGTGAACCGGTTCTTCCCGTGGTTCGTCGACTGGAAGGCGAAGAAGACGGTGCGGCGGCTGTTCGCGGACGAGATCGCCGAGCGGAAGAAGGCCGGGGCGTGACCCGCCTCGTAGGGCACGCACCGCGTGCTGGGTCTGCACCCCCGGCACGCGGTGCGTGCCCTACACGGCGTGAACCCTCGGGCCGTCAAACCAGGTCGCAGTTCAGCGCCGTGAGGACGGTCCGGATCGGGGTGGCGTAGGTGTGGGTGCCGTTCCCGGCGAACAGCAGCCCGACCACCTCCCCGGCCGAGTTCACCACCGCCGCCCCGGAGTCGCCGAGGTCCGAGAACAGGGTGCCGTTGTCCCCGACCACCTCGAACTGGTCGTCGAACCAGCACCCGCCGGGGTCGTACCCGAGCGGGCCGAGGACGACCGCGACGGCGGTCACCGTCCCGCGGGTCAGCCCGGTCGTCCGCCCGACCTTGAACACCACGTCCCCGACCTTCGGGGCGGCGGCCCCGGCCGGCCGCGGTAGCCCGCGGGACGCCAGGTACGCCTGCCCGAACGCGACGCCGTCCCCGAGCCGGGCCACGGCCGCGTCGGCCGGGTTGTAGACGACGTTCCCGTGGGCCGGGCGGGCGGTCGCAGGGCTCGGCTTCAGCGGCAGGAAGTCGGCCAGGGTGGCGACGTGCTCGGCGGCGGCGGGGGCCAGGTTCCCCGGCTGGAGGACCCGGTCCGCGCCCCGCCGCCCGCGGTTCTGCCCGGCCAGGACGTGGTTGTTCGACAGCAGCCCCGCCGACCCGTCGGCGAGCCGGACGAAGCACCCGAGGGTGCCGACGGCGACCGACATCGGCGGGAGGGCGCCGGCCGCCCGCTGCCGGTCGTCGTCGTCCGCGTTCTGGAGCTGGAGGCCGCAGACCAGCGGCCGGTGTTGGACCTGTTCCGGCACGAAGCTGGGCGGCAGCGGGAGCGGGGCGGTGAGGGCGGGGGTGACCTCGGCGGCCACCGCCTCGACCACCACCGGCACCTTCCGGACGGTCCGCGGGACCCGCCCGGCCTCCCGCGCCAGCGCCGCCGGGACGACCCGGCCGACGCTCTTCACCGCCTTGAACCCGAACCCGGACTCGTGCCGGGCGATGCCGACGGCCTGGACCTGCGGGTCGGCGTCGAACACGTCCTCGACCGCCTTCGCCAGCGCCTCCCTGCAGTCCTCGAACCTCGCCGGCATGGGGGCCTCCGCGGACACGGGCCGCCCGGTCGGCGGGCGGTCCGCGGAAGATACCGCGGGGCGGGGGGCGGGTTCAAGCAGCGCAGGAGAACGCCGCTTGCGGCGTTGCGGGGCCCTCCCGCAACGCCGCAAGCGGCGGACCCGACACCACCCCGTCTTTGCTCTAGCGCCGCTGCGGCCGGGGCCGGCGGAACCCGCCCTCGACCACCACCGGGACCTCGGTCCCGTCGACCGTCACCGCGGTCGGGAACCGGGCCACGTCCGCCGGCTCGACCCGGAGCAGGAACGCCGGCGGGTCGCCGGTCACCCCGAGCGCGTACCCGCCGGCGTAGTCGCCGACGATCAGGGCGTGGGTCCGGGGCAGGGCGGCCAGGCGGGTGAGTTGGTCCGCCGTCATGGCGGGGTCCTCGGGTGGGGCGACGGTTCCGGCCATTGTACCGCCCGACCGCCGGTCACTCCACCACCACGAACGGGCGGAGCTTGTCGAGCGTCTTCGGGCCGATCCCGCGGACCCGGTCCAGGTCGGCGGCCGAGCGGAACGGCTTGTCCGCCCGGGCCGCGACGATCGCCTGGGCGGTCACCGGGCCGACCCCCGGGAGCCGCATCAGTTCGTCGGCCGGGGCGGTGTTCACGTTCACCGGCGGGTCGCCGGGCTGGAGCTTCCGGCCCGCCCCGGCGGTTCGCGGGTACGGGGCGACGGCCGGCGGGGTCGGCTTCCGCTGGAGGACGAGCAACTCGGGCGGGTCGGCCGGCGGCGGGTCGGCCGCCGCGACCCGGACGAACCCGCGTACCTTGTCGAGCGTCGCCGGCCCGATTCCCTTCACCCGCCGCAGCTCCTCGACCGACCGGAACGGCCCGTTCCGCCGCCGGTCGTCGGCGATCTCCTTCGCCAGGGCCGGGCCGACGCCGGGGACCTGTTCCAGCTCGGCCCGGCCGGCGGTGTTGAGGTCGGTCGCGGCCGGGGCGGCGGGGTCGGACGGCCGGGCCCCGGCGCCGGGGCCGTACCCGCGCAGGGCGAGCAGCCCGAGGGTGACGGCCAGGAACACGCAGAGGGACACCTGCGCCGACCGGGCGGCGTGACTCGGGCCCGGCCCGGGCGGGGCCGGCGGGGGTGGGGGAGCGTCCATGGCGCGACGGGCCGGGGCCGGGTGGTCCGCACCACCCGGCGATCTTACCCGACCGGCCGACGCGACTCCAGAGTTTGGATGGGGAAAACCGGCAGCACCGTGTGTGGGAGGGCGAGGCTCCCGCCGAGCTTGGCGTCCGGCTCGGCGGGAGCCTCGCCCTCCCACACCGAGGCCGCGCTACCGGATCGGCAACTCGGGGTTCTTCGGGGGGGCGCTGCCGGCCCGCGCGCCCTGGGGCGAGATCTCGACCTGCTGGTCCTGGTCCGGAAGCGGGGCGGCGGTCGACGAACAGCCCGCCGCAGCCGACAGGGCCGCCGCAGCCGCGACCAACCAGGTCGCGAGCCGGGCACGTCGAAGGTTCATGACGACCTCCGGTCGGTGGGTATGCCGGGTCGGTCGGGCCGGAACGCCCGACCAGCCCGGGTCGGTGGGGTGGGTCAGAATTCGGACGGGGCGACGAAACCGTCGGACACTCCGTGGAGGGTCGCCCACGGGGTGAGGGTGGTGAACCGGGCCGGGTTGGCCGGGCGGACGGTGCCGTCCCCGAACGCGAGGTTCAGCACGCCCCCGGGGTGCCGGCTGTTCGGCACCACCCCGCGGTACGTGTCGCACCCGTACGTCCAGTTCGCCCCGATCCCGGTCGTCCCGGCCCCGTGCCCGCACATCCCGAGGTGCGGCCAGTACAGGCCGTGCGCCCAGGACGGCGACGCCATGGTGCCGAACACCGGCCCGGCCGCCGCCTCGGTGAAGAAGACGGTGCTCGACAGCCCGTCGGACACCAGCTCGGGGGTGGTGCCGCGGTTCCGGTCGTACCGGAACGGGCCGTCCACCGCGACCGGCCGGCCGCCGGCGGTCAGGTACCCGCGCGGGTATCCGGCGTTGGCCACGTAGTTCGTTCGCCCGACGATCCCGCTCCCGGGCGCCCCGCTCCCGAGCAGCCACAGGGCGGAGGTGACCGCCGCCGGGGCCGGGGGGGTGAGCGGGTAGTCGACGTGGACGGTCCCGAACGCGGACGCCAGGATCGGCACGACCGGGGACTCCGGGCCGGGGGCGGCCGGGCAGCGGAGCACCTTCGGGGTCCCCTCGGTGCCGAACGGGGAGTGCGGGGTGGGGACGACCGACCCGGTCGGCGGGCGGTTCCGCGGGTCGTCGTAGAACCCGAGCGGGACCGGGCCGGACGGGAACGTCGGCGGGTAGCTGCGGGACGCGAACTGCCCGGCCAACCCCTCCTGCTCCAGGTACGGGAGGAGGGACACGAACGGCCCGGTCATCTGGGTGTCGAGCCCGGTCGGGAACCGGCCGGCGGACGCCTGGTGGTTGAGGCTGGCGAGGACCACCTGCTTCAGGTTGTTCTGGCACTGGGTCCGGGCGGCGGCCTCGCGGGACTTCTGGACGGCCGGCAGGATCAGCCCGACGAGGACCCCGATGATGCCGAGGACGACGAGCAGCTCGATCAGGGTGAAGGCGGGTCGGGCGGGACGCGGGTGCCGCACCGCGGCGGGGTGGGTGGAAGGCATGGGCGACCTCCGAGGTCTAACGCGGTCGAGTCATCGGCGGCTCCTTCCGCGGGCGAGTGGGGGCCGACGAGGCTCCCCGTAGGACTGTAGAACACGCTCCCCGCCGGCACGAGCGGAGAAGGCGATAAAACCGCTACAGGCCACCTCACCTGTCGCGCGAACAGTGCGACCCCCGGCGAGTCGGGGGGGCCGATTTCGCGCCCGCCCTGAAGAAACATCCGAATCGTAAAGATTCGGAGTGACCCCGGCGGGTGATTCTATTTATTTACCCCAGGCTACGCAAGTTAGCACATTATCCCAGACCAGGGGGAAAAAAATCTCCCGATCTGCGAATTCTGAACTACGGTTCCCCAACACCGACTCGCGGGGCGGCAGCCCTGCGCGAAGACCCGTCGACGAGAACCCGCTGCCGGACGGCGGTGGGGGTCGCCGTCCGCGGCCCGGAGACCCAGGGATGCCCGCGGCGCCCCCCGCCGACCCGCCGGCCGCGGCCGGAGAGCTGTACCGCCGGTACGCCGACCGGGTGCGGCGGATCGCCCGGGCGGCCCTGAGCCGGGAACTCGCCCGCCGGGTCGACGCGGACGACATCGTGCAGGGGGTGTTCCGGCGGTTCCTCCGGGCGGCGCGGGGCGGGCGGTGCGCGGCGGCCGGGCGGTCCCCGGGCGTGCTGCTGGCGGTCATCACCCGGAACCTGGTCCGGTCCGAGGAGGTGTTCCACCGGGCCGGGCGGCGGGACCTCCGCCAGACGGTCGGGTGGGGGGCGGCGGAGCCGCCCGGGTCCGGTCCGGACGCCCTGGACCGGCTGGCGGTGGCCGACGCCCTCGGCCGGCTCCCGGACCGGTGCCGGGAGGTGGTCCGGCTGCGGCTGGACGGGTACGAGGTCGGGGAGATCGCGGCCCGGACCGGGCGGTCCCGGCGGACGGTCGAGCGGGCCCTGGGGGAGTCCCGGGCCCGGCTGCGGTCCTTGCTCCTCCTGGAGTCGTGACGATGACGTTCTCCGTCGCCCCCCCGCACGCCCCGCGCACCCTGGCCCGGCCCGAGGACGGCCCGGCCACCCGGGTGGTCGACCTGACCCCGGCCCCGTCGGACCCGCGGTCGGAAGAGTTCGAGTGCCGGGACTGGGCCGGGTCGGTCGAGAAGGCCCTCCGGACGGCCGCCGAGACCCCGGCCCCGCGGCCGCCGTCCGGGTCCGCCCCGCCGGCGGCGCCGGCGGCCGCCCCGGCGGCGGTCGCGTTCCCGGAGGTCGGGGACGAGTTCCTCGGGTTCCGGCTGGAGGGCGAGCTCGGCCGCGGGGCGTTCGGCCGGGTGTACCTGGCCCGGCAGGGGGAGCTGGCCGCCCGCCCGGTCGCCCTGAAGGTGACGGCGAAGGCGAGCCGGGAGCCGCAGACCCTGGCCCAGCTCCAGCACACCAACATCGTCCCGGTGTACTCGGTCCACCGGGCCGGGCCGCTGCAGGCGGTGTGCATGCCGTACTTCGGGTCGGTCACCCTGGACGACGTGGTCGGCGGGCTCCGCGGGCGGGACGGGGTCCCGGGGTCGGGGACGCACTTCGTCAGCACCCTGAACCAGCGGCGGGCGAGCACCACCCCGGGGCCGGCGTCCGCCGGCGGCACCCCGGCCGACCCGCCGCCCGCCCCGCCCGGGGTGCCGCGGCCGGCGGTCACGAACGAGATCCTGACCCACCTGTCCGGGCTGTCCTACGTCGGGGCGGTGCTGTGGATGGGGGCCCGGCTGGCGGACGGGCTGGCCCACGCCCACGACCGCGGGGTGATCCACCGGGACCTGAAGCCGGCCAACGTCCTGCTGACGGACGAGGGCCAGCCGATGCTGCTGGACTTCAACCTGGCCGACGACGCGAACGCCGCCCCCGGCGGGCCGGCCCGGGTCGGCGGCACCCTCCCGTACATGTCCCCGGAGCAGCTCGAGCTGTTCCGCACCCGGGCCGGGACGATCGACGCCCGGAGCGACCTGTACTCGCTCGGGCTGATGATGTACGAGCTGCTGGCCGGCCGCCACCCGTTCCCGACCCCGGCCGGGGCGCTGGCCCGGATCCTCCCGCAGATGGTGGCCGACCGGAGGGCCGGCCCGCCCCCGCTCCGCCCCCAGAACCGGGCCGTCACCCCGGCGGTCGAGGCGATCGTCCGCCGGTGCCTCCGCCCGGACCCGGCCGACCGGTACCCGTCGGCCCGGGCGCTACGGGAGGACATCGAGCGGCACCTGGCCGACCGCCCGCTGCGGCACACCCCGGAGCCGTCGCTCCGGGAGCGGGCGCGGAAGTTCGCCCGGCGGAACCCGCGGCTGACCTCGTCCGGG
The DNA here is from genome assembly GCA_013822345.1 of Isosphaera sp. Classification (GTDB taxonomy): domain Bacteria; phylum Planctomycetota; class Planctomycetia; order Gemmatales; family Gemmataceae; genus Gemmata. Next base: position 8,673 of record PNKH01000009.1, read on the forward strand.
ATGAACCTCGGGCTGGCGACGGTATTGATCCTCGGGCTGGTGGGCGGGCTATTCAGCCAGCGGGACCAGCTCCGCCGCCGCGAGGCGGCCGACGGGTGGGCCCGGTTCCAGAAGGACAAGCAGCGGCTGGAGGTGGCCTTCGGGGTCGGGGCGCCGGAGCCGGAGACCCGGGCGGCGAGGTTGGCCGAGGCCGAGCGGGTCCTGGGCGGGTTCGGACTGCCCGACGACCCGGCGTGGGCCGACCGGCCGGCGGTCGCCCGGCTGTCCGAGGCCGACCGGGCGGCGCTCCGCGTCGAGATGGGGGAACTGCTGTTCTTCACCGCCCGGGCGACCGCCCTCCAGGCCGACCGGACGTTGCCGCACGACGGGCCCGCGGCCCGCGGCCTGCTCGCCCGGGCGGCGCTGCTGAGCGAACGGGCGGTCGAGTGCTTCGAGGTGCGCAAGCGGGAGTGGGCGGTCCCGGCGCTGCGGGATGAGCTGCGGGCGCGGGCGGCCGGGGTGCGGTGGGAGGGTGGCGTCTTGCCCCCGCCCGCGTCCCCGAAGGAGGCCTACCTGGCGGCCGCCGACCTGGTCGCCCTCGGCCGGTACTCGGACGCGCTGCCCGACCTCGAGTACGCCGTCCGGGAGAAGCCGGACATCTTCGCCGTCCAGTACATCCTGGGGAACTGCCTCATCGGGCTCGGGAGGGACGCGGGGGCGGAGGCGGCCTACGGGGCGTGCGTGGCGCTGGCCCCGGACGACCCGCGGGCGCGCCGGGCCCGCGGCCGGGCCCGGCTGCGGCAGGGGAACTTCGAAGGGGCGCGGGACGACTTCGATGTCGTGCTCCGCGCCCGCCCGACCGACCCGGAGGGCTTCCTAGACCGGGCCGCCGCCCGGCACGGCCTCGGCAAGTCCGACGAGGCGACCGCGGACCTGCTCGCGGCCCAGCGGTACGGGGCGGCCCCGGCCCGGGTCGAGTTCGTGCGGGCAGTGGTGTTCCGGGCCATCGGGGACGCGGCCGGCGGGACGACCGACGGGAACGGCCGGGAGGCTCGTCGGACCGTGGGGTGGGTGGTGTCGGAAAAAGTGTGGCGGGCCGCGGGCGCCGTTCGGGTCTTGACGGGTGGAGGGCTGAGGTGACAGCCGGGCGAGGTGCTGCGGCACCGCGCCCGGCAATAGACGGTCAGGTATCGGGACGGCTCAGCCGCCGAGGTCGCCGCCCGCGGGCGGCGGCGGGGCGGGCGGGCCGCCGAACGTCGGGTCGCCGCCCGGGGTCTGACCCGGGTCACCGCCGGAGAACACCGGCGGGGGGTCGAACTCCGGGATGAGCCCGGACGGAGTGTCGCGGGTCTCGAGGGATTGTAGCTGGGGCCTGAAGCGCATGACGGGACACTCCCTGAGGGGGTAGGGAACGGACACGTCCGGATGACACACAGGCCGGCACCGACGGGATGTCGATGAGGACACGCGCCGGACCGGTGCGCCGTTCCGCAGTTGGCGCACCGCCCGACCGTGTCAAGCTCAGTTAATGCCGACCTGTGGAGGCGAAAGTACAGACCCGGACATTGGGTTGCAATCCTCTTCTATCATCTTTTTCACGACTCCCACACTTCCCAGACCATAATCCTCGCCTGGCTTCGCTCTGAGCCGAATCCTGTTCCTGACCCCGCACGCGCGTATTCATGCCCCGCAGGGAATTCAGCACCGCGTCGAACGCGCGAGTGCGGTTCTGACCGGAGACGAGTCGTCACGCTCCGGTCCGGTGTGGGGAGTTCGTGACGACGGCACGGGCCGCCTCCCCTACAACACCACGCACCCACGCCGGAACGTCCGGTCGCCACGATCCCCTGGTATTCTGACCCGGAGGGCCGAGCATGGCCGCCCACTGGTCCGGGGTGTTCCCGGCCGTCACCACCCAGTTCCGGCAGGACCAGTCGCTGGACCTGCCGGCCACCGCCCGCCATCTCGAAGCGCTGATCGCCTCCGGGGTGAGCGGGCTTGTCGTCTGCGGGTCGCTCGGGGAGAACCAGGCCCTCGACCCGGAGGAGAAGCGGCGGGTGGTGGCGAACGCGGTCGAGGTGGCCGCCGGCCGGGTGCCGGTGCTGGCCGGGGTGGCCGAGTCGTCGACCGCCGCCGCCTGCCGGTACGCCCGGGACTGTGCCGCCCTCGGGGCCGCCGGGCTGATGGTGATGCCGGCGATGGTGTACCGGTCCGACCCGGCCGAGGCGGCGACGTACTTCCGGGCGGTCGGCGGGGCGACCGGGCTGCCGTGGATGCTGTACAACAACCCGGTCGCGTACCCGGTCGACACCACCCCCGACCGGCTGGCGGAGTTGGTTGACGTGTCCAACCTGGTCGCGGTGAAGGAGAGCTCGGCGGACCCGCGGCGGGTGACCGAGATCCGGATCGCGCTGGGCGACCGGTTCGCCGTGTTCGCCGGGGTGGACGACCTGATCCTGGAGTCGAGCGTGCTCGGGATCGACGGGTGGGTGGCCGGGTCGGGGATCGCGTTCCCGCGGGAGAACCAGCACTTCTGGGAGCTGACCCGGGCCGGGAAGTGGGACGACGCCCGCCGGCTGTACCGGTGGTTCAGCCCGCTGCTGAAGCTCGACACCCACCCGAAGTTCGTCCAGTACATCAAGCTGATGGTGCAGGAGGCCGGGCTCGGGGCGGAGTGGGTGCGCGGCCCGCGGCAGGTGCTCGCCGGGGCGGAACGGGAGCGGGTGCTGGGCGTGATCCACAAGGGGCTGGAGACGCGGCCGAAGGTGTGACGCGGTCCGAGCCGGAAGCGTGAGCGACGGTCCGCGTTGCCCCGTCGCTCACGCTTCCGGCTCGGACGGGGGGCCGCCGATGCGCCGCGTGACCGTCATCGACTCCCACACCGCCGGCGAGCCGACCCGGGTCGTCCTGGCCGGCGGGCCGGACCTCGGCGCCGGCCCGCTCGCCGACCGCCGCGAGCGGTTCCGCCGCGACCACGACCCCTTCCGGTCGGCGGTGGTGCACGAGCCGCGCGGGTCGGACGTGCTGGTCGGGGCGCTGCTGGTCGAGCCGCACGAGCCGGGGTGCGCCGCCGGCGTGATCTTCTTCAACAACGTCGGCGTCCTCCACATGTGCGGGCACGCCACCCTCGGCCTGGCCGTCACCCTCGCCCACCTCGGCCGGGTCACCCCCGGGGCGTACCGCCTCGACACCCCGGCCGGGGTCGTCGGGTTCGAGTACCACGGCGGGCCGCGGGTGACGGTCGAGAACGTCCCGAGCTACCGGCACGCGGCCGGGGTGCGGGTGGTGGTCCCGGGCGTCGGGCCGGTGGTCGGGGACGTGGCCTGGGGCGGGAACTGGTTCTTCCTGACCGCGGCCCCGCACCTCACCGCGATCGCCCCGTCGACCGTCGACCGGCTGACGCCCTACGCCCGGAAGGTGCGCGAGGCGCTGCGGGCGAACGGCGTCACCGGGGCGGGCGGCGCCGAGATCGACCACGTCGAACTGGTCGGCGGGGCGGTCGACCCGCGGAACAACGCCCGGAACTTCGTCCTCTGCCCCGGCGGGGCGTACGACCGCAGCCCGTGCGGCACTGGCACCAGCGCCAAGCTCGCCTGCCTGGCCGCCGACGGGAAGCACCCGCCCGGGGCGGTGTGGCGGCAGGAGAGCGTCATCGGCAGTGTTTTCGAGGCGCGATACCAGCCGGCCGGCGACGGCCGCGTCATCCCGTCGGTCACCGGCGAGGCGTTCGTGACCGCCGAGGCGACGCTCCTGTTCGACCCGGCCGACCCGTTCCGCGACGGGGTGCGGGCATGACCCGGGTCGTGGTCGTCGGCGGCGGGGTGGTCGGGGCGTGCTGCGCGTACTACCTGGCGAGGGCCGGGTGCCGGGTGACGGTGCTCGACCGCGGGGCGTTCGGTGCCGGCTGTTCGCACGCCAACTGCGGGTACGTCTGCCCGAGCCACGTCCTCCCGTTCGCCGGCCCCGGGGCGATCCGCTCCACCCTCCGCACCCTGTTCCGGCGGAACTCGCCGCTCAAGGTCCGGCCCGGCGTCGTGCTCCGCGACCCCGGCTGGTTCCTCCGCTTCGCCCGCCGGTGCAACCGCCGCGACCGGGACGCCGCGGGCGACGCCATCCGTGCGCTCCTCGTGTCGTCCCGCCGGCTGTTCGACGAGCTTCTGGCGGCGGAGTCGATCGCCTGCGAGTGGGAGGCGAAGGGGCTGCTGTTCGCGTTCCGCACGCCGGCCGCGATGCACCACTACGCCGAGGTCGACCGCCTCCTGCGCGACCGGTTCGACACCCCGGCCAAGCGGCTCGACCCCGACGAACTCGCCGCGTTCGAGCCGGCGCTCGTGCCCGGCCTGGCCGGCGGCTACTGGTACGGGGGCGACGCCCACCTCCGTCCCGACCGGCTGATGGCCGAACTCCGGCGGGTGCTCACCAACCTCGGCGTCGAGGTCCGCGAGTACTGTGCGGCGACCGGGTTCGTGACCGCGAACCGGCGGGCGACTGCGGTGCGGACGGCGGCCGGCGACGTGGCCGCGGACCACGTCGTGCTGGCCGCCGGGGCGTGGTCGCCCGGGTTCGCGAAGGACCTCGGGTGTCGGGTGCCGATCCAGCCGGGGAAGGGGTACTCGGTGACGTTCGCCCCGGCTGCCGGCGGGCCGCGGGTGCCGCTGATCTTCGAGGAGCACCGGGTCGCGGTCACCCCGTTCGCGTCCGGCCTGCGGGTCGGGTCGACGATGGAGTTCGCCGGGTACGACGAGACCTTGAACCGCGACCGGCTGCGGCTGCTGACCGACGGGGCGGCGGTCTACCTGAAGGACCCGCCGTCCGGGCCGCCGGCCGAGGAGTGGTGGGGGTGGCGGCCGATGACGCCGGACTCGCTGCCGTTGGTCGGCCCGGCCCCGGGGCTGCCGAACGTCTGCCTGGCGGCCGGGCACAACATGCTCGGGTTGTCGATGGCCACGGGGACGGGGAGGCTCGTCGCAGAGTTGGTGACCGGCGCCCGCCCGCACCTCGACCCGCACCCGTACCGCCCGGCGCGGTTCTGAGAGACCGTTCCGACGGTGGGAGGGCGAGGCTCCTGCCGAGCCGCCGACCTCCGGCTCGGCAGGAGCCTCGCCCTCCCGCCCCACGTCGGGAGGGTAGCAGGCACACGGAGTGTGCCTGCTACTCTCATCCCCCGTTAACCGCCGCCGGGGTAGGGGTGGGTGCGACCCGTCGCCCGTTCCCCTCTCACCTCGCACCCGGGAGGCACCCGTGACCGCCCGCCTTCTCCTCGCCGCCGCGCTCGGCACCCTGTGCGCCGCCACCGCCGTTGGCGACTGGCCGCAGTGGCGCGGCCCGAACCGCGACGCCAGGGCGACCGGGTTCAAGGCCCCGGCCGCCTGGCCGAAGGAGCTGACGAAGAAGTGGCGGGTGACGGTCGGGGACGGGGTCGCCACCCCGGCGCTGGTCGGCGACCGGCTGTACGTGTTCAGCCGCGAGGGCGACGCCAAGACGGGGAGCGAGGTCACCCGCTGCCTGAGCGCCGCCGACGGCAAGGAGGTGTGGGCGGAGAAGTACCCGGTCGCGTTCAAGGCGTCGGCCGACGGGGGGTTCCCCGGCCCGCGCTGCTCCCCGGCGGTCGCGGACGGGAAGGTCGTCACCCTCGGGGTGAACGGGACGCTGTCGTGCCTCGACGCCGTCACCGGCAAGAAGCTCTGGCGGGTCGAGACGAAGGAGTTCCCGCGGTTCCACACGTCCAGCTCGCCGGTGGTGACAGGCGGACGGGTGGTCGCCCAGTTCGGCGGCGAGCAGGGCGGCGGGGTGGCCGCCTACGACCTCGCCGACGGGGCCGAGAAGTGGAAGTGGACCGAGGAGGGGACGGCCTACGCCTCGCCCGCCCTGCTGACGGTCGGCGGGACCGAGATGGTGGTCGCCGAGACGTCGGCCAGCGTCGTCGGCCTCGGCCTGGCGGACGGGAAGCTGCTGTGGAAGGTCGCGTTCCCGACGGGCGGCGGGCGGAGCTACAACGCCTCGACCCCGGTCGTGGACGGGCCGACCGTCGTCTTCTCCGGGTCCGGCCGCGGCACCCGGGCGGTGCGGGTCGAGAAGACGGGCGCGGGGTTCGCCGCGAAGGAGCTGTGGAACAACAAGGACGCGTCGGTCATCTACAACACCCCGGTCCTGCGCGGCAAGTCCGTGTTCGGCCTCACCTCCGCCAACGACCTGTTCCGGATCGACGCCGAGACCGGGAAGACGGGCTGGACGGCGGCGACCAAGGGGAAGGGCGGGTACGGGTCGGTGGTGGACGCCGGCCCGGTGCTGGTGTCGCTGACCCCCGCCGGGCGGCTGGTGGTGTTCGAGCCGAGCGAGACGGACTTCAAGGAGGTGGCGAACTACAAGGTGGCCGACACCGAGACGTACGCCTACCCGGTGCTGGACGGGAACCGGGTGTTCGTCAAAGACCGGGACTCACTCACCCTCTGGGTGGTCGAGTAGGCGGCCTGGTGGGGCAGGCATTCCTGCCTGCCGGGTTCGGCTCGGGCGGGCAGGAATGCCTGCCCCACCCGACCTCACTTCCCGCCGGGCGGCGGGGCCACCTGGGCCTTCGCCGCCAGGTACGCGAACAGGTCGCGGACCTGCTCCTTTGTCAGGGCGTCGAGCTGCCCCTCCGGCATGATCGACGCCGTCGAGTCCTTCACCGCCGCCACCTCCTCCGCCGGCAGGGTGACCCGCTCGGTCGCCGTTTGCACCACCAAGCGGGCCGCCGACCGGTCGACCACGATCCCGGTCAGCACCCGCTCGTCGGTCGTGCGGACCACCGACAGCCGGTAGTCCCGGCCGACCTCGGCACTCGGGTCGATCAGGTTCGACAGGAGGTAGTCGAGGTCGGCCCGGTTCGACCCGGTCAGGTCCGGGCCGACCGCCCCGCCCTCGCCGAACAGCTTGTGGCACTGGCCGCACGCCTTCGCGAACAGCACCCGGCCGCGGGCCGCGTCCGCGTTGCGGACCGCATTCGGGGTGAGCACCGCCTTGTACTCGGCGATCCGCTTCTGCTTGTCGGCCGCCGTCTCCCGCACCTCGCCCCACACCTGCCGCAGCCGCTCCGACAGCTTCGCGTCACCGAGGGCGTGGACCTGGCGGGCGTCGAACGCGGTCACGTCGACCCGCGGCACCGCCCCCCTCTCGACCGCGTCGAGGAGGGCGAGGGCCGAGTCCTTGCGGGCCGCGAGGGTGGCGACCGCGGCGTGCTTCTCGTCCGCGGTCAGCCCGGCGTACACCGCCAGCACGCGCTCGGCGGTCTTCGGGTGCGGGGCGGCGGCGAGGCCGCGGAGGGCCGCGGCGCGGACTGCCTTGTCGGCGAGCAGGTCGTGGAGGAGGGCGGCGAGGTCGGGGCCGCCTTTGCCGACCAGCGCCTCGACCGCCGCGACCCGGTCGGCGGCGCGGGCGGCCGCGTCTCGGGCGACCGCGGCCAGGTCGGCGAGGGCCTTCGGGTCGCCGAAGAGCAGTGCCAGGGCAGTCGCGTGCCGGCGGACGTCCGGGTCGGGACTGCGGCCGAGGTCGGCGTACACCTTCTCCCACCCGGCCGGCATCGGCAGGCTCTTCCGCCCCTTCACCCCCTCGCAGACGCCGGCCAACAGGTCGAGGCGAACCTTGTCCGGCGCGCCGGCGAGCGCCGCGGCGAGCGGCGCGAGATCGGCCTTGTCGCCCTTCGTGACCGCCTCGTCCGCGACCCGCCGGGCGACGAACTCGCGCACCTTCGGGATGCCCGCCCGGGTCGCCAACCCCAGCGCCTTCGACGGGTCGGCGGGAACGAGCGGCTCGATGCCGTACCAGATCATCAGCGGCAGGTTCGCGTCGGTGGCGTCCGCCGCGTGGGCCGACAGCGCGGCCGCGATGTCCCACCGCTTCTCCAGCGGCAGGCGTTGCAGGACCGACGCCAGGTGGAGCCGCACGACCGCCGACGGATCGGCCTTCGCCAGCGCGGCGAACCTCGCGAGGGCCGCGTCGGCCGGGGTGCCGGGCTCGCCCAGGAGCCGCACCGCCCACGCCCGGACGTGCTCGGCCGGGTCGTCGAGCAACTTCAGCAGCGCGGCCGCGTCGAGTCCGCCCGTGACGTGCAGCGCCCACATGGCCCGAAGCCGCTTCGGTACGTCGCCCCCGGCGAGCTGCTTCCGCAGTGCCTCGTGGACCGGGGCCGCGTCCCAGCCCGGCTTCGCGGCCCGCTCCTGCAGCAGCCGGCGGGCGTGGCAGACGTGCCAGTCGTTCTGGTGCCCCTGGAGTGCCACCAATTCCGCGTCGGTCAGTTTCGCCAGGTCCACCGGCTTCGACTTCGCGTCACCGTGGCTGATGGTGTAGACCCGCCCGGTCTCCTTGTTCGGCTTGTACGTGTGGCACTCGCCGGTGTCCGACCAGTCGGACACGAACACGCTCCCGTCCGGGCCGGTGCGGAGCGTCACGCCCATGAACCACGGGTCGGCCGAGATCATGAAGTCCTTACCGTGGCTGGCCGTGTACCCGGAGCCTTTGCGCTTCAAGACGTCGTGGTTGATCCGGCGGCCGTGGACGTTGCACATGAACGCGGCGTTGCGGAACTCCTTCGGGAACGAGTCGCCGAGGTAGATCAGGGTGCCGCAGTGGGCGTGCCCGCCGCCCATCGCCAGGGTGTCGGCCTTGCCGAGCGTCGCCCGGATGTCGCCGCCGGGGTAGTGGAGGTGGTCGGCGATCGTCGGCAGCCGCTCGTAGGCGTACCGGCTCGACGGCCGGTTCCGCCACGGCTCGTAGTGCCCGCCCGGGATCATGTGGAACAGGTGCGGGTTCACGCAGTTCGAGACGAAGCACTCGCCGTAGTCGTCGAAGTCGACGCCCCACGGGTTGGTGGTCCCGTCGGCGACGTTCTCGAAGACCAGCCGCGTCGGGTGGATCCGGTAGACGCCGCCGTCGCAGTGGACGCGCTTGTCGGCCGGGGCGCCCGGCCGGCCGACATCCGACGGGCTGGTCCGGCCGTGCCCGCCGTACAGCCACCCGTCCGGCCCCCAGGTGAACCCGTTGACCAGGTTGTGCCGGCTCTCCTTGTACCCGAACCCGTCGAACAGCACCTCGGGCGGGCCGTCCGGCTTGTCGTCCCCGTCGCGGTCCGGGATGAACAGCAGCTGCGGCGGCGACACCACCCACACCCCGCCGAACCCGACCTCGATCCCGGTGACGTAGTTCAGCCCCTCGTAAAAGAGCGTCCGCTTGTCCGCCTTCCCGTCACCGTCGGCGTCCTCCAGGATGACGACGCGGTCCTTGCCGGTCGCCTGCCAGGCGCCGTAGTTGAGGGCCTCGGCGACGAACAGCCGGCCGCGGGCGTCGGTGCAGAACGAGATGGGCTGGACGACGGTCGGCTCGGCCGCGAACACGGTCGCCCGGAACCCGTCCGGCAGGACCATGTTCTTCGCCGCCTTGTCGGCCGGGAGCGGGGCCGGGGCGGGGTCGGCCGCCAACGCGAGAACGGGTGCCGCGAGGCACCCGAGCCAGAGCCACGTCCGCATGTCACGTTCCCGTCGTGGTGGGTTACGCCAGGGCCGCGTCGATCACCTCTCCGCCGTTGTCGGTCAGCCGCTCGCTCCGGCCGTTGTGCCGGAACGTCAGCTTCTTGTGGTTGAACCCGAGCAGGTGGAGGATGGTGGCGTGCAGGTCGTTCGCGTGGGCCTTCCCGTCGGCCGCCCGCAGCCCGATCGGGTCGGTCGCGCCGATCACCTGGCCGCCCTTCACCCCGCCGCCGGCGAGCCACATCGTGAACCCGTGCGGGTTGTGGTCCCGGCCGTTCGCCCCCTCGGTCATCGGGGTGCGGCCGAACTCCCCGCCCCACACCACCAGCGTGTCCTTCAAGAGGCCGCGCCGCTTCAGGTCGGTGAGCAGCCCTGCCACCGGCTTGTCGCTCTGCAGGCAGAGCTTGCCGTGGTTGGCGTCGAGGTCCGAGTGGGCGTCCCACCCGCCGGTGTCCCCGCAGTACAGCTGGACGAACCGCACCCCGCGCTCGACCATCCGCCGGGCGAGCAGGCAGCGGGTGCCGAACTCCGCCGTCTCCGGCCGGTCGAGGCCGTAGAGCCCCTTCGTCTCGGCCGTCTCCTTCGCCAGGTCGACCACCTCCGGGGCGTGGGCCTGCATCCGGAACGCCAGCTCGTAGGCGGCGATGCGGGCGGCCAGTTCGGTGTCGCCGCCGCGGGCCGCGAGGTGCTCGCGGTTCCCCTCGGCGACGAAGTCGAGGGTCCGCCGCTGCTGCTCGGCGGTGACGCCGGGCGGGGTCGGGAGGTGCTGGATCGGCGCCGCCCCGCCGCGGACGACCGTCCCCTGGTACGTCGCCGGGAGGAAGCCGTTGCCCCACGCCGGGGCGCCGCCCTTCGGCCACCCGCCGGGGTCCGGCATCACCACGAACGCCGGCATGTTCCGGTTCTCGGTCCCGAGGCCGTAGGTGGCCCACGCCCCGAGGCTCGGCCGGCCCATCAGGATCGACCCGGTGTTCACCAGGTACACCGACTCCGGGTGCGTCACGCTGTCCCCGTGGCAGCCGCGGAGGACGCAGATGTCGTCGACGCACCCGGCGGTGTGCGGGAACCAGTCCGAAACCTCGGTACCGGACTGGCCGTGCTTCTTGAAGGTGCGCTTGGACGCGAGGAGCTTGTTCTTGTCGACGCCGCGGCGGGTCTTCACCGGGCCGAACGACGCCGGCAGCTTCTCGCCGTGGAGGCGGGTGAGTTCCGGCTTCGGGTCCCAGGTGTCGACGTGGCTCGGCCCGCCGGACATGAACAGGAAGATGACGCGCTTCGCGGTCGGCTCGTGGTGCGGCTTCTTCGGCGCGAGCGGGTCGGGCGCCGCGGCGTCGGCCGCGACCAGGCCGTCTTCGGCGAGGAGAGCGGCGAGCGCGAGTGAGCCGAACCCGCAGCCGGCGTCACGGAGGAAGGCGCGGCGGTCGGGGGGGATTACGGCCATATGGGATCTCGATGACCCGCGGGCGGGTGCGAACACCTGGGTTCCAGCCTCGTGTCACCGGCTCGCCCCGTTGTTCAGCACCTATCCCAGCAGTAGGAGACTCGCGATCACTGCGGTGATCGACAGGGCGACACGAACTGTCCGGGATCGGTTACACCAGTGCTCGCGAGGTAATTGTCCGAGCACGATCCCGATGACCGCGAAGGCCGCGGCTGACGCCCCGACGGCCAACTGGATAACACGAAAGCCCGTCTCGAAATCCGGATGCACGGAGATGGCCGTGGAAAGCAATAGGACGAAGGCGAGCGCCCCGCATGTGTACCACGCCAGAAACCGTGCGGACATTGGAACCGGCTCCGTCTTCAGTCCAAGTACACAAACTCGTTCAGGTTGAACAGGGCCCGGCACAGCTCGCTCAGCGGCGACAGGCACAGGAACGCCGTCGCCCGCTCCGCCTCCTTCGCCGACGGCGGCCGGCCGAGGATCAGCCGGTACGCCCGGTCGACCCGACCCGCCTCCGTCGCCGCTTCCTTCGCCACCCGGTCGGCGGTCGCCTTCGCGGCGGCCATCGCCTCGTCGGCGTTCAGCAGGGCGAGGGCCTGCGGGGCGGTCGTGCTCCGCTCCCGGCGCGAGCAGCTCAGGTTGCTGTCCGGCAGGTCGAACGCCTCCAGGAACGGGTGCCGGAGGTTGCGGCGCGAGAACAGGTAGACGCTCCGCCGCAGGTGCTCCTGCGCGTCCGCGGTGGCCGACACCGGCCGTGCCCCGCCGGACGCCCGCGCCGTCTCCGGCAGCACCACCCCCGGCCCGCCGGCCTTCGGGTTCAGCCGCCCGCTCACCGCGAGCAGCGTGTCGCGGACCGCCTCGCCTTCGAGCCGCAGGCGGTTCATCCGCGAGACCAGGTGGTTGTCGGGGTCCTTCGCCGCGGCCTCGGGGCTCACCCGCGTCGACTGCCGGTACGTCTCGGAGGTCAGCATCAACCGGTGCATCGTCTTCAGCGACCAGCCACGGTCGGCGAACTCGCGGGCGAGCCAGTCGAGCAACTCCGGGTGGGTCGGCCGCTCCCCGCGGAGGCCGAAGTCGCTCGCCGTCGCCACGATCCCCCGGCCGAAGTGGTGCTGCCACAGCCGGTTCACCACCACCCGCGCCGTCAAGGGGTTGTCCGCCGACGCGACCCACCTGGCGAGCGCGAGTCGCCGGCCGGTGCTGGCCGGTAACGCCTCGACCTTCGCGTCCACCGCCTTGCCGCCGGTCAGCACCTCCGGGAAGCCGGGCCGCACCTCGTCGGACGGGCTCTTCAGGTCGCCGCGGCCGAGCAGGTGCGTCTTCGCCGGCGGGCCGGGCCGGTCGGTCAGCCCCATCGCGACCGGCGGCGGCGCCGGCTTCTTCGCGTCGAACAACTTGAGCTGCTTCTGCAACTCGGCTAGCCGAGCCTGGTCCGCGGCGGGGATCGCCTTCGCCACCTCCGCGTCGGTGACGACCACCTTCCGCTCGGTCTCGGCGACCAACTCGAGTTGCCCGCCGTCGCGCTTCTCCGGCGGGGTGCGGTGGGCCGCCTGGGCGTCCACCGACAGCTTCGCCAGCTTCGCCTCGTACAACCGCTGCCGGACCGGCGCCTCAATGGCCGCGACCGCGTCGCGCAGGTCCTTCGTGAGCCGGGCGTACTCCGTCGCGGCCGCCTCGTGCTTCGCCTTCTCGGCGGCGGTGGCGACCGGCACGTCCTTGCGGAACGCGGCGGGGGTGAAGAACGCCTGCAGCCGGAAGTAGTCGGCCTGGGTGATCGGCTCGAACTTGTGGTCGTGGCAGCGGGCGCAGGTGACCGTCAGCCCGAGGAACGCGAGGCCGGCGGTGTCGGTCATATCGGTCAGCGTGTTGTACCGCCGCTGGGCCTGGTCGGCCGAGTCGGTCATGTCCGGGCCGAGCAGGTTGAACCCGGTGGCGACGACGGCGTCCGGGTCGCCGGGGAACGCCTCGTCGCCGGCCAGCTGCTCGGTCACGAACCGGTCGTACGGCTTGTCCGCGTTGAACGACCGGACGACGTAGTCGCGGAACCGCCACGCGTCCGGCCGCGGCTCGTCGAACTCGTACCCGTTGGTGTCGGCGTACCGGGCGATGTCGAGCCAGTGCCGCGCCCACCGCTCGCCGTACCGCGGCGACGCGAGCAGCCGGTCGACGACCTTCTCCCACGCGTCCGCCGCGGTGTCCTTGACGAACGCGTCGACCTCCTCCGGCGTCGGCGGCAGGCCGTGGAGGTCGAAGGTGACGCGGCGGATGAGCTGCTCGCGCGACGCCGGCGGCGCCGGCGTCAGGCCGGCGTCCTTCAGCTTGGCGCGGACGAACGCGTCGATCGGGTGGGCGGCCCCGGCGGGGACCGGCGGGCGGGCCGGCCGCTTCCACGCCCAGTGGTCGGCCGGCGGGTCGGCCCGACCCGGCCCGGCGGCCGCGAGCAGGACGGCCAGCGCCAGCCGGCGGGGGAGGGGGGTTGGCATCGGGGTGAGGTCCGGGCGGGGTGCGGTCCCCCTCAGTGTCTCGGGAGCGGTCCGGGGTGTCAATCGCGCCGGCCGGTTTGGGGGGCAGGCATTCCTGCCTGCCTCCGAATGTCCGGCAGGCAGGAATGCCTGCCCCACCGGACCTACCGCGGTTTCACCGGCACCCCGGACGCGGTGAACCGGCCGTCGATCCCGACCGACCAGGCCTTCACCCCCGCCGGGATCGCCCCGACGTCCGGCTTCCCCGCGTCCTGCTCCCGCAGCGGGTCGGGCCACTCCCTCGGGACCGGCACCCCGGCGTCGACCGCAGGGCTGCCCGGCTTCAACGCGACGTCCAGCCCGGTGTCGGTGACCGACACGAACCGCGGGTCGGCGAACAGGTCGTGGGCGGTCCACCCGGGCGGGTACGTCTTCTTGCTCTCGGCGAACCAGTCCGGCTGCTTCCGGACCGGGGTGCGGCCGCGCTTCAGGAACTCGCCCGGCTCCTTCTCGACCACCTCCGGACTCCAGTGGAGGTTCCCGTCGGCGAGCTGCTCGCCCTCCGGCTCGATGGCGAACCCGGGCACCCCCTTCGCGTGGTAGAAGACGTTGTTCAGGTAACTCCGGCTCGTCCCGCGGACGCTTTTCGCCAGCCCGCCGCCGTAGTAGTTCCGCCACGGCGTCTCCGGCAGGAGGACGGTGTTGTGGTACAGCCGCATCGGCTTCCACACCGGCGACCCGTGGTCCCCGCACGTCCGGGCGGGGACGAACCCGTCCGGGGCGTGGATCCCCTGCCGCAGGTCGAACACGTTCCGGTAAATCAGGGCCTCCTTCCCGGCCTGGCCTTTGCCGTCCCCGGAGAACGCCAGCATCGACAGGCTCCGCGACAGGTAGTTCTGGTAGATCTGCACGTCGCGCCCGGCCGGCATGTCGGTCGTCAGGTACAGCCCGTCGTCGTTGAAGTTGTCGAACAGGTTGTGGTGGAACCGCAGCCCGTCGATGGTCCCGATCACCGGGCCGTCGTGGTTGTCGGTCAGCTCGCAGTTCGCGATCTCGACGTCCCGGTTGGCCGGGGCGGTGCCGTCGGCGATGAACAGGTACGACGAGATGCCGTGGTACTTCTCGGACGACCGCGACGACCACGGGGCGGTCTGGCCGCGGAGGGCCGAGTGCCGGACGCGGAGCCCGCTCACCGACTGGATCTGCAGCGCCGGGGCGCCGCCGTACAGCGTGACGTGGTCCAGCTCGACGTCCGAACTCCGCTCGATGTTCAGCGTGCGGCTGCGGGTGCCGCGGACGACCAGGTCCTGCAGCCGGAGGTGCTTCGCCCCCTCGACGTGGACCGCCACCCGCGGGCCGCCGATCACCAGGGCGAGCTTCCGCGGGTCGGTCTCGCCGCGGTAGTTCCGGTCACCGAGGTGCGCGAAGTTGGTGTGCTCCAGCCGGGCGTGGATGCGGTGCGTCTTCATGTCGAACCAGACGCCCGGGCCGTGGTACTCCGGGGCCCGCCGCTTCACCTGCGGGTCGTCGGCCGGGAGGTCCGGGCGGTGGTAGTACCCGTGGAGCGGGACCATCGAGTCGGCGAAGTTGCCGAGCACCTTCACCGCGCACGAGAAGTAGCCGCTGCCGTAGATGCCGCGGGCGACGCCGAGGGCCGGGTCCGGCTTCGGGGCCGGGCCGAGCCGCAGCCGCGGGTGCTCGGGGTGGTTCTCGTGCGGCGGGGCGACGCCGGTGTCCTCGGCCAGGTCCGGGTACGTCTTCGTCGACCGGTACTCGCCGGCCGATCCGGGGACCGGCTCCCACGCGTCCTCCGGCTTCCGGGCGAACTCCGGGTAGCCGCCGTCGATGACCGCCAGTTCGCCCGGGTAAGACCGGATCGTGACCGGCTTATCCTTTTCGCCGACGGTCGCCAGGCTGAGCCGCTCGTGGTAGGTGCCGCCGCGGAGATAGAGTGTGTCGCCGGGGCGGAGTTGCGGCGCCGCGTGGCGGACGGTCTTCCACGGCGCCGCCTCCGTCCCCTTCCCGGCGTCGTCGCCCTTGGCCGCGTCGACGAACAGGCCGCGGCCGTTCTTGTCGAGCGGCGTCTTGGACGGCTCCGGGAGCGGGCGGGCCGGCGGGCACGACCGGAACCGCGGCTCGTCGGCGGCGGGGGCACACGGGGCGGCGACCAGGCAGCCGAGCGTCAGGAGGGTTCGCATCGCGCACCGGGGGAGGCGGGGTTCGTCTGTCGGGTGGCGGGCGAACCGCGACCGTCAGGGAGCGGGTGTTCGTAAGCGACACCCGCTCCCTGACGGTCGCGGTTCGCCCGGCCGTTGCTTCCCGGGACCGCATGACTGTACCGCGGCGCCGGACGACATTCAACTTCCTGCTTGACGCGCGGCGGCCGGCGGACGATGATCTCTTCAACTGCCCAACCGCTCCCGCCCGCCGGCTCCGGTCCTGCCGACGGGTCCCCCCCACCGAGGACCGCGTCTCATGCTCCTGTCCGTCCTCCTGGCCGCCGCGGTCGCGGCCGACGACGCCCGCAACCCGCTCCACCCGCGGATCGACGCGGCGATCGCCGCCGGCCACCCCGACTTCGCCACGCTGGCCGCCCCGCCGGCCGACGACGCCGAGTTCGTCCGCCGCGCCTACCTCGACCTGGCCGGCACCATCCCGACCGTGGCCGAGGTCCGGGCGTTCCTCGACGACAAGTCCCCGGGCAAGCGGGCCGGGCTGATCGACCAACTCCTCGCGTCGCCCGGGTACGTCCGCCGGATGGTGTGGTTCCTGGACGTGACCCTGATGGAGCGGCGGCCGGACGTGAAGGTGACGCGGACCGCGTGGGAGGAGTACCTCCGCGCCGCCGTCGCCAACAACCGCCCGTACGACGCCCTCGTCCGCGAGATGCTGTCGAACGACGGGGCCGACCCGAAGACCCGGCCGGCGGCGAAGTTCCTCCTCGACCGGAACCTGGAGCGCGACCCGGTCACCCGCGACCTGTCCCGCGTCTTCCTCGGCCGGGACATCCGCTGCGCCCAGTGCCACGACCACCCGAGCATCACCGACTACAAGCAGGCCGAGTACTTCGGCCTCGCCGCGTTCCTGAACCGGTCCGCACTGTTCCCGAGCGCCGCGGTGGCGAACGCGGCGATCGGCGAGAAGGCCGACGGCGATGTCACCTTCGTGAGCGTCTTCGACAAGGACAAGAAGCAGAACACCACCCCCCCGATGGTGCTCGGCGGCAAGCCGTTCGCCGAGCCGAAGCCGGAGAAGGGGAAGGAGTACAAGGTGGCCCCGGCGGCGAACGTCCGGCCGGTGCCGACGTTCAGCCGGCGGGAATTGCTGGCCGGGGCGATCACCTCGCCGGAGAACACCGCGTTCGCCCGGACGGCGGTGAACCGGGTCTGGGCGATGATGCTCGGCCGCGGGCTGGTGGAGGCGGTCGACTGGGACCACCCGGGGAACCCGCCGTCGCACCCGGAGTTGCTCGACCTGCTGTCGGCCGAGTTCGTCCGGCACAACCACGACGTGAAGTGGCTCGTCCGCCAGATCGCGCTGACCCGGACGTACCAGCGGTCGAGCGAGGCGCCGGCGGCGCTGGCGAAGTTGGAGTCGGTCCCCGCCGACCGCTACCTCGTCGCGAACCTGAAGCCGCTGACGGCGGAACACCTGGCGTTCGCGGTGGCGCAGGCCGGTGGGCAGCCGGGCGGGGCCGGGTCGGTCGGGACGTTCCGGGCGATGTTCGGCGGGCGGCCGGGCGAGTCGCAGGCCGACTTCACCGCCACCCTCGACCAGACGCTGTTCCTGAAGTACGGCCCGGCCCTCCGCGGCGTCCTCGCCCCGCGCGCCGCCGCGCTGGCGAAGCTGCCGGACGAGGCCGTCGCCGACGAGCTGTTCCTGAGTGTGCTGTCCCGCCGTCCGACCGCCGACGAGGCGAAGGACGTGGCCGACGCCCTCCGCCGGGCGAAGGACCGCACCGCCGCGCTGTCGGAGCTGGTGTGGGCGTTGGTCGCGTCCGCCGAGTTCCGGTTCAACCACTGAGGTCCGGACGCTTCTGCGAAGCGTCGCTAACCGCGAGACCTGTCATGCCCCGCTGCGACTACGCCTGCCGCACCGCCGACCACTCCGTCACCCGCCGCGGATTCCTCGGGGCCGCCGGGGCGACCGCCGCCCTCGGCCCGCTCGGGTTCGCCGCCCCCGGCGCCGGGGCCGAACTCGCCAAGGCCCAGAAGCGCGTCCTGGTCCTGTTCCTGTCCGGCGGGGTCAGCCAGCTCGAGACCTGGGACCCGAAGCCGAACACCGACACCGGCGGGCCGTTCAAGGCCATCCCGACCTCGGTCCCCGGCACCCACATCTGTGAGCTGCTGCCGCACACCGCGAAGCAGGCCCACCGCCTGGCGATCGTCCGCAGCCTGAACTCGGTGTCCCCCGACCACGGGATCGGGCAGCGGATCATGATGACCGGCCGGCCGCCGGAGGCCGGGATAGAGTACCCGGAACTGGGGGCGGTGGCGGCCCGGCTGCTGGCGTCCGGGGCCCCGGGCCTGCCGGGGCACCTCCAGATCCTGCCGAAGGGCGGGAGCGGGTTCGGGACCAAGGCCGACGCCGCGTTCCTCGGGCCGAAGTACGCCTCCGTCTCGCTCGGCGACGGCAAGCCGCCGGCCGACCTGCTCCGGCCGAAGGACCTCAGCCCCGAGTCGGACGCCGCCCGGGAGGAGTTCCGGAGGAAGCTGAACGACCGGTTCGCGAAGTCCCGCAAGTCGGCCGCGACCGACGCGTACACCGAGTCGTTCGACCAGGCCGAGCGGGTCGTCCGACAGGGGGAGGTGTTCGACGTGGAGCGGGAGGACCCGAAGGTCGCCGACCGGTACGGCCGGCACGACCTCGGCCGGCACCTGTTGCTCGCCCGCCGGCTGCTGGAGGCCGGGGTGACCTACGTCAAGGTGTCGCACTCGAACTACGACACCCACCACGAGAACTTCGACTTCCACATCGAGCAGCTCGGCGAGTTCGACCGCCCGTTCGCCGCCCTGCTCGACGACCTCGCCGACCGCGGGATGCTCGACTCGACGCTCGTGGTGGTGATGAGCGAGATGGGGCGGACGCCGAAGATCAACGACCGGTACGGCCGGGACCACTGGTCGAAGGCGTGGTCGGTGGCCCTGGCCGGGGCCGGGATCAAGGGCGGGGCGGTGGTCGGGAAGACGACCGCGAACGGGACCGCGGTGGCCGACCGCGAGGTGTACAGCGGCCACCTGTTCCACACCTACCTGGCGGCCGTCGGCCTGGACCCGACGAAGAACTTCTACCCGAACGAGCGGCCGGTCCCGATCGCCGACCCGAAGGCGGCCGCGATCCGCGAGATTCTGGCCTGACAGCGGCGTAGCCGCGACGCGGAGTCCTCGGAGCGGAGCGTGGCGTGTCCCCCGCGCTCCGCTCCGAGGACTCCGCGTCGCGGCTAAACGAGGCAACCCATGAGCACACCCGACCCCGCCGCCGCCCGGCTCGAGCGCGAGCTGAAGCACGCCCGCCCGCTGATCGGCTGCCGGTTCGACCCGTCCGGCCGGTTCCTGTTCGCCTCGGCCGAGGACGACACGGTCCAGCGGTTCGACCTGGTCACCGGGGCGAAGACCGCCCTGGTCGGGCACGCGAGCTGGGTCCGCGGGATGGCGTTCGCCGGCGCGCCGGCGGTCGGGTCGGGCGAGGTCGAGGCGTGGGAGCGGCGGCGGGCGAGCCTCCACGCGGTCGCCGGGTTCGCCGGGGCAACCCTCGCCGCGCCGAAGCCGGCCCCGTTCACCCTCGTCTCCGCCGACTACCACGGCAAGCTGATCTGGTGGCAGGGCGACGCCGACGCCCCGAAGCCGCTCCGGACGGTCGAGGCGCACAAGGGGTGGGCCCGGGCGGTGGCCGTCAGCCCGGACGGGAAGACGGTCGCCAGCTGCGGGAACGACAACGCGGTCCGGCTGTGGAAGGCGGACGACGGGTCGGCGGTCCGCACCCTGGAGGGGCACGCCGGCCACGTCTACAACCTCGCCTTCCACCCGGACGGCACCCGGCTGGCGTCGTGCGACCTGAAGGGCGTCGTCAAGGACTGGGACCTGAAGACCGGGAAGGCGGACCGGGACCTCGACGCCAAGCTCCTGTGGAAGTACGACACCGGGTTCATGGCCGACATCGGCGGGGCGCGGGCGATGGCGTTCTCGGCCGACGGGTCGAGGCTGGCGTGCGCCGGGATCACCAACGTGTCGAACGCGTTCGCCGGGGTCGGGAACCCGGCGGCGGTGGTGTTCGACTGGGCGGACGGGAAGGCGAAGGTCCTGAAGCCGAAGGAGGCGTTCCAGGGGACGGCGTGGGGGTTCGCGTTCCACCCGGCCGGGTTCGCGCTGGCGGCCGGCGGCGGGAACGGCGGGCGGGTCTGGTTCTGGAAAGACGACGTCACGAGCATGCACGTCCTGACGGTGCCGGCGAACGCCCGCGACCTGGCCCTGTCGGCCGACGGCGGGCGGTTCGCGGTCGCCGGGTCGAACGGCACCGCCTACGTCTACACGTTCACCTCCGCCCCGCCGGGGTCGCCCCCGCCGGCGCCGCCGAAGAAGTGAACCGTGCAGTAGCAGGGTGGGGCAGGCATTCCTGCCTGCCGGCGATGGTCACGGCAGGCAGGAATGCCTGCCCCACCGGTCACCGCCCGAGTTCCACCCGGGCGACGGCGTACACCAGGAACTTCGGCACCGCGAACCGCACCCGGCCGTCGCGCGCCTCGAACTTCACCGCGACCGGGTCCGGCTCCTCCGGCGTCACCACCCGGACCGCCGCGACCTTCGCCCCGGCCGGTAGCACCAGGTCGGCGGTCACCCCGTCGGCCGCGACCGGCTTCTCGTCCTTGATCCCCGCCCCCGGGCTCCGCTTCTTCTCCGGCTCGGTCCGGTCGTAGTTCACGAAGTGCAGTGTCAGCTCCCCGCCGGCTGCCGGCACGCTCGCCGACACCCGCACCGTCTTCGGGGCCGCGAACGTGCTCAGCCCGGCCGGCGGGGCGGCCGGCTTCTCCAGGTCGATCACCGCCCGGTACGCCCTCGCCGCCGCAGGCGTCAGCCGGTCGTCCGGGAGGACGTCGAACAGGACGTGGGCGTCGAGCAGCTCGCGGCCGACCGCCTTGAACGCCGCGACCGCGGCCACGTCGGCGGCGTGGACCCGCGTCCGCGGGTACAGCAGCAGCACCTCGGCGTGCGGCCGGTTCGCCCGGAACACCGCGTCGTGCTTCTCCAGGAACCGGTAGTAGCGGACGAGTTCGGCCCGGGCGTCGGGGTCCTTGAACCGGGTGTAGAACCCCATCGGGGCGCCGCCGTTCGCGGCCAGCTCGGCGACCGCCACCCGGACGCGGGTGTTCTCGTACTTCCCGAGGGTGAACGGCTTGTCGTCGAACGCCCCGCGGATGTACCGGGCCTGCAGCGTCCCCTCGCCGAGGACGCCGGCGGCGAGGTCGGTGAAGTTCGCCGCCCCGCCGGTGCTGTACCACAGGTAGTCCTCGTCCTTCCCCCACACCTCGGCCGGCAGCAGGCACCGCTCGTCGCCGCTCACCTGGTTGAAGTCGCCGAGGTGGTTCCACTGGGCGAGGATCAGCCCCGTCCTCAGCGACCGGGCGTACTTCACGAACACGTCGTCGAACGCCTCCTTGCACGCGGCCTGCGACCACCGCAGCATCTCGCGCCGCAGCGGCGTCGACTCCTTCGGGTCGTGCCACCCGACGATCTCCTTGAACTCGTGACCCTTCACGTCGGCGATGCCGAACCGCTCCCGCAGTTGGGCGGCGGTGAAGTGGGCCGCGAGGTGGGCGCGGAACCCCTTCCGGCAGTGGTCGCACAGGCAGTTGTGGCGGTAGAAGTAGTTGGCGATGTACCCGTCGACGCCGCGGGCGAGGCCGCGCTTCGCCCACGCCTTGAGCACCGCCCGCCACGCCGGGTTGTTCAGGCACGCGGTGTACTCGCGCATCCCGCCGATGCCGTAGCTCTTCGCCGCCATCGGGCTGCCGTCGGCGTTGCGGGCGAGGAGGTCGAGCGGGTCGGCGGCCGGCTTCGGGCCGAGCTCCTTCTCGTCCCACAGGTCGCGGTAGAACTTGAAGAACCCGCGCGGCCCGTCCTTGCCGTCCGGCTCGCCGACCAGGAACGTCACGTTGAAGTGGCCGGCGACCTTCGCCCCGAGCTTGCGGATGGCGGCGTTGCGGTCCTCGAACCACTTCCCGCACTCGGCCAGGCCCTGCACCGGGAAGTGCGCCGGGTAGCCCTTGAACTGCGGGGTGTGGGCGAGGCTGTAGAAGTGCCCGCCGTAGAACCCGACCTGACACACCTCCGGCCGGGCGTCCGCGACGAACTTCAGGTAGTCGTCGTCCGCGTACTCCGCCCAGTGGGCGATCAGCCGGGTGAACTCGACCCGGGCGGGTTTGTCGGCCCGCGCCGGCGCGGCCGCGGCCGGCAGGAGGGCGAGACCGGCCCCGGCGGCGGTCGTCCGGAGGAAGGTGCGGCGGGTCGGGTCGGTCATGGGACGGTCCGGGTGGGGCGGGCGGTCCGTCCGAGGTTACCCCCGCCGCGCGCGGGCCGCTACAATGTTCCTCCGACTTCCCACCTGCCCGGAGCTTGCGATGAAGCGGGTCGTGTCGGCCGCGGCGTTCGGTCTGGTCGCGGCCGTCGGCCTGGCCGGGGCCGCGCCGGACAAGGAGGAGCTGTTCGTCGCCACCCCGGTGACGGAGAAGAACTCCTTCACCACCGGGATCGAGGGGCCGGGGTGCGACGCGGCGGGGAACCTGTACGTCGTGAACCTCCTGAAGCGCGGCGACATCGCCAGGGTCACCCCGGACGGCAAGGCCGCGGTGTGGGTCGAGCTGCCCGGCAAGAGCGTCGGCAACGGGATCGTGTTCGACCGGAAGGGGGCGATGTACGTCGCCGACTACGTCGGGCACAACGTCCTGAAGGTCGACCCGAAGACGAGGGCGGTGTCGGTGTTCGCCCACGACCCGGGGATGAACCAGCCGAACGACCTCGCGATCGCCCCGGACGGGACGATCTTCGCCAGCGACCCGGACTGGGGGAAGAACACCGGCCAGGTGTGGCGGGTCGGGACCGACGGGAAGGCGACCAAGGTGGCCACCGACCTGGGGACGACCAACGGGATCGAGGTCAGCCCGGACGGGAAGACGGTGTACGTGAACGAGTCGGTCCAGCGGAACGTGTGGGCGTTCCCGGTCAAGGCCGACGGCACCCTCGGCGAGAAGCGGCTCGTCAAGAAGTTCGACGACCACGGGTTCGACGGGATGCGGTGCGACGCCGACGGCAACCTCTACGTCACCCGGTACGGCAAGGGGACGGTGGTGAAGCTGTCGCCGGCCGGGGAGGTGCTGAAGGAGGTGGACGTGCTCGGCAAGTCGCCGAGCAACGTCTGCTTCGGCGGCCCGGACGGGCGGACCGCGTACGTCACCGAGGTCGAGCACCGGCGGGTGGTCCGGTTCCGGACCGACAAGCCGGGCCTGGCGTGGCAGCGGTGGCAGGGGAAGGAGTGAGCCCGGGTCTCGTTGCGATCCGTCCGAGCCGGAAGCGTGAGCGACGGCCCACGTCAGCCCGTCGCTCACGCTTCCGGCTCGGACGGTCACCCGACCCACGCCGGCTCCCACCCCTTGCGGTACGGCTTCCGCAGCAGGCCGTCGGCCTTCGCCGAGTTGGTCACCTTCAGCGCCGCCGCGTCCCACTTCAGCGTCTCGCCCGGGACGCGGATCGCCACCGTCCCGAGCAGGACCGCCTCGGTCAGCGGGCCGGCGTAGTCGAAGTGCGAGGTCGTCTTCCCCTCCCCGCGGCAGGCGTCGGCCCACGACACGTAGTGGTCGACCGACGGCACCTTCTCCACCTTCACCTCCTTGAACGCCTCGTCCGGCAGGAGCCGCGGCATCCCGACGTGCGGCAGCAGGAGCGACCCCTTCTCGCCGACGAACAGCGACCCCGCGCCGGGCAGCTTCACCCCCTCCGCCAGCCCGAGCCGGTCCCGCGGCGGGAGCTTGCCGTCCCCGTCGTACCAGGTCAGCGGGAGCGTCTTCCCGGCGGTGAGCGGGGTGCCGGGGAACTCGTAGCTGACCACCGACCACTTGTACCAGACCTCGCGGTTCAGCGGCGACGACTCCCCGCGGACGGTGAGCGGCGCGGCCAGCCCGAGGGCGGTGAACACCGGGTCGAGGATGTGGCACCCGAAGTCGCCGAGCTGGCCGTTCGAGAAGTCCTGCCACGCCCGCCAGTTCCAGTCGTGGTAGATCTTCTCCTTGAACGGCCGGGCCGGGGCGACGCCGAGCCACTCGTCCCACCCGCGCAGCGTGTCCGGCACCGGGTCGGCCCCCGCCGGGCGGTCGTCGACGGTCAGCCACCGCATCCCGCCGGCCTGCCAGGAGTGGACCTCCCTCACCTTCCCGATGACGCCGCCGCGGACCAGCTTCGTCGCCGTCCGGTACGCCTCGTGCGACTGGATCTGGTTGCCCATCTGGGTGACGACGCCGGACGTCTTGGCCGCGAGCCGGAGCTGCCGGGCCTCGTGGACGGTGTGGGTGAGCGGCTTCTGGCAGAACACGTGCTTGCCGAGGGCCATCGCCGGCAGGGCGACCGGGGCGTGCATGTGGTCCGGGGTGGACACGGTGACCGCGTCGAACTCCTTCGGCTGGTCGAGGAGCTTGCGCCAGTCGGTGAACCGCTTGGCGGCCGGGAACTTGGTCGCGGCCCGGCCCATGTGCGGGTCGCGGCCGTCGAGGTCGCACAGGGCGGCGACGGCGACGTGCGGGCTGGCCGCGACCCCGGTCAGGTCGGACCAGCCCTTGCCGCCGACCCCGACGGAGGCGAGCCGGAGCTTGCCGTTCGCGCCGGAGGCGCGCGACCAGGCGGCGGCGGAGAGGGCCGCGGCGCCGGCCCCGAGGAACCGCCGCCGCGTCAGACCTGTGGCAGGCATGGGGTCACCGTGGGGAATCGTCCGGGCGGTCGAGGTGGCCAAGGTGGGACTCGAACCCACCGACCGTACCGCCACGAACTCCAGCGATTCTATCGCTCTCCCCCCGGCAGGTGGTGCAGAATCCGGTGCAGTCCCGCTGTCGCCCGCCGTCGCGGCTCTTCTCACGCTGCTGAGCGGTTTGTCGGCGGCCGATCGGGCGGCCCTGGTCCGGGCGCTCGCAGGACCTCATGCAGACCCCGGGACGACGTAGGCAGCGGGCCGCCCCGGCCGGGGTGGGACATCGGAAGCGGGGCACGTGATGACCTGTTGCACAACCTGGCGGGGGGTAATTCGTGGGGTGGGAGAGTCGCGGAAACCGCATGTACTACTACACCGCCGAGCGGGTCGCGGGCCGGGTGGTGAAGCGGTACGTCGGCGGGGCGGTCGCGGGCCTGGCCGCCCGGATGGCCGCCGTCGGGCGGGACAAGCGGGTCGCCGACCGGGAGTCCGCCCGCGCCGCCCGGGAGGCGGCCGAGGCCCTCGACTCGGCGGTGGCCGAGCTGGACGAGGTGGCCGGCCTGCTCGCCCGGGCGGCCCTGGTCGCCGCCGGGTATCACCAGCACCGCCGTGGGGAGTGGAGGAAGCGCCGTGACCGAGCCGAAGAAGCCGACTGAACTCGCCGTCCCGACCACCGCCGACGGGGTCCGGGACCTGCTCCGGCGGGCCGGGCAGGGGGACACGGCGACCGTCCCGGCGCTCCGGAAGCTGCTGGAGGACCCGACCAACATCGACCGCCTCGGGGGCGACCTGGCCCGGTCCGCCGAGGCCGGGTTCGTGGACGCCCTGGCCGGGGGCGACCTGGCCGTCCGGGAGGCGGTCCACGCCAAGCTGGCCGCCCTCCGGGCGGAGCTGCTCGGGGAGAGCCCGACCCCGGTCGAGCGGCTCTTGGTGGGGCGGGCGGTGGCGTGCTGGCTCCAGGTGCAGGACGCCGACCTGCGGGCCGCCGGGTCGCGGGACCTGACGTTCCGGCAGTCCGAGTTCAACCAGAGGCGGATGGACGCGGCCCACCGCCGCTACCTGTCGGCCCTGAAGACCCTGGCGCTCGTCCGCAAGCTCGCGGTGCCCGTCCTGAAGGTGAACATCGCCCGGAAGCAGGTGAACGTCGCCGGCGTGCCGGCGGGCTAAAGGCGGCACCCCCAAGCCGTCATCCCCGCGGGGCAGGGGGGCTCGGAATTACGCGGTCGCGGGCCTTCCGCCCCCGACCGGGCGGCCGGCTTCACTACTCCGCGGCTTGTCTGCCGGTCGCTCCCGCAGCCTGCCCGAAACCCTGTCCCGACCCCGAGCAGTCGCTCAATCCCCACCGGTCCGAGCCTCGCAGACCGCGGCGAAGGCCACACCCGGGCGAGGGGCGAAAGAACTGGCAACCCCTGGAGCCACTCGGGTGACGGCGGTGCGATCACCCCTGGAGATCACCGAACGTCCCCAGCCGCGCACGGAAGGTGCCCGACTGCTTCACGGTCGATCGTATCCCGAGTCGCCGCCAGAAGCACCTCGCAGCACGCCCTGAAAAGCCGTGGCGACGTTCGCCCAGCAGCGGTGTCGGATGAGCCCGAGGCCTGGCAGACCACTTCCGCAGATGTCGCCCGCGGCTTCTCGTCCCAGGTGGCCGCCCGGCGGAGCGCTCGAAGGTGAACAGGGTCACGTTGTAGGCGGCCCGGCCGCGGCCCGCGGGCCGGTGTTCACAGGCTGTGGCTCCCCGGCGCGCGGGGCACGGCGGGGGC
Source organism: Isosphaera sp. (assembly GCA_013822345.1). GTDB lineage: Bacteria > Planctomycetota > Planctomycetia > Gemmatales > Gemmataceae > Gemmata. The sequence goes on from PNKH01000009.1 coordinate 34,768, forward strand.
GAGGATGCGGACCCGCCCCGGCGACTGCCCGGCGGCGGTCATCGCCTCCAGCCGCCGGCGGGCGGCGGCGGTGACCGGCTGGCCGCGGCCGAGGAGCAGCACTCCGGCGCGGTTGTACAGGTCCTCGGCCAGCAGCATCCCGTCCGCTAGTTCGGCGACCGACACCTCCCGCACCTCCAACTCACCGTCCCGCCGGAGGAAGGCCTCCAGGGTGCCGAGGACGTCCGGGTCGTACCGCCCGCCCCGGGCCTTCAGCAGCCCGAGGGCCTGCGACTTCGGCACCCCCTGCTCCACCAGTGCGTCGAAGTCGAACGCTACCGCGAGTACCCGGGCCCCGGGCGGAAGGTTCTTCCCGCGCGGGGACAGCGACGGCGGGCCGGGCGGGGCGAACGGGTGGTCCAGGTGGGCGATGATCTCGGTCACCGGCTCCATCCGCGGGATGTGCCGGAGTAGCGCCCCGGCCGCCCCGGGCAGGCCGACCTCCCGCCCCCGGTCGTCCGGGCCGGGTCGACCCCCCGCCGCCGGGAGCATCGCGTCGGGGACGATCACCGTCCCCAACTGGGACAGGACGGCCGCGACGTCCATCGCCCAGCCGGCCCCCGCCCCGGGCCAGGCCAACTCCCGGGCCAGCCGCTGCACCCGAACCGCCCGCCCAAACCCGGCCGGGGCCGCCAGGGCGAGCACCTCGGCCAGGACCTGGACGCTCCCCCGCAAGGTCTGGTCCAGCAGTTCCCGCTCGGCGGTGACCAACCGGTACTGGTCGACGGCCGCCCCGACCCCGGTTGCCAGGTCGTCGGGCGAACACGGCTTGGTCAGGAACCGGAAGATGCCGCCCCGGTTCACCGCCCCGATCGCCTGCCCGACGTCCGCGTACCCGGTCAGCAGGACCCGGACCGCGTCCGGGTACTCGTCCCGCACCCGGGCCAGGAACTGGATCCCGTCCATCCCCGGCATCCGGGCGTCGGACACCACCACCGCGAACGGCCCGCCGGCGGCCAGGGCGGCCAGCCCCTCGGCCCCGCCGGTGGCGGTGTGCACCGCGAACCGCTTCCGGAGCTGCCGCTCGTACCCGGCCAGGACGTTCGGCTCGTCGTCCACGAACAACACGTTGGCGGTCATCGGCCCCCCTCGCCCCGGCCCTGGTCCTGAAGCTCCGCCCACTTCGAGAGCCGGTCCCCGAGCCCGAGCCGGTCGAAGTAGGGGGCGGCCGGCGGCCCGCCCTCGTCGGGGGCGAGCAGCCCCTCGGCCGCGTGGACCGCGGCGAGCGGGCCGAACCCGTCCGCCGGGCACCCGGCCGGGTCGTGGTGCCAGGCGACCGCCTCGACGACCGCGGGCGGCAGCCCCCAGAGCCCGAGCAGGTACGCCCCGACCTCGGCGTGCGTCACCCCGAACACGGCCCGCTCGGCGTCCGCCACCGCCCGCCCGTCGTCCCGGGCCGCCCGGAGGACCTCCTTGTACGCCTCGGGGACCTGGCTCCCGAGGGCCAGCCGGCCGACATCGTGGAGCAGCCCGACCAGCCGGGCGTCGGCCGCCGCGGCCGCCCCGGCCTCCGCCTGGGCGATCCGCCCGGCCAGGTCGGCGACCGCCCGGCTGTGATCCCACAGCCCGTCGATCGAGAACGGGCGGAGGGCGGCCGGGTCGTACCGGGTCAGCACCTCGGACACCAGCACCAGGGCCTTCGTCGCCTCAGCCCCGAGCATCTGGACGGCCCGTCCCGGGCAGGTGGTCGGCTTCCGCGCCCCGAACAGGCAGGAGTTCGCCACCTGCAGGATCTTGGCCGCCAGCCCGGGGTCCTCGGCCACGATCGACTCGACCCCGGCGATCGACCCGTCCGGCCGCTCCAACTCGGCCAGGACCCGGGTGTACACGGCCGGCGGGGTCGGGAGGCCGCCGAGCCGGCCGACGACGGCCGCCAGCGGCGGGGCCCGGAGCAGGTCCTGGAGGGAGCACGCCCGGCGGACCGCGGCCGTCAACTGGTCCGGGTCGCACGGCTTGGTGAACACCCGGTGGGCGAGCGGGACGAGCCGCCGCATGGCGTCCGGGGCGCACTGCCCGGTCAGCACCATCCGGACGGTCAGCGGGTGCCGGCGGCGGACCTCGGCCAGCAGCTCGTCCCCGTCCATCCCGGGCATCCGCATGTCGGTGACCAGGACGTCGGCCGGGTCGGCGGCCATCAGGGTCAGGGCCTCGGCCCCGCCCCCGGCGAACCGCATGTCCCACTCGGCCCGGAGCGGGCGGAGGAGCCGGCGGAGCCCGTCCCGGACGTTCGGCTCGTCGTCCACGAACAGCACCCGCCGGGTCATCACGGCTCCCCCGCGGGTGGGCCGGCCGGGAGGCGGATGACGAACGTCGTCCCCCTCCCCGACTCGGACTCGAAGGCGATCGTCCCGCCGTGCCGCTTGACCACCACCGCGTGGGCCAGGGCCAGCCCCTGCCCGGTCCCCTGGCCGACCGGCTTGGTGGTGAAGAACGGGTCGAACACCCGCCCCCGGATCGCCTCCGGGATCCCGCACCCGGTGTCCGCCACCCGGACCTCGGCCGCGGCCCCGGCCCGGCGGGTGGACAGGGTGATCGTCCCCTTCACCCCGTCGGGGTTAGCCGCCTTGACCGCATGGGCGGCGTTCACCAACAGGTTCAGGAACACCTGGTTCAGTTCCCCCGGGAGGCCGGGGACCGGGGCCAGGTCCGGGTCCAGGTCGGTCACCACCTCGGCCACGTACTTCCACTCGTTCCGGGCGACGGCGACGACCGTCTCGACCGCCCGGTTCAGGTCGACCGGGACCTTCTCGTCCGTCCCCGGGTGGGCGAACTCCTTCATCGCCTGGACGATCCGGGCGACGTGCTTGACCCCGTCCAGGGTCTGCCCGATCGCCCGCGGGGCCTCGTCCAGCAGGTAGTCCAGGTCCGCCTCCTCGGCCGCCCGGGCGGCCCCGGCCTGGGCGGCCGGGTCGTCCCCGGCCGCCCGGTACAGGCGGGCCACCCGGCCGAGGTCCGCGAGCGCCCCGGCGAGGAACGTGGTGTTGTCCCCGATGTACTGGATCGGGGTGTTGATCTCGTGGGCGATCCCGGCCGCCAGCTGCCCGATCGACTCCAGCTTCTGGGCCTGCTTGAGCTGGTCCTCGAGCACCTTCCGGTCGGTCACGTCGATCGCCAGGACGAGGCGGGCCGGGCGCCCCAGGAACTCGATCGGGCGGGACGACACCTCGACCTGCCGGACCTCCCCGGACGCCAGCCGGTGCCGGGCCGGGCCGGAACCGGCGGCCGGCGGGTCGTGGTCCTCGACCTCCCCGACGGTCAGCCCGAGGAACGCGGCCCGGGGGTACCCGTAGTGGGCCACCGCCGCGTCGTTCACCGCCAGGAACCGGCCGGTCGCCGTGTCGTACACCCACATCGGGTGGGGGTTCGCCTCGAACAGCTGGCGGTACCGCTCCTCGCTCTCCCGCAGGGCCGACGCCGCCCGCTCCCGCTCGGCCGCGGTCCGCCGGTGCTCGGCCGCGGCGGCGGCCACGGCCGAGACCAACTCGTCCGGCCGGAACGGCTTGGTCAGGAACCGGAACACGTGCCCGGCGTTGACCGCCTCGGTCGCCTGCCGGACGTCGACCTGCCCGGTCACCAGGACCCGGACCGCGTCCGGGAACCGCTCCCGGGCGGCGGCCAGGAACCGGATCCCGTCCATCCCCGGCATGTGGAGGTCCGACACCACCACCGCGAACGGCCCCCGGGCGGACAGCACGGCCAGGCCCGCCTCGCCGCCCGTCGCGGTCTCGACCGGGTACGCCGGGTGGAGGAACCGCCGGTACGCGCCGAGCATCGACTCGTCGTCGTCCACGCAGAGGACTGTCCCGCTCATGCCGCCCCCCGGGTGACCGGACCGCCTCGGGCAATGATCGGTCGGGGTGGATGGATAATTGCGTCCGCCCCCGTCCCGCCGTCAGCCGCTCCCGTCCAGGACGTCGCGGACCTTCTGGGCGAGGGCGGCCGGGGAGAACGGCTTCTGCAGGAAGTGGGTGCCGTTCTCGAGGACCCCGTGCCGCACCACCGTGTCGTCCGTGTACCCGCTGGTGAACAGCACCTTGGCCCCGGGGTGGCGGGCGAGCACCGCCTCGGCCACCTGTCGGCCGCCCACCCCGCCCGGCATCACCACGTCCGTCAGCAGCAGGTGGAGCGGCCCGGGGTGCCCCGCCGCGACCCCCGCCGCCTCCCGCCCGTTCCCGGCGTCCAGGACGGTGTACCCGCACTGGCGGAGGACGTGCCGGCCCAGGGCCCGGACCGCCTCCTCGTCCTCGACCAACAGTACCGTCTCGGTCCCCCGGGGCATCGAGGCGAGGCGCAGCCCCGACTTCCCGGCGGCCGGGGCGCCCCCGACCCGGGGCAGGTAGAGGCGGAACGTCGACCCCCGCCCCGGCTCGCTCTGCACCTCGACATGCCCGCCGGACTGCTTGACGAACCCGAACACCATCGCCAGCCCCAGCCCGGTTCCTTTCCCGACCCCCTTGGTGGTGAAGAACGGCTCGAAGATCCGGGCCCGCACCTCGTCCGTCATCCCGCACCCGGTGTCCGCGACCGACAGCACCACGTACCGGCCGGGCCGCACGTCCGCGTGGGCCGCGGCGTCGGCCGCGTCCAGGTCCGCGTTCCGCGTCTCGACCGTCAGCAGCCCGCCCCGGGGCATGGCGTCCCGGGCGTTGACGCACAGGTTGACGATCGCCTGCTCCAGCTGGCCCGGGTCGGCCCGGACACGCCCCAGGCTCGGGGCCAGCCGGGTGGTGAGGTCGATGTCCTCCCCGATCAGCCGCCGGAGCATCCGCTCGAGGTCCCGGACCAGGGCGTTCGGCTCGAGCACCTTCGGCTCGAGCAGCGTCTGCCGGCTGAACGCGAGCAGCTGCCGGGTCAGGCCGGCGGCCCGGTCCCCGGCCCGGGTGATCTCCGCCAGCAGTTCCTGGGCCGGGTGGTCGGCCGGCAGTTCCCGCCCGACCACCTCGCTGTACCCGTTGATGATGGTCAGGAGGTTGTTGAAGTCGTGGGCCACCCCGCCCGCCAGCCGCCCGACCGCCTCCATCTTCTGCGCCTGCCGGAACTGGTCCTCCAGCCGCCGCCGCCCGGTCACGTCCGTCTGCACCCCGACGAAGTGGGTCAGCCGGCCGGCGGCGTCCCGGATCGGGGACAGGAGGAGTTGGTTCCAGAACGGGGTGCCGTCCTTGCGGTAGTTGAGGAGTTCCACGTCGCACGGGCGGCCGACCCGGAGGGCCTCCCGGACCGCGGCCAGCGCCTGTGGGTCGGTCCCCGGCCCCTGGAGGAACCGGCAGTTCCGCCCGAGCACCTCGGCCCCGGCGTACCCGGTCAGCCGCTCGAACCCGGGGCTGGCGTAGATGATCGGGTGGTCCGGGCGGGTGTGGTCGGTGATGACGAGGCCCCCGTTCACCGCCTGGATCGCCCGGTCGCGGAGGAGGAGGGCGTGCTCCGCCTGCCGGCGGGCGGTCACGTCGTGGGTCAGGAAGAGGGCCCCCTGGAAGGTGCCGTCGGGGTCGAACAGGGGGGTGGTGTACCACTCGCAGACGATGGCCCGCCCGTCCCGGGTGACGCACTCGTACGTCCCGTGGGCGTCCATGTCGCCGGCCCGGAGCCGGTCCAGGAGTTCGTCCACCGCCGGCCGGGACTGCGGGGGCACGATCACCCCGGACGGGTGCCGGCCGAGCACCTCCGCCTCTGCGAACCCGAACGTCCGCTCGGCCGCCGGGTTCCACCGGGTGTACCGGAAGTCCGCGTCGGTCAGCAGGTAGCCGAGGGGCATCCGCTCGATCTGGAGGTTGGTCCGGGCGAGCAGGTTCCCCCGGTCGATCTCGGCCTGCCGGTGCCGGTGGACGTCGGTGTGGACCCCGACCCACTCCCGGATCGCCCCGTCGCGGCCGAGGATCGGGACCGCCCGGACGGACATCCAGCGGTACTCCCCGTCCGCCCGGCGGAGCCGGTGCTCGACCTCGTACGCGGTCCGGCCGCCCAGCGCCGCCGACCACCCCCGGGCGGTGTCCGCCCGGTCGTCCGGGTGGATGGCGTCGAGCCACCCCCACCCCCGGGACTGGTCGAACCCCTGCCCGGTGAACGCCGCCCACCCCGGCTGGTCCGTCCCGAACTCGCCCGACGCCGGGGTGGTCCACACGATCGCGGCGGTCGCCGCGATCAGGGTCCGGTACCGCTCCTCGCTCTCCCGGAGGGCGGTCTCGGCCGTCTTCCTCTCGGTGACGTCCCGGCCGACCGCCTGGACCTCGGCCAGGCGGCCGTCCGGGTCGTAGAACCCGCGGTTGACGAACTCCATCCACCGCACCCGCCCGGCCCCGTCGGTCACCCGGTTCTCGACCACCACGACGGGGTCGGCGGCCGACATCCCGGCCAGCCGGGCCTCGATCCTGTCCCGGTCGTCCGGGTGAGCCAACGGCTGCCAGCGGCCGCCGAGGAGTTCCCCAGGGGCCTTGCCGAACACCCGGCAGTACACCTCGTTGACGAAGGTGATGGTCCCGTCCGCCCGGAACCGGCACACCACCTCCGTCTGGTCCTGGACCACCCGCCGGTGCCGCTCCTCGCTCAGCCGCAGGGCCTCCTCGGCGTGCCGGCGGTCGGTGATGTCCCGGACGACCTTGCACGCCCCGGCCACCCCCCCGCCGGGGCCGAGGACCGGGGAGATCGTCACCGCCACGTCGATCCGGGCCCCGCCCTTGCGGACCCGGACGGTCTCGAACGTCTCCCCGGCCCCGCCCCGCCGGACCCGGTCCATCACCCGGCCCAGCTCCCCCGCCTTCTCCGGCGGGACGAGGAGCGAGACGGGGCGGCCGACCGCCTCGGCGGCGGGGTACCCGAACAGCCGCTCGGCCGCCGGGTTCCAGGTCTTGATCACCCCGTCGGGGGTCAGCGAGACGATCCCGTCGGCGGACGACTCGACCAGCGCGGCCAGGTGGGCGACCGCCTCCTCCGCCCGCCGCCCGGCCCGGCGGCGGGCGGCCTCCCGGACCTCCCGCCCGACGGCCGGGGCGAGGCGGGACAGGGCGTGCTTGAGCACGAAGTCGTTCGCCCCGGCCCGCATCACCTCGACCGCGACCTCCTCGCCGACGGTCCCCGAGACCACCAGGAACGGCAAGTCGGGGTCGGCTTCCCGGACCACCCCCAGCGCGGCCCGTGCGCCGAACCCGGGCAGGGTGTAGTCGCTCAGGACCGCGTCCCACGTCCCGGCCGCCAGGGCGGCCCGCAGCCCGTCGGCCGAGTCGGCCCGCTCCCAGGACGGGTCGAACCCGCCCCGCCGGAGGGCCAGGACGATCAGCTCGGCGTCCTCCGCCCGGTCCTCGACCACGAGGACGCGGAGGGGCGCCGCCGTCGGGGCCCGACCCTCGCGGGAAGCCACGGTGTAACCGGTCACGGGGGTCCTCCGCCGGGGTGGGTGGACCGGTCACGGGCGGCCCGCGGGCGGCTCGTTGAGCACCAGCCAGTACATCTGGAGCTGCTGGACGGCGGTCACGAACTGCCCGAAGTCGACCGGCTTGCGGACGTAGCTGTTCGCCCCCAGGTCGTACCCCCGCATCACGTCCTCCTCCTCCCGGGACGACGTGAGGATGACGACCGGGAGGCGGCGGGTGGCCGCGGCCCCCCGGACCCGGTGGAGCACGTCCAGCCCGCCGACCCGCGGGAGCTTGAGGTCGAGCAGGACGAGTTGGGGCAGGTCGGCCGGGTCCCGGGCGGCGTGCGCCCCCTCGGCGAACAGGTAGTCGAGCGCCTCCCGCCCGTCCCGGGCCACCACCACCTCGTTGGCCAGGTTGCTCTTGCGGAACGCGAGCAGGGCCAACTCCTCGTCGTCCGGGTTGTCCTCGACGAGGAGGATCACCTTCGGCGTCATGACGGGTCTCCGGGCCCGGGCAGGGTGAAGTAGAAGGCGGCCCCGCGGCCCGGCTCGCCCTCGGCCCAGACCTCCCCGCCGTGCCGGCGGACGACCCGCTGGACGGTGGCCAATCCGACCCCGGTGCCCGGGAACTCGCGGTCCGGGTGGAGCCGCTGGAACGCCCCGAACAGCTTGTCGGCGTAGGCCATGTCGAACCCGGCCCCGTCGTCCCGGACGCAGAACGCCGCCCGGCCGCGGTGCTCCTCCCGCCCGAACTCGATCGCCGCCTCCGGCCGCCGGGACGTGAACTTCCAGGCGTTCCCGAGCAGGTTCTCGAGGACCACCCGGACGAGCCGGGGGTCGGCGTCGACGGCCAGGCCGGGCCGGGCGGTGAACGCGACCCGGCGGCCGGGGTCCCGCTGCCGCAACTCGCCGACGACGGCTTCCGCCATCGCGGTCAGGTCGACCCGCTCGCGGCACATCTCGGCCCGGCTCACCCGGGACAGGTTCAGCAGGTCGTCGATCAACTGACCCATCCGTTGGGTCCCGGCCCGGACCCGCGTCAGGTAGTGGCGCCCCTGGTCGTCGAGCCGGTCGGCGTAGGCGTCCAGAAGTTCTCGGCTGAACCCGTCGATCGCCCGGAGCGGGGCCCGCAGGTCGTGGGAGACCGAGTAGCAGAACGCCTCCAGTTCCCGGTTGGCGGCGGCCAGCTCGCGGTTCGCCTCGCGCAACTCCCGGTTGGCGGCGGCGAGGTCGGCCGTGCGGGCGGCCACTCGCTCCTCGAGCGCGGCGTTCGCCCACCGCAACTCGTCCCGGGAGCGCAACCGGTTTGTGTGGTCCTCGATCGCCAGCAGGACCATCGGGGCCGGGTCGTCGTCCCCGCGGACCACCCGGGCGCTCAGTACGAGTTGCCGGCGGCCGAGCCCGGGGAACTCGTGGTCGACCTCCAACCCCTCGAAGTGCACACCGGTCGGGATCACCCGTTCGAGTAGCCCCCGGAGGGCCGGGATGTCCCATCGCCCCCCGCCCAGGTCGTGCAACCGGCGGCCCTCGGTCCCGGCCGGTTCGCCGGGGAAGCTGTGGTAGAACGGGGCGTTGGCCGCGATCACCCGCAGCCCCGCGTCGAGGACGAGCAGGGGGTGGCGGACCGTCTCGACGATGCTCCGGGCGAAGGCCCGCATGGCGCTCCCGGCCGGGGGGTTGAGAGGTTGCCGGGCGACCCACGCCGGCGCGACCTGCGGCAAGCACGAGGTCGCATCGGTCGTCCCCGATGATGATATAGGACAGGAAGTGATTCGAGGATGTCTTTCGCCCCCCCGCGAGATCATCGCACGTGGCTCCTGCCCCGCCTCAGGTATCCAGACGACACCGCGTCACGCGCCGGCCCGCGGGCCGGGCGGGTCCGAAGCCCCGCTCACTCGTCGCGCAACACGGCAGGAGGTCGCATCCGCCTCGGCCTCCGTCGCGTGCCGGGCGGAGTCGAAGTACGTCCCGCCGGGTCGACGAGCCCGAGACCCTCGCCCGGGGGCACCCGAAACCGTGCCTTTGCCCGGGCTGGTACGACTCCCCCGGGACGCTCCGCGATCCGACTCATCGGACCGCCCAAGCCCGCTTTCGTCCCACGTCTCCGAGATCCTGTCACCGGAGGCCTCGTTACTCTTCACTCGTTCCGCAGGGTGAGCAGCTCTTCGCCGCCCGGCAAGATCGGATCAGTTCCGACCGGTAGGCGACGGAACGAGGGTTCGCGACACGGCGAGAGGCCGGCTGGACCGGCCGGCCGCCGTGACGAAGCGCTCGGCATTCATCTTCACCACGGCGCTGCGGAGAAACTAACTCTGTCAGGTGCTCCGCGGGTTCCCCCGACGAACGACACCCAACCACCGCTCGGAAGGACCCGAGACGCCGACCGGGCGGCCCGGGCCAAGCCGGCGACCGTCCCCGCCGTCCCCGGGCGAGTCGGAAAGCAAGACTGTCCCGGACTACGACCATTTCGGGTGAGGGCGGGTGGGCGGCGGTCGCGAGACCGGCCCGGGCCGACCCGGGTCGGGGTCGGGGGACACCCGACAGGTCGTGACGGTCACCGGCACCGCGTGGCAGGATTTGACAGCACGCGAATCGGTGTTATTTTGTACACGTCGCCACGGGTGGCGACGCGAGGCCGACAGGTATGGGTCACGTCCGGCTGGGCACCCTCTCGCACACCGTGAAGTGGGTGCGGGTAGTGGGGCTGATCGGGACCCGGGCCGACGCCCGGCGGGTCGCCGCCGACCGCACGAGCGAATGGTTCACCTCGTCACCTCCGCCCGACCGACAATCCCGGGAATCGAGCCGAACTCCGCGCCCGGCCGGGGGCGGCTCGGTGTGGCGGCGAATCGCCTCCGTCGGGTCGAGGTGAGCGATGGGACACGTCCGTCTCGGGCCGCTCCCCGCGACCCGCAAGTGGGACCAGGTCGTCGCCCTGATCGGCGGCGGGGCGGCCGCCGCCCAGCTCGCCACCGCCACCATGACCGCCGCCGAGCGCGGGCTGAAGGCGGCGGCCGACGACCCCGGTGTCCTGGAGGCCGTGTGGCTCCTGGTCCGCATCCCGCTCGCCGCCCGCTCTCCCGACTTCACCGCCGCCCTGCGGAAGATCGGGTTGGACGTGCCCGACGGCCCGGGGCTGGTGGACGTCGCCGTCGCCCTGACCGCCGCCGTGGACACCGCCCTGCCGGACGGCCGCGGTCGGACGGACCTCGGGGAGATGGCCCAGACCGCCGCCGTCGAGACGGTGAACGCGACGGTCGGGCCGCGGGCCGCGTCCCTGTGGGGGGCGGGACCCGACGAAGTGCGGGCGGCGTTCGCCGCGCTCGCGACCCCGGCCCAGTTCGGGGCGCTCGCCCGCCGGTTCTTCGCCCGGTTCGCCTTCAAGTACCTGAACTACTTCGTCAGCAAGGCCCTCCCCCGGCACGTCGGCGAAGGCGAGCGGTTCCGCACCGTGGCCGAGCAGTCCCGGTTCACCGACGCCCTCCGCACCCACTGCCACGAGGCCACGAAGGTCGTCGAGGTGTTCGCCGGGGAGTGGTTCTCGAAACACCGGTACGAGTCCGGCGGGGACATCACCCGCGAGGAGGCCCGCGGGTTCCTGGGGTACGCCGTCGCCGTCAAGCTGACCGGTGAGTTCCTCCGGCGGGAGGGCCGCCGTGGCGCGTGAGCGAGCCGTCCTCTGCGGCGGGGCGTACGGCCGCGGCCTGCCGGAGCGACCGCGTCAGGTCGAGCTGAACATCTACGGCCGCGGGGCGAACGTCCACATCGGGCTGGAGGCGGTCCGCCGGGCGCTGTGGACGGACCTCCCGCCGGTCCTCCGCGACCTGCTCGACGTGGCCGTGTACGTGTACGCCGCCGACCAGGCGGTCCCGCGGGCGGACGGCGGGCGGGTGGACGGGCCGGAGGTCGGGGCCGGGTGGCGGCGGTCGTTGCGGTTCCGAGTCCCCGTCCGGGAGCCCGACCGGTGGAACTCCCATCCGGTCCGGGCGGCGCTGGTGTCGGCCCTCAGCTTCCTTTCCGAGGACGAGTACCGGTTCGAGTTCTGCCACCTTCGTAAGGACACCGCGCTGGACGGGTTCATCGACTTCGACACAACCCCGTTCGCGGGGGTGGTCGAGGAGGTGGTGATGTTCTCCGGCGGGCTGGACTCGCTGGCCGGGGCCGTCACCGAGGCGGTCGTCGGGGGCCGGCAGGTGCTGCTGGTCCACCACCGGTCGAGTGACAAGCTGGCCCCGCACCACAACCGATTGGTGCGAGCGCTCAAAGCGGCTTCGGGCGCTCGCGCGCCGCTCCACTTCGCCCTCCTGGCGAACAAGGCGAAGCGGCTGGGGCGGGAGTTCACCCAGCGGACCCGGTCGTTCCTGTTCGCCGCCCTCGGGGCGGTGTTCGCCCGGATGACCGGGCTTGACCGCCTGCGGTTCTACGAGAACGGGGTCACCAGCCTGAACCTCCCGCCGTCGGCGCAGGTGGTCGGGGCGCGGGCGTCGCGGACTACCCACCCGCGGGTGTTGGCCGGGTTCGGGCGGCTGCTCACCGCGCTGTTCGACCGGCCGTTCGCGGTCGAGAACCCGTTCCAGTGGGACACCAAGACCGACGTGGTCAAGCGGATCGCGGACGCCGGGGCCGCGGGCCTGATCGGGCGGTCGATCAGTTGCGGACACACATGGGAGATGAAGTCGAAGATCCACACCCATTGCGGGGTGTGCTCGCAGTGCATCGACCGGCGGTTCGCGGTCCTGGCCGCGGGACAGGCGGACCACGACCCCGTAAAAGGCTACGCGGTGGAGCTGCTGACCGGGGACCGCCGGGACGAGGAGCAGAAGACGATGGTGGCCGGGTATCTGGACCTGGCGGCCCGGGTGGAGCGGATGGGGCCTGCCGAGTTCTTCGCCCACTTCGGGGAGGTGGCCCGGGCGCTGCCGCACCTGGGCCTGCCGGCAGCGGCGGGGGCGGCGCGGGTATTCGAGTTGTACCGCAAACACGCCCGGCAGGTGAACGGGGTGATCGATGACGCGATCGCGGCGCACTGCCGGTCGATCCGGACACGGACCCTTTCGCCAAATTGCTTGCTCCGGCTCGTGTACGACGACGGGGCCGGGGACGTGCCCGCCCGCGCTGAGCCGGTACGCCCGGCCGGGAACTACTTCCTCCGACGGTGCCGGGTTTGGGTCGGTCGGTATCTCGGCGGAGAGGAAGCGGTCTACCTGCCGGAGCGCGGCCTGGAATACCTGCACATCCTGTTTGCGTCGCCGGGTCGGACGTTCACGGCGTCGGAACTCGCTGCTAGAGTCGCGTGTCGCCCGACCCCAACCGCGGCACGTGGGGTGAGTGCGGCCGAGGCACAAGACGCGGGGGTGGGGGTCGTCCGGTCCCCACTGGCCGACGACACTTTGGACGACGAAGCGGTCGAGGCCCTGCGGTCCCGTCTCGCGGAGATCGAGGAGCGCCGGCCGGAGGTCGAGGCGAGCAACGAGCCGGGACGGCTGGAACTCCTGGACGAACTCGATGCCGAACTGCGAAACATCCGGAACCGGCTCGGCCGTGACCTCGGTCGGGGCGGCCGTCCCCGGGCGCTCGCCGGCGAGTGGGACCGCGTCCGGAACCGGGTCTGCAACGCGATCAAGCGGGCGATGAAGCAACTCCGCGAGTACGACCCACCGCTCGCCGACCACCTTACCCGACCCGTCCTCAACCTGGGGCACACGATCAGCTACGTCCCGAGGACCGACATCCGGTGGGACACCGGTCGGTGGCCTCCGACCGGAGGAAATCCGGGGCTACACGAAAAGTAGCCCCCGCTACGCCGGACGTATCGCCTCTGCTCCCGAGGCGTGGCCCGGCGCGACATGACCCGCCTCCCGCCGTCAGGCGGCCGACCACCCCGTGAAGTCCCCCGCCGGGCCGACTTCGCGGGGTGACTCGTTCCCGGAGGCGTCATGCCCGGTCCGACGGATCACCTCTCAGCCCCCGCGCGGCCGCCCGGCTCACCCTGGCCTATCCCCGATGCGGCGAAGTTCCTGACCGTCAGCGAGCGGCACCTGCAACGGCTCCTCAACGCCGGCAAGGTGCGCTCCGTTCGGCTCGGCCGGCGGCGGCTCCTCCCGGACACCGAGGTGCGGCGGCTCGCCGACGAAGGCTGCTGACCACCCCGACTCGACCGCACGCGGCCGGGACCGGCCCGGCCGCCTCACCGAACCCGACAGGCAGAGAAAAGTCATGGTTCAGAACCACAGGTCAGATCACGGACCGGACAAGGAAAACCTGACGCCGGTGTCGAAGGCCGCCCCGTGCGCGGTGTGCGGCGGCGACCACAAGTGCTCCCGCGGGGACAGCGGACTGATCATCTGCGGCCGCCGCGACGGCCCGGTCCCCGGGTTTCGACACCTCGGGGCGGCGAAGGGCGACCCTCAGTTCCACCTGTTCCGCCGCGACGAGGGGGCCGATGCGGCGCCCGCCCCGGCGCGGAAGCCGAAGCCCACACCGCCCCGCGACTGGGGGGTGGACGCCGCCCGGTACGCCAAGGGCTTCACCGCGGAGGCCCGACAGGAACTCGCCTCCCGGCTCGGCCTGCCGCCCGCGGCCTTCGACGCGCTGCCGCTGCTCGGCGTGTCCGGGGGGAGGGCCGCCGGACGGGTGTTCGCCTTCCCCGAGTGCGACGCGACCGGGCGGGTGGTCGGGATCACCGAGCGGATCCCGGAGCCGGACGGGACGGAGGCGAAGAAGATGCGGTCCGGTGGGGGTCGCGGGCTGACGGTCCCAAACGGTTGGCGCGACCGGCCCGGGCCGGTGTTGCTGGTCGAGGGGGCGTCCGACACCCTGGCCCTGACCGTGGCCGGACTGGGGGCGGTCGGCCGGCCGTCGAACACCGGCGGGGTCGAGCACCTCGCCGCGCTGCTCGCCGACCTGCCGGTCGACCGGAAGGTGGTGGTCGTGGGTGAGAACGACCGCAAGGAGGACGGCTCCTGGCCCGGCCGCGAGGGGTCGGAGCGGGTGGCGTCGACCCTCCGGTCCCGGCTCGGCCGGGGGGTGATGGTGGCCATGCCCCCGGACGGGGCGAAGGACGTGCGGGCATGGCTCGTCGACCGGGCCGGAGAAAATCCGAACTGGGCCGCCCTCGGCCGAGAGTTGCTCGGGCTCCTGACCGCGTCGGCCCAGGTGCCCGCCGGGGGCCGACGGCCGGAGGTCGTCGTCACCACGGCGGAGCACGCGGTGAACGACGCGGCCGCGGCCGCCCTGCCGGCCGCGGAGCGGGTGTACCAGCGGGGCGGGCTCCTGGTCCACGTCCTGGCCCTCGACGCCCCGACCGCCGGCCCGGCGGCCGTCCGCCAACCCGCCGGGGCGGTCGTGGTCCGGGAACTCTCCCAGCCGCTGCTGCGGGAGGAGTTCACCCGGGTCGCGGATTGGGTGCGGGTGGTGGAGACGAAGGAGGGGCCCGTGACGGTCCCTACCCACCCGCCGGGGTGGTGCGTCCAGGCCGTCCACGCCCGCGGCCACTGGCCCGGGGTGCGGAACCTGGAGGCGGTCGTGACCCACCCGATCCTGCTCGCCGACGGGTCGCTCCTGGTTGCCGACGGGTATCACCGCCCGACCGGGGTGCTGGTCCGGCTCCCGCCGGGGCTCCGGCTCGCGGTCGCGGACGCCCCGACCCGGGCGGACGTGGCCGCCGCCGTGAAGCTGCTGTTCGACGCGGTGTGCGACTTCCCGTTCGAGCGGCCGGAGCACCGGGGGGCGTGGCTGGCCGGGCTCCTCACCCCGCTCGCCTGGTTCGCGTTCGACGGGCCGTCCCCGTTCTACCTGATCGACGGGAACGTCCGCGGGGTGGGGAAGGGGCTGCTCGCCGACGCGATCGCCATTCCGGTCCTCGGCCGCCGGTTCTCGGCCATGTCCTACACCGCCGACCGGGACGAGCTGCGGAAGCGGATCACGAGCGTCGCGGCCGAGGGGGAGCGGATGGTGTTGCTCGACAACCTGGCCGGGCCGGTCGGGAACGACCAGCTCGACGCGGCCCTGACCGCCGACCGCTGGAAGGACCGATTGTTGGGCGGGAACAGGGTGTTCGACGGCCCGCTGAACGTGGTCTGGTACGGGACCGGGAACAACTGCGAGCTGCGGGCCGACACCAGCCGGCGGACCTGCCACGTCCGGCTGGAGTCCCCGGCCGAGCGGCCGGAGGAGCGGGCCGGGTTCCGGCACCCGCACCTCCGACAGCACCTCCGCCGGCACCGCGACGCGCTGCTCTCGGCGGCCCTCACCATCCTCCGGGGGTGGGTGACGGCCGGGCGCCCGCGGCACGGGCTGCCGCCGTGGGGGAGCTACGAGTCCTGGTCCGAGGTGGTGCGGGAGGCGGTGGTCTGGGCGGGGGAGCCAGACCCGGGGCTGACCCGGGTGGCGCTCCAGACGGCGGCCGACCGGAACGCCCTGGCGATGACGGTGCTGCTCAACGGCCTCCGGCGGATCGACCCCGACCGGCAGGGGCTGACGGCGTCTGGGATCGTCGAGGCGGCGAAGACGCACCCGGACCTGCGGGCGGCGGTCGAGGACCTGGCCGGGCGGTTGGACACCCGCCCGCTCGGGTACGCTCTGCGGTCGTTCGCCCGCCGGAACTTCGACGGGCTGTTCCTGGACAACGCGGCCACCACGGGGCAGGGGGTGCGGTGGGCCGCGTACCCGATCACCGAGTTCCGGTCCCGACCGACATCACCCCCATCACCCCCATCGCCACCGACACCGCCCGGGGGCGATGGTGGCGACGGTGACGATGCCCCGGGCCGCGCCCCGCAGTCCGGGCGGCTGTTCGAGACGGACGGCGGCAGGCTGCCGGACTGACGCTTCCGCTGCCCGCCGGCTCCCGAGGTGGAGCGGTCCGGGCGAATGAGGTACGATACCCCACCCCTGACCGGCCGGGACCACAACACGCCCGGCCGATCTCCCCCAGGACCCTTCCCGATGGCCTCGCTCAGCCGCGACGCGAACGGCAACTACACGGTCCAGGTGGTGTGCGGGGACGGCCGGCGCCGGTCCGTCCGTCTCGGGAAGGTGAACAAGAAGACCGCGACCGAGGTCAAGCTGAAGGTCGAGCACCTGAACTCGATCACGGTGGCCAAGCTCCCGATGGACACGGAGACGAGCCAGTGGGTCGCCGGGATCGGGGACGACCTCGCCGCCAAGCTCGCGGCGGTCGGGCTGGTGCCGGCCCGCGAGTCCCGCACCCTTCGGAGGTTCCTGGACGACTACATCGCCGGGCGGGCCGGGGACGGGCACACCAAGCCCGCGACCCTGGTCACCATCCGGCGGGTGGCCGACGACCTGACGGCGGTACTCGGGGCGACGGCGGACCTGCGGGACGTGTCCGTCGGGCACGCCGAGCGGTTCAAGCGGTTCTACCAGGACAAGGACCTCGCCCCGGCCACCACCTACCGCCGGCTGAAGATGGCGAAGATGCTGTTCAACCACGCGGTGAAGCTGAAGCTCGTCGCCGAGAACCCGTTCGCGGACGTGAAGGGCAAGAACACCAACCCCGCCGAGCGTCGCCACTACGTCACCGAGGCGGATACTCGGCGGCTGATCGAAGCCGCGAACCCGACGTGGCGGACCATCATCGCACTGGCCCGGTTCGCGGGGCTTCGGTGCCCGTCCGAAGTCCTCTCCCTCCGGTGGGAGAACGTGGACTTCGCCACCAACCGGATGACCGTCTCGTCCCCGAAGACGGAGCACCTCGAAGGCCGGGCGTACCGGGTGGTCCCGATCTTCGCCCGCCTCCGGCCGTTCCTGGAGGAGGCGTTCGAGCTGGCCGAGCCGGGCGAGGTGTACGTCGTCGGCGGGCGGCAGGGGGGCGCCTACCGGGCGACCGCACAGAAGCCGGGCGGGTGGGTGAACACGAACCTGCGGACCACGTTCGAGAAGCTCATCCGGCGGGCCGGGCTCCAGGCGTGGCCGCGTCTGTTCCACAACCTGCGGGCGAGCTGCGAGACGGACCTGATGCGGGACCACCCGATCCACGTCGTCACCGCCTGGATCGGCAACACCCCGAAGATCGCCCTCGGCCACTACCTCCAGACGCTGGAGGCGGACTTCGAGAAGGCGGTCCGGGGCGGTGCAGATTCCGGTGCAGTTGCGGTGCAAAAGGCGGTGCAGTCACGAGCCGCCGGGGACGGACCGCAGACGACACGGACGCCGGAAGCCCTAGAAATCCGAGGCTCCCGACGTCCCGGGTCGTCTGCTGGCGATAACTGTCCGTCTGTTCAGATGGCCAAGGTGGGACTCGAACCCACACGCCTTTGGGGCGCTCGATTTTGAGTCGAGTGCGTCTGCCATTCCGCCACTTGGCCGCTCCGCCCAGGATACGCCCGGCCCGCCGCCCCCACAAGGGGACACCCCCTTGCCGATCCGGCCGCCGGGGCGACACTGACCGCTCACCATCATCCAAGGGGGCGGACGTGGCCGGACTCTGGGTCAAGAAGCCGCTGGCGGCCGCCGCCGCCGAGGCCAAGGGCGACAGCCTCCGCCGCGTCCTCGGGCCGTGGGCCCTGATCGCCCTCGGGATCGGGGCGATCATCGGCACCGGCATCTTCGTCGCCACCGGGGAGGTGGCGCGGAACGTCACCGGCCCGGCCCTGATGGTCTCCTACGTCCTGGCCGGGGTGACGTGCCTGTTCGCCGCCATGTGCTACGCCGAGTTCGCGGCCATGACCCCGGTCGCCGGCAGCGCCTACACCTACGCCTACACCACCCTCGGCGAGCTGTTCGCCTGGGTCATCGGGTGGGACCTGATCCTCGAGTACGCGGTCGGGGCGGCGACCGTCGCCAACGGCTGGTCGAGCTACTTCCAGCGGATCCTCGCCCGGTTCGACGTCACCCTGCCCGCGTCGATCGCCACCTCACCGCTCGCCTACGAGGGCGGCGAGTTCGTCGTCACCAGCGCCGTCATCAACCTGCCGGCCGTGCTGATCGTCGGCCTCCTCACCGTCATCCTCATCAAGGGGATCCGGGAGAGCGCGAACCTGAACGCGGTGATGGTGGCGGTCAAGGTCGGGGCGGTGGTGTTCGTGATCGCGGCCGGGGCGTTCTACGTGAACCCGGACAACTGGACCCCGTTCGCCCCGTACGGGTGGACCGGGATCAACTTCTTCGGGGCCGAGGTGGCGGGGCAGCACACCCCGGCCGGCAAGCCGCTCGGGATGGTCGCCGGGGCGGCCCTGATCTTCTTCGCGTACATCGGGTTCGACGCCGTCAGCACCCAGGCGGAGGAGGCCAAGAACCCGCAGCGGGACATGCCGGTCGGCATCCTCGGGTCGCTCCTCATCTGCACCGTCCTGTACGTCGCCGTCGTCGCCGTCCTGACCGGCATGGTCCCGTACACGCGGATCGACGAGAAGGCCGGGGTGGCGACCGCGTTCGCCCAGGTCGGGCTGCGGTGGGTGGACCCGCTGGTCGCGGCCGCCGCCCTGGCCGGGATCACCTCGGTCCTGCTGGTGATGCTCCTCGGGTCGGCCCGGGTGCTCATGGCCATGTCCCGGGACGGGCTGCTCCCGCGGTTCCTCGCGGACGTCCACCCGACGTACCGGACCCCGTGGAAGAGCACCGTCGGGGTCGGCCTGTTCGTCGGCCTGTTCGCCGGCCTGCTGCCGCTCGGGGCGCTGCTCGAGCTGACGAACATCGGCACCCTGTTCGCCTTCGCGACGGTGTGCGGGGCGGTGGTCGTCCTCCGCCGGACGCACCCGGACGCCCCGCGGCCGTTCCGGGTGCCCCTGTCGCCGCTCGTCCCGCTCCTGGGGCTGGGCCTGTGCGTGCTGCTGATGCTCTCCCTGCCGGCCCAGAACTGGTACCGGCTGTTCGCGTGGATGGCCCTCGGGCTGGTCATCTACTTCGCCTACGGCCGGTCGCACAGCGTGCTCGGGCGGTCGGGTGTAAGCCCGGGCGGGCCGGCGGGTAGCGCCCCCTGAAGGCCCGACACCCGACCCGGAGGCGCAGGTGAGTGAGACGCAGTTACCCGACCGGCTCGACGTGGTGGCCGTCGCCCCGCACCCGGACGACCTCGAGATCCTGTGCGGCGGCACCCTCGCGAAGCTCGTCAAGCAGGGGTACAAGGTCGGCATCCTCGACCTCACCAGCGGCGAGCCGACCCCCCGCGGGTCTCTCGAAACCCGCAAGCAGGAGGCGGAAGAAGCCCGCCGCATCCTCGGCGTGCCGGTCCGCATCAACGTCGAGCTGCCGAACCGCGTGCTGATGGACGGGCCGGAGAACCGGTACAAGCTCGCGACCGTGTTCCGCACCTACCGCCCCGGGATCGTCATCGCCGCCGCCGGCCGCACCCCGGCCGCGTCCCCGGACCACCACCAGGGGCACCTGATCGCCGAGGCGGCGAGGTTCTACTCGCAGCTGACGAAGTGGGACGACCGGTTCGCCGGCACCGCCCCGTACCGGGTCCCGCACCTGGTCTACGCCCCGTACCCGTTCGACGCCGAGCACCGGACGTGGCACAGCACGTTCGTCGTCGACATCTCGGAGACGATCGAGCAGAAGATGGAGGCGATCCGGGCGTACCGGTCGCAGTTCGACGACGAGCGGTTCGCCCGGGTGAGGCACATGGTCGGGTCGGCGAACGGGTACCACGGGGCGCGGTGCGGGTTCCGGTACGGCGAGCTGTTCGCGCTGCCGCACCCGGTCGGGGCGCCGGACCTGGTGGCGCTGGTGCACGGGAGCAAGCCGACCGCCCCGCCGGACGTGCCGGTCGGCCAGGGCCACCTGCCGATGGGGTGAGCGGGGGCGGTAGTAGGGTGGGCCGAGCCGGCGCCTCGCCGGCGAGTCCCACCGGGGCAGAGGGGGGGTGGGACTCGGCCGCAAAGCCGGCCTTGGCCCACCCTACCCGGCTCGCCGCGGCCGGGCCTTGATGTCGAACAGCCCGAAGATCTCGTCCTCGCTCAGCAGCGCCTCCGGCTTGTCGGCCGCCGCCAAGAGGTCGTTGAACACCTTCCGCTTCGCCTCCAAGACATCCGCCACCCGCTTCTCGATCGTCTCCGCCGCCAGGAACCGGGTCACCGTCACCGGGCTCTTCTGCCCGATCCGGTGCGCCCGGTTGATCGCCTGGTCCTCCACCGCCGGGTTCCACCACCGGTCGAACAGGAACACGTAGTTCGCGAACTGCAGGTTCAGCCCGACGCTCCCGGTCCCGTAGCTCATCAACAGGACGTGACAGTCCGGGTCGTCACGGAACCGGTCCAGGGTCGGGGTGCGGTCCGCCTGCGGCACCTTCCCGTGGTACTCGAGCGGGCCGAACGCCGCCAACTCCCGGGCGAGCCGGCGGAGCGGCTCCACCCACTGCGAGAACACCAGCGCCTTCCGCCCGCTCGCCGCCACCTCCTCCAGGTCGGTCCGCAGCCGCTCCAGCTTCGCGCTCTCCCCGGTCAGCGGGTCGAAGTTGCAGATCTGCTTCAGCCGCATCACCAGCTGGAACACGTGCTGCACCGTGACCGTGTCCCCGAGGTCGTTCAGTTGCACCACCCCGTCCGTCTCCGCCCGGGCGTACGCCAGGCGCTGGGCCGGGGTCAGCTCCACCTCCAGGTCGTGCACCAGCCGCGGCGGCATGTCCGACTGGACCACGTCCTTCGTCCGCCGGAGGATGCAGTCCGACGTGTACCGCGACAGGCTCTTCGGCGGGGTGTCGGGCGGGACGCGGCCGGCGTCCAGGAAGGCGAACAGGTTCACCAGGTCGTCGGCGTGGTTCTCGACCGGGGTGCCGGTCAGCGCCCAGCTCCGGGCCCGCCGGACCGACCGCACCGTCTGCGCCGCCTTCGAGTCCCGGTTCTTGACCCGCTGCGCCTCGTCCAGCACCACCACGTCGAACCCGACCCGCGGGTCGTCGACGAGGTCGGCGTCCCGGGTCAGCGTCTCGTAGTTCACGAGTTGGAGCGGGCAGTTCGACGCCAGCCACGCCGTCCGCCGGCGGTCCGGGTCGCCGTCGATCGTCTCGAACGGCACCTCCGGCGCCCACATCCGCAGCTCGCGCGCCCAGTTGTGGACGAGCGGCTTCGGGCACACCACCAGCCCGCGGCGGACCTCGCCCTGGTGGAACAGCAGCCGCAGGGCGAGGATCGCCTGGCACGTCTTGCCGAGGCCCATCTCGTCGGCGAGGAGGGCGGCGTGCCGCGGCATCAGGAACGCGATCCCCTCCAGCTGGTACGGGAACGGCGGGAACGGCACCTCCAACTGCCGCCCGCCGAACAGCCCGTCGAGCGGCGGCTGCAGCAGGCAGAACAGCCGGTCCTTGACGAGCACCGTGTCGGCCGCCGGCCGCGGGCGGACGCGCCGCTTCGGCGGAGCGTCTCCGTCGGGGAGCGGCGGCAGTTCGACCGTGGGCGGTGAAGGCGGGGCGGCGGGCGGGCGCGGCGTGGGGGCGAATTCGACCGGCGGGGCGGGGAACTTCCACCCCTCCGTGGCGACATTCAGTTCGAGGCGGCCGAGCGACCGGACCCACGGGGCGTCGGTCAGGAGCCGGGCCTCGCGCACCCCCGCCGCGAGCGGCCGGTCGAACGCCGGGACGGCCCCGACGGCCGCGGTCAGCCGGAGGTCGGTTTCCGAACTGCCCACGGCCCACGGCCCACTGCCCACTGACTCGTCAGGCGACACGGTTCACCGCCCCCGACTTGCGGGCCTCGGCCACCGCCTCCCGGATCCGGGCGAACGGCTCCGCCAGGTCGACCGCCGGGTCGATCCGTTCGAGCAGCGCCGCGACCGCCGCCGGGTCGGCCGGGTGCCGGCCGGAGACGAGCAGCCCGAGCGGGGCGCGCGGGTGCGGCACCACCACCCCGTCGGCCGGCAGCGGCACGCCGGCGGTGCGGACCGCGACCACCGGCACCTCGACCCGCGCCCGTAGCGGCAGGGCGTCGGCGGTGTCGGTGACGATCAGGTCGGGCTTCGCGGCCGTCTTCTCGACCAGCGTCTTCCCGATCACGTCGGCCAGCAGGTACTCGGTCAGGGTCGGGCCGTACAGGGCGGTCTGGACGCGGTTCGGCTGGACCGCGGTGGTCAGCCGGAACTCGAGCGGGCGGCCCCAGCCGTTGGTCACCAGGTAGCCCCCGACCCACCCGGACGGTTCCGGGAGGAAGGCCAGGAACCCGAGGGACAGCGGGGCGGTCGGCAGGCTCACGGGGCGGCGTCTCCGGGGGGCGGAAACACCCCGCGCCGGCCGTCCGCCGCGGGCACCCCAAACGATCGGTCGGCGGCGGTGGGGGCTTCAGTAGCAACTCCGCCGGGGGCGGGGCGGGACCGCCCGGGCGGCTCGGCAGTCGGCGCCGCTTGCCCACCTTCTCGGACCGTTCCAAACTGCCACGCGCGGCAACTGGTCTTTCGATTTCCCACTATCCGGATAAAACTGCTTGTGGGGCCGGTGATGTCGGCCCTGTTCCACCCGCCGGCGCGGCCGGCCTTCCCGTTTGGACGGTGTGATGTCTTCCGACCCGTCGGGCGAGAGCAAGCTGTCCCCGGTCGAGGGGCACAAGGCCGAGAGCCGGTATCTCCGCGGCACGCTGGCCGAGGAACTCGCGGACCCGACCGTCGACCACCTCGGCGACGCGAACAAGAGCCTGATCAAGTTCCACGGCAGCTACCAGCAGGAGGACCGCGACGCCCGCAAGACCCGCGGCAAGGCGGGGGTCGGCAAGGCGTACATGTTCATGATCCGGCTCAAGCTCCCGGGCGGGAAGCTGACCGCGGACCAGTGGCTCGCGCTGGACGACCTGGCCGGCAAGTACGCGAACGGCACCCTTCGGGTCACCACGCGGCAGAGCATCCAGTTCCACGGCGTCTTGAAGGCGAACCTCAAGGCCACGATGGCCGGGATCAACGACGCCCTGGTGACGACCCTCGGCGGGTGCGGGGACGTGAACCGGAACGTCTTGGCGTGCCCGGCCCCGACCGGCGACCCGGCCCGGGTGCAGATGCAGCAGTTGGCCGACGCGGTCGCCGCCCACCTCGCCCCGCGGGCGGGCGCCCGTTCGTACCACGAGGTCTGGCTGAACGGCGAGAAGGTCGACCACCCGACCCCGGCGGCCGAGGTGCCGAACCCGGAGCGGGACGAGCCGATCTACGGGGCGACGTACCTGCCGCGGAAGTTCAAGGTCGGGTTCGCGCTGCCGGACGACAACTGCACCGACCTGCTCGCCCAGTGCCTCGGGTTCCTGGTGATCCGCGAGGGCGGCAAGCCGGTGGGGTACAACCTGTACGCCGGCGGCGGCCAGGGCCAGACGAACAGCAAGCCGGACACGTACCCGCTGCTCGCCCAGCCGGTCGGGTTCGTGGAACCCGACGAGGTGGTGGCGGCGTCGGAGGGGATCGTCAAGCTGTTCCGCGACCACGGCAACCGGGTCGACCGGAAGCGGGCCAGGTTGAAGTACGTGATGAAGGACTGGGGGCTGGAGAAGTTCCGGGAGGTGTTCTACCGCGACTACTTCCGCCACCCGGCGCGGCCGCCGAAGGACGCCCCGATCACCGGCCTCGACCTGCACCACGGGTGGCAGCCGATGGGCGGCGGGAAGTGGTTCCTCGGGCTGAGCGTCGAGAACGGGCGGGTGAAGGACGACGGGAGTTTGCGGTTGCGGGCCGGGCTGCGGGCGATCGTGGCGCGGTTCAAGCCGGACGTGCGGCTCACCGCCCAGCAGGACGTCATGCTGTGCGGCATTTCGACCGACGACCGGGCGGCCGTCGATTCGATGTTGAGCGAGTACGGCATCCCGCGGCCGGAGTCGCTGTCGATGGTGGAGCGGTGGGCGATGTCGTGCCCGGCGATCCCGACGTGCCCGCTGGCGATCACCGAGAGCGAGCGGGCGCTGCCGGGGGTGGTGGACCAGTTGGAGAAGGTGTTGGCGGAGTTGGGGCTGGGCGGGGAGCCGATCAGCGTGCGGATGACCGGCTGCCCGAACGGGTGCGCCCGGCCATACCAGAGCGAGGTCGGGATCGTCGGCCGGGGTGGGACGAAGTACACGCTGTACGTCGGCGGGGACAGCTACGGCCGGCGGCTGAACGCGGAGGTGCAGGACGGGGTGCCGGTCGAGCAGCTCGTGCCGAAGCTGGCGAAGGTGTTCGCGGCGTTCAAGGCCGAGCGGGTGAACGGCGAGCTGTTCGGCGACTACTGCGCGCGGGTGGGGTTGGACCGGGTAAAGCACCTCGTCGGCGCCGGTTAGCGACGCGTCGCAGACGCGTCTGCGACGCGTCGCTAACCAGGGGATTCGGACGTGCCCGACGCCATCGACCTCGCCCGCCAGCTCCGCGTCCACCTCGACTCGCTCCGCGCCGCCGGGGTGCTGTTCGTCCCGCGCGGCGAGCCGCTCGTGATCGCGAGCACTCAGGGGGCTCACGCCCCCCGCTCGGAACCCGAACCGCCGCCCGACCCGCTCGCGGCCCGCCGCCACGAACTCGCCGTCCTCGCGGCCGAGGTCGAGGCGTGCGACCGATGCCCCGAACTCTTCTCCACCCGCACCCGGACCGTGTTCGGCGTCGGCCCGATCGACCCGGACGTGGCGTTCCTCGGCGAGGCGCCCGGCGGGGACGAGGACCGGGCCGGCGAGCCGTTCGTCGGCAAGGCCGGCCAACTCCTCACCCGCATCATCAACGCCTGCGGGTTCACGCGCGACGAGGTGTACATCTTCAACATGGCGAAGTGCCGCCCGCCCGGGGCCGCCGGGTCCGGGTCCGCCAACCGCCAGCCGACCCCGGAGGAGTGCGCCAACTGCCGGCCGTTCTTCGAACGCCAGCTCGACCTGGTCCGGCCGAAGTTCCTCGTCGCCCTCGGCAACATCCCGGCGAAGGCACTTCTGAACACCACCACCGGGATCACCCGCCTCCGCGGCAAGATGTACGAGTATCGCGGCGTCCCGCTGCTCTGCACCTTCCACCCGTCGTACCTGCTGCGCGACGAGACCGGGGAGCGGAAGCGCGACGTGTGGGAGGACATGAAGCTGTTGCTGCGGACGATGGGCCGGGAGGTGCCGCCGGTGAAGAAGGGGTGACGGCTGCTCTGTACACCGGACCACGGTTTCGACGGCGCCTGCGAGGTGGTGTGGGAGGGCGAGGCTCCCGCCGAGCCGTGGGGCTCCGGCTCGGCGGGAGCCTCGCCCTCCCGCAACGGAACCGTCCCCGAAGACGAGTCGCGCCGGGTCACGCCAGCCGGAGCAGGGCGGCGAGGTCGTCGGCGGCCAGCGGGGTCGGGAACGCGCAGCCGTGGACCCAGTGGCCGCCGCCCGCCGCCTCGACCCGCGCCACCCGGACCGGCACCCGCCGGGCCTCCGCCGTCTCGGCCGCGAACTCGACCGTCAGCTCCGTCCCCGCCTCGAACCGCCTGGCCAGCAGCACCCCGATCCCGCCGGCCGACACGTTCCGCACCACCAGCGGCCAGAACTCCTCGGCCTCTCCCCCGCCGGCCGCGACGGCGGTGTCGACGCTCACCCGGGTGCCGACCACCAGCGGGTGCCGGACCCCCGCCCGGCGGTCGTCGGCGGCCGGCGGGGCGGGGCCGGCGTCGGCCCGGCGCGGGGCGATCAGGAGCCGGAAGAAGTCCAGGCACGACGCCGGCCGGGCGGCCACGTCCGGGTGGAGGGCGGCCCGGATCGCGGCGTCCACCCGCGGGCTCACGTCCGGGGCCGCCGCCCGGGCCGACGGCAGCTCCCGCGCCTTCTCCTTCAGGGCGAGGACGGCGAGCGGCGTCTTCCCGGGGAACGGGGTCAGCCCGGTGACGGCGGCGTACAGGGTGGCCCCGAGCGAGTACACGTCGCACGCCGCCCCGGCCGACTTGGCGTCGGCGAACTGCTCGGGGGCCATGTAGTTCGGGGTGCCCAGCCCGCTCGCGTGGCGGGTCAGGTCGAGGTCGTTGTTGTAGTCCTTGGCCAGCCCGAAGTCGGTCAGCTTCGCCCGCCCGTCCGGCCGGACCAGGATGTTGTCCGGCTTCACGTCCCGGTGCACCACCTGCCGGGAGTGGGCGTAGTGCAGCGCCTGCGCCACCTGGGTGACGACCCGGACCGCCTCCTCCTCCGGCAGCCGGCCGGCCCGCTCGACCAGCGTGGTCAGGTCGACGCCGTCGATCAGCTCGTAGACCAGGAAGCTGGTCCGCCCGTCCGTCTCCATCTCGATCGCGCGGACGATGTTCGGGTGCTCGAGCTGGGTCGCCGCCCGGAACTCCTGGGCCAGCCGCCGGTGCTGGGTCTCGTTCTCGGCGAACGACTGCTTCAGCACCTTGACCGCGACCGGGCGGCCGGTCTCCCGGCAGCGGGCCCGGTACACGGTGCCGGCCCCGCCGTCCCCGATCGGGTCGCCGAGCACGTACCGCTTCATGGCCGGGAGTTTGCGGACCTGGGCCACGGGACCTCCCCCGCCCCCGGCCCGTCGCGGTGGGTCTCGGTTCCGACGCGATCGGTCGGCCCCGGGCGAAGCGAATCCGTGGGGGTGCGCCGAAGTATGGTGCGCCGGCGCCGGGTGTCAACGCAATGTTCTGCCGGCGGTCGAACCCGCCCGGTCACTCCCCGGCCGGGTCGCGCCGCGGGGCGCCGCCGGCCCGCCAGTCGAGCGGCGCCGGCCGCAGGCCGAGCCGGGCGTGGTCGACCTTCCCCATCAGCTCGTTGTACACGTGGCCGACGTTGTCCTTGTTCATCTTCGTCTCCGCCACCCCCGCCCCGGTCCACTCCTTGTACCACGGGAAGTCCAGCCCGGCGGTGATCTGCTCCAGCGTCTTCCCGTCGTCGATCCCCTTCTTGACCGCCGCCCGCAGCTCCACGAAGTACCGCTTCTGGGTGGCGAGCAGGTCCTTCCGCGTCACCTTCCCGTGCCCCGGGCAGACCAGGTCGATGTCGAGCTTCTCCATCTGCTCCAGGCACTTGACCCAGCTCGCCGAGTCGGAGTGGCCCATGAAGTTGAACGCCCCGTTCACGCACGCGTCCCCGGTGCACAGGATCTTGTGCCTCGGCAGGTACGCGACCGCGTCCCCGGCGGTGTGGCTGTGGCCGAACGCCCGGAACACGACGTGCTGCGTCTCGTCCTTCAGCTCGTACTCGTCGTCGAACGGGACGTCGACCTGCTTCAGCTCGGTGTCGCGGAGGTCCTTGCGGTCCTTCGACGCGTCCTCCCACTGCTTCGGGCCGTTCGCCTTCAGCAGCCGGGCGGTCGGCTTGCTGGCGACGATGCGGGCGCCCTCCTTCGCCCACACGCTGTTCCCGTAGGCGTGGTCCCCGTGGTGGTGGGTGTCGAGGACGTACTTGATCGGCTTCTTGGTGGTCTTCTTGATGTCGGCGACCACGTCCGCCGCCTCCTTCGGGAAGTTCGCGTCGACCACCACCACGTAGTCCTTGAAGACGATCCAGGTGTGGTTGCTCCCGCCGAACGGGATCTTCGGGTCGGTGGCGGAGATGGACGAGTAGCGGAAGAAGACGCCGGGGGCGATCTCCTTCACGTCGTTGAACGCCATCTCCGGGACCGGGAGCTGCTTCGGCCCGTCGGCCGGCTTGTCGGCGGACGCGAGGACGGCGAGGGCGAACGCCCCGCCGGCGGCGAGGAGGAGTGCGGCGCGCTTCAGCATGACGGGTTTTCGCTCCCGGAGGATGGGAAGAGGGTAACCCGCCGGGCCGGAAAAAGCAAAGCCCACGGACCGGGTCCGCGGGCTTTGTGATGCCCGGCGAGCCGGGAGCGTGAGCGACCGGAGGTGTTCACGCCCTCCGGTCGCTCACGCTCCCGGCTCGCCGGGGGTTATCGATCAGTACCGGCGGCCGCCGCCACCGCCGTACCCGCCGCCGCCGCCGCCCCCGCCGTAGCCGCCGCGGCTGCCGCCGCCGTACCCGCCGCCGCCGCCGCCGCGCGGCCGGTCCTCACGGGGCTTGGCCTCGTTCACGGTCAGGGTGCGGCCCTGGAGCTGGGCCCCGTGCAGGGCCGCGATGGCCTCGTCGGCCCCGTCGTGCATCTCGACGAACGCGAACCCGCGGCTCCGGCCGGTGTCGCGGTCGCTGACGATCTGCGCCCCCAGCACGGTCCCGTACTGGGAGAACGCCTGCACCAGGTCGTCGCTGGTGGTGTCGAACGAGATGTTCCCGACGTACAACTTCTTCGCCATGGTCTTCACTCTTGGGCCTCTGGCCCGGAAGCGGAAACGGTGCGCGGACCCCCGCGCGGGTGTGCAGGAACGGACGAGACCGGGCCGGCTCGCTCAGCACGCGGCCGTCTGCGGGGCAGACGCGGCGCGGGAGGAACGACGAGGGCGGTTCCTCTGCGGCAGCACCAGCTTGACTGTCTTGGAGGCTGTGAGTGGTGGCTCAGAGTCGGAAGACCAAGAAGGGTCGAAGCGAGAGAGCGGCAAAGCGATTCGTAGCTCCTGGCCGGACGGCACCCGCCGCCCGTCACGGCATAATACACCCGCCGCGCCCGGAAAAAAGCCCGACCCGGCGGATTCGCCGAAATACCCGGCCGGGACGGCCGCGCTCCAGCTCAGCCCCGCACCGGGCTGGGGTACTCGGCCGGGACGGCCGTCCGCTCCACCCGCCGCCCCTCCCGCAGCACCGCGACCGGGGCCGGGAGGCCGACCGGGTGCCGGGTCAGGAGCCGCTGGAGGTCGTCCACGCTGGTCACCGGCTCCCCGCCGAACCCGACGATCACGTCCTCGATCCACAGCCCGGCGGTCTGGGCCGGACCGTCCTCTTCCAGCATCAGGATCTCGACCCCGGTCGGCTGGGCCAGCCCGAACCGGGCCCGCAGGTCCGGGGCGACCGGCACCTGCCGGGCGTGCAGCCCGAGGTAGCCGCGGATCACCCGCCCGTGCTTGAGCAGCTGCGGCAGGATCGTCTTCGCGGTGTTCACCGGGACGGCGAAGCAGATCCCCTGGGCCGGCTGGATGACCGCGGTGTTGATCCCGACCACCCGCCCGTGGGTGTCGACCAGCGGGCCGCCGCTGCTCCCCGGGTTCAGCGCCGCGTCCGTCTGGATGACGTTGTCCACCAGGTGCCCGGACACGCTCCGCAGCGTCCGGCCGAGCGCCGAGATGACCCCGGCCGTCACGGTCGACTCGAACCCGAGCGGGCTGCCGATCGCCACGGCGAGCTGCCCGACCTTCAGCTTCCCGGAGTCGCCGAGCTCGGCGAACGGGAAGCCGTTCCCTTCGACCTGGACCACCGCGAGGTCGGTCCACGGGTCGTTCCCGACCACCCGCCCGGGCAACTCCGACCCGTCGTTCAGCCGCACCCGGACCTTCTCCGACCCCTGGACGACGTGGTGGTTGGTGAGCAGGAACCCGTCCGGGGCGAACAGGACGCCGGACCCGCTCCCGGCCCGCGGCCCGCGGCCGACCCGCAGGTTCACGACCGCCGGCCGGAGCTTCTCGGCGACGGCGACGACGGCCCGGGAGAAGGCGTCGAGCGGCTCGGTGTCGGCGGGGTTCGGGGCGACGGGGGAGGGCGGGGCAGCGTCCTCCCCGCCGTTGGTGATGAAGTGGTGCCAGAATCGCGTCATGGGCCGTCCCTTTCGTGAAAGGTGTCCCATTGTACGCGGATAACCTCTGCTGGTAACAGACACCTCACCTCTCCCGTCGGAGTCCGTTCATGGACCGCCGTGACTTCCTCGTCACGTCCGCCGCGCTCGCCGCGACCCCGCACCTCGCCCGGGCCGCCGACACCCCCGGGTTCGCGTCCCCGAAGGAGATGATGAAGGGGCCGCGCGAGAAGCTCCTGTTCGTCACCTGCACCTACGCGAACACCGGGATCGACAAGCCCGACTACCTCGCCGTCGTGGACGCCGACCCGGAGTCGAAGACGTACTCGCGGGTCGTCCACCGGCTGAGGATGCCGAAGGCCGGGGACGAACTGCACCACTTCGGGTGGAACATCTGCTCGTCGTGCCACGGCAAGCCGGGCGACCGCCGGTACCTGGTCGTCCCGGGGCTGAAGTCCGGTCGCATCCACATCGGCGACGCGAAGGACCCGCTGAACCTGAAGATGCACAAGGTGATCGAGCCGGAGGAGATCGCCAAGGTCGCGGACCTGTCCGCCCCTCACACCGTCCACTGCCTGCCGACCGGCGAGGTGATGCTGTCGATGCTCGGCGACGCGAAGGGCCGGAACCCCGGCGGGTTCCTACTGCTGAACGAGAAGTTCGAGCCGACCGGCCGGTGGGAGAAGGACGCGGCCGGCATGAACTTCAACTACGACTTCTGGTACCAGCCCCGGCACAACGTGATGGTGTCGAGCGAGTGGGCCGCCCCGAACACGTTCGCCCCCGGTCCGAACTTCGACGACGTGGAGGCCGGCAAGTATGGCCAGAGGATCCACCTGTGGGACTGGAAGGAGCGGAGGGTCCGGCAGTCGTTCGACCTGGGGGCCGCGGCGGTTCCGCTGGAGGTGCGGTTCCTGCACGACCCGGCGAAGGCGGTCGGGTACGTCGGCGCGGCGCTGGCGAGCTCCCTGTGGCGGTTCGCGGCCGGCGCGGGCGGGAAGTGGAGCGCCGAGAAGGTGGTCGAACTGGCCCCGGTGAAGCACGACCAGTTCCCCGGCGGGGCGGTGCCGGCGGTCATCAGCGACTTCGTCGTCTCGCTGGACGACCGGTTCATGTACGTCTCGGCGTGGCTGCACGGCCAGGTCCACCAGTACGACATCCGCGACCCGCACGCCCCGCGGCGGACCGGCACCGTGAACCTCGGCGGCCTCGTCCGCCCGGCCGAGAAGGTCAGGGGGAAGGAGTTGACCGGCGGCGCGCAGATGCTGCAACTCTCCCTCGACGGGAAGCGGCTGTACGTGACGAACTCGCTCTACAGCACGTGGGACAACGCCTTCTACCCGGACATCGGCAAGCAGGGGTCGTGGCTCGTGCAGATCGACTGCGACACGGACAAGGGCGGGCTGACGTTGAACGACGGGTTCTTGGTCGATTTCGGGAAGGAGCCGGACGGGCCGAGCCGGGCGCACGAGGTCCGGTACCCGGGCGGTGACTGCACCAGCGACATCTTCAGTTGACGCGGCCCGGACCGGAGCGGGTTCATGGCGAAGTCTTCCCCCCGGCTCGCGTTCGTCGCCGCCGACCGGGCCGCCGGGACGCGTGCCCAGGCCGCGTTCGCGGCGGCGACCGCCCGGCTCGGTCACCCGTGGCAGACCGACGTCCGCGGCCCCGACGTCTCGGCCGAGTCGCTGGCCGGGGTCGCGGTGGTCGTCGCGCTCGACCTGCCGGGCTTCGCCGTGCCGGGCTGGGACGGGCGGGTCGAGCACCTCCCGCCGGACCTGGCGGCCGAAACCCCGAAGCTCGTCGCCCGGCTCCTCGGCGGAAGTGACACCGCGCTGTCACCGCCGCCCCCGCCCCCGCCGCCGAAGAAGGTGCACACCGTGAAGGTGAGCCGGGAGACGGCCGGGCGGCGCGGGAAGGGGGTGACGGTCGTCTCCGACCTGCCCCTCACGACGGACCAGATCCAGGAGCTGGCGACGCGGCTGAAGACCGCGTGCGGGACCGGCGGGACGGCGAAGGACGGGCGGATCGAGATCCAGGGCGACCACCGGGACCGGCTGGCGGCTGAGCTGGAGAAGCTGGGGTACAAGGTGAAGCGCGCCGGAGGGTGACTTCCCCTGGACCGCGGCCGGGACGGCCGCGGTCCAGGGGAAGTCACCCGCCCCGCGCCGCCAAGTCGAACAGGTGGCGGGCGGCCCGGCCGCTGATCACCCCGTGCTCTAGCAGTTCGGCCGCGATCAGCTCGACCGCCCGCCACGTCGCGTCGTCGGCGAGCATCGCCTCGACCTTGCTCAGGCACCGCTCCTCGTACCGCACGGCGGCCCGCTCGCTCTTCCGCTCCAGGACCAGCCGGCGGACGTACCGGAGGTCCTGGTGGGCGGCGTCCATCTCGTAGGTGCCGGTGTGGCGGGCCTCGGCGGCGAGGCCGGCGAGGGCGATCAGGATCTCCCGTTCGAGGGCGTCCTCGGACGGCTTGAACCGGCCCTTGCCGAACTCGCACTGGCCGAGGCGGAGGTGGTTCGGCAGGACGCTGACGCGGTGGACCGGGCGGTCGAGGCAGAGGGCGACGACCGCGTGCCCGGCCTCGTGATACGCGGTCACCGGGTCGTGTGGCGGGTTCATCTCGGCCCCCACAACGGGCGGGCCTGGCGGAAGGCACGCCGGGCGGCGGAGTACCAGTCCACTTCGACCCAATCATCGCCCAACGGCAGGACGCGACGGCACTCCCACCGGGCGAGTTCGAGTTCGCCGACCATCGCGTCGCCCCGCACCCCGTTGCTGGTGTGGACAATCACCCGGCACCTCGGCGGGAGAGTTGCCAGATGCTTCGCGACGTCCAGCCCGTCGCCGGGGTCTGTGTCGCCGTCCGGTTCCAGGTCGTGGTCGAGCGAAATCAACACCGCCCGGTGAAGCAACCCGCCCGCCTCCGCGACCATGCGGCGGGCGTCCCGCCAGACGACGAGAGGCACGCCGAACGGCGCGGCGACGGCCCGGAAGCGGGCCAGCCGTTCGGCGTCGTCCTCGAGCACCAGGAGCAGCGGGTCGATCACGACTTCTTCCCGCGGAGCTGTTCCAACTCCCGCCGCAGCCGCTCGACCTCGGCCTCTGCCGCGGCGGCGCGCTCGGCGGGTGTCGGCAAACGTCGGTCCGTCACGGGGTCGCGGAGCCGGAGTTGGATCCCGTCGCGCACCAGGTGCAGCCCGAGCAAGTCGCTCGGCAGGCGGCCGTCCACGAAGCCGATCGGCCGGAACTTCCCGCGGACCCGCGCGTACCCCTGGAACGACGGGTCGAGGTAGTCCTCGTACGGGTCGAACAAGAAGTACTCCTTCACCTTCAGCTTGCCCTCGTACAGAGCCCGCTTCGTCTTCGTGTCCTCGGCCCGGGTCGTCTTCGAGGTCAGCTCGATCACCACGTCCGGGGTCTTCTCCTCCCACACCAGGTAGTTCGGCCGCAGCCCCTTCCGCACGCCGCGGGCCACGAACACGTCCGGGGCGACGTGCCGCCGCTTGTCCCCCTTCTCGTAGAAGACGAGCAGGTTCCCGCTGACGTACACCTCCGGGTCGGCCGCGAAGTGGTCGTCGAGGGTGTCGATCAGGGACACCATCAGCTTGCGGTGGTGGTCCGTCTCGGCCGTCGGCCTGCCGTCCGAGGTCGGGTAGTCGTTCGGCGGGAACAGGACCTTCTCGGCCTTCAGGATCATGGGTCACATCCTTTCGACGACCACGGCCACGGCGTTCCCGCCGCCGAGGCACAGGGACGCCAGCCCGTACCGCTTGCCGTGCCGCCGCAGGGCGTACACGAGCGTCGTCAGCACCCGCGCCCCGCTCGCCCCGATCGGGTGTCCCAGAGCCACCGCCCCGCCGTGCACGTTCACCTTCGCCTCGTCCAACTGCAGCCCCTTCCCGCACGCCAGCATCTGGGCCGCGAACGCCTCGTTCAGCTCCCACAGGTCGATGTCGCCCGGGGAGAGGTCGGCCTTCGCGCAGGCCTCCTTCACCGCCGGCACCGGGGCGATGAAGATGTCCTTCGGGTGAACCCCGCTCATGGCGTAGGAAACGATCCGGGCCAGCGGCTTCGCCCCGGACTGCTCCACGAACCGACCCGACGCCACCACCACCGCGGCCGCCCCGTCCGACAGCTGCGACGCGTTCCCGGCGGTCACGGTGCCGTCCGGGCGGAACGACGGCCTCAGTTTCGCGAGAACCTCGGGCGTGGTGTCGGCCCGGATGCCCTCGTCGCGCTCGACCGGCGGAATGGGCTTCTTCCCGGTCGCCGGGAAGGTCACCGGCACGACCTCGTCGGCGAACGCCCCGGCCGCCCACGCCGCGGCGGCCCGCCGGTGGCTGAGGGCCGAGAATTGGTCCTGGTCGGCCCGGCCCACCGCGCACTTCGCCGCGATGTGCTCCGCCGCCTCGCCCATCGCCCAGTTCTCGAACGCGCACCACAGCCCGTCGTTCACCAGCGCGTCGGTCGTCTTCTGGTCCCCGTACTTGTACCCCTGGCGCACCCCCTGCAGCAGAAACGGCGCCCGGCTCATGCTCTCCATCCCGCCGGCGACGACCAGGTCCGCGTCCCCGGCCTTGACGCTCTGCGCCGCGAGCATGACCGCCTTCAGCCCGGACCCGCACACCATGTTCGTCGTGTGCGCCGGGACGGTGTCCGGGATCCCGGCGTGGATCGCCGCCTGCCGGGCCGGGTTCTGCCCGACGCCGGCCTGCACCACGTTCCCCATCACCACGTCCTGCACCTGGTCGGGTCGGACGTTCGCCCGCTTCAGGGCTTCGGCGACCGCGACCGCCCCGAGCCGCGGGGCCGGGAGGTCGGCCAGCCCGCCGAGGAACTTGCCGATCGGGGTGCGGGCGGCGGAGAGGATGAACGCGTCCATCGGGTCCCTCGGGGTCACGGGGCGGCCAGGATGTCGTCCACGGCGGTCCGGGCGGAGTCGGCGAGGATGTCGCGGTACATCCGGCCCGGGTCGCCGAACACCGCGACGGAGAGGCGGCCGTCGAGTCGCAGGGTGCCGAGCAGGTTGACCGCCGCGTCCTCCGCGAACAGCCCCTCCGCGTACACCACCCGCCGGCCCTCGCCGGTCTCGCCGAACAGCCGGGCGAAGTATTGTACCGCCGCGTTCTCGGCCCGCGGCGTCTGCACCCCCTGCACGATCACCGTCAGGCCGGCCCACTCCTCCGCCGTCAGCTCCTTCTTCCACGCCGTCACCTGCCGGTGGGTGGCGAGCAACTGAAGCCGGGCGGCGGCCGCGCAGTTCTCCATGATGTCGGCCCGCGACAGCCGGCAGAACTTCGCCAGGTCCGACCCCGACACCTGCCCGTCCTTCAGGACCGAATCCGCGAACTCGACCGCCCGGGCGAGGATCCGCTTCTGCCGGGTCAGTGCCTCCAGGTCGAACCCGAACGCCTCGCACCCCGGGCCGGCGGCCGCTAGCAAGGCGCGGTACTCCTTCAGGGCCTTCACGCGGTCCTCGCCGAGCGGCTTCCCCGGCTCGTGGGCCAGGTGGGCGAACAGGGCCAGCGTCGAGTGGGCGACCGACTTCAGGGCGTGGTACTCCGGCGGGATCACCCTCGCCGCCGTCCGCTGCCCGTTCCGCCGCAGGATCAGGTCGTCGCCGGACACGAGGATCACCGACGGGACCGTGGACAACTCCAGCGCCCGCCCGCCGACGTAGATCCGACGAGCCGCGGCCGCCAGCGCGTCCAGTTCCGGCGGGATCTTCTCCTTCGCCCCGGCCGGCCGGTCGTCGGCCCCGAGCTTCGGCCCGTCGGTCGGCTTCCCCGCCGGCGGCCGGCCGTGGGACCCGAGCGCCGCCACGCCCACCACC
This sequence comes from Isosphaera sp., assembly GCA_013822345.1. GTDB lineage: Bacteria > Planctomycetota > Planctomycetia > Gemmatales > Gemmataceae > Gemmata. The sequence continues at coordinate 70,440 of PNKH01000009.1, forward strand.
GCCGCCCCGAGCAGCCATCGCGCGCTCATGTGTGCCCCTCCGGGTGTGTCGGGGTGAAGCCTACCCGATGTCGGGACGCCGGGCTACGGGTGGAAACCCGCCGGCGATTGCCTAGGAATCGTCTGTGCCCGCGCCACCCGACCCGGACCCGGCATGCCCGACCCGCTCCTCCTGACCGAGAACCTGACCAAGGACTACGGGTCGTTCCGGGCCCTCTCCGCGGTGAACCTGTCCGTCGCCGCCGGCGAGGTGGTCGGGCTGCTCGGGCCGAACGGGTCCGGGAAGTCCACCGCCCTGCGGATCATGCTGGGGTTCATGCGCCCGACGGCCGGGCGGGCGACCGTCGCCGGGTTCGACTCCTGGAACGACGGGGTCGAGGTGCGGCGGCGGGTCGCGTACCTGCCGGGCGAGCTCCGCCTCTACGACTCGATGACCGGCCGGCGGCTCGTCACGTTCTTGAGCGGGCTCCGCGGGGAGGAACCCGGCCCGGAGGTGGACGCCCTGGCGAAGAAGCTGGACATCGACATCGACCGCCCGCTCACGCACCTCTCCAGCGGGATGAAGCGGAAGGTCGCCCTCCTCACCGTGCTCGTCCCGAAGGTGCCACTCATCATCCTGGACGAGCCGACGAACACCCTCGACCCGACGATGCGGGACGAGCTGCTCGACCAGCTCCGCGGGGCGAGGGACCGCGACCAGGCGGTGCTGTTCTCGTCGCACGTGCTGCAGGAGGTCGAGGCGGTGTGCGACCGCGTGGCGATCCTGCGCCGCGGCGAGCTCGTCCACCTGCAGGAGATGAGCGACCTGCGGGAGGGGCGGGCGGTGTCCGCCCGGCTGACCGGCCCCGCCCCGGCGGCCGGCCCCGCCGGCGACCCGCTCCCGTCGGACGCCGTCGCCGACGGCCGGCTGACCCTGATCTACCGCGGGCCGCTGCCGGCGCTGCTGGAGTGGCTGGCGCGGCAGCCGGTCGCGGACCTGAAGGTCGAGCCGCAGGGCCTCGGGCCGATCTACCGGCGGTTCCACGGGATCTGAAGAGAAGGGGTGGAGGGGTGAGCGGGTGAAGGGGTGAGAAGATCGCCTCAGTCTTGTCACCCCTTCACCCGCTCACCCCTCCACCCCTTCACGGCGGTCCGAGGTAGCGACACCCACCCCCCCGAGCCGACCCCCGACATGACCGCCATCCTCGTCCGCAAGCTCCTCCGGGACGCCCGGCCGGCGCTGATTGCCGTGTGCCTGCTGCTGTTCCTGTTCTCCGCCCTGTGGGTGAAGATCACCCAGCGGGTGACGGCCGAGATCACCCCGTTCTTCAACACCGTCGCCCGGGTCGCCCAGCTCCCGCCGAAGCTGTTCGAGGACGTCCTGTTCAAGGGGCCGGGGAAGGTGTCGCAGGCGGTCCTCGGCGGGGCCGACCTGCGGTTCGAGCGGCCGATGGACTTCCTCGCCGTCGGGCTGCTCCACCCGGTCGTCATCATCCTGTCGAGCGTGTGGGCGGTGGGGAGGGCCGGCGGGGCCATTTCCGGAGAGATCGACCGCGGGACCATGGAGCTGCTGATGTCCCAGCCGGTGCCGCGGAACCGGCTCGTCCTGGCGCACTTCCTCGTGGACTGCCTGGTGATACCGATACTGTGCCTGAGCTTCTACGCCGGGACGCAGTTCGGACTGTGGGCGGTCGGGCCGTTCGAGATCGACTACACCGGGGTGCGGGCGGTGCTGACCCGGGAGCTGCCGCCCGGCGTGCGGCTGGACGGGTTCATCCCGGCCCAGTCGGAGGTGATGGAGGTGAGCGGGGCGGCCCAGCTCCCGGCCCTGGCGAACCTGGCCGGTCTGCTGTTCGCCCTGAGCGGGATCACCATCGCCCTGTCGGCGTTCGGGCGGAGCCGGTGGAAGGCGATCGGGTACGGGGTGCTGGTCGGGCTGCTGATGTTCATCGCGAACGTGCTCGGGCAGTTGTGGGACGACGCGTCGTTCGTCCGCCCGTTCACCGCCTACTTCTACTACCAGCCGCAGAAGATCATGCTCGGGAAGCCGGACGGGTGGTACGCCGACCTCGGGGCGGCGTGGCTCGGCCGGCCGGGGGTCGCCCTCGTGCCGGTGGTCGGGGTGCTATTCGCCGCCGGGGCGGTCGGATACCTGGTCGCCCTCCGCGTGTTCACCCGCCGCGACCTGCCGGCCCCGCTCTGACGGTCCCCCTCGACACGGCGGCCGCCCCCGGGTATGCCCCCGCCGCGAGCCGCCTTCGGGGGAAGGCGGCCGCGTCCGCGGGGGGGGACCGTCATGATCCGTGTGGCACTGTCCGCGGCGGCGCTGGCCGCCGGGCTGTCCGGGTGCGCGACCCCGGCCCGGTACGTCGAGCGGCAGCCGGGGGCCGGGGTGGTGGCCGTCCCGACCGGGACCGACGTGTGGCCGACGTACCACCGCCGGGCCGCGCTGGAACTGATCGAGCGGCACGTCGGGGCGGGGTACGAGATCGTCGACGAGCGGGAGGTGGCGACCGGGAAGGCCACCCACAACGACCAGCGGGTGCACGAGCGGGAGACGCTGAACCCGATCCTGGACGGCACCCGGCAGACGGTCACGAACACGACCACTACCCGCGACGTGACCGAGTGGCGGATCAGCTACCGGAAGCGGGCGGAGCCGGCGGCCGACACGCCCGCCGGCGGGGTGCGGCGGACGGAGTACCGGTCCGGGTCGGGTCCGGACGGGGTCAAGCCGGCGGGCGGGGCGGACTGTAAGCAGTGAAGGTTCCGCTGACGGGCGCGGTCGCGCCCTACGTTACGGACATGAGTGACGAACCCGAGTTCCGCCGCGACCCGGTCTGCGGCCGGTGGGCGGTCGTCGCGCCCGAGCGGTCGCGCCGGCCGATGACCCTCGACGGGGCCGAGCCGCGGCACCGCAAGAACGGCGAGCGGAAGCCGTGCCCGTTCTGCCCCGGGCAGGAGCACGACACCCCGCGCGAGGTGCTCGCCTACCGCGAGCCCGGCACGCCCGCCGACGGCCCCGGGTGGCGGCTTCGGGTCGTCCCGAACCGGTTCCCGGCCGTCCGCCCGGACGTGGATGAGGAGGCGTGCTCGGTCGGCGGGATGGTGTTCGTGACCACCCCGGGCCTCGGCCGCGCCGAGGTGATGATCGAGTGTCCGGAGCACCTCACCGACCCCACCAAACTGACCGACGGGCGGTTCGCCGACGTGTTCCGGGCGTACCGCGACCGGTTGCTGACCCTGGCGGAGGACCCGCGGCTGGCGTACGCGGCGGTGTTCAAGAACGTCGGGGCGGAGGCCGGGGCGTCGCTCGGGCACACCCACTCGCAGCTCGTCGCCACCCCGGTCGTGCCGGACGCGGTCGAAGCCGAGCTGGCCGGCGGGAAGGAGTTCTACACCCGGACGCGGCGGTGCGTGTTCTGCGACCTGGCGGCCCGGGAACTGGCGGCCGGGAAGCGGTTGATCGCCCGGTCGGCGAACTTCCTGGCGGTGGCCGCGTACGCCCCGCGGTTCGCCTACGAGTTCTGGGTGCTGCCGCTGGCCCACGCCGCCCGGTACGAGACCCTTTCCGACGCCGCGGCGCTCGAACTCGCGGTCCTGATGAAGCGGGTGCTGACCGCCCTCGACCGGGCGCAGGCGGAGCCGGCGTACAACTGGTTCCTGCACGCCGCCCCGCTCCGGTCGGCGGAGCTGCCGCACTTCCACTGGCACCTGGAGGTGCTGCCGCGGACCGCCCGCCCGGCCGGGCTGGAGTGGGGGTTCGGCTGCTACATCACGACCGTCGCCCCGGAGCAGGCCGCCTGGGAACTGCGGGCCGCGCTGTGACCTACCGCACCCGGGGCAACGGCGGCTCGGGCAGTACGTTCTCCGGCCGCACGTCGGGCGGCGCCTGCCGGTCGCTCGGCTCGTGGCGAAGCCGGCGGAGGCGGGCGCGGAGCAGGTCGATCCGGTCCGCGACGGCGGGGGTGAACTCGGGGGCCGCGGCGAGCCGTTTCAGTTCCCGGGCCATCAGCGCCAGCTCGATGTCCAGCAACTCGGCCTCGAGCACGTCGGTCCGGGCCGCCGGGGCGGCCGGCCGCTCGCCGACGGCGACCACCACCGCCAGCTGCGTGACCAGCCGATCCCCGTCGGTCGGGGTCGCCGACCCGTCCTTGTGCCGGAGCCGGGGTGCGAACCAGTACTCGCCCGGCCTGGGGGCGGTGAACAGGAACAACCTCTCCTCGCGCGGGTACACGCCGGACCGGGCCCACGTCTCGCCGCGGTCCGCGGAGTACCACAGCTCGACGTGGGTCACGTCAGGCCCGAGCTGGTCCGGGTTGCACGGGATCCGGAACGACGGCCCGAGCACCCAGTACCCGCGCCCGGCCGGGTCGGCCAGCGGCAGCGGGGCCACCCGGCCGCCGTCCCACAGCCCGCCCGTCAGCAGGGCGAGGGCGAGCACCGTCACCTCGGTCATCTCCGGACCTCCTCGTGGGGGCGTCGGGCATGGTTGTACCCCGGGGCGACCGACTCGGTCAAGCCCGCCCGCGGTTGCGGACGCCGGCCCGGCCACTACAGTGACGGCGAGAGCGAGGGCACCATGCGCGTCGGCGTCTTCGGCGGCACGTTCGACCCGGTCCACATGGGCCACCTGATCCTGGCCGAGCAGTGCCGGGACCAGGCGGCGCTGGACGAGGTGTGGTTCGTCCCGAGCGCCCACCCGCCGCACAAGGCGGACAAGGCGGTCACCCGGTTCGAGCAGCGGTGCGAGATGCTCGAGCTGGCGACCGCCGGGCACCCCGCGTTCCGGGTCGAGCGGGTCGAGCGCGACCTGCCGCCGCCGAGCTACACCGCCGAGACGCTGGCCGAGCTGCGCCGCCTCCACCCGGACGACGAGTTCTCCCTGCTGATGGGGTCGGACAGCGTGCCGGACCTGCCGGGGTGGCACGACCCGCGGCGGGTGGTGTCGCAGGCGGGGTTGGTGGTGGTGCCGCGGCCGGGGGTGATGCTGTGGACGGCGGAGCGGCTGGCGACGGCGCTGGGGGTGGACGTGTCGGAGGTGCGGCTGCGGTTCGTGGCGTGCCCGATGATCGAGATCGCGAGCCGGGAGCTGCGGCGGGCGGTGGCCGACGGGCTGAGCATCCGGTACCTGGTGCCGCGGGCGGTGGAGGAGTACGTCCGGGACCGCAAGCTGTACGCCGGGCGGTGACGCGATGACCGAAGCGGAATTCCTGTCACACGGGGACCACCCACGCTTCCTTCACGCCCTTGTGCGTCCTGGGATCCGAACGCCGGCTCCGGTTGTTTGTGTGTGCCTGCAGTCCTCATGCGGGGCGCTTCATGCAGGGGCGCCGCCCGCCGCTGCGGAGCGGGCCTGGGTGGCGCCCCCTCCGGCGGTCTCCGAGCCCGGCCCGCGGCCGCTCCGCCGGCGCGGGCCGGCCCGGGCGGTGACCGACGGCAGGCCGACCACGTCGGCCGCCCGGGCCGCGGCCCGGGGCGCGTCGGTCCGGGCCGGGAGCCACACGGCATGCCACCGGGCCTCCCGGCCGGGTGCCGGCACGCCCGGTACTCGGCCCGGACCTGGTTCACGGCCCGGCGGCGGACGGGGCATCGGGTTCACCCCCCCGACCACCGCGTCGCGGGAGAACAGGAGGAAATCAACACCAGACGGGATCACTCCACCGTGACGCTCTTGGCCAGGTTCCGCGGCTTGTCTACGTCGCACCCGCGGAGCACCGCGATCTCGTACGCCAGCAGCTGCAGCGGGATCGCCGTGACGATCGGCTGCAGGTACTCCGGCACGTCCGGGACCGGGATCACGTCGTCGGCGACGGCCGCCACCTCCTCGTCCCCCTCGCTCTTCACCGCGATCACCGGCCCGCCCCGGGCCTTGATCTCCTGCATGTTCGACATCACCTTGTCGAACACGTTGCCGCGCGGGACCAGGAACACGCTCGGGCAGTGCTCGTCCACCAGGGCGATCGGCCCGTGCTTCATCTCCGCCGCCGGGTACCCCTCGGCGTGGATGTAGCTGATCTCCTTCAGCTTCAGCGCCCCCTCCAGCGCCCCCGGGTACAGGTACTGCCGCCCGAGGTACAGGCAGTTCGTCATGTCCGCGTACTTCTCGGCGATCCGCTTCACCCGGTCGTGGCACTCCAGCGTCCTCCGGATCGCGTCCGGCAGGGCCCGCAGCTCGCCGATGATCCGCTGCCCCTGGATGCTCGACAGGTGCCGGGTCCGGCCGAGGTACAGGGCGAGCATCGACAGGACGGTGCACTGGCTGGTGAACGCCTTGGTGCTCGCCACCCCGATCTCCGGGCCGGCGTGCAGGTACACCCCGCCGCACGCCTCCCGGGCGATGCTACTCCCGACCGCGTTGCAGATGGCCAGCGTCGTGTGGCCCATCCGCTTGCTCTCGCGGAGCGCCGCCAGGGTGTCGGCCGTCTCCCCGGACTGCGTGATGGCCAGCACCACCGTGTGCCGGTCGATCGGCGGGTTGCGGTACCGGAACTCGCTGGCGTACTCCACCTCCACCGGCAGCCGGGCCAGCTCCTCGAACAGGTACTCGCCGACCAGGCCGGCGTGGTAGCTCGTCCCGCACGCCGTCATGATGACCCGGTCGACCTGCCGCAGGTCCTTGGCGTCCAGGTTCAGCCCGCCGAAGTGGGCGGTCGCGTCGGCGTCGTCGAGCCGCCCGCGCATCGCGTTGGCGACCGTCTCCGGCTGCTCGTAGATCTCCTTCAGCATGTAGTGCGGGTAGTCGCCGCGCTCGGCGTCCCCCTCGCCGAGGAACGGGGCGATGTCCTGCACCGACGCGGACACCGGGGACAGGTCCTGGTCGCGGATCTCCCACTCGGCCCCGGACAGGGAGCAGATCTGCCGGTCGTTCAGGTAGACCACCTTGTCGGCGTACCCGGCCAGGGCGTTGGCGTCGGACGCCAGGTACGTCCCGTCCGCCCCGACCCCGATCACCAGCGGGCTGCCGAGCCGGGCCCCGACGATCACCCCCGGCTCCCGCCGGGCCATGACCGCGATCCCGTACGTCCCCTTCACCAGGGTCAGGGCCTGGCGGACGGCCGCGGTCAGGTCGCCGTGGTAGTAGTGGCCGACCAGCTGGGCCAGGACCTCGGTGTCGGTGTCGGACCGGAACTGCACCCCGGCCGCCTGGAGCTGGTGCTTCAGGGGGGCGAAGTTCTCGATCACCCCGTTGTGGACCAGGGCGATGTTCCCGGTCGCGTCCAGGTGCGGGTGGGCGTTCCGGTCGGTCGCCCCGCCGTGCGTCGCCCACCGGGTGTGGCTGATCCCGTAGCACCCCGGGGCCGGGTGGGCGGCCACCAGCTTGCCCAGTTCCGCGAGCCGCCCGGCCTTCTTCCGGAGGTGCAACTCGTTCCCGGTCCCGGTGATCATCCCGGCGCTGTCGTACCCGCGGTACTCGAGCCGGCGGAGACCCTCGAGCAGGATCGGCGAGGCCTCCCGCCGCCCGGTGAAACCGACGATGCCGCACATGCTGGTGTCGCTCCTTCCCGTGCCGGGCACGGGCGAATCGGGTTCGGACGGGGAGGGAGGAACGGGGAAGTCAGTGGCCGGCGGGGCCGGCCGTGAGCGGCGGGTCGGCCCCCCCGGCCACCGGGGTGAAGCCGCAGCCGGCGTACAGGTTCTTCAACCCGGCCCGGCTGGTCAACATCACGTACGGGACGGCCCGGCGGTGGGCCTGGTTGACGGTCTCGGTGACCAGGGCGGCCGCGACGCCCTTGCCGCGCGCGTCCGGCCGGACCACGACGTAGTCGATCTGCCAGTTGACCGGGGCGTTGACCAGCAGGAACCCGTCGGCCGACCCGTCGGCGGCGCGGTGGACGGCGACGTACCGGACCCCGGCCCAGACGGCCAGGAACTTCGACCGGGTGCGGAACTGGGTGCTCACCAGCTCCCACAGCTGCCGGCACGCCGGCTCGTCGGCCAGGAAGTCGGTGGCCGGCAGGAACTCGACCGGGAGGGCGGCCTCCCGCGGCTCCGTCGGCCGGCAGAGGTAGTGCAGGTCGGGTTCGGGCTGCATGCGGACACCTGGGGCGAGCGGAGAGGTGTCGGGGGTCTAGTGTGCGGCGCAGGCCGGCCGGAGGCAAGTGAAGGTTGCGTGTCCGGGCGAACCGCGACCGTCAGGGAGCGGGTGCCGGCGATCAGACACCCGCTCCCTGACGGTCGCGGTTCGCCCGACCCGTCACGCCTCCCCCGGGCCGCCGGGGAACGCCTCCGGCGGGTATCCGGGCGGGGCCGACGGGCGGGAGAACAGCCCGTACTTCTTCATCTTCTTGTACAGGGTGACCCGGCTCACCCCGAGCAGCTGGGCGGCCCGGGTGCGGCTCTGGGCGGCCTTCTCCAGGGCCCGGATGATGTTCGCCCGCTCGGTCGTCTCCCGGCTCTGCTTGAGCGTCCCGCCGAGCCCGCTGTGGCTCGGGGCCGGGACGACCGGGGCGGCCGCCCGGGCGTGGACCAGCGGGGGCAGGTGGTGCACCCCCAGCTCGGTCCCGCCGCCGGTCAGCACCGCCTGCTGGACCGCGTTCTCCAGCTGCCGGATGTTCCCCGGCCACGGGAACGACTCCATCGCCCGCAGGGCGTCCGGGGACACGCTGAACAGCCGCTTGCCGAACTTCGTCCCGTACCGGGCGACCATCCCGCGGACCAGCGGGCCGACATCCTCCGGCCGGTGCCGGAGCGGCGGCAGGTGGAAGCTGATCACCTGGAGGCGGTAGTACAGGTCGCGGCGGAAGGTGCCCCGCTCGACCGCGTCGGCGAGGTTCCAGTTCGTCGCCGCGATCACCCGGGCCCGGCTCACCTGCGTCTCGTTGCTCCCGACCGGCTCGAACTCCCCGGTCTCGATCACCCGCAGCAGGTTCGCCTGGTGCTCCAGCCCGATGGTGTCGATCTCGTCCAGCAGCAGCGTCCCCTCGCCGGCGGCCGCGAACTTCCCGACCTTGGCCCCGTCGGCGCTGGTGAACGCCCCCTTCGCGTGGCCGAAGAACTCGCTGGCGATCAGGTTCCCGGACAGGGTGCCGCAGGCGACCACCAGGAACCGGTTCGCCCGCCGGGCCGACCCGTCGTGGATCAGCTTGGCCAGGAACGTCTTGCCGGTCCCGGTCTCGCCCTCGACCAGGACGGTCACGTCGTGGGCGGCGGCGACGCACAGCTGGTCGACCACCGCCGTCAGGGACGGGGTGTGATTGATCAGCCGGCGGCGCATCCGCTCGGCGATGGTCTCGGCGGCCGGGTCGGCGAACGGGGTGCCGGGCTCCAGCCCGCGGCGGGCCCAGGCGGTCAGCTCCCGGGCCTGGTGCGGCCACACCCACCGGCCGGCGAGGTACGGGGCCAGCGGGTCGAGCAGCCCGCGGCCGCGGACCGCCTCCGCCTCGGCCACCGCCAGCCCGGCGGGGAACTGCTGCACCTTCGTCTCCCGCACCACCACCTCCACCCCGGCCGCGTCCGCCGGGTCGGCGGCGACGAGCAGGAGGTCCCCGTCGGTCTCGGGGGTGAGAAGGTTCGGCACGTCTTCGAACCGGACGACCGGGGCGGTCAGTTGGAGGGCCTTGGCCAGGTGGGTCTGGACGGCGTGGGCGGCGCGCGGGTCGGCGGCGGCCAGGACGAGGCGTCTGGGGGCGGGCATGGGCGGTGTCTCGGTGGGCCGGCGCTAACCCCGCTTGCCGCGGCGCGTCCGGCGGCGTGACCACCCGGAAGGAAAGTTTACAAACGGCACCCGGGCAACCGGATCGGCGGCAGATGCCGGCGAAATCCGGGCGCGGCGGCGGCCGGGTTGTGACGGCGGCGAAAAACCACCGAGAAGGTATGGCGGCGAGTTCGCGCCGCGGCGGACGAGGTGAGGGTCGGGCATCCGGGCGAGCGTCGGGCCGCCAGGCCGACGTGGCTGGTGAAGCCACGTCGGCCTGGCGGCCCGACGCTCGCCACGGCATCCTCAAGCGGGCTGCGGCTGCAGCTCGGGGCGGGCCAAGCCCGGGTTCGACTCCTCGGGGAGCGTCACCTTACTCTGGAAGTCCGCGGCGACCGCGTTCCGGTTGGGGAGCAGGAACACCCGGCGGAGCCACTTCGGGCCGAGAAACGCCTTGAACAGCGTGGCCGCCATCAGCCGGAGGTCGAGCCAGAGGCTCTGGTGCTGGGCGTAGTACAGGTCGTAGACGACCTTGTGCCGGACGCTGGTGATGTCCGTGTCGGCCGGCAACTGCACCTGGGCGAGGCCGGTCACCCCGGGCTTGACCTGGAGGCGGTGCCGGTACCCGGGGACGAGCTGCTCCAGGCCCTTGGCCTGGATCACCTCCGGCCGCTCCGGCCGGGGGCCGACGAGGCTCATCTCGCCGCGCAGGACGTTCCAGAGCTGCGGCAGCTCGTCGATGTGGGTGAGGCGGAGGAACTTCCCGACCAGGGTCACGCGGTCGTCCCCCTTCTGGGACCACTGGATGCCGGTCTTCGCCTCGCAGTTGTGGTGCATGGTCCGGATCTTGATGATCCGATAAGTACGGCGGTGCAGCCCGAGGCGGGTCTGGGTGTAGAACACCGGACCCGGCGAGGTGAGTTTGACGGCGACGGCGGCGAACGCGAGGACGACGGCGGCGAACGGGAAGAGGAGGACGGCGGCGGTGTAGTCGAGGCCGACCTTGATGCCGGCGTACCAGCCCTCGGTGTTGGGCTTGCGGACGTCGGCTTGGGCGGTCAGGCGGTCGATCTCGGGCCAGTGGGCTCGACGGTTGGGCGCTGTGATCGTCATCGGTGAGGGCTCCGGGTCCGTAAGTCCGAGGCTCGGAGAGGCGTAGGGTTGGCGGGGTGGCACCGGGCGTGGGCCCGGGTCAGGTCGGTCGCGGTCGTGACTCCCTTCCGGAAACGGTGCGGGCGACGGTAGCAGGCCAAGAATTCGCGGCGGGAGGGCCGCGATTTCTTTGGCATTACAGTGCGAACAATCGGTCCGATACAATAATGTCGGTGGTATTGTGTCCAGGTTTTTTGCCTGGGACAGAGTTCCTGGTTGTGAGAGTAATCTGCTACAACCCGCACGGCAACTAAAATCGGACCAGATTGTCATTTAACAAAACTTTATAATTTTATATGTTTATTGATCACAATTGTTGAGTTATTATGGATAATTTGATTTCTATTTGAATCCTATTCCATCTCCGTCGAATCTTTGCGGTTAGACATCAGCACACCCAGTGCCGTGAGGCGTTCACAGGAAGCGTGTAACGGATTCTCTTACCGAACTATCTGTTAATAAACAACTTCGGTAAAAAAAAGCCGAGTACATTCTTTGCCGAGTCGGGGAGTCGGTCGGTGGGGTTTGCCAGTTGTTACCGCACTCCGTTAGGTAAACTTTGCGCCCGTTAACCGCGCTGAACTCAGATCGACTTTGGCACAGTGTAGCAGTTTTACCCGTAGGATGGGAAGGAACGGACTGCCGAGTTTAGTGAAATTCATCACAAGCTCACGGGGCCTGATCCAGATTCGGGTTCTCTTCGGCCTCGGCAGCACCGGCCTGGACGGGCGGTCGGGAGGATTGTGAGGGCGGTGCGGGGGTGGTTACCGGATCCGCGGGAGACGGTCGCGGCCAGGGTACTGGGCGGCCGGGATGGTGCCGATGTTGAGAGGGTAGGTGCGGGCTGCGGCACAGCCGTGCGAGTCCGCGCATCGGTTCCGGACGCGAAAGGAATCGCGATGAGCGGGCGACACACAACCCTGGCGGCGGTCCTGCTGGCGGCCGGCGGTCCGGCCCTCGCGGCCGACTACACCCCCCCGCCGGCGGTCGCCGCCGGCACCGTCGTCGGGGTCCACGCCGACGCCGCCGGCGGGTGTGCCACGTGCGCCCCGGACGCCGGCACCAGGAAGCCCGGCCAGGCCCTCATTTCTCGCCTGCGGCCGACCACCGTCCAACTCGCCCCGGGGGCGTGCTTCGGGTACTTCCCGACCCAGTGGCGGAAGTGGGACGAGGTCTGCCCGTACCCGTACTCCCCGGCCGGGTTGAGCGAGGGGCAGCGGCCGCCGGTCCCGTACCCCGGGTACGGCGACCGCCCGGAGCCGAAGGGGCCCAACGGCGAGCTGCCGACCCCGCGGCCGGTGGACCCGAAGTCGGACACCCCGGTGAAGCCGGACCCGAACGGGGCGGCACGGGCCCTGCCGCCGGCGAACCCACGCGTCCTCCCGCCGCCGCCGGCCAACCCGCGGGTCCTGCCGCCGCCGCCGCTCCCGCTGAACCACACCATCCCGCCGGTCCCGGTCAACACCCGGCCGCTCCCCCCGCCGCCCCCGCTCCCGGGGGAGAAGGCGGCGTCCCGCTGACCGGCGGGGCCGGGTCGCGGCCGGCCGGTTCCTGTCGTATGATGACACCGAAGTCACGACGCCCGACCCGAGAGGGTCGGGTGTTTGCTTTTCCCCACCCACAGAGTGACGCATGGCCGGTCGGTGTCTGGTGACGGGCGGCGGCGGGTTCATCGGGTCCCACCTGGCCGACGCCCTGCTGGCGCTCGGCCGGCCGGTCCGGGTGCTCGACGACTTCAGCACCGGGCGGCGCGGGAACATCCCGGCCGGGGTCGAAGTGGTCGACGGGAGCGTCACCGACCCGGCGGCGTGCGCCCGGGCGGCGGACGGGTGCGAGGTGGTGTTCCACCTGGCGGCACTGGCGTCGGTGGCGAAGAGCGTGGAGGACCCGCCGGCCAGCCACGCGGTGTGCGCGACCGGCACCCTCCACGTCCTGGACGCGGCCCGGAAGGCGGGGGTCCGGCGGGTGGTGTACGCCGGCAGCGCCAGCGCCTACGGCGGGGCGAGCGACCCGGCCGGGCAGGACGAGGACACCCCGCTGGTCGCCCTGTCCCCGTACGCCGCGGCCAAGCTGGCCGGCGAGTTCTACTGCCAGTCGTTCGCCGACACCTACGGGATGGAAACCGTCCGGCTCCGGTTCTTCAACGTGTTCGGCCCGCGGCAGCGCGCCGACAGCCCGTACAGCGGGGTGATCGCCATCTTCACCGGGGCCCTCACCGCCGGCCGAATCCCGACGGTCCACGGGGACGGGCTGCAGTCGCGCGACTTCGTGTACGTGTCGGACGTGGCCGACGCCCTGATCCGGGCGGCCGACACCCCGGGGGTGTCGGGGCGGGTGTACAACGTCGGGACCGGCGGGAGCGTGACCCTGTTGGACCTGGTGCGGGAGCTGAACGCGGCCCTGGGGAAGTCGGTGGTGCCGAACCACGGGGCGGCCCGGGCCGGCGACATCCGCCACTCCCGGGCGAAGATCGGCCGGATCCAGGCGGACCTGGGGTACAAGCCGCGGGTGGGCTTCGCGGACGGGTTGCGGCGGACCCTGGAGTGGTATCAGACGCAGCCGAAGGGCTGATCCGCTCCGTCCGAGCCGGACGCGTGAGCGACGGGTCTTGCGTCGGCCGTCGCTCACGCGTCCGGCTCGGACGGACGGAGAAATCCTCCAACGGCGGTTTTCCGCTTGTCGGTCGCACCTCGGCGGGGTTAGCCTATACACATCCACCTCGCCGACCCCGGGCGGACGACTCGCAACCGCCCGACCCGCGGGTCCGTTCGCCGGGGAGCCGCCATGCCTCGCCTCGTCTCTCCCGTCCGCCGGCCCGGTTGGGCCGCCGCCGTCGTCGGCCTGTTCGCGCTGGTCGCGGCCGGCGAGTCGGTCGGCCAGGACCCGCCCCGCCCGCCCGGCCGCCTGCCGGGCCGGCCCCCCCAGCCGGGCCAGCCGGTCCAACCCGTCGACCCCGCCCAGCCCGGCGTCGTGCCGGCCCCCGTCGTCCCCCCGGCCCCCGGGATGCCGCCGGCCGCGGGCGTCCAGCCGGCGGACCGGGCGGCGATCAACCGGGCGATCGACGCCGGGGTGAAGTACCTGCAGACGGTTCAGAACCCGAACGGCAGCTGGGAGAGCAAGGCCCCGGGGGGCGAGCGGTGGGTGGTCGGGTACACCGCCCTGGCCGGGCTGACCCTGATCGAGTGCGGGGTGCCGGTCACCGACCCGGGGATCCAGAAGGCGGCCGAGGGCGTCCGCCGCTCCGTCTACCCGTACCCGAGCCCGAACCCGAAGGTGAAGCAGGACGTGCTGGACGACACCTACGAGGTGTCCCTGGCCATCCTGTTCCTCGACCGGGTCGGGGACAGGAAGGACGACCGGCTGATCCAGGTGCTGGCGACCCGGCTGATCGCGGGGCAGGCCGGCAGCGGGGGGTGGGGGTACAAGGTGCCGCGGATGTCCGAGTCGGACGCGAAGGTGCTGCTCCCCGCGATCCGGAAGCTGTCCCCGCCGGCGGAGCCGAACACCCCGAGCCACCGGGAGCGGCCGTCCCGGCTCGGGCTGTGCATCAAGGCGTCGGACGACCTGTCCGGGAAGGCGGCCCCGCCGTACGACCCGGCGAAGGCCCGGAAGGACGCCCTCGCCACCCCCGGCCTGACCCCCGCGATGAAGGCCTGGCCGGTGTTCCAGGAGGCGGACCAGTTCCAGCCGACCGCCGACCCGCCGGACCGTCGGAGTCAGGTGGTGGCCCCGACCACCGACAACTCGAACACCCACTTCGCGATGCTCGCCCTGTGGGCGGCCCGGAAGCACGACGTGCCGGCCGACCGGTCGCTGACCCTGCTGGCCCGGCGGTTCCGGGCGAGCAACAAGGGGAGCGGCGGGTGGGAGTACAACTTCGTCCGCGGCGGGGGCGAGAAGGCGACCCCGTCGATGACCTCGGTCGCCCTGATGGGGGTGGCGATCGGTCACGTCATCGACCCGGACGCCCGGCTGAAGCCGGAGGACGACCCGCTGGTGCTGGGGGCGTTCCGGTGGCTGTCGCGGTACATCGGGGAGCCGGCCGGGCGGATCGACGGCCGGCCGGCCCCGAAGGACGCCCGGGGGCTGTACTTCCTGTGGGCGGTGGAGCGGGTGGCGGTGCTGTACGACGTGGCGAAGCTGGCCCAGAAGGACTGGTACCTGTGGGGGGCGGAGATCCTGCTCGGGCACCAGAACCCGGCCGACGGGTCGTGGTCGGAGGAGGGTGGGTATCACGGCCAGCACCCGATCCTGAACACCTGCTTCGCGCTGCTGTTCCTGAAGCGGGCGAACCTGACCCCGGACCTGTCGCGCCGCCTGGTGATCGACACCACCGCCCTGACCGAGAAGGTGGACAGCAAGCCGGACACGTCGCCGATCGTGCCGGAGCCGCCGCCGGAGCCGTCGGAGATCGCGGAGGAGATCCCGCCGCCGCGGGAGAAGGAGGAGGCGCCGGCGGCCACGACCCCGGTGCGGACGGCGGCCGAGCCGACGGTCGAAGCGCCGACGACCACACCGGAGAAGAAGAAGGGATTCCCGTGGGGGTGGATCGTGCTCGGGCTGGTGGTCGCCGTCGGGCTCGGGTTCTGCCTCTTCCTGCTGCTGACCCGGAAGAAGGAAGAGGAGAAGCCGAAGAAGAAAAAGAAGAAGCTGAAGGCGAAGGCGGCGGACTGACGTGGCGAGCGGCCGGCACGGAACGAGAACGCCCGGGGTAGTCGCCCCGGGCGTCATTGCTTCTGTCGGTGAGCGTGTGGGGTGCTCGGTGGGTGTCCGGCGGCACCGCTACTCTTCACCCCGAAGGGGTGGGACAACGTAGTCCGGGGCACCGCCCCGGGTCGACGGCCGTAACCGCCCCCCAGCCTGTAGGGCTGGGACACGGTGGGCGTGTCGCAGCCCTTCAGGCTGCGGGGTGACTGGTGTCGCCGACCCGGGGCGTTGCCCCGGGCTACGTTGTCCCACCCCTTCGGGGTGAAGACGCCCGTCCGGTTGGGGTTGAGCGATTCCGCCGCCCGTGGCCATGATCCGCGGCCGGACCCTCGCCCGTCCCCCGCCGCGGTGTGCCGTTGCTCACCTCCCTCCTGCCGATCACGTTCCCGGTCCGCCGCGCCGCGGCGGAGCCGACCCCCGCGCCCGGCCCGGTCTGCGTCGCCAGCTTCGACATCGAAGAGCACCACCGGATCGAGGCCGCCGCCCGGGTGACGGTCCCCGAGGCCGTCAAAGCCGAGTACGCCGGGCGGATGGAGCGGGTCACCCGCGACCTGCTCGGCCGGCTCGCGGCGGCGGGGGTGAAGGCGACGTTCTTCGTCGTCGGCGAGATCGCCCGGACGCACCCCCACCTGGTCCGCGACATCCACGCCGCCGGGCACGAGGTCGGGTCCCACTCGTGGGACCATCGCCGCGTCCACACCTTCACCCCGGCCGCGTTCCGCGACGACCTGCGGCGGAGCAAGGAGGCGCTCGAGGACGTGACCGGGGCGGCGGTCGTCGGGTTCCGGGCGCCGACGTTCAGCGTCGTCCGGCAGACCGGGTGGGCGGTGGACGTGCTGGCCGAGTGCGGGATCGAGTACGACTCGTCGGTCTTCCCGGTGCGGCACGACCGGTACGGGGTGCCCGGGGCGCCACGGGGGCCGTTCCGGGCCGCCGGCCACGACCGCGAGATCCTGGAGCTGCCGCTGCTGACGTACCGGGCGGCCGGGTACAGCCTGCCGGTCGCCGGCGGCGGGTACTTCCGGCTGTTCCCGCCGGCGGTGATGCGGGCCGGCATCCGCCAGGCGGCCGCGGCCCCCGGCCCGGCGGTGGCGATGCTGTACTTCCACCCGTGGGAGTTCGACCCGGACCAGCCGCGGCTGCCGCTCGGCCGGCTCGCCCGGTGGCGGACGTACGTCGGGATGCGGCGGACCACCGCCCGGCTCGACGCCCTGCTGTCTGCGTACACCTTCACCCGCGCCGCCGACGCGGCCCGCGGCATCCGGGCCGCCGGGGCGGAGCTGCCGCGGTACAGCCTCGTCGCCGCGTAGCCCGGTCGGCCGCCCCACGGGGTCTGAGGTTTGGTCTTGTGGCACAGGTCGGGAGACCTGTGCCGCCTTCACAGGTCTGGAGACCTGTGCCACAAACCCGAGTCTTCACACCTCGTTCGCCGTGCTATTCTTCCGCCGGACCGCCCGGTACCCGGCCGCCGCGGCCAGGCCGGCCAGCCCGCCGACCAGGGTCGCCGGCTCCGGCGTGCTCACCGGCGGCGGGCACCGGTCGATGACCACCGGCGGGGTCACCACCGGCGGGACGACGATGACCGGCGGCGGGGGCGGCGGCTCGAACGGCGGCGGGGCGACCGGCTCGACCACCGCCGGCGGGCCCATCGGCGGAAAGAACGCGCTCGCCGCCGGGGACCAGGCCACGAACGGCAGCGCCGCCAGGGCGGCGGTCGGGAGGACGAGTCTGCGGCGGGCGGGCATGCGGCCCCTCCTTGGGCGGGTGCGGGTCGGGCGGAACCGGCGCGGGTGACGCACGTCTTTTCGGACGGGGGGGTGGGGCGGGTTGAGCCTTTCGCGCGGGCCCGGGGGCAACGGGTTGGAACGGTCGGGCCGGGGAGTCGGGGCGGCCGCGGGGGGAAAGCGGTCCGGACGACCGAGCGCGTGCGGGCCGGGTGCCGGCGGCGGCCGAAGACTGATCCGACTGACGTGCGGCCGGCGGAGTGCCGGGCCGGCCGGCGGGTCAGGAGGACCAGTCCCATGCGCCGCACCCTTCTCGGTCTCGCGCTCGGGGTGTTCGCTTCCCCCGCCGCGGCCCAGACCGCCCGGACCGCCCCGCCCCCGCAGCGCTCCGCCCGCCTCGGCGCCCCGACCGCCGTCCCCGACCCCGCGCCCGCCGCCGACCCCGGGGTCACCCCGGCCGGCCTGGTCCACCGGTCCGCCGGGGCGCTCGGTGCCCCGACCCCGGTGGTGCCGTCGGTCATGCCGACCCGGCCGGTCGCCGCCGCCCAGCCGTCCGTCGTCGAGGACCGCGGGACCGGCCCCCTCCCGACCACCCCCGTCTACCCCCCCGGCGTCCCGACGGTCGTCGTCCCGTCCGTCGCCCCGGAGGGGTTCGTCGTCGGGCCGCCGGGGGTCGACGGCCTCGTGCCCGGGGCGGTCGCGATCGGCCGGGTCGCCGGGTGCGGGAAGTGGTACTCGTCCGGCGAGTACCTGCTGTGGTTCACCAAGTCGGCCGAGATCCCGCCGCTGGTGACCACCAGCTCGTTGCCGTTCAACGGCCGGCTCGGGGTGGGCGACACCCGGGTGCTGCTCGGCGGGTCGTTCGGGGACCTGACCCACTCCGGCGGGCGGGTGACCGTCGGCCGGTGGTTCGGGGACGGGCAGTGCCGCGGGCTCGAGGCCCGCGGGTTCTACGTCAACCAGGACACGGCGACGTTCTCGGCGAACACGGCCGCGTTCCCGCTGCTGGCCCGGCCGTTCTTCAACGTGAACCCGAACACCCCGTTCTTCGGGTCGAGTTCGGAGGTGGTGGCCGACTCGGTCCGGGCGACCGGCGGGGTGTCGGCGGCGCTGGAGAGCGAGGCGTGGGGGGCGGAGTTGAACTACCGCCGGTACCTGCTCGGCGGCCCGAGCGCCCGGCTGGACGCCCTCGTCGGCTACCGGTACTTCGGGTTGGAAGAGCGGCTGACGGTGACCGAGCGGTTCACCCGCATCCCGGGGTCGACGGGGCCGGGGTTCCCGGCGGTGTTCGGGACGGTGACGGACCAGTTCCGGACGGTGAACCACTTCCACGGCGGCCAGGTCGGGCTGCTGGGCGAGGTGCGGCGCGGGCGGTGGTCGGTGGACGGGCGGGTGACGGTGGCGTTCGGGAACCTGAACCGGACGGCGGAGATCATGGGCGGCCAGTCGCTGGTGATGCCCAACGGGATGCCGGTGGTGGCGGCCGGCGGGCTGCTGGCGGTGCCGGGGGCGAACGTCGGACGGTTCACCGACAACGTGTTCGCGGTGGTCCCGGAGGTCGGGCTGAACGTCGGGTACCAGGTGACGAGCCGGATGCGGGTGTTCGTGGGGTACAACTTCCTGTACCTGAGCAACGCGCTGCGGCCGGGCGACACGATCGACACCGGGTTGGACGCGGCCCGGATCCCGAACTTCCTGGACGCGGGGACGGCGGCCCCGATCGCCGGGGTGCCGCGTCCGCGGCCGCTGCTGAAGTCGTCGGACTACTACCTGCAGGGGATCACCTTCGGGCTGAGCTTCAACTGGTGACCGGTGCGGGGTGCGTGCCGTACAACGCGGGTGACCGGCCGCCGGTCACCACATCCCACTCCGAGGCACCCCATGCGCGTTCTTGCGGTTCTCGCCTGCTCGCTCGCCGCCTGCGCGGCGGTCCCGGCCGGGGACGGGAAGGAATCGCGGAAGCTGCCGGCGGCGTCGGTTGTCACGTCTTGGGGGCAACTGGACGGGCCGAAGGACATCGACGCGGTGCTCAAGGACGAGGGAGACGCCGCGAAGAAGGCGTACCAGTTGCTCGCGGCCGCGGCCCGCCGCCGCGGGGCGACGGACCTGTTCATGGTCGAGGCCAAGGACTTCGCCGGCGCCGTCGGCCTGAGCGCCGACGCGTTCTGCCGCGGCGTTCCGGGGGAGGGCGGCCGCAAGCCGTTCGCCTGGCGACCGAACCGGGACGGGGTGTACTGGGTGTTCGCGTACCTCGGGCGGGGTCCCGCACAGTCGCGCGGGGTCGCCTCGGTGGAGGTCGGGAAGGGGCACGTCCGGGTTTCGTTCGACACCCACCGGGTCGACACGGAAGACGATCACGCCCACCTCGCTTGGGTCGAACTCGGCGCCCTGGACCCCGGGAAGTACGCCCTGGAGCTGTACGACACGAAGCACAAGGAGGTCGCCCTGTCCCGGACCGTCCACGTCGAGAAGGCCAAGTGACTCCGCACCCCACCCGCCGCCAGGCCCTCGCCGCCGCGGCCGCCGTCCTCGCCGGCGGCGCCCGGGCCGCCGACAAGCCCCCGGTCATCGACGCCCACACCCACTTCTACGACCCGACCCGCAAGGACGGCGTGCCGTGGCCGGCGAAGACCGACACCCTGCTGTACCGCACCGTCCTGCCGGCGGAGTACAAGAAGCTCGCCGCCCCGCTCGGCGTCACCGGCACGGTGGTCGTCGAGGCGAGCCCGCGGATCGAGGACAACCAGTGGCTCCTCGACCTAGCGAAGGACGAGCCGTTCCTCGCCGGCGTCGTCGGCCGGCTCCTCCCCGACGACACGGACTTCGCCAAGCACCTCGCCCGGTTCGCCAAGAACCCGCTGTTCCGCGGCATCCGGGTCAACGAGACGGAGTTAAAGGCCGCCCTCACGGACGCGACACGGGCGGACCGGCTCAAGGCGCTCGGTGACAACGGGCTGACACTCGATGTGAACGGCGGGGCCGGCACGTTCCTCCTCGCGGCGCAGGCGGCCGAGAAGCTGCCGAAGCTGCGGGTGGTCGTGAACCACATGGGGAACCCGGCGACCGACGGGAAGGAGCCGCCTGAGGCGTGGCGGAAGGCGGTCGCGGCCGGCGGGGCGGCCGGGCCGAACGTGTACTGCAAGTTGTCGGCGCTGGTCGAGGGGACGCGCAAGCGCGACGGCACCGCCCCGGCCGACCCGGCGGTCTACGCCCCGGTGCTCGACCACGTCTGGGCGGCGTTCGGGGCCGACCGCCTGGTGTTCGGGTCGAACTGGCCGGTGAGCGCCGCGTTCGCGACGTTCGGGACGGTGTTCGGCCTGGCCGAGAAGTACGTGAAGGGGAAGGGCGGTGCCGCGTTCGCCAAGGTGTTCGGGGCGAACGCGGTCGCCGCGTACGGGCTGAAGTAGGGTGCCGTCGAGGCCCGCTTCGGGCCGACGACGCACCACGCGCCCCCGGTGCGTCGTCGGGTCGCGAAGCGCGACCCTCGACGGCACCCTACAGCTGCCGGGCCGTCAGTACCCCACCGCGGCGCCGTCCTTGCGGGCCTCGCTGCCGCCGTGCAGCACCCCCGTCCGCAGGTCGATCAGGATCCCCTGGTACCCGCCGCCGTTCACCTTCACCCGCCGCACCTCGTGCCCGCGCCGCTCCAACTCTTTCACCACCTCGTCCGGGATGCCGGCCTCCGCTTCGACCACCCCGCCACCCTTCGCCGGCCGGCCGGTCGGCTCCGCGCTGCCGCGGTGCTCGACCCGCGGCGCCTCCCCCGCCGCCTGCACGTTCATCCCGAAGTCGAGCAGGTTCACCAGCACCTGCACATGCCCCTGCGGCTGCATGTCCCCGCCCATCACCCCGAACGTGAGGAACGGCTTCCCGTCCTTCGTGACCATCGCCGGGATGATCGTGTGGAACGGCCGCTTGCCGGGCTCGAGCTTGTTCGCGTGGGCCTCGTCGAGGGCGAACAGGCAGCCGCGGTTCTGGATGCCGAACCCGGTCCCCGGCGCCCCGCGGTACGACCCGAACCCCATGTAGTTGCTCTGGATCAGCGACACGCAGTTCCGGTCCTTGTCCACCACGCACAGGTAGATCGTCTCCGACTTGCCGGGCCGCGGGTCGCCGGCCGGCACGTCCGTCGCTGCCTTCGCCGGGTCGAGCAGCCTGGCCCGCTCCTTCGCGTACTCCTTCGAGATCAGCTCGCGCACCGGCACCTTCGCGAACGCCGGGTCGGCGTAGTACTTCGCCCGGTCGGCGAACGCCAGCTTCTTCGCCTCGACCAGGAGGTGCCAGTAGTCGGGCGAGGTCGGGCCGAGCTTCTTCAGGTCGTGCGGCTCGAGCAGGTTCAGCATCTGCAGCGCCGCGATCCCCTGGCCCGGCGGCGGGATCTCCCACACGTCGTACCCGCGGTAGCTCGTCCGCACCGGCTCGACCCACTCCGACCGGTGGTCGGCGAAGTCCTTCAGCGTGAACAGCCCGCCGCACCCGTCCGAGCAGGCGACGATCTTCTTCGCGATCTCGCCGGTGTAGAAGGCGTCCCGGCCGTGCTCGGCGATCAGCCGGTACGAGTTCGCCAGGTGCGGGTTCTTGAACACCTCGCCGGCGCGCGGCGGGCGGCGGCCGTCGCCGTCCGGCACCAGGAACGTGTCGCGCAGCCCCGGGCACTCCGCGAGCATCTTGGCGCCGCGGGCGCTGTTCCAGTGGCCGGCGATCACCTCCGGCACCGGCACCCCCTTCAGGGCGTAGTCGATGCTCGGGGCGAGCAGGTCCTTGAACGGCAGCGTGCCGAACCTCTGCCGCAGTTGGTCCCACCCGTCGACGCACCCGGGGACGGACCACGACAGCGGGCCGAACTCCGGGATGTGGTCGTGGCCGAGGTCCTTGAAGTGCTTGACCGTCGCCTTCGCCGGGGCTCGGCCGCTGGCGTTCAGGCCGTGGAGCTTGCCGGTCTTCGCCTCGTACACGATGGCGTACAGGTCGCCGCCGATGCCGCACGAGGTCGGCTCCATCAGCCCCATCGCGGCGCTGGTGGCGATGGCCGCGTCGACCGCGTTCCCGCCCTTCTTCAGCACGTCGAGCCCGACCTGGGCGGCGAGCGGGTGGCTGGTCGCGACCATGCCGTTGGCCGCCACCGTGACGGACCGGCCGGCCTTGAACGGCTGCGGGGTCGGGCGTTCGCCGCCGAGGAGCGCGACGGGGGTGGCGAGCATGGCGAACCCGAGCGGCAGGAGGGTGCGTGAGGGCATCGTGGTGCGGGTGGGGAATGGTTGGGGCGGTGAGAGTGGTGGCGAGTATACCACGGCCGCCCGCCGGGCGACTACCGGGCGAGGAATTCGGCCGCGGCCGGGCCGAGCGGGCGGGTGAACACCTCGGCCCCTTGGCGCGTGGCGTGGAACCCGTCGGCCAGGTCCTCGTCGTCCAGCCACGTCCGCGCGTCGATCAGCGGGACCCGCAACCCGTCGCGCAGCAGGGCCAGGTAGGCTTGGCCGAGCCGCTCCGCCTCCGGCGGGTACCACCCGCGGAACTCGGTCGACTCCGGCAGCCACACGAACCCGACCGCCGCCCCGTGCCCCCGGGCGAGCGCGACCGCCTCCCGGATCGCGTGGTCGGCGTCGGGATCGACCCGCAACCCGCGGAGCTGCGCCCGGTACGTCCCCTCGTGGTGTGACAACCGGGTGTCACGCGACTGCAGCGCGAGCGCCGGCCGGTCCAGGCCGGGGAGCCACCCCCAGCCGTCGAGCGGGTCGACCGCCGGGTCGATCCGCGTGGCCCGCGGCAGCCACCCGGGGACGAGTCGGCGGAGCAGCAGCGTGCGGTGCTCGGAGACGGGGTTCAGGCGCGACTCGAGCATCCGCCGCTCGACACGGTCCGGGTCGGGGAGGTAATCGCGGACGAACGGCCGGTCGGCCAGGTACAGCTTGTCCGCGTCGATCCGGTCGGCCTCGCGGAACGGCCCGTCCTGGCGGAGTAGCGGCGGCCAGTATTCGAGGAGCACGGCCGCCGGGCGGACTCCGTCGGCGTACAGCCGGCGGAGGGTCAGGAGGTTCATCAGCGGCCCGCCGCCGACCCGTGACAGGTTGAATACGAGCGGGTCGGTCGGTGTCCCCGGCCGGACCTCCTCCCACGCCCGCGGGCAGATCGCCATCGCCGCCCGCGAACTCCCGACCACCACCACCAGCGGACGTCCCGGATTCTCCTTCACCCGCGCCAGCAGCCCGTCGAGCCGCCGCCCGTACTCTTCGTCGCGCAACTCGGGCCGCACCACCTCGATCACGAGCGCCGCTGCGACGGTCGCGGCCAGGTAACCGGCGACGACCCACGCCGCGACCGCCCGCGCCGCCCGCCGGGTCACGACCGCACCCCGCGGCGGAAGACGCGCCGCACCCGGGTGGCGAGCGAGTGGACCGCGTCCGCCACCCGGTGCCGGCGCGGCGGCACGGCGTCCTCGAGTTGCTCCAGCCGCTGGTGGAACCCGAGGAGTGCCGCCCACAGCCCGGCCGCGTCCTCCGGGGTCAGCCCGGCGGTGCCGGTGAAGTGCCGCAGGACGCGGTTGTGGTTCGCGTACCAGTTCGTCCGCCGGGAGAACCCGCCGGGGAGGTGGCGGTAGAAGAACAGGTGGTCCGGAATCACCCCGATCCGGTGCCCGGCGTGGACCAGCTTGACGAACGCCTCCCAGTCCTCGCACGACGTCCCGCGGTCGGTGCCGTACCCGCCGACCGCCCGGAACACGTCGGTGCGGAAGACCGCGTTCGCGTCGCCGTACACGTTCCGGATGCCGGCGAGGATGTGCGGCCCGCCGGTCGGCCGCAGGGCGTGGAGGAAGTCAGCCGGCGGGTTCCCGGCCCCGTCCTCGAAGGCGAGGAAGTAGCAGCTCATCGCGGCGAGGTCGGGGTTGCGGGCGGCGGCCGTGACGAACCGCTCGACCATTTCCGGGCGCGGCAGGTTGTCCGCGTCCACCGGGACGAAGAACTCGCCGCGGGCGAGTTCGAGGCAGCGGTTCCGCGTCGCCCCGATCCCGGCGTTCGCCTGCCCGAAGAACCGCCATTGCGGGTAGCGGGCCTCCATCTCGGCGAACGCCGCGACCGATGCGGAATCGGTCGACCCATCGTCGATGACGATGACCTCGACGTGCGGGTAGGTTTGTGCGGCGAGGGCGGCGAGCGTCTCCGGCAGGTACCGGCCGAGGTTGTAGTGGGCGATCCCGACGGTGACGAGCGGGCCGTCCGTCCGAGCCCGAGCGCGAGCGAGGGTCGGGGCGGCACCCTCGCTCGCGCTCGGGCTCGGACTCGTGCATCCACCCCACCCGAGCTTACGGACGAACGCCAGCACCTCATCGTCTGGGGTCACGCGCTCGTCGGCGTGCTCGAACGCCCACCGTTCGGCGAAGTCCGCCTCGACCTCGTCGTACCCGCGCGGCCACCGCTGCTCCGCCTCCCGCCGCCACGCCCCGCAGGTGTCGAGCCGGACCGCGAGGGTCACGTCACCGAACGCCAGGCCGGCCCGTTTCGCCTGCACCGACCGCAGTCCGAGGCCGCCGTCCGCGGGGAACTCGATCCGCGTGAAGCGGCGCTCGGCGTGCAACTGCTGCAGCGCCAGCCGGACCTGGTCGGACGTGTCCGCGGTCGGCGACGGGTGGACGCCGGCCACCCGGTACTCGGCCGGGACCGCGAACGAGGCGAGCGGGACGCCGCCGACCGTCACGCCGCCCGAACCGTTGGCGACGGTGCAGGTGCGGTGCAGGTCCGCCGGATCGTGTCGAAGCACCGCAGCGCCTCCTGGATGACCTCGTCGGTGTTGAAGTACCGGTACTGGGCGAGCCGGCCGCAGAAGAACACCCGCCGCCGGGCCGTCTCCGCCCGGGCCAGCTCCTCGTACCGGGCATACAGCTCGCGGTTCGCCGGCCGCGGCACCGGGTAGTACGGCTCGCCGGTCGCCGCCGGGGTCTCATAGCAGACGACCGTGTGCGGGTGCCGCTGCCCGGTGACGTGCTTCACCTCGACCGACCGGGTGAACCGGAAGTCGTTCGGGTAGTTGATCTGCACGCAGGGTTGCACGAACTCGGCGGCGTGCGGGACGAACTCGAACTCCAGCGACCGGTACGGCAGCCGGCCGAGGGCGTGGCCGAAGTACTCGTCCACCGGGCCGGTGTACACGGTCGCCCGGCGCGGCCGGACCAAGCCGCGCACCTCGGCGAACGGGCAGTCGAGGACGACGCGGATCTTCCGGTGCCGGAGCATCCGGCCGAACAGGGCGGTGAACCCGTCGCGCGGCATCACCTGGTGCTTGTGCCCCACGTACCGCGGGTCGCGGTCGAGCCGGACCGGCACCCGGCCGCACACCCCCGGGTCGAGGTCGCGCGGGTGCAGCCCCCACTGCTTCCGCGTGTAGCCGAGGTAGAACGCCTCGTACAGCTCGCGGCCGACCCGCCCGAGCACGTACTCCTCCGAGTTCACCGGCTCCGCGACCGGCGTCCGCACGCCGTCCAGCAGCTCGCCCGCGGTGGTCGGGTCGAGCGGGCGGCCGAAGAACCGCTCCAGGGTGGTGAGGTTGATCGGGAACGGCAGCAGTTCGCCGCGGACGAGGCTCCGCACCTCGTAGTTCGCCGGCACCCACTCGGTGAACCGCGACAGGTACCGCAGTAGGGCGTCGTCGTTCGTGCGGAAGTAGTGCGGGCCGTACCGGTGGACGCGGACGCCGGAAGGGTGGACGGGGTCGTGGCAGTTCCCGGCGACGTGCCGGCGGCGGTCGACGACCAAGACCCGCCACCCGAGCACGGAGGCGGCCCGCTCGGCCACCACGCACCCGACCGGCCCGGCCCCGCACACCAGCAGATCGACGTCGTCGAACACGGGTCTTTCCTGGACCGCGGCCGTCCCGGCCGCCGAGCGTCATGAACCCGGTCGCGTCCGCGGTCATTCCCGTCGCGGCATGAGCTCGGCAGCGGGGCGGCCGGGACGGCCGCGGTCCAGTTCACCCCCGCGCCTTGTCGAACGCCGCGGCCAACGCCTCGTTCCACCGCCCGACCGTGTACTTCGTCTCCACGTCGCGCCGAGCCTGCCGCCCGAGCCGTCGCCGCAACTCCCGGTCCTCGATCAGGCGCGACACCGCCTCCACCAGCCCGGCCACAACCGCCGGGTCCGGGGTGAACGTCTCCTCGTAGTTCTCCCGCAGCATCCCGGCGTCGCGGTCCGCCCACGACGCCTTCCCGTACCGCCCGCGGACCACCAGCCCGTTGTGCCCGTCCTCCAGGTACTCCTCCATCCCCCACCCGTCCGACCCGACCACCGGCAGCCCGTACGACATCGCCTGCAGCAGCGACACGATGTGCACCCGGGCCGCCGGCAGGAGGAAGACGTGGCTGCCGGCGTGCAGGTCGGCCATCTCCCCGGCCGACATGAACCGGTTCACCACCCGCACCCACCCGGACTCGACGATCCGGTGGTAGTGGTCGTCGAGCAGCGGCAGCGCGGTCCGCATCGTCAGCCGGACCTGCGGGTACTTCCGCCGGAGTTGGTCGAACGCCTCCAGCACCTCCAGCCCGCCGCGGAGGAAGAAGTTCTCCGGCACCTGGCACCACGAGTTGATGAACAGCAGATGGACTGGCGCGTCGGCCGGCTCCGGGTCGTGCCGCTGCCACCGGGCCGGGAGCGGCACCCCGAGCGGGGCGTACACCACCTTCCGCCGCACCGCCTCGCTCCCGAACAGGGTCGGGACCAGCTCCGCCGTCGACCGCATGTGGGTGACGATCGCCTTGCAGTTGTCGTCTTCCAACAGGGCCTTCACCGCCGGGAAGTACGGCGACTCGGCGAGCGCCGTCCCGCAGGTGTGGCCGTTCTGGACGAGCGGGTAGAAGAGCGTCGTCGGGTCCTCGATCTCGATCACCCACGGGTTCTGGCCGTAGGTGTACGGCATGCTCGTCAGGAACACGAGGTCCTTCTTCCCCAGCAGCAACTGCGACTGGAGGTGCCGCGTCTGGAGGAAGCGGAACGACGCCCCGAGGCCGCACCCGCGGCGGATCAGCACGACCAGCAGCCGGACGAACGCGGCGAGGACGTGCCACCGGGCGGCGAGGGTGACCCCGCGGGCCGGCAGCACGAAGGTGAACGGCACCCGGGCGGCGTAGAACGCGGACCGCAGCGCGCGCCCGACCGTGATGGCGAACCGGGCGACGCGGTCGCGGAGGCGGTCGGCCCAGGACGGCGGGCGCGGGGGCGGGGCGGAGTGGGTGAACCGGTACCCCGGCGGCGGCTCGCCGGTGTGGGCGAACTGCGGGTGCTGGCCGCAGTTCCCGGACACCAGGTAGACCGGCAGCCACCCGGCGAACTCGACCGGGGCGGCGGCCTCCGCCCGCGGGACGGCCGCCTCCAGCTCGGCCACGCTCCCGCCCGGGATCACCCCGGCCCGCCGCCGGTCGTCCGCCACGTCCAGGTCGACCTCACCCGCCCTGCTTGGCACCGCGTACAGGGCGCCGCGGTGGCGGACGATCTCGTACCCGCCCCCGCCGCCCACCGCCTCCGGTCGGTCCGCTTGGTCGTCGAACCGGTCGATGACCGCCCGCGCCTCCTCGAGCGTCCCGGCCGACAGGACCGCCGGGTGGCGGAACATCAGGCCGCGGGTCCGCAGGATCCGCTCGGCGTCCGCCGACGGGGGGAAGGCGAACACCCGGCCGTGGGTGCGGATCAGCCGGAACCCGCGGTACGAGTCCGGGAACGGGACCTTGTCTCGGCGGCCGAGGTGCATGCGGGTGGACTCCGGGTGCGTCGGGCGGTCACGTCCGAGCCCGAGCGCCAGCGAGGGTCCGGGTGTCCCTCGCTGGCGCTCGGGCTCGGACGGCGTTGTCAGGCGAAGAGCGACGACAGGGTGCGGCGGGCGCGGGCGAGGGCGCGACCCGGCAGCCGGCCGAGCGGCTGCTCGCGGAGCCGCCGCCAGAGGCGGGTCGGGGTCGAGCCCCACGCGGTGCGGCGCAGGTCCGACCCGTGCATCATGTTCAGGTAGACGTTGCGGGCCTGCCGCTTGACGAGCTCGAACCAGTACCGGTTCACCGGGCCGACGTGGTTCGTCAGCTCCATGTTGTTGTAAGTCGGGGCGGCCCCGCAGCTCGCCGGCCGGTCGAACGCCCCGCGCCGCTCGTAGAACGGCTCGTGCGTCCGCCAGACGTGCACCCCGTACAGGTCGTACAGGGCGACCGACAGCCCCATCAGCCAGCTGTCCACGTTCGCCTGCCACCCGAAGTTCTGGCACACCTCGACCAGCCGGGCGCTGACGACCGGCGACCAGCACCCGAACGACACCACCCAGTCGCGGACCATCCGCTCCTCTTCCCACCGCCCGGCGTACGCCTCGATCGGCGGGCGGACGTACCCGAGAATCGCGAACTCGTCCTCGACCGCCAGGATCTCCGACACGAACCCGGGGCGGGTGAAGACGAAGTCGTCCGCGGTCATCAGGCAGAACCGGGACCGCGGGTCGCGCTGGGCGAACAGGTACTCCTGGGCGTGGTGCAGGGCGTGCCGGCCCTCCCCGCGGGACCACACGAACGGCCGCACCCGGAACGGGTACCGGGCCAGGTCGGCGGCCGACGGGCGGGTGTCGTCGTCCGCGTCGAACTTGATGAGGAACTCGAGGTTCTCGCGCTCCGCCGGGGTGGTGTGGGCGGCCGCCGAGTCGAGCAGGCGGGGGAGCGCGGAGTCCGGGTTGTCCTTCGCCCGGGAGCAGAACAGGACGCTGATCATGTCGCCTTCCTTGGCGGGGAGGCGGTAGGGTACGGCGCCCCGGCGCGGCGAGTCAAGGCGGGTTCCGGCGCGGTGCCGTCCCAGTCGCCCGCCGAGGGCCGCGGCCCGGACTTCGCCGTAGGCCGCCAGGGGTTGCGCTCCGGCCCTGGCGGGCCGTTCGCTCCACCCCTGGCTACCGTCGGCCGCCCCTCCGGGGCTACATCCGGGTCTTCAGCCGCGGAGCGGCGCTTGAGGGTAGCCAGGGGTGGAGCGCAGCGCAACCCCTGGGCGGGCGACACGGACACCCCGAGGCCGACGCCCCGAACTCACAGGTGGATGGCGACGCGCTTCCGGAGCGTGGCGACGGCCGCGAACGCGACCCCGACCAGCGCCGCGGTCAGCGCCGCCGCGTACAGGTACAGCTTCGCGTCCGGCAGCTCGCCGGTGGTGAGCGGGCGGCGGACCAGCTCCAGGTACAGGTTCACCGGGTTGAGCCGGACCAGCCACCCGAGGCCCTTGTTCACGAGCACGTCCGGCGGGTAGATGATCGGGGTGAGGAAGAACAGGATCTGCGCCCCGACCTCCAGCAGGTGCTTGGTGTCGTGGAAGTAGACCTGGGCGAACGAGAACACCGTCGCCACCGCCCACCCGGCGGCCAGGATCATCAGCAGCGCCGGGGCGACCGCCCACAGCAGCCGGAGCTTCCCGGCGTGCCCGTCCGTCAGCACGACCGCCAGGGCCGCGACCATCAGGGCCAGCGCCGCGTGGATCGCGTACCCGAGCACCAGCCGGAGCGGGTACAGCCCGTACGGGAGCGGGCACTGGCGGATGTAAGACTCGTTCTCCACCAGGGCCGAGCACCCGCCGACCGCCGACTCCTTCAGGAACCCCCACACCGCCAGCCCGACCAGCAGCGTCGTGGTGTAGGTGGCCGGAGACATCCCGAGGACGCCGCTGAACACGAACACGAACGTGGCGGCCATCGCCAGCGGCTGGACCAGCGTCCACCCGAGGCCGAGCGCCGACCGCTGGTACCGCTGGCGGAGGTCGAGCCGGACCAGCGCCAGCAGGAAGTGCCGGTACGCCCACATCCCCGTCACCTGGCTACGCATCCCGCCCCCCCGCGTCCCCGGGGCGCGGCAAAGAAGTCGTCGGCCGCCGCGTACGACTCCGGCACCCCGATGTCGATGAACCGGCCGCCGCGGAACCCGCGCACGCCCCCGCCCCGCACCCACCCCGGCAACACGTCCCGCTCCAGCGACACCGGCACCCCGGCCGGCACGGCGCCGAGCAGGTCGCGGCGGAACAGGTACACCCCGGCGTTGATCCACCCCGGCCCCGGGTCCGGCCGCTTCTCCCCGAAGTCCGTCACCCGGTCGCCGGCGCCGAGCACCACCCGCCCGAACCGCGCGGCGTCCTCGACCCGCGTCAGGGTGAGCGTGGCGTCGGCGGCGTGGGTGTCGCACAGTGCGGCGAGGTCTACGTCGCAGTACGAGTCGCCGTTCAGCAGCAGCACCGAGCGACCGCGGAGCAGTGGCAAGGCGTGCCGCACCGCCCCGCCGGTCCCGAGCGGCGCCGGCTCCGCCGAGTACGCGAGCCGCACCCCGCCGTACCCGTCGCCGAACGCGGCCTTCACCTGGTCCGCCCCGTACCCGACAAGCAGGACCGCGTCGCGCACCCCGGCCCGGGCGAGCTGCCCGAGCAGGTGGGCGAGGAACGGCTTGCCGGCGACCGGCGCGAGTACCTTCGGGCGGTCTGCGACCACCGACCGCAGCCGCGTCCCGAGCCCCCCGGCCAGGACCGCCGCCGACACGTCTCGCAGATCAGTTCCCACGGGCCGCCTCCGCCGGTGACGCGGCGCCAGGGCCGGACACGACCACTGCCTTCGTCCCCCGGATCACGATCCCGTACTTCGGGTTGTCCGTCAGCACCCGCCGGAACACGATCCAGGTGACCGGCCGGCCGCACATCCGCGGGACCGGGTCGGAGTGCTCGTAGTCGATCGCGATCGTCAGGTCCGGCTCGCCGCGGTGGTCGTCCAGGAACTTCTGCACCGCCCGGAGCGGCCGCGTCTCGGGCGTCATCTGGACGGCGATGTCGAGGTTCACCTCGCGGACCCGCTCGCCCCCGACCGCCGTCAGGGCGAGCAGCCCGGCGAGCAGCCACGTGCGGGCGGACCCGCCCGGGCCGCCCCGGCCCAGCCCCTGCCACGCCGCGTACAGCCCGACGAGCAGGAACAGGAGCCCGAAGTACGCGTAGTAGGTGTTCCGCACGAGCGTCGGGTGCGGGTCCGGCCGGAGGTTCATCCGCCCGAGCACGGTGATCCCGGCGTACATCCCGTACAGCGCGGCGAACAGCCCGGCGACGAGCAGCAGGAGCCGGTCGCCGCGCCGCACGAGGTTCCGCAGCCCGGCCAGCCCGCACCCGGCGGCGAGCGCCAGCACCACCGCCGAGGCCGCGACCGCCGGCCCGCAGTGCCGCCGCGCCCGCCCGTCCCAGACCACCTCGGCCTGGTGGATACGGCCCTCGACGTAGCTCAGTTGCAGCACCGACGGGCAGACCGGGTGGACGGCGGTGAACAGGGCGAACCGGACCGAGTGGTTGACCGTCGCCCGGGTGAACACCCGCTCGCGGATTGCCGCCGGCGCCTCGTCCGGGGTGTACCGGCCGCGGTGAACCTCGAGGTCGTGGGCGTTCACCGCCTGGTACGCGACCGGCACGACGGCGAACAGCGCGACCACCGTCACCGCCTTCGGGAGTCCGGCCCGCGGGTAGGCGACGACGGCGGCGAGCAGCCCGGCGAGGACGGCGAACAGCTGCCCGAGCTCGTAGGTGAACGCGGACACCAGGGTGAGGACCCACGCCGCCCAGAGGGCCGGACTCGCCAGGCTTCCGGCCCGCGGCCCGGAGAGGTGGCGGAGCAGCAGGCCGACCGCCCCGAGGAGGAGGACGAGGTACAGGAGGTAGCCGTGGAGGTGGGCGAAGATCACCAACTCCATCGTCGCCGGGTTCAGGGCGAAGAACGCCGTCAGGGCGTAGGGCAAGACGTCCGGCCACGCCGGCGGAGGGTCGGCGGGCGGCGCC
>PNKH01000010.1 GCA_013822345.1 Isosphaera sp.
GTTAAGCCGTGCCCCGGGGCGGCCGACCGTCCAACCCGAGAGCGGCGGACTCCCCGCCCGCGGTCCGGGTTGGCATGACGACGACCATCCTCATCGGCTCCTGCCTCTCCCTCTTGCCGTCCCTCCCGGCCGGTTCGGCCCACACCTGCGTCACCTCACCGCCCTACTGGGGCCTCCGGGACTACGGGGCCACGGGTCAGCTCGGCCTCGAGCCCACCCCGGAGGGGTACGTGGCGGCGCTCGTCGCCGCCTTCCGCGAGGTCCGCCGGGTGCTCCGGGACGACGGCACCCTGTGGCTGGTGCTGGGCGACTCCTACGCCGGCTCCTGGGGTAGCCAGGGGCGGCGGACGGGCCGCGGCGGGCGGCGGCCGGTCACGAGCCCGTCCCTCCGGCGGCTCGAGCGGTTCGGCTCGCTCCCGACGCGGGAGCGGACCGGGGCGTGGGTGAACGCGCACCCGGTCCTCAAGCCCAAGGACCTGGTCGGCATCCCCTGGCGGGTGGCCTTCGCGCTTCAGGCGGACGGCTGGTACCTCCGGTCGGACGTGGTGTGGGCGAAGCCCAACCCGATGCCGGAGAGCGTGCGGGACCGGCCGACCCGGAGCCACGAGTACGTGTTCCTCCTGTCGAAGAGCGAGCGGTACCACTACGACGCGGTCGCCGTCCGGGAGCCGGCCGTCTGCCGGCACGGGAGCGGGAACGGGTTCCGCCGGCCGGCCCGGCTCTCCTACGCCGACCCCGCCGGGCCGCGGGGGAGCGGCGTCCCGTGGGAGCCGCAGGCGCTCCGGGCCCGGCGGACCGTCTGGACGGTCCCGACCCGCCCGTTCAAGGGGGCCCACTTCGCCACCTACCCGGAGCCGCTTGCCCTCCCGTGCGTGCTCGCCGGCTGCCCTCCAGGTGGGACCGTGCTCGACCCGTTCTTCGGGGCGGGCACGACGGGGCTCGTGGCCGGGCGGCACGGGCGGCACTGCGTGGGCGTCGAGCTCAACCCGGCCTACGCCGACATCGCCCGGGGGCGGCTTCAGAACGCCGGCCTGCCGGTCGAGGTGCGCAGGCCCGGCCGCTCGCGGGCGGGCAAGGCGGTGGCCTGACGCCTCAGTCCCCCGCGGGTAGACGGCCCACCGGTTCCGGCCGTCCCGCCGCCCGCGGCGGGGGTGGCTGCCCGAGGGGGGTCTTTGCCTTCAGGTTTCGCCGGTGCGGGGTGGTTGCTAGAGTCGAGGGCGTTTGGAGGCGAGGTGTCTATGGGTCGGAAGAGGCAGGGCTCGGGGATGGAGCTGACGGCGGCGGACGCCCTGCCGGCCGGGTACGCCGTCTTCCTCGAGGACTTAAAAACCCGGGTCCACTCGGCCCAACTTCGGGCCGCCGTCGCCGTCAACACGGAACTCATCCAGCTCTACTGGGACATCGGGCGGGGGGTCGTCGAGCGGCAGCGGACGGACGGCTGGGGGAGCAAGGTCGTGAACCTCCTCGGCCGCGACCTCCAAGTCGCCTTCCCGGGGGTGGGCGGCTTCTCCCGCCAGAACCTCTACCGGATGCGGGCCTTCTACCAGGCGTACTCGGAGCCCGGCCCGATTGTCTCGCAGGCTGCGAGACAACTGGACTCGCCGCCGCCCGCCGTGGCCGCCCTCCCGTGGTTCCACAACGTCACTATCTTCGAGCGGGTGAAGGACCCCGAGGCCCGGCTCTGGTATGCCCGGGCGACCCGGGAGTTCGGCTGGTCCCGGGCCGTGCTTGAGCACCAGATCGAAACCGACGCTCACCGGCGTCGGGGCAAGGCCGTCACGAACTTCGACCGGGCACTCCCCGCCCCCCAGTCGGACCTCGCCCGGGAGACCTTGAAAGACCCCTACTCGTTCCAGTTCCTGACGCTCGCCGAGGAGCACGCCGAGGCCGACCTCCAGCGGGGGCTCGTGAACCACATCCGGAAGTTCCTCCTCGAGCTCGGGGCCGGGTTCGCGTTCGTCGGCGAGCAGTATCACCTGGAGGTGGGCGGGGACGACTTCTATCTGGACCTCCTCTTCTACCACCTGACGCTCCGATGCTTCGTGGTCTTCGACTTAAAGGCCCGGCGGTTCACCCCGGAGGCGGCGGGCAAAATGAACTTCTACCTCTCGGCCGTGGATGACCGGCTCCGGCACGCTTCGGACAATCCCTCCGTCGGGGTGGTGTTGTGCAAGCACAAGAACGAGGTGGTGGCCGAGTACGCGCTCCGGGACGTCCAGAAGCCGCTCGCCGTCAGCACGTACGTCACCCGGCTCCTCGAGTCCCTGCCGGCAGAACTCCTGGCCGAACTTCCCCCGCCGGACGAGGTCATGCGCTCTGGCGCAAAGCAGAAGAAGGTGTGAGCGCCGGAGTAGGTCGTGGGGCGGAAGGGCGCAGCCGGCCAACGGACATCGCCGTCGGGCGATTGTCGTGAGAGTTGGGGGTTATAACCGCATCGGGCAGGCCGCGGCGACTGGTCCTTAACACCTCCATCACGTCAGAAGTGGAGGCAAAACGGACCACGCATGTGTCCCGACCTCCCGGTCTCGGCTTGCTCGGGTCGGTGGCCAGATACGCCTTGCGTCGGGCAGCCTGTTATGCAATGATACCTCGGAGGTTTCCGACATGTTCCGAGGAATTATTGCATCAATCATGGGTACGAAAATGGACGCTGCTCTCGCGTTCGTCCGGGAGCGGGGAGCAGCCCGGCCGCGGGATCTCGCCGAACGGGGCATCCCGCCCGACTACCTCGACCGGCTGTTCCGCCGGGGGCTCATCGACCGGGTCGGCCGGGGGGTGTACGCCTGGCCGGAGGCCGAGGTCACCCAGCACCACAGCCTGGCCGAGGCGGCCCGGCGGGTGCCGGTCGGGGTCGTCTGCCTCCTCTCCGCCCTCCGGTTTCACGGCCTGACGACCCAGTCGCCGCACGAGGTGTGGCTGGCGATCCCGCCCAAGGGGTGGGCACCGAAGGTCGATTACCCGCGGCTCCGCATCAACCGGTTCTCGGGGGCGGCACTCACGGAGATGGTCGAGGAGCACCCGGTCGAGGGGGTGACGGTGCGGGTCTACGCGCCGGCCAAGACCGTCGCCGACTGCTTCAAGTTCCGGAACAAGGTGGGTGGGGATGTCGCCGTCGAGGCCCTCCGCGACTGCTGGCGGGGGAAGCGGGTAACGATGGACGAGCTCTGGGCCGCGGCTAAGGTCTGCCGGATGGCGAACGTCATGCGGCCGTACCTCGAGTCGCTGGTATGAGCGGGAAGAACGTCGCGGCCTCCGTTCGCCAGCGCCTGCTGAACCTCAGCCGCGCGTCCGGCGAGGACTTCCAGCTCCTCCTCACCAGGTACGGGGTCGAGCGGCTCCTCTTCCGGCTCGGGGAGTCCGAGCACGCCCCGGGGTTCGTCCTCAAGGGCGCGATGCTCTTCGCCCTCTGGACCGGCCACCTCCACCGGCCGACCCGAGACCTCGACCTCCTCGGGTTCGGCGACCCGGACGCGGCCCGGCTCGCGGCCGTCTTCCGCTCCCTGTGCAACGCCTCCGCCCCCGGCGACGGGCTCGCGTTCGCCGCCGACACGGTCGAAGTCCGACCCATCCGGGAGGAACGGGAGTACGGTGGCCAGCGGGTCACACTCGTCGCCCGGCTTGGGACGGCCCGCATCGACTTCCAGGTCGACGTCGGGTTCGGGGACGCCATCACCCCCGCGGCCGAGGCGGTCGAATTCCCGACCCTTCTCGGGATGGGCCGCCCGCGACTCCGGGCCTACCCGCGGGAGACGGTGGTCGCCGAGAAGCTCGAGGCGATGGTGTCGCTCGGGCTCGCCAACAGCCGGATGAAGGACTTCTACGACGTGGTCGTCCTCGCCCGCTCCTTCCCATTCACCGGGCCCGTCCTGGTGGAGGCGGTGCGGGCGACCTTCGGGCGGCGGAAGACGCCGGTCCCGGCCGCCCCGCCTGTGGCACTGACGGACGCGTTCGCAACGGACGAGGCGAAGCTGCGGCAGTGGGCGGCGTTCCGCAAGCGAGGCGGCCCGGAGGTGGGGAAGGTCGTCGGGGAGCTCGACGGAGTGGTGGCCGAGGTGCGGGCATTCCTCGTCCCGGTGCTGGCCGCCGCGGCGGGGGACGCGGCATTCGAGTCCCGGTGGGAGCCGGGCGGGCCGTGGGA
The DNA here is from genome assembly GCA_013822345.1 of Isosphaera sp. Taxonomy (GTDB): domain Bacteria; phylum Planctomycetota; class Planctomycetia; order Gemmatales; family Gemmataceae; genus Gemmata. Next base: position 4,139 of record PNKH01000010.1, read on the forward strand.
GCCCGCATCGGGTCAACCGACCGACGGGCGATGACGACGGACGTGCGGTGCGAAGACCTCCTCGGCTTGTTGGGACGTCAACGACCCTGATACCTTCGGGGCGCGATGGGCGCGTTCTGAAAGGAGCGACATGGCGAAACGAAAGGGCAAGCCGCAAAAGCCGGTCCGGCGGACGGCGGAACTCGTGCCCGCCGGCGAAGCCGCGCTCCTCCGAGACGTGCGAAACCTGATCACCAGCGCCCGCGACGTGACAGCCGCCGCGGTGAACTCGGCGATCGTGCTCCTCTACTGGCAGGTGGGCACACGGATCCGGACCGGGGTCCTCGGCAGCAAGCGGGTGGGCTATGGCGAGCAGATTGTGCCGACGCTGTCGGCACAATTGGTGGCCGAGTTCGGGGACGAGTTCGGCGCGAGGAATCTGTTCCGCCAAAGGCAGTCCTCGCCAAGAAGCTCAAGGCGGCGGCCGAGCTGGCGCGGAAAAGGCTGACGGCGGGTAGTAGTCCGCAACAGGAGTGACCGCCGGCCGCGACACCTGACCGGTTCGGACCGCCCCCCTAAACCGCACGTCCCCCTGACCGCGGCGGGCCGAAAGGGCCGAGAGCACCGCGGCCGCGACCGCGGCCGTCAGGACGAGCCGCGGCCACACGGCAGCCGGCCCCCGCCGCCTTCGCGGGCGGGGCACGTCGGTCGGCCAAGCCGGGTGCGGTCTCATCAACGTCTCCAGTCGGTATCGGCGTCGTCTTGCAAAGGAAGTGTGTGACGCTCTCGGGGCCACACGGCCGGAGCCCGGGGGCTCAGCGAACGAAGACGGCCCGCGGTTCCGGTGACGCACGGTCACCCCGCGGGCCGCTAACCTCAGGTGAACCCGCACGCCGCGGCCGGGTCGGCCGGGGGCGTGTCGGTGGGCCGGTCGAGCGCGGGTGCCGGGGCCGGGGATGAAGCCGGATCGCCGGACGCCCGCTCGAGCTCGGCCAAGCGCTCCTCCAACTCGTCGATCGCGGCCAGGGCGGCCTCCAGGTGAAAGACCAGCCGCACCCGGTCGTAGTAGCGCGCCTTCTGCCGAAGCCGTCCGAGCTTTGCCCGGAGCGGCCCGCTCTCGTCCATCACGCACCTGCCTTCCGCGTAGAACGGCGTTTGGGTGGACCTCCTTTCGTGGTGTGGGCGGGGGCCGGGGCGGTGTGACTTAACCGCCCTAACCCCCCGCCCCGACTCCCGTCACCGCGGGGGCAGGAGCCCCTCCCGGCGGTACCGCTCGACCTCGGCCGCGGACACGGCCCAGGCCCGGTGCCGCCCTCGTCCGCTCCGCTTCTTCTCCGCGTGGATGCGGCCGAGCCGGCACCACTCGCGGACCGTGAACTCCTCCTTCCCGAGGAGGGCGGCGAGTTCGGCCGTGCCGTACCACGCCTGCCCCGCCCGTTCCGTGGCGAGCCGCCCGAGCACCGCCGTGAGCCCGGCCTCGAGGCGGGAGAGCCGCTCGAGCAGCTCCTCCATCACCTCGCCGGGCGGGCGGCCCGCCCTCGCGCGCGTGCCGACCAGGGCGTCGCCCTTAGCCAGCGCGTTCATGACCGTTCCAGCCGTTCATGACACACTCCTTCGTTAGTTCCGCCCGGGTTTGGACGCCCGGGCGAAGGCCTCCGCGCGGTGCCGCTCGAGCTCCCGCTCGACTCGGAAACACACCGCGCTTACGAACCGGATCACCTCCTCCTTCGTCGGGGGCCCGGCGCACCAGGGCCGGCCCGCGAACCTCAGTGCCAACTCGCACACTTCGACCATGAACCGCTCGCTCACGAGCGGCCGACAGGACTTCCTCATCGGGCTCCTCCTTCGGGACCGGACCGCGCCTGCGGCCGCCGCGGGCGTTCGGGAAAAGGCCCCTCCGTGGGCCGCAAGCCGTCCGTGGCGACCGTCAGACGACCCTGACCAGGAGGGTGTCGCCGGGCTTGAGCTCCCCGACCACCGCCTCCACCTCGACCCCGCCCGCCGGGAGCCGGCGGACCACCCGGGCGAACCCGGCGGCCGAGCCGCCGCGGACCACCGGGTAGTGCTCGGCCGGGACGAGCGCCGCGTGGGTCGCGACCGCCCGGCCGCCGGCCACCGTGACGGCCGGGCTCGCGTACTTCTGCGCCTCCCGCCGCCAGGACGCCTCCCAGTTGGCGAGGGCCTGCCGGGCACCCGCGTGCTGCCCGTTATCGACCATCGCCTTCAAGGCCGGCTCGAGGACGGCCCACTCCTCGGCCCGCTTGGCGAGGAGCCCGTCCGCCTCGGCCAGGAGGGCCTTGGCCCGGCCGAGTTCGCGGTCCCGGTCCCGCTCACGGGCGGCGGCCAGGTCCCGCTCACGCTCGGCCTTGAGCTTCTGGGAGACGGGCGCGGCCTTGAGCTTTTCCGAGAACGCCTTGAACGCCTCCATGAACCGGTTGGTCTGCTCGGCCAGCGCCTTCAGGTCGTCCTTGAACCGCTTCCGCTCGGTCGCCGACAGGGCCCCCGGGGTGGCCTTGAAGAACGCCCCCATGTCGCGGAAGAACTTCGTCCCCTCTTCGAGGAAGGTGACGACCTCGACGTCACCCTCGGCCGGCTTCCGGTCGGCCGTCCCGCCGGCCGCCAGGGCGTCCAGGTCCTTGAGCCGGTCCTCCATCACCTTCGCCATCGCCTCGCTGTTCTCGGCCAGCTTCAGGTAGTTGGCCTTGAACGTCGGCGTCTGGGTCTTCCCGGCCTCGCCCCGGTAGTACCCGGCGAGCTGGCGGTACACCTCCGGGGCCTTCTCGGTCTCGGCCCGGAGGGACTTGACCGCCGCCTGGTACGAGCGGGCCCGGCCGGCCGCGTCCTTGAACGCCGCCTCGAGCCGCTCGCAGGCCTTCAGGCCCGCCTCGGCCGTCAGGTCCAGGGAGTCCACGGCCTTCAGGTCGAACTTGGCGACGGCCGCCGCGAAGGCGTCCGTCGCGGCCTTCAGGCCCTCTTCCGCAGTCCCGACCTGCCCGGACGTCCGCCGGGCGATCTCGACCCGCACGTCCTCCCGGGCCTCCGCCGCGGGCGTCTTCGCCGCTGGCCGGGCGTCGTCCGCGCGGGCGCTCGGGATGACCCACACCGCCGCCACGAGGGCGGCCATCGTCACGTACCGCATCGCACACCTCCATCTGGATCAGGGAAAAGGGAACACGACTGCTAGAGGCCCATCGCCGCGAGCAGTTCCGGGGTCGGCGGCAGCCCGAGCCGGGCCAGGTCCGCCCGCCCGCGGGGGCGGAGCGCCTGGTGGCCGGGCGGCCGCCGGACGATGTTCGGGAACCGGCCGGCCGGCGGGAGCGCCCGGAGCGGGGCCAGGAACGGCCCCTCGTGGCGGAACCCGCCGGTGACCGGCGACTGGTAGAAGGCCGACAACCTGTCGGCCGCCGGGTCGGCCGGCGGGAGCCCCAGAACCTCGGCCGGGAGCACCACCTCGCGGAGGGTGACCCGCGTGCTCTGGGACGCGGTGGTGCTGGCCGGGACGCCGGCCCCGGCGTTCGTCTGGGCCGAGGTGCCGGGGGACACCTCCTTCACCTCCTGCTTGCCGAAGGCCCCGGCCGCGTAGGCCGCCGCCTCCGTCGAACCCGCGGTCAGGAAGAGCCGGTTCTGGAGGAGCGACAGGAGCTCCCGCGCGGTCTTCCCGTCGTGGGTGGCGTCGAGGCCGTTCACATCCTGGAAGGCGACGACGAGGCTCGCCCCGCTCGAGCGGCCCTGGATGGCCACGTCGAGGAGGCCCTCGGACCGGCCGAACTGGCGGAACTCGTCGAACGCGAAGAGGGTCAGGTCGTCCTGCCCCTGACGGGAGAGGGCGAGCTCGGTCAGCCGCTTCACCACCAGCCGGTTGACGCCCCGGAGGGCCGCCGTCACGGTCGGGTCGTGCCCGAGGATGAGCACCCCGGAGCGGCCCATGAACCCGGCGAGGGACACCCCCGTGTCGGCCCGGTCCCAGCAGGCGGCGACCGGCGAGAACTTACCCAGGCACGAGCCCAGGGTGGCCACCACGTCCTTCGCCGAGCGGGCGTTTAAGAACTGCCCGGCCACGTCCCGGGTCTCGGGCAGGACGCCGAGGACGGCCCGGAGACGGTCGCGGGTGCGGGCGAAGTACAGGACGTCGCCCAGCCCCCACGCCCCGCGGTGGGCGGAGAGCGCCGTCAGCACGGCGGAGGTGACCGCCCGGGCGGCGTCCCGGAAGTACGGGTTCGCGTCCTTCTTGTCGTCCGGCACCAGCATCTCGGCGAGCTGGAGGAGCTCCGCCCGGGTGCGGAAGTCCTCGTGCAGCTCCCACCGGCTCCCCCGCCGGTCGAACGGGTGGAGGAGCACGAGGTCCGCGTGCGGCGGGGCCCAGGCGAACGCCTTCGACGGCCACTCCCCCTTCGGGTCGAACACCACCGCCCGGACCCGTCCGGGGCCGGAGGCCATCGGCCCCCGCAGGACCGACGCCAGGATCCGCTCGAGCGTGACCGTCTTCCCGCTCCCGGTCGTGCCCTGGATGAGGAAGTGGGTGTAAAGGGCCGAGAGCGGCAGGTGGGCCGACCCGAACGGGATGCCCGGGAAGTCCGCCGGGTGGCGGGGGTCCTTCGCCCGGGCCGCGTCCGCCCGGGCCGACGCATCGGCCGGCGTGACGAGCCCCTCCCCGCGGAGCGGCGTGACCGACACCTCGGTCGGGGGCTTCTTCCCGAACAGCCGCTCGAGCCGGTCGAACCCGGCCCGGAGCAGCAGGAACGCCATGAAGAAGAGCATCAAGCCCGCGTAGGCCGGGATCACGTTGTCCACGAGTCACCTCACTTTCTTCGCTGGAGTAAGGCTCCACGCGACCGCGGCCGCGAGGAGGAAGAGCCACACCGGCGTCCCGAGCCAGAGCCGGTACAGGAACACGAACGCCGCCCGCGCCGCCCGGCCGACGAGGTCGAGCCCCGCCCCGAGGAACGGGCCGATGGACCGGGGCGGGCCGCCCGGGGGCGGTGGGACCTCGCCCGGCCGCACCTCGGCCGGGGCCGCGGGCGGGGCGGCCGCCCGGGCGAGCGACTCCCACTCCGGGCCGCACGCGGTCACGAGCACCGCCGCGGCGTGGAGCAGGGCGAACCCCGCGACGGGGAGCAGGTACCAGCGGAGGACGAGCGCCCGCCGCCGGGCCGCCGGGTCGCCGGCCGGGGCGGCGAGGCAGTCGAGGACCAAGAGCCAGAGGTAGACCCCGGCCGCGAGGTGGAACACCCACCAGAAGCCGCCCGCTTCCACCGCCGGGACGGCCATGACGGCCGCGTACCCGACGTGGACCGGGGCGACGCCGAACACGAGGCCGTAGGCCAGTGCGTTTCGCACGAGACACCTCCTTTCAGTAACCGGGCTGTTGGGTCTGTCCCGGCCGCGGGACGGGCGACCGGACCAGGTGCCGGGACACCTCCGCCGCGTCGATCGCCATCGCCGGCGGCGGCCGGCGGCCGAGCGCCTTGGCGAGGGAGCCGTCGGCCACGTCCCGGGCCCGGGCGAACACGGCTGCCCGCCCTGCCACCCGGGCGAGCACGGCGAGCGCCTGGTCCCGGTTCGGCAGCCGGGCCGGTCGCCCCGCCCCCGGCCGGTGCGGGGCGAGGAGCACGAACGCCCGCTCGAAGGCGTGGCCGGCGGCGGCCGTGGGGCCGAGGGCGTAGGCCGGCCGGAGCGGGGCGTCCTTCGCCGGCACGGTGACCGTCCGCCCGCCGTCGAGCCGCACCCGGTGGCGGTTCGGCCCGACCGCGACGAGTGTGCCGAGCGCGTGGGCCGCAACCCCGGCCTTGCGGTAAGACCGGGTGACCTCCACCCGGTCGCCGACGTACACCCGGCACCGGTCGCCGGCCGCCGGGCGGCCGAGGTGCCCGGCCGCCCGGCGGAGCCGCTGCACGGCCCGGTTCACCGACCGGGCCGCGGCCTCGGTGGCGGCGAGGACCGCTGCCCCGTCCGGCCTCGCCAGGTGCCCGCCCCGGCGGTACTCGGCGAGGAGGCGCGTCCGGGGCCGGTCGGCCGTAGTCAGGGTCCGCCCGTCCGCGAGCGCCCGCGCCGCCTCGCCCCCGCGGCCGCCCGCGAGGTGCCGGACCGCCTCCCGGACGGCCGGGTCGGCGGCCGGCAGCGGCGGGGTGAGGGCCGCCGCCGGCCGGGCCCGGACGGCGTGGGCGAAGGCCCCGGCCGGGCGGGCCGGGAGGAGGCCTTTCGAGTCCCCGACCAGGACCACCTTGGCCCCGGCCTTCCGGGCCCGGCGGAGGAGCGGGGCGAGGTCGGCGGTCGCCACCCGGTGGGCGTCGTCCACCACCACCACCGCGTTCCGGCCGAGCGTGACGGGCGGGGCCTTGAGCCGCCGGTGGACGGCTTCCGCGTACCGCGCGAGGTGGGCGGGGCTTCGGAACTGCTTCCCCCGGACCGCCCGAAAGACGTGGTTCCAGGTCTCGACCACTCCCGGCCGGCGGGTGAGGAGGTTGAAGTGGGTGACGGACAGCGGGCGGGTGGCGGTGCCCGCGACCAGGGCGTCCGCCCCGAGGGCGGTGCCGGCCACGGCGTACACCGCCCGGCCGGCCCGGGCGTACGCCCCGCACACCTCCCGGGCGACGGCCGTCTTCCCGGCCCGGCCGACCCCGTCCACGAGCGCGAGGCGGGACGGAGCGCAGACGGCCCCGGTCACCGCCCCCTTCTGTTCGGGCGTGAGGTCGGCCCGGGCGAGCCCCCGGAGGACGGCCGACGGCGGGGGGGCCTTCCGGACCCTCCCGTGGGCGAGCCGCGTGAGGTCGCGGGCCGCCGCCTGCTCGAGCTTCCACTGGCGGGCGGTGGCGTACCCGGCGGCGTCCGGCAGCCGGAGGAGGCCGTACCCCTGCGGGCGTTCGCGGAGGTCCTGGATGGCGGCGGCCAGGGCCGGGGCGGTCTCGCGCTCTGCCCCCACCCCGAGCCGCTCCCAGGCCTTGAGTACGACCATCGCTCCCGCCTCGATCTGGTCCGGGCCGAAGTGGGCAAATCGATCCGCCAGGCCGGCCACGGCCCGCTTCACCGCCCGCCGGGCCAGCCGCTCGGGCGAGCGGCGGAGGGGGAGGTCGCCCCGGTCGGCGGCCTGGGCCGCCCGGGCGAGGGCGGTCGGCCCCACGTCCCGGTCGCCGCGGGATCCCTTGGCGGCGGTGGGAGCCGGCGGCCTCGCCAGGGTAGGCGGCGCCAGGGACGACGGTGCGGGGGCGGCCGCGACCGACTGCCTCTCCTCCTTCGGGGTGCGGGTCTGCGGGGCGGGCTGGGGGTGTCGTGTGATACCGACTGCCGGTAGCGACTCGGCTGCGGTTCGGATCCGTGCCGCCTCAGGGCTCGCCGGACGGGCGGCCGCGGCCGGCACCTTCACGGCCGGCACCGGTGCCGTCCCCGGCGACCCCTGGCCGGGCCCGGGGTACGCGGCCTCGGCCGCCCGGCGGACGGCCTCGACTTGGTCCGCGGCCGGCACTCGGACGACCGACGCGGCCGGGTCGTATCCGTGGGCCTCGGCCACTGCCCGCCACTGCTCCCGGAGCTCGGTCTCGGGCGTGCGGGCCTTCCGCCCGCGGGTGGCCCAGGCCGCCTTCTGGGCAGCCTCCGGGTCCTTCGCGTGGTAGCCGCCCTTGGCGGCCACCACCTCCTTGCGGCGGGTGGAGAACGCCTCGCACAGGGCCCGCGGCACCCCGCCCACCACGCACCGCCCGTTCTCGAGCCGGGCGTCGATGCCGAGGGCCACGAGGTTGTCCCGGAGAGCCCGGTTGTAGGTGGCGGTCAGCCGGGCTTGGGCCTTGTAAAGAAGCCGGTTGTGGTGCGCCCCCCAGGTGCCGTCCGGCCGGAGAACCAGGTTCGGGACCACAACGTGGTGGTGGAGGTGCGGGTCGCCGGCCCGCGAGGTGGTGTGGGTGTAGGTGACGAAGACGAGCTTCCCCCGCTCGTGGGTCCGCCCGGCCTTCCCGCGGCGGGTCACCCCGCCCACGGCCTCGGCCTCGGCGAGCATCACCCGGAGCGCCGCCTCCGACGCGACGGCAAGGGCCCGGGCGACCCCCGGCGGTGAGGTGGCGAAGAGCGCCGACACCGACTTGTCCGGGGCGGCGTGGAGCTCGCACCCCGGCTTCCGCTCCGGGTGCGGGCGGAGGAGTTCCCGGGTGCCGTCCGCCGAGCGGCCGGCGAGGACGTTGTCGAGCTCGGCCGCGGTCGCGACGGCCGACAGCCCGGCCGCCGCGGCGGCCCCGCCCGCCACGACCCCGACGGCCGCCGCGCCGTAGTACGCGCCGGGGCTCGTGTCCCGCTCGTAGTAGCGGCCGGACCCGGCCAAGACCCCCACCTTGATCACGGCTTGACCCCCCTGCGCGGCGCGTAGCCAGGCGCGGCCGGGGCGTCGAAGTACGCCTCGACGAACGCCCGGGCCCGGTCCTCGTCCAGGTCGGGGCTCAACGCCACGAGCAGGCACCAGACGGCCCGCCGGAGCCCGTCCGCCGGTGCGGGCGCGGCCGGCCCGCCCGCCGGTGGTGTCGGGGCCGCGGGCGACGCCCCGGACTTGAGCGCGGCGAGCAGCAGCCGCCGGGCGTGGGTCGCGGGCTTCTCCCCCGCGGCCGCGGCCCGGGCGGCGAGAAGCGCCAGGTCTCCGTCGTCGAGTTTCAGCGAGAACGCCTTCACGGCTGTCCCTCCAATCGCTCCCGGAGTGCCTCACGGAACACCGGCGGGGCCCCCTCCCAGCGGGCCTCCGCCGCCCGCCGCTCGGCCTCACTCCGGGGCGGCCCGGCCGGGCGGACAGGGTCACCGACCGTTGACGCCTCGGCCCGGCCCCGAGCCGGGTCGTCGGCCACCGGGCCGGTCGGCGCGGGGCCGCGGAGTAGCGACGCCCCGACGAGCACCGCCGCGGCGACACCCGCCGCCCCCCACCGGAGGCGGTTCCCGGCCTTGAGCCACGCCCAGGCCGGGGCGAGGTCGAGCCGGGCGGCGGCGAGGTCCAGGGCCTGGACGAGCCGTTGCCGGGTGAGCCGGCCGCGGAGGAACCCGACCAGGGCCGGCCCGAGGGCCGGTCCGACCGCCGGCACCCGCGCCACCTTGGCCGCGAGCCACCGGCGGAGCGCCGCCCGCCACTCGGCCGCGGTCGGCCGAAGGGCGGGGTCCCGATGGCCGTCCCTAAACGCCCGGACGAAGAGCTGCCGCACCTCGCCTGGGAAGTACTTCCACCGGCCGGTCTGGTCCTTCGGCTCGAGCCCCGGCGGGAGCGGGGTCACCGGGGCGTGCGGGAACTGCCCGGCCCGGACGAGGGCGACGAGGTCCGGCAGCGTCCGCCCGTTCGTGTCCACCACCTCGTGCGCGTAGGTTCCGACCAGCACCGGGAAGAGGAGCGAGGCCAGCCCGTAGCGGTCGTGGGCCCGGGTGCGGGGAACGCCCCGCAGGGTCGGTAGCGCCAGGAGCTCGGGCGGGACGTGCGGTGGGGTGCCGAGCGGCTCGCCGTAACGGCGGGGCCGCCCGGTCGTCGGGTCGCGGCCCGGCACGTCGTACCCGTCGCAGTCGATGCCGACCACCCGGGCGGGCCGCTCGACCGCCCCGGACACATCGACGGGAACGACGAAGTTCCGGTCGCTCACGTCCCCGATGACGACGCCCCGGGCGTGGGCGACGTCGAAGAGGTCCGCGAGGTCGGCCGCCGCCTCGATCCGGGCGAGGCCGCAAATCCCCGGGACCGTGTTGCCGAAGACGGCCTCGTAGACGGACGCCCCGCGGACGAACGGCATGGCGAACCCGACCGGCGGCCCGCCCGCGGCGGCCCGGGCGAGGCCGAGCGGCCAGGCGAAACGGCCGGGCGGCATCGGGGCGGCAACCATCTGCTCGAGCTGGTCCCACTTCTCGGCCACGACGCTGCCCGGCGCGAGCACCTTCACGGCCACCCCCGGGGCGGCGCAGAGGGAGACCTTCCCCTCCTTCCCCTCGCCCAGGAGGGTCGTGAGGTCGGCCGTCCGCCCCAGGTGGTCGAGGTACACCGTCATGGCACGGGATCCGGGGTAAGGGCCGCAGCCCCCACACAGGGCTGCGGCCGGTAACGTGGTCAGACGCTCCGGGTCTTGGCCCAGCCGCGCGTGTCCGGGAGGTCCACGCGGCCGCCGGGGATCGAGCCGGACACGACGAGCGTGCTCTGGTAAATCCAGGCGAAGAGCTCGTCCCAGTGGGCCTGGTCCAGGAGGAGCGGCTCCCGGCCCCCCGAGAGCTCGGCCAGCGCCGGCATGGCGGGGGACCCGGCCGCGATGGGGAACACCTCGACCCGGCGGTTCTTGGCCTCGAACGCCCGGAGCCGGGCGACCGCCTGCCGGTACGCCTCCGGGGGGGAGGTCGGCTGCCCGTCGGTGACGACGAACACGAGCGTCTTGTTGAGCGACACCCCGCGCGTGGCGTACTCCCGCCACCGGGCCTCGATCTTCTCCCGGGCCGCGTCGAGGGCCTCGGCCGTGTTGGTCATCCCGCCGAACACGAGGTCGGGGGCGGCGAACTTCGCGGCCGGGGCGAACCCGAAGGTCTTGACCCGGTCGGCGAAGGTCACGACCAGCACGTCCACGCACACCCGGGTGGTGCCGTTCTTCCGCAGGCTCGCGAAGAGGGCGGCGAACGCCTCTTGGATCTTGGCCGCGTACGCGCCGAGCGAGCTCGACACGTCGACCAGCAGGACGACCATGACGACCATGCCGGCCGGCAGGGTCGGGTCGGGTGCCGCCACCTCGTCCCCGTCGAACGGGTCGTCGGTGTCGCCGCCCGGTAGTTCGGGGGGGAGGGGGTCGGGGGCGAGTCCGGTGTCGGGCGGCCCCGGGTCGGTGTCGGCCGGCCGGGCCGGGATCAGCTTCGTGTACCTGGTCGCCATTGCAGGGTCTCCTGTGACGGTGTGGAGGAGGTCAGTGAGGGTCGGCGGGAAACGACTCGGCCGGCGCGGGAGGCAGGGCCTTCCGCGGGCGGCCGGGCTTTCGCTTCTCGGGGGCCTGGGGGGCGGCCGGCGGGAGGGCGAGCGGCGGCGCGGCCGGGAGGGCCGCGGGTGGCTCTCCGGCGGGGGCCGCGGGCGGGCCGAGGAGCACCCCGCTCGCGGCGAGCTCGGCCCGGACGGCGGCGGCGAGCGCCCCCTGCCCGGTGGCGTCGAGCTCGCCAAGGTAGGTGTCGAGCTGGTGCCGGGTGTGGCCGCGGGCGACGGCGCTTAGGATCTGCACCTTCGCCACGGCCGAGGCCAGGAGGACGTCCTCGGCGGACTGGATCAGGCCGAGCCGTTCGCCCAGCCATCGGAACGGGTTCACGGGTCACCTCGCTTTCACGGGGCAAGAGGGGGACGGGCGCCCGGACCGGGGGTCCGGGGCGCGTCGGGATTGGGGTCGTTGGTGCGGTCGGCGTCTGCGTTACGGGAGGGGCGTTTCGGCCGGTGAGCCGTCAGCGGACGGCGTCGGTCGGAACCCCCATCCCCGCCAGAAGCCCCTCGACCCGCGCCTGGAATGCCGGGTCGTGCGGGAGTGGGTTCTCGTCGATGGTCTGGAAGTGGATCAACTCCTCGAAGAAGTTGTCGAGGCACGGCCCGGCACCCGGGAGGGCGGCGAGCAGTACCTCGCGGGCGGCACGGTGGTCGCCGGCCGCCATCGCCTTGGCGACCCTGGTGTACGTGGCGGCGGACAGGTCGAATTCGACCGTCAGCCGCAGGCCGTGGCCGCTGAGGTGCGGCAGACGCACGAGCTCGATCCTCCGCGAGCCGGGCATCGGTCCTTTCATGGCATTCCCCCTCGGTTAGGTCGGGCCGGCTTCGGGCCGGGCCCGGACGTGAAAATGGCCCGGCCCCGGGTCGGCAGTCGGTACTGCCGAATCCGGGGCCGGGTTGTCAGAGAGCTATACCGTCTGTGGTAATCATAATGATTACACAGCGGCCAGTCAAGCCCCCGACGTGGCTAAACCTCGCATCGAGTTAGCCTGCTACTTTGCGTCGGATGAAGGGTCGTAAACTTCGAGCAATGGGATTCGAGAGCCGGCAGAGTGGAATCGCCTCTCGCCGCTCCGCCCGTGGTCGAAGCGGAATAGTCCCGTTTCGGTAGTGTTGCTGCCGAACACGATGAGACGCGCACGCTCACCGCACTGCGTGCACCTAAGGCTCTCCTGAAACCTGTCTAGCACCGCCCGGACTAAAGCAGCGACCTCGCGGTTAGCCTCGATCGAGCCGAACGACAGCCCCTCCAGGCGGGCGAACACCTCCTTCATCTGATCCCGCGTACCGCCGCCGGTTTCGTCGGCGAGCGTTCTGAGTTGGTTCACCAGGGTGTGCTCGGACAGGTCAAGACCGGCCTCGGCCCGCGCTCGCAGCGTGGCCCGCGCCTCCCTCGACCGGGTGGCAGCCACCGTCAGCTGGTCCAGGCCACCGGCCGGGTCCGGCACCGCCAGGGCCAGCTCGCCGAGCGCGGCGCGGAGCCGGGGATCCCACTCGGACAGCCCCAATAGGAGGCGCGCCGCCTGCTGGCGGACCTCGCCTTCCGATTGGTAAAGGATTACCAAGCCCTTCGTAACGACCGTTTGGCGAACCGCCTCGGGGCCCCCGAGCGCGGCGTCTATGGCGGCTCCCGCCGCCCGCAAAAGCAAGACGCGGACCCGGTCGGGCTGGTCGACGGCCGCTGCCGCCTCGACGACGGACGGGACGTCTTCGGCCTGCACGCTCACCTTCGCCAGCCGCTCGGCCGCCCGCTCCCGGTCGGCGGGCGCACCCGTCCCGACCGCCCGGAGGAGCTGCTGGAATTCGGAACCCTGACGTGCGGACGGGTCGGATCGGTCGGCCACCTCCCCCGACTCTACCACCCCAGGCCCCGGGTCCAAAACCGGCAGCGGCTCGCGGCCCAGGAAGTCTTGCAGTTCCTCCCAGTCGCCGGCGTAGACGAGCCGCCGCTGGTACTCCCCCGCCCGCCGCCGGGCGACCGGTGAAACCGAGACCCAGCCGACCGCAATCCCGTACTCGTCCGCGGGTTGAAAGAACAGCGTGCCGTCGGCACGGAGGAGCGCCGCCGCCTCCCGCGGGGTGCCGGCTTCGAGGGGCGGAAGGACCGGGTCGTCGGGCCGCCACCCCCGCTCGCTGGCGGAAAGGACGAGTGACCGCAGGGCGGCCTCGAACTCCCGTCCCCTGGTCCCGTCGCCTGCGAACCGCAGGGCGACCGCGTCCGCCGGCAAGCCCGTCGGGCGCCCCTTGCGGGCCAGGTGGGGGAACAGCTTCTTCTTGGTTGTTCGCCGGCCCGGCCCGGAGTCGGACCACAGGGCGGCCACCAAGGCCGCGTCGAGCGCCAGGACGAGCTCGTCCTCGGCCGGGTCGGGGGCGTCGGACGACGGAACGGGGCACCACGCTTGCTCGGCAGGTAGGTAGAGGAAGAGGACGGCCAGTCCCGTCCGTCGGCCGTCCGGGTGCGCAACCTTGGCCTTCGCGTTCGTCGCCCGATTAGCCACAAGCCTGCCCCCCGCTCGCCGGAATACCGCGACAACAGCCGTGTGAACGAGTTCCGACCACGACGCACACCGTACTGGTCGGCACCCCGATTCTACCAACCTGCCGTCTGCCCTGTCATGCCGGCCGGCGGTCCGGGTGGATGAGAACTGGCGGTGCGGCGTCATCTGCGCGAAAGACCGGCGTGGTTGACAGCAGTACCGATCAGGTTCATTCTTGGTCTGAACAGACTATCTGTCGGCACTGACCCGTATGCACGTCGTCAACGTCAGCCAGGCCAAAGCTCAACTGACCCAGCTCATGAAGCGTGTCCTAGCCGGCGAAGAGGTGGTCATCGCCCGGGCCGGCGAGCCCCTCATCCGCCTGACGATATACCAGCCGGACCTCGCCCCTCGGGAGGGCGGGCAGTGGCGGGGGAAGGTCCGGATCGCCGCCGACTTCGACGCCCCAGATCCCGAACTCGAGCGGCTGTTCTACGAGGGACCGCTGTTTCCTGAGAAGCCGTCGTGAGGCTCCTCCTCGACACCCACGCCTTCCTCTGGTGGATGGCTGACAAGGCCCGGCTGAGCGACCGCGCGCGCGTCGAGATCGGGGCGGCGCGGGCCGTCGTCTTCTTGAGCGCCGTGGTCTGCTGGGAGATCGTGCTCAAGCAGGCCCGCGGCAGGATCGACGCCCCGTCGGACTTCGCGGCCGCGGCCCGCGACAACCGCTTTACGGTACTCCCCATCGGCCTGCCGCACGTCCAGGCAGTGCGGGAACTGCCCACCGTCCACGCCGACCCGTTCGACCGCCTGCTCGTCGCCCAGGCCGTGGTCGAAGGGCTAACACTCGTCACCCGCGACGCCGAAATCGGGCGATACGAAATCCCCGTCCTCGCCGCCTAACTTAGTCCTCCGCAACGACGACCCCGTCAACCGCCGCGCAATGGTTATCCCCGAACCCACACGCTTCGAGCGCCGCACGGGCGGCCCAGGACCGCGATAGTGGACTCGCACCGAAGGCTCACACTTGGTGGTGCCTTGACGCTGAGCACGACGCGGTCGACGTCGCCGGCCGACCGCCTTCAGCCCGGCGAATCGCCCGCACGGCCCGCGAGCGCCCGCTTCGTCCGCTCGACCTCGGCCCGGAGCTCCTCCTCTGCGGGCAGGTCCGTCAAGTACTTCGACGCGAACACCCGGGCGTTGATCCCGCCCATCGCGTACCGGACCACCGTATCGCTCTTCTGGCTGCACAGGATGAGGCCGACCGGCGGGTTCTCGCCCGGCTCGGAGAGGTGCTCCCGGGCGTAGTTCAGGTACAGGTTCATCTGCCCGGCGTCGGCGTGGGTGAACTTGCCGATCTTGAGGTCGATCACCACCAGGCACCGGAGGCGGCGGTGGAACAGGAGCAGGTCGATCTTGTACCACTCGGCGTCGATGCGGATCTTCTGCTGCCTGGAGACGAAGGTGAAGCCGCGGCCGAGCTCAAGTAGGAAGGCCTCGAGGTGCCGGACGATGGCCTCCTCGAGCTCGCTCTCTCCGTACTCGTTCTTGAGGTTCAGGAACTCAAGGACGTACGGGTCGCGAACCAGCTCGTCAGCCGTCACCTGGTCCCCCGGCACCGGGGTGTGGGCCTTGACGAGGAGCGCGTCCTTCCGATCAGACCCCCGGAGCCGCTCGAAGAACTGCGTCCCGATCTGCCGGTCGAGCTGGCGGACCGACCACCCGCCCTTGATCGCCTCCTCCTCGTAGAACCGGCGGGCCGTGAGGTTCGGCACTGTCATGAGCCGGGTGTAGTGGGACCACGGGAGGGGGAAGGCCTCGGCCGAGAGCAGGGCCCCGACCGCCGTTGTTTGCGACCCTCCGTCCGCGTGGGCTTTTGCCCGCAGTTGGAAAAGTCCAGACGCCGTCTGGACAATCTCCCAGCCCAGGTAAAAGGAGCGGATCTGGAACAGGTTCGACCGGGAGAACCCGCGGCCGTAGGTCTTCGTCAGGTCGGTGGCCAAGCGGTCGATAACGGCTTCGCCGTATCCCGCCTTCTCTCGGCCGCCCTGCTCGAACTCGACGACGCGGCGGCCCACCTCCCAATACGTCGCCGCCAGCACCGCGTTCACTGCCCGGGCGGCCGACCGCCGAGACTGGTCGAGTAGCGCCGACAACCTGGAGAGAAGGCCCTCGTAGTCGGCCCCCCCGACCGGCACGAGTTCGTTGCCCTTCTGTTTCCGTTTCGCCATCGGTCGCGTTTCCCTTCAGCCGGCAGCGTACCCGCGCAAACGACGGCGAGCCAAGGCGGGAGTGCCGGCTCGGGTGGCCACCGAACCCACCGCCGGCCGAACTGGAGCGCCTGCCGCACGTACCAGACCCGCTCGTCCGTGTCCTTGACCTTCTCCAAGAGCACGGCGTGGCGGCCCCACGGGACCGACCAGAGGAGCGACTCGCCCGAGGACGGTTCCGTCACGACCCGCGGTGCCCTCTTCCCGGGACCGGTTTTGCCACAGGCTGTGGCAACATCTCGCCCGGACGGGGGTAGTCGCCGCCCGCGTCGCGTTTACAGTCGGGACCGTTCGAGCCGCACGGCCAGTCCGCGAGGAGCACGTCGTAGTCGTTGCCTCAGTGTCGGCAGCGTACCCGCGCAAACGAGGGCGAGGCAAGGCAGGGTGCCGGATCGCGTGGCAACCGAGCCCGCCCACCGTCTACGCCGGGCGGCGCTCGGCGGACGTCCGCCCGGCCCGCCGGTCGTGCTCGGCCTTGAGCCGCGTGTAGTCGAGGAACGCGAGCGCGGCCTCCACGCTGTCCGTCCCGGCCGCCGAACGTGCCTGAACGAACTCCGCGACGGTCGCCCCGCGGAGCTTCAGTTCCTCGGCCAGCCGGAGCACCACGCCCAGCCGGCCGTGGTTCTCTCGCTCGTGCCGGTCCCACCAGTGCCGGGCCGCCCGGTCGGCGGCCGCGAGCCCGATCACCCGCTTCACCTCGTCCAGCCGCTCCTGGATCTTCGCGTCCGACCACCCGTAGGTGTTGGTCACCCCCGCCGGCAGGGACCGCTCGACCGGGCCCGCCGGGTCGGCCCCTGGCGGCCGGTACTGAAGCGGCGACCGCCGGCGGAGCCGCCGGGCCCGCGGGCGGGCGAGGGCCTCGGCCGAGAGCCGGGCGTAGGCCGGAAGATCATAAGCCGGGCGGAACCAGGCCTGGACCGGCGGGGCATCCGGCAGGAACACGGTCGCCGCCCGGGAGCCGTAGAACCAGTGCCCGGGGCTGAGCCGCACCTCGTCCGGGGTAAGGAGCGGCCTGGGCACCGCCCGGCCCCGCCGGCGACTCTTGTCGCTCACGAAGCTGGTGTCCGTCGCGGTCATCACACCCGCGTGTCGGGACGCCCACTCGGCGTCCGCCTGCTCAAGGGGCGGCTGGAACACCTTCGTCCCGAACCCGGCCAGCACCTCCCCGACCGCCGGGCCGTACCAGTGATCGAGCTGGGCCAAGGACTGCACGGCGGCCACGACCCGCACGTCCCGTGAACGGAGGGTGTTGAGCTGAGTCTCGAGCCCCGGCAGCCGGCCGAGCGCCGGGAGGTCGTCCAGGTACAGGCAGAGGGGCCGCGGGAGCCGCCCGCCCGGCCGCCTGGCGGCCTCCCGGGCCGCCGCCCGGAGGAGCCGGGTGACGAGCAGGTTCAGGAACGGCCGGAGGCGCTCGACGTCCGCCTGGTCGAACTCGAGCACCAGCACCGTCGGCCGCCGGAAGAGCCGCCTTAGCGGGAACTCGTCGGCGGAGGTGGTGGCGGCAAGCGCGTCCGACACGAAGTGCCGGAGGTACCCGCAGAGGGTCGCAAGGGCCGTGTCCGCGTTCTGCGACCCGCTCCGGAGGAACGACGCCATCCCGGCCGCGAACCGGGCCGCCGGGTGCCGGTCGAGGAGCGAGAGCAGCCGGTCCCGGGGGCCTTCCAGGGCATGGTGGGCATCCGCCAGGGACGCCCGCCCGTACTCGTCCCGGAGGCAGAGGAGGACGGCCGTGAGCCACCGGGCGGCTGTCTGCGTCCAGAACGGCGAGTCCCCCCGCCCGGGCCGCTCCTCGGCCGCGGCGCAAAAGGCGAGGCAGTCCTCGAACACCTCCTCCACCGGCCCGCCCCCGGCCACGTTCAGCGCGTGGGTAGTGCGGCGAGGGTCGGCCAAGTTGATGACGACCGGACGCTCCCCCGGCCGGAGTGTCCGCATCGCAGCCGCGAGCTTCCCCGCAAGCCCGCCCTTCGCGTCGACGAGGAGGAGCGACGCCTCGGGGTCGGCGAGGTCGGCAAAGGCCGCAGGCTCCAGGTAGCGGCTCGACTTCCCGCCGCCCGACTTCGAGACGACGAGGAGGTGCTGGCGGCGGGCGGCCGCCGGCAGGTAGAGGGGCCGGCGGTAGAGGGGCGTGTACCGCCCGGCCTCGTCCGTCGGGAGCAGGCTCACCTCCTCGAACGCGAACGGCCTCGGCTCGTCGTCGGGGCGGGTGAGGTAGGCCCCGAGGTCCGCCTCGGCGGCGAGTCGGGCCCCGCCGTAGACGGGGCTGCGGTGCGGCCGCGGGCGGCCCGGGAGGGCGGCAGCCGACCCGTCCCTGGACAACAGGAACTCGGCCGACGCCATGAAGTCTGAGAAGTCTCGGTCACCCTCGCCGTCGTCGGTTGCCCGAGCCATGAGAAAGCTCCTCGTGTCGGAGTCGGTGTGTGAGAAACGACCGGCCGTCGCGGGACCGGCCCGCAGGGCCCACCATGATCGACGGCGGAGCGGGCGGGTTGGATCGGCCACACGACGGCCGAAGGGGTTGCTGGCACGGTGCGGGCGCGCACGGGTTGGCGGCAGGGCAGATCCGTCGGAGCACATCCGACGTCTCGCGCGGCCCGAAAACGAGCTCGCGGAGGATAAGAAGCTCCCGCGAAATACTCCAAGTAAACCGGAGGATTATGCACGGCCCACTCGACCCGAGGGGCGGCCCGCGCCCTCGCCGTGCTGGCCCATGAGCAGGGAGGGTACCTTACCGCAAAGCAGGCCCGACAGGCAGGGTACGGGTAGCCGCGAGGTTGAGTAACAGCGAAGAACGGCGTATTGCTGGTCGCCGAAAAGGTTACGCCCCTTCCGCAGGCCGCGGGTAATGCCGCGTCGTGCGGGAGGGGTCGCGGTTACCAGCGCCGGTGGTCGGCGACGGGACGGCGTGCGACTCGAGCCCACCAGGAGGACTCAGAAATGAGCCACCGGGTGACGACGGCTGACGTCTTGGAGAGCGTCAGCAACGTGGTGTACGCGAAGGCACGGGACTCCCTGACGGAGGCCCTCGCGAAGCGCGGCCTCCTCGACGGCGTCCACGCGGACGACCGGGGCCAACTCGTCTACGAGTTCGCGGCGGACGCCCTGTCCTGCCTGAACGACGCGGGCCGGATGGCCGAGGGCATCGGCACCATCGCGGCGACGGTTTACTGCCTGGAGACGCTCGGCCGGATCGTGGGACTCGGGATCCCGCCGGCGAAGCGGATCGCGGCGGCCTTCCGCGTCAAGCGGCAGGCCCGGGGCAAGACGCTCGGGGACGGCTACGAGGAGACCGCGAGGCGGGCGAAGGAACTCCTGCGCGCGGCCCTCCTCGACTACCTGGACGACCGGTGCCCCGACGGCGATGGCCTGCCCGCTTAGGTCGGCGTCGGGGGCGGTCTCGGGTCGCAGTTCGCCTCTGTTCTTTAGCCAAAAGGTAATCCCCACTTCTGCGGTGCCGACGGCGACAAGCCGCGGCACCCATTCCCCCCGCCGTCATCCCGAGCGGCCACCGCATTATTTCGACGCCTTGTTCAGTGTGAGCAACGGGCACCCGAGCCTCTTACCCGTGAGCGGGCGGGTGTAGGGCGGCCGGTCCTACGCCTCCGCAGCCCCTTCCACCTGGGAGAACCGAGAGAGGAGGAACGGCTCGGCTGGGAACGACAGCGGGTCGCCCGCAATCATCTCGGCGATGAGGAGGCCGGTGAGCGGGGAGGTCAAGATGCCCGTCCGGAAGTGTCCGCAGGCGTTTAGGTACCCGGCGAGCACTTCGACCGGCCCCAAGATGGGAAGCTCGTCGGGCGTGCCGGGGCGAAGGCCGGACCAGACCCGCTTGACGCGGACGTCTTTGAGGAACGGGACGGCGCGGACGGCCCCGGCGGAGAGCGCCTTCATCGCGGCGGGGGTCACCCCGACCTCGTAACCCGCCTCCTCGGTCGTGCTCCCGATGATGACCTCGCCGTGCTGCTTCTGGGCCAGGTAACAGTCCGTCGTGGACAGGCATGCGGAGAGGACGTTCGGCAGGGTCTCGGTGCCGACGATCTGGCCCCGCACGGGCCGGACCGGGATCTCAAGCCCCGCCATCCGCCCGACCTCGGGTGCCCACGCCCCGGCCGCGTTCACCACCACGCCGCACGGGAAGTCGCCCGCCGCCGTCTCGACCGCGGTCACGCGGCCCGAATCGATCCGGAGCCCGGTCACCTCGGTGTGGGTGACAACCGTCGCGCCGAGGTGCCGGGCGGACGCGCGGTAGGCGTCGGCGAGCCGGTACGGGTTCACCTGGTCGTCGCCGTGGAACCGGAGCGCGCCCCGGACCTCGCGGGTCACCGCCGGCTCCGCCTTCGCCAACTCTTCCGGCGTCAGCCACTCGGTGAGACCCTGGCCGCACGGGCAGCGCTCCCAGAGCGGCTTCGCAAAGGTCACATCTCCCTCGTCGTACATGAGGAAGAGGAGCGAGGTCCGCTCGAACTCGAAGTCGATGCCGCCCACGTCCCTAAGCTCCGCGGCGAGGCTCGGGAACATGCCGTTCGACTGGAGCGCGAAGTCGAGGAAGCTCCTGGGGAGCTGGCCCGGGCCGTGCACCCCGTCCGGAAGTGTCCCGAGGCCGGCCATCGCCTTGTAGAAGATGACCCCGCAGCCGAGGCCGACCGACTCGCCGAGCGGCCAGAGGCCGCCCGCCGAAGCCGAAGTCGCCCGCCCCCGCTTCGGCCGGTCGATGAGCGTGACCCCGAGCCCCCGCTTTGCGGCGTAGTAGGCGACCGCGCAGCCGATGACACCTCCTCCGACCACCACCACGTCCGACGGCCGGTTCATGACGCCCCTCCCCCGACCGCGTCGAGCGGGTCGGTCGCGGGCGTGTCGCCGATCCCTTCGGCCCTGGCGAGCACGCCGAGTGTCACGGGCCTGACGGGCGGGCGCGGGTTAATGCGCCCGACCTCGGCCGGGGGCTGTCCTGTCACCTGACACAGGTACGACCCGGCGAACGGGGCACAGTTCCGCCCCTGGCAGGGACCCATCCCGAGCCGGGTCAGGAGTTTCACAGCCTGAAGGTCCCGGGCCCCTTGCTCGACGGCCGCCTGGACCTCCGCGCGGGTGACTTCCTCACACCGGCAGACGACCGTCTCCGGGATCGCGAGGTTGGCGAGCCCGGGCCGCACGCGGTAGCGCGCGTCGAGCTCCCGCCACGCCGTGGACAGGAAGCGGAGCCGGGCCAAGGGGGCCTCCCGCCGCCGACTCGCCTCGCCGGTGGTGATGGCCCCGCCCGCTTCGGCGGCGGTGACGCCCGCAACCCGTCCCTCCTCTTCGGCCGCCGCCGCCCCGACGATCCCCGCGCCGTCGCCAACCGCGAACACCCCGGGAACGGTGGTCTCGAAGAGCGGGCCCCGCTCCGGCACCCAGCCACCGAGTTCCGGGGCGTGCCGGTGGCGGCAGCCGGCGAGCGTCGCCAGTTCCGTATTCGGGACAAACCCGAACCCGGTGACGACGAGGTCCACCTCGGCGGTGAGGACCCCGCCGTGAAGCTGGCTCCAGTCGTCCGACCGAACCGGGCCGTAGGCGGCACCCTCGACATGGCCCCGCCCGTGGGCGGTAAAGACCGTGTGGTGTGGGACGACCGGAACGCCCGCCGCGCGCAGTGCCCGCCAGTGTTCGAGTGCGTCCGCCATGAACTCCCAGTCGTCCCACTCCGGGGGCAGCGGCTCTGGCGGCCACCAGGGCGGACCCGCCTCGAGCACCGCGGCGAGTTCGACACCGGCCAGGCGCAGCCGGTTCGCCACCCCGGCAAGGAGGGGGCCGGTCCCCGCCACCAGGGCGCGCCGCCCCGGTCGGACGAAGCTGGTTTTCAGGATGGCCTGGACGCCACCCGCCGTCATCACGCCCGGGAGCGTCCACCCTGGGAACGGCACCGGGCGGTCGTAGGCCCCGGCGGCGATGACGAGCCGCTCGGCCCGGATGAGGCCCGATGCCTTCTCGGACGCCCAAAAGACTTCGCGGCCGTCCCAGACGCCTAAGACCGAGGTGCCCGAGAGCACCTCGACCCGCTCGGCGACCGCCGCGAACTCGGCCCGGAGCCGCTCGCCGCTGGCGAAGTCTTTGCCGAGGGCACCACCGTCGGTTACCCGGAAGCCGTCGGAGGGGGTGCGGTAGATCTGACCACCCAGATGGTAGGCCTCGTCGATGAGGGTACAGGAGAGGCCGGCCCGGGCCGCCTCGACGGCCGCCGCCAGGCCGGCCGGGCCGGCTCCGATGACGACGAGGGATGTTGAGCGGTTCACGTGTCCGCCCTCCACGCTCCGGCTCCCACCTGGCTATCGACCCGCATCCCGTCCCGCACCGGGGTCTGGCAGGTGCGCACGCCCGGCCGCCCGTCGATCGTCATCACGCAGTCGAAGCAGACCCCGATCCCGCAGTAGAGGCCCCGCGGCTCGCCCCGGCGGTCGGTGGTCCTAAGCGCCCGCCGGCCCGCGGCGAGCAGGGCCGCGGCGACGCTCTCGCCCTCGTGGGCACGGACTTGGTGCCCATCGACGATAATCTCGACTTCCGGGCCGCGTGTGACCGCTCCCGGACTTACTTGCCTCTGGCCTTCCATCTCTCGACCTCTCAACTCAAACGTTCCAAATAGCTCTACCACTACGAGTCACTGGCCCTCGCTCGACCGCGAGACGAGAGCCGCTCCCCTGCCGTTGTCATCTCCACTGGCCCGCTCAACCTTTGTCCTTCGGCACCAGGGTGTAGTGAATCGTCTGCGCGCGGATGTACCCGTTCTGGATGACGTAGGAGTCGGCACCGTCGGTGACGGTGTGGGTGTCGGAGTCCGCCGCCCATTCGAGAAGGCCGACGTCTTGCTCGACGACGAGGACCTTGTAGGTGTAGCGGGCGTTCGGCAGCTCCTGATTCAGTTGGCGGTAACAGCCGCGGATGCCCTCAAGCCCGCGGCGGACGCCGCTCGGCATGATGAGGAAGGAGTCCTCCCGGTAGCACTCCAGGAAATCCTCTTCGGAGTGAGTCCGAGACCTTTCCAGGTGCCTTTTCAGCACCTCTTGCGGGGTACGG
Organism: Isosphaera sp.; assembly: GCA_013822345.1. GTDB lineage: Bacteria > Planctomycetota > Planctomycetia > Gemmatales > Gemmataceae > Gemmata. The sequence continues at coordinate 26,851 of PNKH01000010.1, forward strand.
ATGTCCTTCATGATGCCTCCATCGAGCGTGGAATCTTGTGGCGTCCTGCGTGCCGCGACCCACAAGCCGGCAGGCGCACCTCGAACTCCTCACTGGCCCGGATCGGACGTTGAACCACCGACCCTGGTCTGGTATCCGGCCTTCACCAAGCGTTCCGCGACCGCCGTGGGCTTGAGCACCGCCGTGTCAAACAGCACCCCGATCGTCTGGTCGGTGGCCTTCGCACGAGCCTGCCGCACGCCCGGCAGAGCTTTGAGCAGGCGCTCGACGCGCTGCTCGCAGCCCTCACAGGCAAGCCGCTGATCGCCGGTGATTTCAAACGTGACGGACTTGAGCATACTGAAGCCCTCCTTCTTACGCCTGCGCGCCGGACGGCACCTTCGGCGAATCGCCGACGGTCTTAATCGCCTGGAAGAAGTACGAGCCCCGGCCCCACAGGGAGTTGATGAAGATCGTCGTCACGCTGGCCGCCATCGCGACCATGCCCCAGATCGGGTAGACCAGCCCCGTGGCGGCAGCCGGGATCCCGATGCCGTTGAAGAGGAAGGCGAGGGAGACGTTTTGGACGATCTTCCGGTAGCTGGACCGGCTGACCTCGTAGGCTTCGAGCACGGCACCCAGCCGCTGGTTCAAGATGATCACGTCGGCGGATTCGATCGCGATGTCGGCCCCGCTCCCGAAGGCGATGCCGACGTCGGCCTGCATCAGGGCCGGCGCGTCGTTGATGCCGTCGCCGACCATCGCCACGCGGGCGCTCTCTTGGAGCTTGCGGACCATGCTCGCCTTCTCGGCGGGCAGGACGCGGGCGTGGACGTCTTCGATGCCGGCGGCGCGGGCGAAATGGCGGGCCGCCTGCTCGTTGTCGCCGGTGATGAGGCTCGTGCGGATGCCGAGCGCGTGCAGGCGGCTCACGGTTTCCGCCGCGTCGGGCCGCAGCGCGTCGCCGAGCGCCAGTAGTCCGAGAAGCACTCCGTCCCTAGCAGCGGAAATGACGGTCTGCCCCTGCGCTCCGAGCTCGTCGATGCGTTGTCTCTGCGTATCGACATTCACTCCTTCGGACTCAAGGAACGCCGGGCTGCCGACCACAAGGCCGGTACCCCCGAGGCGGGCTCTGACGCCCTTGCCGGGGACGGCCTCGAATCCCTGCACCTCGGACAGGGTAAGGCCGCGATTGAACGCCTCTTCGACGACCGCGCGCGCGAGCGGGTGTTCGGAACCCACCTCTACGGCCGCAGCGACTGCGAGCAGTTCCTGTTCCGTCGTGCCTATCGGAACGATTTGGCGTACCGCCGGACGGCCCTCGGTCAGAGTGCCGGTCTTGTCGAAGACCACGCGCTGCACCCGGCGCAGGGCCTGAAAGGCCTCGCCGGTGCGCATCAGCACGCCGCGCTCCGCCGCTTCGCCCGCCCCACGCACAATCGAGAGCGGGGCCGAGATCCCCACCGCGCAGGGATACCCCATGACGAGCACGCTCAAGCCGGCAAACATCGCCCGCTGCACATCGGGGGAGCCGCCGACCACCATCGGGCCGACGAGCCAGAAGAGGGTCGAGCCGGCCGCGGTGAGCAGCACGAGCGGCGTGTAGACCTTCAGCACCCGGTCCACGAGGTGCAGCAGGCCGGGTTTCAGGGCTCGCGCGTCTTCGACGCTGCGGATCACCTGCCGGAGGAAGCTCTCCTCGCCGACGACACTGACGCGCACGAGGAGCGTCCCGTGGCCGTTCAGAGAGCCGCTGATGGTCTTGTCCCCGGGACGCTTCTCGATCAGTCGTGGCTCGCCGGTGACGAGCGACTCGTCCACGTCCGATCCGCCCGAATCGACCACGCCGTCCACCGACATCCGCTCACCCGGGCGGATGCGCACCAGGTCGCCGACGCGCACCTCTTCGAGCGGCACGTCTACGTCTCGTCCGTCCCTCACCACGTGCGCGAGGTCGGGCTCGAGGTCGAGGAGCTTCTTGACCGCCTGCGAGCTGCGGGTCTTCACGATGAGCGACAGCCACTCGGAAAAGATGTGGTACGTGAGCACCATGACCGCCACCGAGAAGAACGCGACCGTCGGGAAGTCCGGCGGACTGAACGCCAGGCCGACCGCCCCGCCGATGAGCCCCGCGAACGCACCGAACTCGACCAGCACGTGCTGGTTCAGGATGCGGCGGCGGAGCGCGCTCACGGCCATCCACACGATGTGCTTGCCCACGCCGAAAATGAGCAGCACGGCCAGCGCTCCGGCGAGCCACGGGGTGGCGGCGCCGAACGCGCCGCGCAACTGGAGGGCGTAAATCCCGGCACCAAAGACGGCGAGACCGGCCGAGCCGGCCACCGCCTGGGGCAGGCCGTAGCCGCGCAAGACCACGAAGGCGAACGCGACGAGACTGGCGATGGAGAACACGCACAGCGCGAACCACACGCTATCGACCGGGTAGCCGGCAAACCCCATCGCGGCGATGCTCGCCGTCAGCGCGACCAGAAACCGCCCGCGCTCGCGCACGAGCTCGCGCTCCTCCTCGTCGAACGGACGCAGCTTGCGGGGGTCGGAGACCGTGTAGCCGATGTCCTTCAGGATCTGGAGCAGATCCTCGGGACGGGCCACGGTCGGGTCGTACTCGATCAGCGCCTGCTCGTGCGTCAGGCTGACCGCGACCTTATCGACGCCGGATTGCCGGCCCAGCGCCTGTTCGATCGTGCCGGTGCAGAGCGAGCAGTGCAGCCCGCCGATGCGTGCGCGGATTCGGCGGCGGCCCGGCAGTTCGGAAGGCTCCTCGCTCCAGAAACGTTGTGCGGTTTCGTCCATCGTTGCGGTACTCATAATTCCATCCTTTGCATCTTTTCATTTCGAGCAACACCGTGTCCGGCGACGCCTTGCCGGTCACAAGAATCCCAAGTCCTCCACGTGCCGGCGAAGGCTTTCCTCGGTGGTCCGCTGAGGGTTGTAGACCACCCGCACCCGCTTCTGCTTCACGTCGGGGACCACCTGGTGGACCGCCTGTAGGGCCAGGAGCGAGCGGCTGAGCGTCTCGGCGCAGCCCGCGCAGACCATGCCGGGCGTACCGATCTCCGTCTCGGCGAGCGCGACGCCTTCGTCCTTCGGACCGGCCTGGGCGTCCGCGCGACGGCGCAAGCCGGCTGCGACCAACCAGCCGAGAGCGGAAAGCGCCGTGATGCCGGTTGCGATGGCGGCTGCGACCGTCCCGAACCTCTGAGCCACGAAAGCCACTCCGAGCACGATGAGGAGCAGACCCGATGCCTTCTCGAGCCGCGGCTGCCAGCGGGCGACGGCCTTGAAATCTTTGAGGAGCCCGGTGAAGGTCCCGGCCAGGACAAGCGGCAGGCCCCGGAAGAGGGCAAAGACGAACAGCAGCAGCGCCCCGTACCACGCGCTGCCCGTGGTCCCGGCGTAGAGGAGCATCGTGAGGACCACCGGGATGGAGCACGGGCAGGCCGAACCCACGAGCCCGAACGGGAGCCCGAGCAGGTAAGCCCCGGCCAAGCTCTCGACCCGCCGCTCCGGGGCCGCGACGGACGGAGCCCGAAGCCGAAACGCCTTGAGCATCGCGAGCCCGAGGAGGACCATGACCACGCCCGCTATCAGGTAGCCGTTCGCCCCGAAGAAGGCGGCGAACTTGGTACCGGCCCACCCGAAAACGAGTCCGTAGGCCCCGAACGTCGTGGCCGTCCCGACGACGAACGCGAGGCTCCTGGTGAACGCCTTCCTGCGCCGAATCCCGGGCTCCCCCGCCACGTACCCCATGACGACCGGCACGGTCGCGAGCACCGCGGGGGTCAGGGCCAACAGCAGCCCGGCACCGCTGGCGAGGAGCAGGGCCCAGGGCGAAGCGGTCTGAAGTCCCGCCAGGGTTTCTTCGATCGACTCGAGGTTCAGCACGTGGCACTCCTACTTCTTGTCGGCGGGGGCGGGGTCTTTCTTCTCGGCCGGGCTGAACTCGACCTTCTCCGCCTCGAGCCAGATCCTCCCGCCCTTCTTCACCACCTTGCCGGTGACCTTGGCCTGCTGCCCGACTCGCTGCTCGGTCAGGATGAGCTTCTTCGGGGCGAGATCGACCATGACCTCCCCGGCGTCGTCCTTCAGGCGCAACCAGCACCCGCTGGCCGGGCACTGCTGGGACACCCCCGCTTCGACCGCCACCCTCTGCCCGAGCCGCTCCTCGGTCACGCAACCCGTGCAGACGGTGGGAGCCTTCTCCGGAGCGGGTTCCGACGCGGCCGCCCGGCCGGTCGCGGGCGTACCCGTAGCCCCATCTCTCGACTCGGCGTTGCAGCCGGCGGCGGCGAAGGCCGCGGCGACAAGCAGGCTCGTACCAACGGTCCACATGGTCGCGGTCCTCGTAATCAGGGTCGTCATCTGGTCCTCCGTGTCTCGTTTGCCGGGGTCCGCCCCTCCCGGCGGCCCACCCCTTGCTCAAACCCATTGTCCGCTCCGTACCGCGGTACGGAGTCAAGAGGAAATACCGATTTCTTTTGGGGCCTTTGTCAGCGGCACCAGACGGGCGTCCTCCGCTTGTACGGCCCCGTCTTCCAGGCGGATGACACCGGTCACTTCTCCGAGCATCCGGGTGTCGTGGGTGACGACGAGTACCGCGGTCCCGTGCTCGTCGGCGAGTCGCCGGAGGAGCCGCATAACAGAAAGCCCCCGCTCGGCGTCGAGGCTCGCCGTCGGCTCGTCGGCGAGAATCAGCTTCGGGTCGTTCGCGAGCGCCCGGGCGATGGCCACCCGCTGCCGCTCGCCGCCCGAGAGCTTCTCGGGGAGGAGGTGCGCCCGCTCCGCCACCCCGAGGGACCCGAGGAGTTCGTCCGCCCGCTGCCTCGCCGCGCGGCCCCCAAGCCCGAGGAGGTCGAGCGAGAGGAGCACGTTCTCTCGGGCGGTGAGGAACGGGATGAGGTTGGCGAACTGGAAGATGAAGCCGAGCCGCTCCCGCCGGAGCCGCTGGAGGTTAGGCCGAAACCGCCCGCCGTAGATGTCCTGGCCGCCCAGGACCAGCCGGCCGCCGGTCGGCTCGGTCACGAGGCCCAGGATGTTGAGGAGGGTCGTCTTCCCCGACCCGCTCGGCCCCATGACCGCGACCACCTCGCCCGGCCGGACGGATAGGTCCACGCCCTTTAGAACCTCGACCCGGGCACGGCCCTCGCCGTAGGTCATCCGGATGTCTTTGGCCTCGACCGCGAACGCCATACTTTCTCTCCCCCCGTTAGCTGCCGAGGACGCTCCGGGCGTCCACCGTCATGGCCCGCCGAACGGCGAGCAGGCTCGACAAGGCCGCGATGACCGTCATGGCGGCGAGCATCTGCCCCACGTCCCCGTAGGTCGCCGCGACCCGCCGCGGGAAGAACGGTTCGATTGCGAACTCCAGCGCACCGCCGAGCAGCGTTCCGAGTACCCCCATAAGAACGGCTTGCTGGAGGATCATCCCGTAGATGCGGAGCCCCGGCGTGCCGAGGAGCTTCAGCACCGCGATGTCCTTCACCTTGTCGAGGGTGAAGGTGTAGATGATGAGCCCGATGACGATGCCGGCGATGACGACCAGGATGACCCGGAAAAGCGAGAGCTGGAGGACGAGCAGCCGGTTCGACCCCATGAGCTGGATGTTCACCTGCCGAGGGCCGGTGTAGACCTCGAGCCTCTTGCCCTTGGAAATCTCCCGGGCGACCGCTTCCGGCGACGCCCCGGGCTCGAGTCTCACCGCGATGGCGCTGATGACGTGCGTGTCGTGGGACGCCGCTTCCGCCGTCCGGGCGATGGGTTCGGCAAGGCGGGGGGAGACCCTGCCCTCTTTGGCGAACGGCTCTCGCACCCGCCGCCTTCGGTCCCGAAGGAGGTCCGGGTCCGGCCGGAAGAGGATGGCTTGCGCCTCCTTCAGGGTGGTGTAAACCACCGGGTCCGCTGTGAACCCCACCATGTTCTTCGTCAGGCCCACCACCGTGTAGTCGTGGTAGCCGACCCGCACCCGCTCCCCGACCTGAAAACCCGTCTTCACGTCGGCGACGAGTTCATAGTCGTCGGCCTCGATGCCGCGGCCGGCGACGAGCGCGGGCGGTCCACCCATCCGGCCCGGCTTGTAGCCGATGACGACGAACCGCTCTTCGGTCGGCACGTCCATCCAGCCGGGTTCCACCATCGTTTGCGTCCCGGCCACCGCGTTCTGGTACATGAACTTCGCAAGCGGCGTCGGCCGCGGCGGACGGACAACATGTTCCATGCCGATGACCAAAGGGCTCGCCTCGGCCACCCCGGGGATGACCTCGATGGCGTGGTAGTAGTCCTCGGGCAAGCGCGACACCTCGACGAAGGGGCCGAGCGTGTCCTTCTCGACTACCCACAAATCGGCCCCGGTCTCGGTGACGATGGTCGCCGAGTCGTAAATCACCCCGCGGATAATCCCCCCGATGGCCAGGACCACCATGAGCAGGAGCCCGACCCCGAAGACAGAGCTGAAGAACTTGAAGCGGTGGTAGCGGATGTCCTTGAGCGCGAGGTTCACGCCGGGTCTCCCTTACGGCTTGGCCGCAGGCGGCGAGACGCGAACCGTCTCGCCGCCCTTGAGGCCGATGGGTTTTAGGACGACCTGGTCCCCGGCCGTCAGGTCGCCCGTCACGGCGACGACGGGGAGCCGGGGGCTCGTGGCCCCGAGCTGCACCTGGACCTTGCGGACGCCGCCGTCCGGCCCGGTCACGAAGACGAACCGGTCGTTCCCGAACGGCATGACGGCCGCCTTCGGGACGACGAGAGCGTTGGGGGAGGAGCCCACTTCGATGTAGACTTCGGCCCACTGCCCGACCTGGAGTTCACCGGACGGGAGCGGGAACGCGACCTGGACGAGCATTTCTTCCGTCACCGGGTCGGCCTCGGGGTAGACCCGTGACACCCGGCCCTTCAGCGGCTTGTCCGCCCGGCCGCGTAGGACCACCGTCGCCGGCTGGTCCTTCTTCACCTTGCCCGAGAAGCGCTGGTCCACGTGGGCATCGACCCAGATGACGGACGTGTCGGCCACCGACACCATCGGCTGACCCGCAACGACCGCGTCTCCGGCCTCCACCCAGCGCCTCGTCACGAGGCCCGAAACGGAGGTGACGACCCGCGTTTCCGAGAGCTTGAACTCGTGGTAGCGGAGGTCGGCTTCCTCCACCCCGACGGCGCTCTCGGCGACCCGGTACTTTTCCTGGTAAACGTCGTACTCCTCGCGGCCCAACACCCCCGAGCGAATGAGCGCTTGCGCTCGCTCCCAGGAGAGTTTCGTCTGTTGGGCCGTGGCCTTCGCGGCTTCGAGCCGTGCCTTCGCGCGGGCCACTTGGTGGCGAAGGTCGGTGTCTTCGAGGACCGCGACGAGTTGCCCCTCCTTGACGACATCGCCCTCGTCAACGAGCACCTTCTCGACCCGGCCGGTGAGCTTCGTGCCCACCTTGGAAAGCACCTTGGTCGTGACGGTGCCGGTGCCCGACACCTCGGCAACGACCGATTGTTCTCGAACCGCGGCGACACTGACTTCGCGGGGGGTGAGAAGGTACGCCCTCGCCAGTGCCGCGGCCCCCAGCAGCAGGACGGCATACATGACGAGCGTTCGGACGACGGGCCATACCCGCCCGGGCCGACTCACTTGGCCCATGGAACGGCTTCCCAGCGCGAGGCCCGTGTCCGCCGCACGGGTAGCGGCAAGCCCATTATCGAGTCCGTACCATAGTCCGGAGTCAAGCCAAAAATGGCGGAGGGGGGATGAGGTGCGCGGCGTGCGCAGACTCGCAGACGCCCGAGACGTGGCTGGCTGGGGTGCCGTTCGTCGCCCGCCGTGGCCCGGCGGATCGGTCTAGTCGGCGTCCCGACAGCGGGGGCAGCCGCTCAGTGACTCGATGATGGGACACGAGGCGATGGTCTTTTGGCCGTCGCAGGCGCAAAGGAGGTCGGTCAGGCTCTTCTTCATCGCCTCCAGGTCCCGAATCTTGTGGTCGATCTCTTCGAGCTTCGCTTCCGCCACCTTCCGAACCCGGCCAGCCTTCGCGCGGGCCGTCTGCCGGAGGTCCAACAGGTCTTGGACCTCTTTGAGCGAGAACCCGAGTTCCTGGGCGCGCTTGATGAACCGCACCCGCTCGACCGTCTCGGGCGGGTACTCGCGGTAGCCCGACGCCCGGCGGGGCGGTTCGGCAAGAATTCCCTTCCGCTCGTAGAACCGAAGCGTTTCGACGTTCACCCCCGCCTGTTCGGCCACTTCCGCGGTCCGCAGTGCTGCCATGACTTACCCCCCAGAGTTACCTCATTATCAACCCTGGACCATAGTACAGAGTCAAGAGGGGTGCCGCCACGTGGTGCTTCGCCTGCGTTCTCCGCCCTGTTGCAGTCCGTCGGCTTCCGTTTCATCGGCCTACGTTACGCAATGGCGGTCCCTGCCCGCCAACCGATATCGCTGCTTCGACCGAGACACCTCCCGTCACTCCGGGCCGACCTGGCCGGCCGGGAAGGCGAAGCTCGGTCGCGTAACGGCCGCGGTTGAGGCCTCGCCCGGCTCGAAACAGGGCTTGTGGAGCCAGTCGTCTTGCTGCAAAATACTCCAAATAAACCGGAGGATTTTGCATGGCCCGCTCGACCCGGGAGGCGGCCCGAGCCCTCGCCGCCCTGGCCCACGAGCAGGGCGGGTACTTCACCGCAAAGCAGGCCCAAGAAGTGGGCTACGGGTATCGGCACCTCGACTACCACGAGACGGCCGGGAACTTCGAGCGGGTCGGCCACGGCCTCTACCGACTGCCCGAGGTTCCCCGGGCCGAACACGACGACCTCATCCGGCTCTCCCTCTGGAGCCGGAACCAGAATGACGAGCCGCAGGCGGTCGCCTCGCACGAGACGGCCCTCGTCCTGCACGAGCTGGGCGACCTCCTCCCCGGGGCCGTCCACCTGACCGTCCCGCCCGGGTTCCGGAAGAGGCCGCCGACCGGATGCGTGTTTCACAAGGCCGCGCTTGCCGCCACCGACATCGAGGAGCGGGCGGGGTTCCGGGTGACGACCCCGCTCCGCACACTCCTCGACGCGGCCGCGGGCGGCGTGAGTCAGGAGGAGATCGGGAAGGCGGTGGCGGAAGCCCTGTCGCGCGGGCTTGTGCGGAGGAAGGCCCTTGATGATGCTACGGCCGATGTCGCCTTCGAGCGGCTGAAGCCGGCCCTCGGCGGCAAGTCGAAGCGCCGCTAGCGGGGACGAGGGATCTGCCATGTCGAAACGGTGCTCGTCCCCGGCCGCGTTGGGACCGCGACCCTACTCACTTTCAGTTTCGAGTGATTCGAGCGTTGCGTCCATTTCGACTACATGCTATGCTCCTTGAGGTAGCAAGGTAGGAGGTAGAAGCCGATGGCCACACTTGTCCCCGAGAACTTCGAGACCGTCTCACCGAGCGAGGCCGATGCCCGGCTGGCCCGCGAGTCGAGCCGCCTCTTGGCCACCCGCAAGCTGGGGCGGCGCGCGAGCGTCCGCATCCGCCTCCTGGACGATGGCGACGAGGCCGAGACGGTGTCCGTGCCGGCGTCCGCGGTGCGGCTCTTCCTCCACCTGTTGACCGAGATGTCTCAGGGCAACGCCGTCACCCTCATCCCCACCCACGCGGAACTGACCACCCAGCAGGCCGCCGACCTGCTCAACGTGTCACGGCCCTACGTCGTCAAACTGCTCGACGAGGGGAAAATCCCGTCCCGCACCGTCGGCAAGTACCGCCGCGTCCGGTTCGACGACCTGATGGCCTTCAAGCGGAAGGACGACGACGCCCGGGCCAAGGTCCTCGACCAGCTCACGGCCGAGGCCCAGGAGCTCGGGATGGGCTACTGATGGAGCACCCCGTCACGGCCATCTACGACGCGAACGTCTTGTACCCGGCCCCACTACGCGACCTGTTCATCCGGCTCGCCCAGGCGGGGCTGGTGCGTGCGCGGTGGACGGAAGCGATCCACGACGAATGGGTCCGAAACGTCCTAAAGGACAACCCGGCTCTGTCCCCCGACCGCCTGGCCCGGACCCGGGGGCTGATGAACGAGGCCGTCCGCGACTGCCTCGTGACCGGGTACGAACACCTGATCGAGTCCCTGTCCCTTCCGGACCCCGACGACCGTCACGTCCTCGCGGCCGCTATCCGCGCCGACGCCGAGGCGATCGTCACCTTCAACCTGAAGGACTTCCCGGCCGAGACGCTGGCCGGTTACGGCGTTGAGACGCTGCACCCGGACGAGTTCTTGGAGTCCCTGTTCGGTTTCGCACCCGGGCCGGTCTGCGCCGCGGTCAAGCGCCAACGGGAGAGCCTCCGCAACCCGCCCAAGACCGCCGAGGAGTTGCTCGCGACGCTCGAAGGCAACGGACTCATCCAAGCCGTTTCCCGACTCCGACCGTTCGCTGACCTGCTCTGAAGAGGCTGGCCCCCGCCCACCTTTTGGCCGTGGTCGTGCACTTGCGCGGTGCATTGGGGGTAAGTCCGCTCTCGGGTTCTCGGCGGTGGCAGGCAAGGGCGGCGAGCCATCGCCCTCATACTTGCTAACCGAGAACCCACGTCGGGGCGTGGCCGCTCACGATCACGCAGACGCGGTCGGGAAACTCCGTGCATGCGACATAGTTGTCTCCTCGCCGGCGCGGGATGTGGTGATCGGGAATGGAGATGGGGGCGGGCTTACCCCGAACGGAATAAGCCCTACCCGGTCAACCTTTGCGTTCGTCACGAACCCTGATGAGATCGAGCTCATCGGGCGTCAGGGGCCGGTCAGAAACCACAGACGGGTCGTCGCAGTACCACTCGTGCCAGCCCGTCTCTTCGTCCCAGTCATCTTCTCCGTACCAGGAGACGATGACGGGGTACTGGATCAGCGTGCGGCCGGGCCCGATCAGCGGGTGGGAGAACTTCGTCGGCCGGGGCCCGTCGAACAGCGGCGGGTTGGCCGGGGCGGGCGAGGCGGCGACCACGTCGTGCCGATACCAGCCCGCAGTGACCGCCGCAGCTCGACGGTTGCACCAGCGCCCGGTGCGGCTCCACCAGTAGAAGTAGTACCTGTTCGGTCCGAACAGAACGGTGCGGACCCACTCCCTCGCCCGGGCCCGGGGGGCCGGCCGGGGGTCCGCCAGCAGCAGGAGCAGCGCTGCCGGGTAGATCAGCAGAAAACCGAGATCAACCACAGAACACCACCTTTCTTGTTTCGAGTTCGTTCCGGGCCGCCCGCACGGTGGCACAGCAGGGCGACCAAAATCAAACTGCGGCGGCGAGCCCCGAACTGAATCCTGCTGGGTGAAGCGCTGAGGGGCCTGCCGCCCCTCGCCGTCAAGGTCGTGCCGGGGGGTGTCCCCGGCTTCCTCGCTCCCGCTCGTGCAGCCGGGTGATCCCCCTCCCCCCGGCCTCCACCTGGACGGCTCACCCCCCGCCTGATCAACCCGCCTCGGCCCGTCCGGTCCGACCCCTCCGAACCGTCCCGCCGCCTGACCGCGGCCGGGCCGCCCACAGGGCGGTCGCGGCCCGAGGCGGCCGCGGCAGACGGGGTGTTTCCCGAAGGCGGGTCCGCCGTTCACCGCACCCGAGTGAGTGAACCGGCCGTCCCCGCCTCCCGGGAAAACAGTTTCGGGGGGTGGGCGACAACGAGGTGGCGACCGCGTACGGCCCGCGGCGACACGAAGGAGAAGACACCATGACCGAATCAGGAGCACAGGCAGAGCATGCGACCGACGTGTACGCGCGGGTCACCCGGCACATCGTGGACGAACTCGAGCGGCAAGGGAGGCTCCCCTGGGGCGGCATCAGCGCCCTGCCGGTAAACGCCGCCACGGGGAAACCCTACCGGGGGGTCAACGTCCTGGCCCTCTGGGTCACGGCCGCACGAGCCGGGTACCAGTCCCCCCGCTGGGGGACGCTCCGCCAGTGGAACGAGCAGGGCGGGAGGATTCGGAAGGGCGAGAAGTCCACCACCGTCGTGTTCTGGAAGAACCTGAGCGGGGACGAGGGCGAGCGCGGCGAAGATTCGGCCGACGCCGAGGAGTCGCGGCCGCGGTTCGTGGCCCGCGGCTACCCGGTGTTCAACGCGGCCCAGGTCGAGGGGTCGGGCGAGGAGTTGCCGCCCGAGGAGTATTCGTCAGACGGCCTCGGGCGCGCGGAGGCGTTCGCCTCCTCACTCGGCGCGGACGTCCGGACCGGGGACGGCACGCCCTGCTACGACAAGCGCGGGGACTACATCCGGCTCCCGGGGCCCGAACACTTCCGGGACGGGGCGGCCCACTTCGCGGTTCTCGCCCACGAGCTCACGCACTGGACTGGTGCCGCGTCCCGGCTCGCCCGAGACCTCTCGGGGCGCTTCGGGTCCGAGGCCTACGCGATGGAGGAGCTCGTGGCCGAGCTCGGCGCCGCCTTCCTGTCGGCCACCTTCGGCGTGACGGCCGAGCCCCGCTCGGACCACGCCCGGTACGTCGGCTCGTGGCTCGAGGTGCTCCGCCGGGACACCCGGGCCGTGTTCGCCGCCGCGTCCAAAGCCCAAGCGGCGGCCGACTGGATGCTCGCCAAGACCCAAGCCCTGGCGGCCGCCGCGTGAAGGGCCCCGCCGGGCGGCGATGCCGCCCGGCCCAATCCCCCACGGAGACAAAAACCAGACGGAGGAGTTGTTCGCCATGTTCACCGAAGACGACCTGATCCACACCTTTACCCGCGCCGAGGCCCTTCAAGACGGCGTGCTCATCGACGCAGGTCCCCTCGCCCGCGAGCTCGGGTTTAAGTGCCCCGTGGCCTTGACCGCCGCCGCCTGGCACGACTGCGTCACGCTCCCCCCGGGTGCCACCGGCCAGGACGAGCGCGGGCGGCTCTGGGACGTACTCTGGCCGATGCACCTTGCGGTGCGGCGGGCGGAGAAGTCCTGTACAAAAGTCCGGTTCGATGTCGTCGTTCGGACGGGCGAGCGGCGGGTCAGGAAGACGCTCCGCGCCGTCTGCGGCCCCGCGGATGACGGCTCACCGTGCGTGACCGTGATGCTGCCGGAGGAGGATTAGCCCGCCCCGAAAACAACTGCCCCGCCGGGCGGCAACCCCGCCTGGCATTTATCGGAGACACCGCCCATGACCGCACTGCACCACACCCCCGGCCCTTGGGATTTCGACTTCCCGTACATCGTCGCCCCGGACCCCTCCGGGCGGCACCCCGACCTCTACATCGCGGAGGTCGCCCGCGAGGACGAAGACGGCCGCGTGCCGCCCGAGGACGAGCAGGACGCAAACGCCCGACTCCTCGCGGCGGCACCCGAGCTCTTCGCCGCGCTCGCGGAGTTGGTGGGCGAGATCGACCTCGCGACGCCGTCCGCCCGCCGGGCGGAGCTCGTCGCCCGCGCCCGGGAGGTCGTCGCCGCGGTGCTCGCCGCGTGAGGGAAGCGGGTGAATCATTCGGGACGTCGTCGCGGTTACCACGGCCGAAGTGGATCGAAGCGGGAAGAGAGTCACCCGCCTCAAGCACCGGCAACCCAACACCACCACTCGCAGTTCGCGCGTGCCCCTGAATGAGGGTGCTGTACCGCACGGCAGATTCGTGCGATCTAGATTGAAGGAGTTTCTTGTCTAGTTGATTGCAGGAGAGTTCATGCGACACTGCCTCGTAGCACTCATCGCTGTTGCCATCGCGTCGTCCGCTGTCGCCCAGGAAGGATTGTCGGCCCGGTCACTGAGGAAAGCGCGGCGAGCCGGGAACGAGTCTGTCGCGGCCTTCAGAGCCGTGTGCTCCGCGGTGCGGCCCGTAACTGGCAACGACCTGCTTTACAAGTCGGAGATCTCTCCGCACATCAACAAGGGCGACGTGCGGGCGTCAGGCCCCACGCTGGTCTGCGGACGAGTCTGCCCGTCGCGCTGGCCGGCAAACCTCTACTACTCGGATGGGGCCCTGGCGGCTCGCCTCGGGTACTACGGCACGTGGGAAGTCACCGGTCGCCCTCGGGCGTACTGCGGGGCGGGCGGCGCTCCCCGGTGCTCGAATTCCGTCCTGTCACGGGAGGCCCGGCGACGCGGTCGAGACGGCTCCCTTTATCTCCAAGTCAGCAAGCAGGCTTCAGGCTCCGAAACCATCTGCTATCGGGTGAAGCCGATCGGCCGTACCGGCAGCCCCCAGTAACGGCCTCGTGAGCCCGGAGCCCCGGGCACCCAATTACTTCGCCCGATTATGGGCCGACTCGGAAATGTCGGTGCCGGGGATGCGGTGGCGGGGGTGCCTGCGCCAAGGCGGTGAAGGTGTTCCGGCACGCGGTTAAGCAGTCGTGCCGGTCCCTCCGCCGGAGCTGTTCGCGCCAACCGTCCGTCGCCCCGCACCGTCCTTAGCCCGCTCCCCGGGGTTTTTTGTTTCCGACCCCGTCCGGACGGATTTGGGCGTTGCCCTGGCGGGCCGGGCTTCTCCGGGCGTCGCTCACGCTCGGTCCGGCCGCTCGGCCGGACGGCTTCGCCCCCTCCGCATCCCTAACGCGGGGACCGGGGGCGTGCCGCCCCCCGCCGTCAAGGCGTTCCGGGGGTGTCCCCGGCCTTCCTCCGCTTCGCTCCGTGCAGGCCGGGCGATCCCCCTCCCCCGGCCCCCCTTGACGGCTCACCCCGGCCGTTTCCCAACCCGCATCGGCCCGCCGGGCCGATCCCCATTTCCTTCTTCCACAAGTCGGTCGCGGCCCCCTGGGCCGCGGCGGCTTTTTCCTTTTCCCCGCGGCGGGGGGCGGCCTGGTCCGCCCGGGGGGCGGAGCGTGTAACCAGGCCGCCCCCCACCGCCGGGGAAAATCGTTCTCGGAAGGTGGTGGCGGCAGAAAAGTTTGGGGCCGCCGCGCGGTAACGCGGCGGCCCCCGAGAAGGACTAAAGATGGAAAACACAGCGACCACTAGCAGCCCAACGTTACCCCCGTCAACCGGCCCCGCCGGGGCCGACTGGTTTACCCTCCCCGAGCCGGTACGGCTCACCGCCCTGGCCGAAGAGGCGTGCGGCCGGACGGCGAGCGGCGACCGCGAGACCGCCGGAGCGAAAAACCTCCGCTACGCGCTCTGGCGGTTCTACCTGGCCCGCCAGGCGAGCGAGCCCGACGCCTTATTCCTTACCTTCCGCGTCCCGGTCGAAATCCGGAGCGGAATTTGGAAGCGGGTCGCCCTGTTCGCGTACCGCGAGACGCCGCTTAGCGGCTGGACGGTCGGCGTCGAGAATTAATCGCTCGACCGGCGTTCCCGCAGGGAAACCCTGCGGGGACGGCCCCAACCCCGAAACTGTTTTCCGACCTTCACGGAGGATTATGACCAATGTTGCTTCCACCCTTTCCGGCCGAAAGCCCTCGGTCGAGTGGGAAACTCCCCAGGAGCTCTTCGACCTCTTGCACGCCGAGTTCGGCTTCACGCTCGACCCGTGTGCGACGCCCGAGAACGCGAAGTGCCCGCGGTATTTCACCCGCGAACAGGACGGCCTCGCCCAGAGCTGGGCGGGGGAGCGGGTGTTCCTGAACCCGCCCTACGGCTCGGAGGCCCCGCTCTGGGTCGAAAAGGCGGTGACCGAGTGCCGGACCGCGGGAGCCTTGGTGGTGTGCCTGATCGTGCCCCGGACGGACACCCGGTGGTGGCACGAACACTGCGCCCACGCGGCGGAAATCCGGCTGCTCAAAGGCCGCGTGCGGTTCCGAAACCCCGGGAACCCGGCCGACCGCCCGCAGGACCCCTCGGCCGTCGTCGTGTTCGACCCGGACGCGCCGCCCGGCCGCCCGACGAGGCTCACGTTTTGGGACTGGCAGGCGAAAGCCGGGAGGGGGCGATGAGAACGTACACCGTACACCTCTACCGCGAGATGCGCCTGACCTTCACCGGCATTTCGGCGGACACGCCGGAGGGGGCGGTCGCGTCCGCCCGCGACGCGGCGAGCGAGGCCGCCGCCAGCTGGGAGGACTGCGAGGGGGAAACCTTCTCGGCCCTCGTCGACCTGGACGGCGACGCGGAGTTCGAGCATTCGCGGGTCATCGACTTCCCCGAGGGGCGGCTCCGGCAGGCCGCCCCGAAGCTGGCCGAGGCCCTCGATTACCTGCTCGGGCAGACCGTGGACATGGACCTCGAGCACGGCATCGGGCTCTCCGAGGGGGAGGCGGACGCCCGCGAACAGGCACTTGCCGCCCTGGCCGAAGCGCGCGGCGAAGCGGGGGCGAGCGATCCCACGCCTTAGCCCGATGGCCCGTGATGCAGGGGAAAGCCCCGGGCCTGAATTAACGCCCCCCGCCGGGACGACCCGGCGGGGTTTTCGAGCAGGACGTTTTTATGATTCGCCTCACGACTTTTGACCGCTGCCCGAGGCTCGCCGAGCTCAAAGTCAGCTACCGCCGGAGCAGGAAGGTAAACACCCAGCAGGAAACCCTCCCCTTCGTCGTCGCCGACCGGGTACGGGCCGAGGATTACTTCCGCCGGGTGTGGAACCCGGACACGATCGACTACCTGGAGGAGGTGTACCTCGCGTGCG
Source organism: Isosphaera sp. (assembly GCA_013822345.1). GTDB lineage: Bacteria > Planctomycetota > Planctomycetia > Gemmatales > Gemmataceae > Gemmata. Next base: position 43,292 of record PNKH01000010.1, read on the forward strand.
TGGACACCCGCCTGCAACCGCTCGGCTGGGTGAAACTCGCGACCGGCGGCTTCGACTCGGTCCCCATCGACCCCCGGGTCGTCTTCGGCATCGCGCTCCAAACCGCGAGCGCAGGTATTCTCCTCGCCCACAACCACCCGAGCGGGGACTTATCCCCGTCGCTGAAGGACCTCGAGACCACGGCCCGGTTGAAGGCCGCGGGCGAAACCCTCGGGGTGAAGCTCCACGACCACCTGATTCTCGGTCGCGACGGGGCGTTGAGCCTGGCCGAGCGCGGGCACCTCTGACCGGGCACCAGTCCCCCGGTGTTCCGGAACCCCGGGCTACCGGGATTTCGGGCACGCCGGGTTTTCGGCCCGTGCCGTTTCCCCGTGGTGATTTGTCCGCGCCCGGCACGTCAGGCACCGTCCGGTGCCGGCTGCGGCGAAATGATGTGCCGGCTCCGGGCCGAGGAAGGGGGGCGTGCCGCCCCCTCGCCGTCAAGGTCGAGCCGGGGGTGTCCCCGGGCTTCCTCCGCTTCGCTCCGTGCAGCCCGGGCGATCCCCCTCCCCCGGCCTCCACCTTGACCGCTCACCCCCGGCCGAACGCCCGAGCCGACTCGGCCCGCGTGGGCCGATCCCTCTCCTTCCTGCCACAAGACGGACGCGGCCCCCTGGGCCGCGGCAGCGGTTTCGTTTCCCCGGGGGTGGGGGCCGTCCTGGTCCGAGCCGGGGCGTAGACCAGGCCGCCCCCCACCCCACCGGGGAAAGCAGTGTTGGGGGGAAGGGCGCGGCCGTAACGACGTAAACGGAGGAGTATGCCGAACTGGTGCGAGAACGATTTGGAAGTGAGCGGGGACGAGCCGTTGGTGCGGGATTTCCTCGCGTTCGCGTGGTCTGGAGAGAGGGCCCTCGACTTCAACCGCTTCGTCCCCTACCCCTCGGAGTTCGCCGAACTGGACCGGGTGGCCGAGGCGTGGCGGGACGCCCACCCTGAGAAGTCGGTGTTTTCCGGCCCGACCGACGGGTTCAACTCGGGCGGGTTCGAGTGGTGCGTCGAGCACTGGGGGACGAAGTGGAACGCCCGCCGGGCGGCCCGGGGAGGGGTGACCGTTCGGGGGGTGACGGCGACGGTGCTCGTGCGTTTCGACACCCCGTGGCGCCCGCCGCTACCGGTGATCTCGGCCGCCGCCCGGCGGTTCCCGTCGCTCGCCTTCGACCTCCGGTGGTACGAGCGCGGGATGCAGGTGCAGGGCCGCTACCGGTGCCGGGGCGAGGAGGTTCTCTGCGACCTCGAGTGGGAGTACTTCGGCCACAGGGGCGGGTAAGCCCGAGTTCGGATGACGTGTACCTCCGACCCGTCCGGAGGTACACGCCCGGCAACCCCCTCAGCCAAGTTTTCGACTGGGGCAACACATCATGCACCCTCCGGGTGCACCCGGTATCCCGGTCCGATGGCGGTAAACCGGCCCGCTCCGGTGTACCGGCCGGTTTCGGGGGCCGTGCACGGGGTGGCCGCCGTTCGCGCGCCCAACCCTCAACTCCCGGCGGCACCCGGCCGACCCCTCCCTGGGAGGGCCGGGTCGGCCCCACCAACCAAGGAGCGAGCATGAACACGCCGAACAAACCGGTTCACGAGATCCGACTGGGCCGCATCCGTGCCAGCATCTGGGCTAACCAATCCGAGACCGGGGTAAACCACTCGGTCACCATCACCCGTCTGTACAAGCCGTCGGAGGCGGAGAAGTGGGCAAGCACCGACAGCTTCTACCGGGACGACTTGCTGGTCGTCGCCAAGGTGGCCGACCTGGCGAACACCTGGATCTACGAGCACGGCGGCAAGGAAAAGGCCGATGACGAACCGAGCGCCTGACGGGGCGGAATGACCACCCGCCCGGCGGGGGTTTTCAGGACCCGAAGTCCTCGTCGTCCTCGCGGGACGGGGGCTCGAACGGCCGTATCACCCGCCGCCGGCACCGGAGGCACGTGCGGGGCACCTCCGGCAACCCAGCGATGACGCGGGCCCGGTTCACCGCCCGGAGCACGGCCAGGCACTGGCTTCGGACCGGGGCGTACGGCTCGAAACGGAGTTCGGCCCGGATCACCCGCGCCATCTCCTCGGCCATCAGGCGGGTGGCGAGCTGGCAGAGGTGGGCCTTCAGGCCCAAATACCGCTCCCGCTCGATCCGGACCTGGACGTGTCCGCCGGAATACCCGACCGCGTACCCCCCGTACTTGATCGGCACCCGGCGGACGTCCCGCACGGCATCCCCCTCCTCGGCGAAGAACGTCCCCTCACCGTGGGTAGCCAGCAGCACGAAGAACCGGCCGTGGCGGAGGTACTGGATGTTCGACACCCCCGCCCCCTTCCTCCGGCCCCTGGCCCACTTCGAAAGACCGGCCCCGTACCGTCCGACCAATTTGGCATCGACTGCCGCCGGGTCCTTGTGCGCGGGGATGTGCCCGGTGACGTAGAAGTAATACCCGTTCCGCACGTACCCCACCGCGAGTTGCTGGATGAACCCCGCGACGGTGGTGGCTTCGGTGCGGTACGTCATACGTCCCTCACCCGGGTTATCGGCCGCCCCGGCGGGAACCTCAACAATTCGCTCCATCTTCCCCCTTCCAAATGGAAGGGAGGGTTGTTTCTGGGCACAACCCTCCCGGAAAGCCACACGAGGAATCCTCAAACCGTCGCCCGTAATCCTTCGAGCCGCCGGCCTGCCGCTGACAAACCAGTCGGCAGCCGGCTGACCGCAACCTCCGGCGGGGCGTGTTCGTCGTGAACCGCCCGGCCCCGTGTGCGTAACGGCACCACGGAACCTCCTGCACGGAAAACCCGGCCGGTATCCTGTCCCGGCTTCTTTCCGCGGTTGCGGCTCCCCAATGTATGGAGGTAGCGCCCCGCGAACCTCCGACGGACTCCGATCAAACCTCCTTTGTGTGTCCGCCGTCGGGTCGCCGACTCCTCGCCCGGACACCATTCTCCCGAACGGCTCCGGTGCGGCGGATAAGCGCACTCCCCCCTTACCCAGGATCGGGCGGGGCGTCAGCGGCGTGAGCCGCTACGCCCGCCCGACGGGTCATCGAGACCGGTAAAACTCGTCGGTGCTTTCGTCGCTGTTGCCCCCGGCACCACCCGTTGGGACCAGACGGCCGCGCCACTGCCTTGCAGCGCCTCCGCTCGGCCGAAGCCGACTCCTACTCGCACCCCGCTCCCATCGTGCGGCGTTTGGACCACCCGGACGACTGTTCCGGGCACCGGGCACCACCCCGGCGGCCACACGACTTCCCCAGTTAGCAGCGACCTCCGTCCCGAGGCTCACGTCGCTAGGAGGCGTTACCCTCCGGATCCGCACGGCGTGCGCCCGGCTCCCGCCGGGTCACGATTTCGGCAGACGGCGTCTGCCATTTCGGGGACCAGAAAGAAGAAGCTGTCCCCTACCAATTCCGTGTCGGATGTTTCGCGGTTCGGCCCCGTCTTCCCCGGGACTCACTGGCAAGCCCTTTCGGGCCTCTCGTGGTTGAGCTGTTCGCGGTCGTCTTTTGTCGGACGATCCCCGGCCGCGGTCGGCGGCCGGCCCCCCTGGTCGCCCAGGCGGGGGCTCCCCACGCCAGCCGGGTTGCGCGGGCCTTAACGGGACTTGCACCCGAATTGCTCGATAGAGCTGTGGCCCTCGCCCCCCGGGCGGGATTTGCACCCACTTCGATTCGCTGCGGCCCGACCCGCGGTTGCGGGTCGGGCCGGTCCTGGTCGCCCCCGTTCCGGGGGCCCTGGTGAGCATTGAGTAGAACGTCCCGATTGGACCTCCTCTGCCATACGAGGGCACAGGGAGGGATTACTGGGACGAGCCCTCATCGCACTGGGCGAGCGCCTCTCGGCGCACCCAGCGCTACGAGTCAGTGCCAAGAACGCGGCGGCTGGTGAGGCCGCCGAAACCCTTTCGGCCCGTTGGTGGCGGGCCTACTCCGGGCGGCACTGCCGGTCTACTTCGATGACGCCGGCGGAGCGCGTCGCGCGCCCCACGGTCGGCGGCAGAACAGGGTTCTGCGGCGGGCACCCCTAGCACAGCCTCCCGGGAATGTCACGCCCCCGGGCCCAGATTTTTCCGGACCGCCGCGACCCCGCGGTGCCGGGGGCGGGTCGGGTATTATGCCGCGGTGTTCACCGGGTAGCGGAGGCCGGACGGGCTGTCCGAGAGGCCGGCGTACTTCTTGAGGAGCGCCCGGAGGAAGGCGTTCTTGAGCTCGAGGGGGTACGCCCGCGCCGTCGGTGTCCCCCACTGCCCCCGCTTCGGGATCGTGTGGGTGTCGAGTTCGCCCCGCGCCTCGTGCACCAGCAGCACCAGGGCGTGGAATAGTTCGTTGGCCTTGGTGTCCCGCTGGCCCGAGCCGCCCCGGATGAGGTCCAGGAGCTCGTCACTCATCCGGAGTGTGTCCGGGGTCATGGTAATCTCCCGCCGCGGAGACTTGGGCCTGGCTGCCGTCTCCGCCGGGGTCGTTGAATCGGGGTCGGCTGCGGCAGGTGCCGGTCGGGGCGCGGGCGGTGACGGGGGCGGGGCGGCGACGACCCGCACGGCTGGCGGAGCGGGCTCGGCAGCCGGCGGCAACTCGATGGGCTCGCGTCGGGCCGGCGCGGCCGTCACCGCCAGGGCCTTCGGTGCGGGCGATGCGTCCCTTGGGGTCTTTTGTTGAGTAGGCACCGGGCCCGGCTCGTCGAGGTAGTCGCCGAGGTCGCGCACGGGCTTGACGTCGAGGCGGAAGCCGTCGGGGATCCCGGGCTTGAACTTAGCCATTCGCCGCCTCCTCGACGTCTCCGCCGATCACCCGCTCGACGGCCGCGGCGTCCGGGAGCGGGTTGAGGGTCGCACCGAACGACCCCTTCGCCCCGCGGTTGATCATCTCCTTGACGAGCGCCACGTACTGCTCGGCCTGCTCCTTGCCCTCCGGGTGCTCGAAGATCGTGATCCGCCCCATCGTCGCCTCGCGGTAGCGGACGCTCCGGGCGATCGTCGTGGCGAACACGAGCGCCGGGGTGAACCGCTGGCGGAGGACGTCGTGCACCTGCTTGTCGAGGGAGGTGGTGCGGTCGTAGTTCCCCAGGAGCACGCCGGCCAGGCTGAGTTCCTTGTTGTACTGCTTCCGCACCTTGTCGATGGTCCGGGTCAGCACTTCCAGGCCCTTCAGGTCGTACCCGGACGGGAACGTCGGGACAACGTACCAGTCGGCCGCGATGAGGGCCGAAGTCATGAGGAAGTCGAGGTTGGGTGGGGTGTCGATCAGCACCACGTCGAACTGACCGCGGAGGGAGTCGATGGACTTCCGGAGCCGCATCCGGTGCTCCCGGCGGAGGTCCTCCCCGTCCAGGTCGGAGGTGTTCTCGTCGGCCAGGAGCTGGAGCACCTCGTTCTCGAGCCGGGGCGACACGGACGACAGGGCCCGGTGCCCCGGGACGACCGAGATGAGGCCGCCAAACCGGTCCTCCGGCGCGACCGCGATCCGGGCCGCCGGCACCTTGTTGAGGTAGGCGTCGGCCAGCGTGAACCGCCCGTCCCGCAGCGCCTCGTCCGGATCGACGCCCAGGTTGTCGGTGGCGTTGCACTGCGGGTCGGTATCGACCACGCACGCCGAGTAGCCGAGCGCCGCGAACGCCGCCGCAGTCGAAACGGTGCTGCTCGTCTTCCCGCACCCCCCCTTCTGGTTGGCGAAGACGATGACCTGTGTGTCCCGAAATCTCATACCCGCAGTCGCTCGCGAAAAAACCAGCCGTGTCCGGTGAGTATTCCGGAGGACCGGTGTGCCGGGCAAGACGGAAAATCGCTTCCGCCCCGCGCAGGGGCGACGGACCCCCGGAGTCCTGGGGTACACAGTCGCCCTTGCAGCGGCGGCGAGGTGGCCGGGTCGTCCGGAGGTCCGGACCACCGCCGCCTGGCCGAAGGGTCCTGTAGCCCGGAACTCCGGACCTCCGGGATGGAACGGACGGTGGCCCGCCGAGCTGTCCCGGAACTCCGGAGGACCGGTATTCCGTGCCGTTCGATGCGTCCATTACCGGGATTTCGGGCACGCCAAAATCGGGGCCGGGAGCGCTTCGACCGGGGGGCCGCCCCGCGACCCTAGACCGACCCCGAATCGACCCGCCTGGAGCCGCCCAGCGCCGAATTCAACGATGCTGTCCGACCGGCCCGACCGCCACGGCCCCGCCAAGGCGACAGCCGGCCGCCGCCGCCGGGCGTCCCCCGGTGCTCCGGGGAACTAGGGCCGTCCCCCGACCCGGCCGACCGCCGGGGCTCCGGTGTTCCGGAGTTCGCGCCGCAGCAACTCGGTTGGGAATATGTTCCGGACCTCCGGTTCACCGGGATACGAGGGCGGCGTCACCCGCATCGGCCTCTTCTCGGGACGTCCGGTGTTCCGGAACACCGGTAAACGACTCATGGCGAGGGACGTCCGGTGCCCCGGGGGACTCGCGGGAGGCGGCCGGGCTTCGTGGTCCGGCGCCCCGGACCTCCGGGGGACTCGGGCGTTTTACCCGGTGACAGGGTCGTGATGGGGCTGGTAGATGCTGAAAGGGGTGACGGATCCGCGGCCACTTGCGATCTGCGGTGATGGTCGGCCGACTGCCGCAGCGAGGTTCGGTGCCGTGCCGCCCCGGATGCCGGAGCCCGTGTACCGGGATTTCGGGCACGGGAGTACCGGGAGTTGGGGCACACAGCCACCGGGATTCCGGCCGCACTCGTACCGGGAGTAGGGGCACAATGGCGGCGGCGAGTACCGGGAGTTGGGGCACGGACAGGAGACGCAACCGGCCGACGTGATTGCTGATCCGGTCGGCCAACTCTGTTCCTGTTAACTGAAGTGAGAACACTACAACCCGCGGTGTACGAAATCATTTGGTTGGGAGAGGACGACGGCGGAGGACTATGGGCAACGAAGGGCTAGCCGAGGCGGCGCACGCGAAACCGGCCTCCCACCCCCGCTACCGGGACGAGCTCAACTTCGCCGAGTTCCCGATCGCCGCCGTCTCGGACGTCGTGCCGGACAACCAGAAGACCCTGGAGTTCACCGACGAGATCTTCGACCCGTCGTCCGGCAAGACCGTGGCCCGCACCCTGACCATCACCGCGGCCGACAAGTTCGGCCTGCCCACGGCCCTGGACGACGAGGTGCTGCTCGGCCTCATCCAGCTCACCTCCGAGCAGGAGTTCCGGGACCGTCGGGTCCACTTCTCCCGCTACGGGCTCATCAAGCTGCTCGGGTGGCGGGACGAGTCGAAGTCGTACAAGCGGGTGGAGGACTCCCTGAACCGCTGGGCCGGGGTGACGCTCCAGTACCGGAAGGCCTGGTGGTCCAAAGAGGAGAAGTGCTGGGTGAATGAGACCTTCCACGTCATCGACCAGGTGTCGGTGTTCGACCGCGAGCGGATCGAGCGGCGGCGGAAGATGGCGAAGGACCAGCCGGAGAAAGCCCTGTCGTCGTTCGCGTGGAACGAGACCGTCTTCCAGAGCTTCCAGGCCGGGTACCTGAAGTCCCTCGACTTCGACTTCTACAAGAGCTTGGCGGGGGCCATCGCCAAACGGATGTACCGATTCCTCGACAAGCGGTTCTACCACCGGGGCCGCTGGGAGTTCGACCTCCGGACGTTCGCGTGCGAACACATCGGGCTCTCGAAGAACTACTCGAACTCGGAGCTCAAGCGGAAGCTGCTCCCGGCCGTCCTGGAACTCGAGGGGCGTGGGTTCATTACGCCGCTCCCCGAGGACGAGCGGTTCCGCAAGATCGAGCGGGGGAGCTGGCGGACCGTGTTCGTGAAGGCCCAACCTCACCCCAGGGGCTCTCCCAGCCAGGAGGCGGACGGCGACGCGCTCGTTCGGGAGCTCGTGGCGCGGGGGATCACCCGGCGGAGCGCTCAGAAGCTGCTTGCCCACCACCCCAGAGGCAAGGTCGAGGAGAAAATCCGGCTCTACGACCGACTGAAAGTCGGCGGGGGCGGGGGGGCGATCCGAAACCGGGCGGGGTGGCTGTACGCTGCGATCGTGAACGACTATGCCGTGCCGCCCGAGCCGACCCCGACACGAATCAGCAGAGGGGAGGGGAGCGCGACCGCCGCGACCGGCGTGGCAACGGCCCCGGACGCGACCGTGGCTCGCGATGCCCCGGACGACGAGACCTTGGCGTTCGAGTCGTTCTGGGGGGCCCTCGCGGCGGCGGAACAAGAGGAGTTCGAGCGGCAGGCCGTCGCCGAGGCGAGCCCGTTCCACCAGAAGCAGTACCACGCCGGGCTCGCGGGGAGGGGTACGCTTTGGGCAGTGACCCGCCGCCGGGTGCTACAGCACCACTTCGCCCGGACCCGCCCGCCCGCCGCCTGGCGCGGCGCGGGCCGTGGGGGCAGCTCGCAGGAGCGCACCGCCGCCCGCCCCCCCGCCGAAGGCCCTCCCTGAGACCCCAGAGCAGCAGTAGCCTCCCATCCCGTAATCCAACCCGGCAAGCGTTTCGGGGAAAACGGCGGTCGGACGCAGTCCGCTCAACCGCGGACGTAGTGGAGGAGGGCGCGGACCCGCAGCTCGACCTCTGCCCGCGCGTCCGGGTCGTGAGTCGGCTCCGGGGTGAGGGCTGCCGCGAGCGAGTCCAGGAAGGCATGAATCCGGTGGTCGTCGGGCACGACCCTCGCGTAGACCTTCGGCTTGAGTCCGGCAAGCGTCGCCCCCGCCACGGCGCGGACGGTTACGGCGATTTCGAGCGACGACCCGAAGGGGCGGACGAGGACGGACACCCCGAGTTCCGAGAGGGCGCGGGACTTCGTGTCGTCAAGCGGTCCGCGGTCGTTCTGATTCAAGGGATGATCATGTCGGGTTAAGTCGGCCCGCTCAGCGGGCCTGCACCGGGCGGCCCCGTACCGTAGGACATACGACGCCGCCCGCCGGGCACCCGGTGCGTGGGTTAGCTGTTGGACCGCCGGTCGGTGTGACGAGCCGGCCGGTCGCGGCCAGCGCCACATCGCGTCCAAAACCCACTTCAGTCCCCGCCCCGCGACGCCGATGACCCATGTGCCATCCGAATCGTAAGGTCGACTATGGGCCTGAGCGGGAAGATTCCGGAGGACGCGGTCCTCGAACACATTGAACACTGCCTGCGGACATGGGGAGCGAAGCCACACGTAGGCGTGTCGCTGCTGACACCGGAGGACGCGCGGAGGGCGGTCGAAACGTGTGCCGCCATGCTTGAGGAGTGCGAACGCCACCTTCGCAAAGTTAGGGCGCTGAAACGGGCGGCCGATGCGTCCGCCTTCCCACGCGGCCGGTAGGCCCAAGCAGCGTCGATCAAGCGAAGTCATGCCACACGATCGCGTCGGCAGAGCCCGCCGCCCGCGGCACGCGGGCGTGATCAGCCGGTCGGTCGGAGGCCCTTGGCGCCAGTCCGCCGCGGCCCTACGACCCTCCGGAAGTGGGCCTGCACGGAGCATCGAGTAGGTAGGGTGGAACGGCCCGCACCCCACGCCGTCCGCTCACGCCGGCCACATCCCCGCCCGCTCCATCTCTGCCCGCAGGTCCGGGCAGGCGTAATGTTCGTGCGGCTCGCGCGTCTCGAGCAGGCCGCGGATGAGCCGCTGCCACGCTGGCCGGGCGGCGGCATGAAGCCGCGACGTCTTGCCGAACAGCTCTCGGATCTGGTCGGGCGACTTGGCGGCGTCGTGGATCTCGCCGTTCTCCAAGTATGCATCGACGATGAGATCGATGTGCCGTGCCTCGAGCACCGGGGCGAGGGGGAGGACCAGCCCGGCGCAGTACCGCTCGGCCCCCCGATAGCTGCCCGCCTCCGCGTAGATGCGAATCGCTTCCTCGGCGAACTCGGGCCGGGGGTTGGCGATGATGACCGTCTCCTTGCCGGTGTCGTCCATACCGGCGAAGGCGGCCTGGAGCAGGGGCCGGAGCTCGCCCACCGCCAGCCCGGAGAATAGCAGGGCCGCGGCCGCCGGGTCGGGCGGGGGGACACGCGCCATGCCCCGGAGGCGGACCCGGGTGGGCTCCGGCAGCCATCCCCAGCACGCCGGGTCGACGGCGAACAGGCGGAACGCCCGCCGGAGCTCCGGGTCGCCGAGGCCGTCCGTCAGCCGCGGCAGCTGCTCGGCCATCTTGGCCGCGTACAGATCGGGGAACCGGCCCCGGACGGCCGCCAGGCACTGGCCGACGGCCGCCTCCTTCCCGACCAGGTCCGGCTCGCTCTCGAGCAGCATAATCTTGAGCAGGACGGCCACCAGGTTCTCGAGCAGCGCCCGTTTGGCGTGGTTCAGGTAGCGGGCCTCGAGCAACGCCGCCACCTCACCCGGGTCGGTCGGAAAGGACGGCTGGAGGAGATCGCGCTTGAGCCTCCGGAGAGCGTTCAGGCCCTGGACGGGCGGGTGCCGGAGCAGGTGGAGGATGGCGTGCGCAATGTGTGCGCGGACGAGCTCCGGGGTCGGCTGGAAGAGCAGGCTGTCGGTGCTGAACGCCGGGTGGGCGCACAGGTTCCGGTCCGCCTTGAGTCGATCGAGGTCGACGTGCTCGTGCGGGGAAAGGAGTTCGAACTCCCGCAGCGCTCGGCCGAGCAGGTCACCCTCGATCTTTTGCAGCCGTGGGACGGCACCCGGGTCGCCCCGGCCGTTCGCCTCGACCGCAGCGTCGAGCTCGGCTACGAACCCCTGGGCGGCCCGGTCGCCCTGGACCGCCAGCTCCCTCAGTTTGGCGATCACGTCGTAGGCGACGGCCACCCAGGCCGCCATGACCGCCGACCGGAAGGCCCGGGCGCGGTAGGCGGTAATGGCCTCCCCGATGTACGCCCGGCTGTTGCGGTCGCGGACGGTGAGCACCAGCTCGTCCAGGTCGGTCAGGGTCAGTTCGCTCGTCATGCCGTCCTCCGGTTCCGTCGGCTGGCCCCGGCCGCCGCTGCCCTGACGCGGTAGTCGCGTTGGGCCCGCGTCGCTGGACCGGGGCCGAAAAATGGAGGTGCGGACACGTCCACCCCGCCCGGGCCGGAGCAAGGGTACTGGGGCTGGCCGACCAGCGGCAAGGGGCCAGCGCGATGACCGACCACTCCCGAGCCGTCGCCGTGGAGCACCCGCCCGCAGTCACAGGCTTGGCGGTGGCCGGGTCCGCCGGCACCGGCCCCGCACCCGCCGCCGGCGACCAGTTCATCCGCGTCTCCGATGCTCGCCGGCTGTACTTCGGCGGAGCCATGTCGCTCCGTTGGTGGTACCGGCAGGTGGAGCGGGGGAACCTGCCTCACTTCCGCGCCGGCGGGGCGGTGCTCCTGCGGCCCGCCGATGTCGAAGCGTTCGTCATCCAGGGGTTCCGGGCCGCGGGGCCGGCGGCCCCGCCCGAACCCCCGCCACCCCCACGCCCGGTCGCCCCGGCCCCGCCGAAGCGCCGCTCACCCCCGCCCGCCGGCGGGCTGCGGTTCTTCCACGGCTGACCCTCGGCCGCCCATCACGGCGGTCATAATCGACCGCACCCGCTCCTTGTCCACCATGATGTGCCCGTAGTGCCGCTCGATCATCGACACCGAGGTGCCGATGAGGTCCGCCAGCACCTTGATCGACCCGCCGTTCAAGAGCCAGTCCGTCGCGTAGGTGTGCCGGAACCCGTAGGCCGACGGCGGGGGCGCGATGCCGAGCCGCTTGGCGTACCAGCGGAGGTTGACCGACACGTTCACCGACGCCCACGGGCTGCCCCGGTTGGTCCGGAAGATCGGCCCGGTCGGGTGCTTCTCGATCCGGGACTCGACGACCTGGGCGACATCCTCGGGGAGGAAGATGACGCGGTCCTTGGCGGTGCGGCGGCAGTTCTTCCAGACGAAATCGCCCGGCCCCGGGTGGCCCGGGTAGATCACGCAGCGGTCGGCCCGGTGGTAGTAGCGGGCCTCTACGTGGAACGCCTCCGACGGGCGGCAGCCGGTGGCGTAGAGGAAGCGGAGGAGGTCGGCGAACCCGTGGTTGGATTCGCCCACCCGGCCGATGAGTTTCTCCCAGGTCGCCGGCGGGATGTAAGCCTCCTGCCCCCGACTCCGCTTCCTCCCCCGAATCACCACGGCCTTCGGGTTCTGGAGGCAGTGGGCGGAGATGAGCTCCTGGCCCTTCGCCCAGTTGAACGCGGCGACCAGCGTCCGGAGGGCCATGTTCTGGTATGTCGGCCCCCACCGGACCGTCTTCTTCCGCTTCCCCGCCCGCGGCTTCGCCATCTTCGCCAGCCACCCGCTGACGTGGATCGGCTTCAGTTCCCCGATCACCGTGTCCCCGAACTCCGCGACCGCCGACGTGCAGGTGGCGAGGAGGATCTCGAGCGACCGCGCCTGGCCGTTCCGCTCAAGGTGTTGGCCGTACAGGTCGACGACCACCCGCACCGTGTTCCCCTGGTCGGCCGCGTCCGCGTTACACACCTGCATGAGCCGGCGGAATGCGTCGAGCGCGGCGAGGTACGTCGGCCCCTTCGGGGCGTCGTCCGGCCCCTCGGCCAGCTTGATCTGCCGTCCCTCGAAGTGGGTGAAGTATGCCGCCCGGCTCGCGTAGTACCGCACCGATGCCCGCCGTGCCATGACCAGCCCCCCCGGACCGTTTTCCGTGCGTCGCCCAGGGGCATTCTACTCATTCCGTGCGGATTCCGTGCGGCATCAAGAGATAAATCTGTAATTTCCAGCAAAAAATTAGCGCTATTTGCCGATGCAGAACCGCGAGAAGACGCGGTCCAACAGGTCGTCGGTGTACACCGCCCCGGTCACCTCCCCGAGCCGGTCCAGCGCCGCCCGCAGGGCCGCCGCCGCCAGCTCCGGCGGGTCGGCGGCCGACGCGTGGTCCCGGGCCACCCGCAGGTCGGCGGCGCACCCCGCGAGGTGGCCCCGGCACCGGCTCTGGCTCGGGGCCAGCGCCGGCCGGGCCAGTGACAGCACGGTGTCACGCAGCGCCGCGGCCACGGCCGTCGTCCCACCGGGGGCGAGGACGGAACAGGGGACCGCCTCCGGCCGCTCACGCTCCCGGCTCGCCCGGTCACTCTTCGTCCGCACCCGCAGCACCTCCGCCGCGGTCGCCGCCAGCCGGGCCGCGTCGTCGTCCGCGAACGCCCCGTCCTCGTCGCACCACAGGACCACGTCGGCGGCCTGCGCCGCCCCCCGGCCGAGCCGCTGGGCCTGGTCCGCGACCGCGTCGGCCGCCGCCTCCCACCCGGCGGTGTCGACCAACTCCACCGCCACCCCGCCGAGGTCGAGCCGCTTCACGAGGTAGTCCCGCGTCGTCCCAGGGACCGGGCTCACCAGTGCGTCGCCGCCGGCCAGGGCGTTGAACAGGCTGCTCTTCCCGGCGTTCGGCCGCCCGACCAGCGCGACCCGCACCGGCCGCCCCGACACCCCGCGGTCGTCCAACCGGCGCAGCAGCGCGTCGAGTTGTCCGAGCGCCGCGTCGAGCCGCCCGAGGGTTTCGTCCCGGCCGACGAACTCGAGGTCCTCGTCCGCGAAGTCGAGGGCGGCCTCGAGGTCGGCGAGGAGGTTCAGCAGGTCGTCGCGGAGGGCTTCGAGCGGCCGCGACACCCCGCCGGCGAGTTGGTCGAGGGCGGCGCGGAGGTCGGCGTCGGTCCCCGCCGCCACGACCGCCTGCACCGCCTCCGCCCGCGGCAAGTCCGTCTTCCCGGCGAGGAACGCCCGCAGGGTGAACTCCCCCGGCAGGGCCGGCCGTGCCCCCGCCGCCACCAGGTCGGCGACCAACCGTTCGACCAGCGGCGGTGAGCCGATCGTGTGGAGTTCGGCCAGGTCCTGCCCGGTGTACGACCGCGGCCCGGGGAAGAAGTAGAGCGTCGCGGGGAGCGGCGCGGGGACGCCGGAGAGGCGCAGGGAACCGGGGACGAAGCGGCCGCGGCGCGGGGGTGGCGCGCTCCGCTCCGAAGACTCCGCGTCGCGGCTAAACGTAGTGTTGACGAGGTCCAGGGCGCCCGGGCCGCCGACACGGACGACCGCCCGCGCCCCGGGGCCGGGGGCCGACGACACCGCCACGATCGTGTCCCCGGGGTGCGGGCCGGCGGTCTTCCCGAACGACATGGTCAGGCCGGCTGGAGTTCCGCCTGCTTCTCGCGGAGGATGTTGGAGAGCAGAAGGAAGTTCAGTTCCTGATTCTTTCGAGCCTGCCGCGGAGCCGCCCGCTTCAGCCGCTCGACCACCGCGGGCGTTCGGACCCTCCCGGCGGGAGCCCGGAGGGTCATGATCTTCCCGCTGTAGCGCCCCCGCCTGAGGAGGATGTCTGACCCCTCGTCGAGAGGCGTTTCGGCGTCCCCGGCCTCCTCGCGGTCCGGGTAGACGAACCGGAAGACGACGTAACCGCCCTCCGGCTCCGAAACGCCGACCTCGCGCGGGATGTCGTAGACGGACGGGGAGATGAAGTCCGTCGGGTCGCCCTGGACGGGCATCACGTCGGAGGCGTGGAGGAAGTCCTGGGTCAGAAGGATCCCCTTGCTCACGGGTCGCCCTCCTCCAACATCCGCCCGATCAGCGCCGCGTACCGCTCCACGACGTGCTCCTCGGCGGGCAAGATGAAGCCGGCCGTCCTGCTGTCCAACATCAACACGCCCCACTTCCGGCCGAACACCCGGACGACGGTGCCACTCAACACCTTGGATTTTACCTTGAGGTTTTCCGCCTGGATAGGGCCGACGAACCCTTTGGCGGCGTACGCCTCCTTCCCGGCCGTATCTTCGGACCACTCGGGGAGTTCGACCGTTCGCTTGGTCCCATGAAACCAGACCCGGCCCGCCACCCCCTCGCACCGACCCGGCTCGTCGTCATCGACACGCCAGGCCGTGGGCGAGGAGGGGAAGCTTCCCGCACGACGGTAGATCCGCAACTCCTTGCCGTCGCCACCGGCCCGGGTTTGGCAGACGAAGAGTGTGACCCGGTGGTTGTGGCGGTCCTCCTCGTCCACCTTGGTGAAGTATTCGGACCGCAAGCCCTCCAGCACCGCGCCGACGACCCGCTTGACGAACTCCTCCCGCTCCTCCCGCTCCTTCTTCTCCAACCGCCTCTGACGGACGTTCGCCAGGAGAACCGCCGCCGCGAAGGCGCTCCCCCAGATCGCGCCGGTAAGCTGATCCCAGACGGCGATGACGCCCGACGCCAGGGCCGCGACCGCCGCGGCGAACTCGACCCGCCCCCAGAAACCGGGGCGCTTCCAGAACGGGGCTGGCACCGGGCGACTCCGTAGGCTCGTACTTCTGAACCAGGTTACCAACCGCACGGGACGACCGCCATGACCCCCGCCGACGCCTACGCCGAACTCGTCCGCCGCAGTAAGGAACTCGGCGTCCTGAACTCCTGCGCCGCCACCCTCGCCTGGGACCAGCAGACCTACATGCCCCCCGGCGGAGCCGGGCTCCGCGGCGAGCAGATGGCCTTCCTCGCCGCCCTCGCCCACCAGAAGTTCACCGACCCGAAGGTCGGCGAACTCCTCGCCGCGGTCGAGGGCTCCGACCTGGTCGCCGACTCCGAGTCCGACGCCGCCGCGAACGTCCGCGAACTCCGCCGCGGGTACGACCGCGCCACCAAGCTCCCCCAGTCGCTCGTCGAGGAGTTGGCCCGCGTCACCACCGCCGCCCAGCAGGCGTGGGAGCGGGCGAAGAAGGCCAACGACTTCCCCTCCTTCCGCCCGCACCTGGAAAAGGTCGTCGGCCTGAAGCGGCAGGAAGCCGACGCGGTCGGGTTCACCGCCCACCGGTACGAGGCACTGTTGGAGGAGTACGAGCCGGGCACCACTGTCGCCGAGCTGAAGGAGTTGTTCGCCGGCCTCACCCGCGACCTCGTCCCGCTCGTCCGCCGGATCGCCGACAGTCCGACCAAACCCGACCGCTCCCTGCTCGAGCGCGAGTACCCGGTCGACCGGCAGAAGGTGTTCGCCGAGGCGGCGGCGGTCGCGGTCGGGTTCGACTTCGCCGCCGGCCGGCTCGACACCACCAGCCACCCGTTCTGCTCCGGCATGGGGCCCGGCGACTGCCGCATCACCACCCGGTACAACCCGCGGTTCTTCCCTGAGGCGTTCTTCGGCGTCCTGCACGAGACCGGCCACGCCCTCTACGAACAGAACCTGCCGGCGGAGCACTTCGGCACCCCGCTCGGGGTCGCCTGCTCGTTCGGCGTCCACGAGTCGCAGTCCCGGCTGTGGGAGAACCAGGTCGGCCGCGGCCGGCCGTTCTGGGACCACTTCTTCCCGCGGCTGAAGCAGACGTTCCCGGCCGCCCTCGCCGGGGTCGGCCCGGACGCCTTCCACCTCGCCGTCAACGACGTCCGGCCGTCGCTCATCCGGGTGGAGGCGGACGAGGCGACGTACAACCTGCACATCGCCCTGCGGTTCGAGCTGGAACTCGCCCTGCTGTCCGGCGACCTGGCGGTCGCGGACCTGCCGGGGGCGTGGAACGAGCGGTTCCAGGCCCTGCTCGGGCTGCCGGTCCCGGACGACACCCGCGGGTGCCTGCAGGACATCCACTGGAGCTTCGGCGGGATCGGGTACTTCCCGACGTACACCCTCGGGAACCTGTACGCGGCGCAGCTCATGGCCGCCGCCCGCCGAGACCTCGGGGCGGAATCGCTCGCCGCCGACTTCCGCCGCGGCGAGTTCGTTCGGCTGAAGGATTGGCTGGTGGCGAACGTCCACCGGCACGGGCAGCGGCACCGGGCCGGGGAGCTGTGCCGGCGGGCGACCGGGGCGGCCCTCTCGCCGCAGCCGTTCCTTTCCTACCTGGCGGAAAAGTACGCGGGCCTGTACCGGGCGTGCTAAGGTTAGGTCGGCCCGGGCCGCGCCTCCGACGCGGACCCGGCCCGGCGCGAGCCAGGATCGCCCCCATGTCGCCCGCCCCCCGCCCCGCCGACGCCCCGGGCACGTCCGAGGACGTGACCGGGACCGTGTCCGACCGGAAGGGCGACACCCACACCCACGCGTACCCGAGGCGGGAGGCGTCGCCCCCGCCGGTCGACACCGCCTGCCCCCCGCCGGAGCCCGGCACCCGGTTCGGCACCTACGTCCTCCGGGACAAGCTCGGGGAGGGGGTGTCGTGCCTCGTGTTCCGCGGGTGGGACGAGGCCCTCGGCAGCCCGGTCGCCCTGAAGGTCCTGAACTGGGCGAACGTGTACGACCGGGCGGCCGCCCTCAAGCAACTGCGGACCGAGGCCGCCGCCCTCGCCCGGGTGAAGCACCCGCGGGTGGTCCGGTTCCTCGACTTCGGGTTCGACCCCCGCTGGCCGTACCTGGTGACCGAGCTGTTCGACGGCCGGCCGCTCGGCGAGCTGCTCCGGGCCGGCGGGGCGCTGCCGCCGCGGTGGGCCCTGTACCTCGTGTCGCAGATGGCCGACGCGCTGGGGGCGGTGTGGCAGGCCGGGCTGGTCCACCGGGACGTGAAGCCGGACAACATCCTGGTCGGGGCGGACGGGGTCGGCAAGCTGATCGACTTCGGGCTGGCGAAGGGGGCCGGGAAGGGGTCGGCGGACGGGTCCGCCCCGGAGCTGGCGGGGACCGCCGCGTACCTCGCCCCGGAGCAGGCGACGGACGCGGCGGCGGTCGACCACCGGGCCGACATCTACTCGCTCGGGGTGACGCTGTACGAGGCGCTGACCGGGCGGCTGCCGTTCGAGGGGCGGAACCGGGTGCAGGTGATCTTCGGGCACCTGAACACCCCGCCGGTCCCGCCGGTGCAGTGGGTGCCGGAGGTGCCGGGCCTGGCCAGCGACCTGTGCCTGTGGATGCTGTCGAAGAGCCCGGCCGACCGGCCGCAGAACCACGCCGAGCTGCGGCAGGCGTTCGACACCGTCATGGGCGCCGCCCGCTGACGCCGTCCGAGCCGGAAGCGTGAGCGACGGTCCGGCCTACGTCCGTCGCTCACGCTTCCGGCTCGGACGGCCTCACGCCACCTGCACCTCCGCCGGCTGCAGCACGAACTCGTCGGTCCCCTCGGGCGGCGGGGCCAGCTTCAGCTCCTTCACCCGCCACCCGGGGTGGTTAATCGCCCCGGAGAACGGCGGCTCCCCGGTCACGTTCCCGACCACCCGCACGGCCGACGGGTCGAACCCCTTCGGGACGGTCGCCGCGTCGCCCTCGTTCCCGCCGAGCACCGGCTCGATCACCGCGTGCCGCTGCAGCGCCGCCCGGGCCTTCCGGTGGATCTCCCGCACCGCCTGGCCGATCTGGGCGTCGCTCGCCCCGCCGATCTCCTCCATCAGGAAGTCGACCAGCCGGGCCTCGGCCTGGAGGAGGACGAGCATCCGGAGCGGGGCGCCGCTCGGCTTCGGCGGCTTCGGCGGCTCGACCGGCTTCAGTTCCGCCCCGGCGAGGATGCCGTCGAGCTTGGCCAGGAACCCCGGGTCCTGTTTCGCCTTGGCGGCGAGCGCCCGGAGCTTCGCCGCCCCGCCGATCGGCCCGGCCTGACCGTTGGCGTACACGAACCCCAGCACGGCCCCGACGACGAGGCCGATTCCGAGCCCGATCAGAATCCCGGTGGTCATGGGGTCCATCGCCGACGCTCCCCCGCTCTCGGTTGGGTGACAGCCGGTGTTATAGGCGGGTCCTGCCAACCGGGTGCGGTTGCCATAAAATCACCCGATGTGCTGGCTGCGACGGCCGATCCGGGCCGATGAAAGGTGCTGGTGATGCGGAGGGAACTGCGCGGGCGGGTGGTGCTGGTCACCGGGGCTTCGCGGGGCATCGGCCGGCGGACGGCCGAGCGCCTGGCCGCCCTCGGCGCAAGGCTCGCCCTGACGGCGCGCTCGGCGGACGACCTGGCGAAGGCGGTCGGCGAGTGCCGGGCGGCGGGGGCGGAGGTCGAGGCGTTCCCGGGCGACCTGACGGACCCGGCGGACCGGGCAAGGGTCGTGGCCGGGGCGGCGGGGCGGTTCGGGGCGATCGACGTGCTGGTGAACTGTGCCGGGGTGTGCAGCTTCGGGGAGTTCGCCACGTCCACGACGGACATCGCCCGGCGGGTGCTGGAGGTGAACTTCTTCGCCCAGGCGGAGATGATCCGGGCAGCCCACCCGCACCTGCTGCGGAGTTCGGAGCTGGCCCGCGACGGGTGGCGGCCGGCGGTGGTGAACGTGGCGAGCATCTGCGGCCGGTGGGGCATCCCGTCGATGTCCGAGCACTGCGCCAGCAAGCACGCGTTCGTGGGGCTGACGGAGGCCCTGCGGGGCGAGTTCGAGCGGTACGGGATCGACGTGCTGTTGGTGCTGCCGGGGCTGGTGCGGAGCGACGACCTGAACCGGCACCTGCTGCGGAACGAGGGGAAGATCCACCTCGACTTCGCGGGGGCGCAGCCGTCGGACGAGGTGGCGGCGGCGGTGGTGCGGAGCCTGGTGCGGAACCGGGCGGAGGCGGCGGTCGGGTGGACGTCCTGGTGGGTGTGGTTCGGGCGGCGGATGACCCCGCGGGCGGTGCGGTACTTCATGCAGCGGAAGGTGTGGAAGTACGCGCGGCAGCACCCCGACCCCGGTTAGCGACGCATCGCAGATGCGTTGCGGCGGAGCCCACCAGGGGTGGTCCGTCGACGCCCGCCAGGGGTTGCGCTCCGGCCCTACGGGGCCGTCGCTTCACCCCCGGCTACACTCGGTCGCCGCTCCGCGGCTACAGGGTTTTAGCCCCGGTAGGGGCGGCCGACGGTAGCCAGGGGTGGAGGTCCCGCCCGGAGGGCGGGGCCCGAACCCCTGGCGGGTGTCCGCGGAGGACGGCGATGGCGAGTGACCACCGGTACGAGGTGCTCCTGTACTGGAGCAACGCGGACCAGGCGTACCTCGCCGAGGTGCCGGAGCTGCCGGGGTGCGCCGCCGACGGGCCGACCCGCCAGGAGGCGCTGGCCGCCGTCGAGGTGGTGATCGCGGAGTGGATCGAGACGGCGAAGGAACTTGGCCGGCCGATCCCGCAGCCCCGCGGTCGGCTGATGTTCGCCTGACCGCCGGCGGTGTCACGATGCGGCGGATCGACGGACACCCGTTGTGGGTCGGAACCGCCCGCGACGCCCGGGCCATCCAACAGGTACTCGGCGCGGGGATCGAGGCGGTCGTCGATCTCGCCCTGATGTGCGAGCCGGTCGCGCCGCCGCGGGACCTGGTGTACCTCCGGTTCCCGCTGCTCGACGGGGCGGGGAACCCGCCGTGGCTGATCTGCGCGGCGGTCCACGCGGTCGAAGGGCTGGTGCGGCTGCAGATCCCGACGCTCGTGGCGTGCGACGGCGGGATGAGCCGGTCGGTGGTGATCGCCGCCGCGGGGCTGTGGTGGCTGACCCCACAGACCCCGCCCGACGAGGTGCTGCGGCGGGTCGCCGCCGCCGGCCCGGCCGACGTCCACCCCGCCCTCTGGGCCGACGTGAAGCGGTTCGTGTTCACCGTGACGGAGGCGTTCTACCAGCCGCGAGAGTGACGGCGGGCTTGCCGGACCGGCAACCGGGAGGTGCAAGGATGTGCGGGATCGCGGGGATGTTCGACCTGAGCGGCCACCGGCCGGCCCCGACAGGGGTCGTGCCGGCGATGGCCCGGGCCATCGTCCACCGCGGACCCGACGAAGACGGCTTCCTCACCCGCCCGGGCCTGGAGCTGGCCAGCCGACGCCTCTCGATCGTCGGCCTCGCCGACGGCCGCCAGCCCATCAGCAACGAAGACCAGACCGTCTGGACCGTGTTCAACGGCGAGTTCTACGACTACCGCGAGACGAAGGCGCAGCTGGAGGCGAAGGGCCACGTCTTCCGCACCCACACCGACACCGAACTCGTCCCGCACCTGTGGGAAGAACACCGCGAGGGGATGTTCGATCACCTCCGCGGGCAGTTCGCCATCTGCCTCTGGGACAGCCGCACCCGCGAGGTGATCCTGGCCCGCGACCGGGCCGGCATCTGCCCCCTCT
The DNA here is from genome assembly GCA_013822345.1 of Isosphaera sp. Taxonomy (GTDB): domain Bacteria; phylum Planctomycetota; class Planctomycetia; order Gemmatales; family Gemmataceae; genus Gemmata. The sequence goes on from PNKH01000010.1 coordinate 64,142, forward strand.
TCTACACCACCCTCCGCCACGACGGCACCGACTGGCTGCTGTTCGCGTCCGAGATGAAGGCGCTGTTCGCGTCCGGCCTGGTCGAGGCGAAGGCCGACCTGCAGGGGCTGAACCACGTCTTCACGTTCTTCGCGATGCCCGGCCCGACCACCGTGTTCGCCGGCGTCAAGTGCCTCGCCCCCGGCCGCTACCTCCACTTCAAACTCGGCCCCGGCACCACCCCGGAACAGGCCACGCAGCAGAAGACGTACTGGCGGGTCACCTACCCGGACCGCGGGCAGGAGCACGACGGCGACGAGAAGCAGGTCGTCGACCGGTACGAGGAGCTGCTGTTCCGGGCGGTCCAGCGGCGGCTCCAGGCCGACGTCCCGGTCGTCTCGTACCTGTCCGGCGGGGTCGACTCCAGCCTCGTCGTCGCGATGGCGAACAAGGCCCTCGGCCGCCCCATCCCGACGTTCACCGTGTCGGTCAAGTCGAAGGGGTTGGACGAGGAGTCGGAGGCGCTGCAGACCGCCCGGCACCTCGGCTGTTCGCCGGTCGTGGTCGATTGCGGCCGCGACCAACTGCGGGCCGGATACCCGGAGCTGATCGCCGCCGCCGAGTTCCCGGTGGTCGACACGTCGTGCCTCGGCCTCTTGCACCTGGCCCGGTCGGTCCACGCCCACGGGTACAAGGTGGTGCTGACCGGCGAGGGGGCCGACGAGTGGCTCGCCGGGTACTCGTGGTTCAAGATCCACCGCCTCGCCGGGTGGACGGACCGGATCCCCGGCGTCCCGCTCGGGTACGGCCTCCGCCGGCTGTTCCTCAAGCTGAGCGGCCAGCCGGCGTTCCCGTACTCCGTGTACAAGGCCGGGCAGCGGGTGATGGGCGGACCGAACGGGTGGTTCGACCTCTACGGGGTGATGAGCCTGAACAAGCTCCGGTTCTTCGCCGGGGCCGCCCGCGACGCGGTGCTGAACCGGTCCGCGTGGGACGACATGGAACTGTCCCCGGACCTGCCGCGGTGGCACCCGTTCCACCGGCAGATGTACTTCGGGGCCCGGGTCATGCTCCCCGGCCACCTGCTCGCCAGCAAGGGCGACCGGATCACCATGCACTCGTCGGTCGAGGGCCGGTACGCGTTCCTCGACGAGGACGTGCTCGCGTACACCGCCACCCTCCACCCGCGGTGGAAGCTCCGCGGCCTGTTCCGGGACAAGTTCGTCGAGCGGAAGGCGGCCGAGCGGTGGCTGCCGAAGGAGGTGGCGTGGCGGCGGAAGCACATGTTCCGCGCCCCGATGGACTCGTGGGCCCGCGTCGGCGGGGAGTCCGCGTCGTGGATCGACCAGGTGCTGTCCGAGGACTCACTCCGGAAGGCGGGGTACTTCGACCCGGCGGCGGTGGCGGCGGCCCGGGAGCGGGTGGCGAAGCCCGGCCGGGGCCTCGCCCGGACGAGCCTGGAGATGGGGCTGACGGCGGTCACCGCGACGCAGCTGTGGCACCACCTGTACCTCGGCGGCCGGCTGTGCGACCTCCCGGCCGCGGTCTTGTAGGGTGGGCCGAGTCTTCGAGTCCCACCCGAGCACGGAAGAGGTGGGACTCGAAGACTCGGCCCACCCTACCGCCGGTGCGACCTGCCGGCGGCCGGTTTTTGAGTTGCATTCCGGAGGCCGGTGGGTTCTAACTCGGACCCCGACACGATGTCCTACGCCCTGCAAACCCTCTGGCACGAGAAAGCGCGGTACGCCTCCGGCGTGCTGGCGGTGGCGTTCTCGGCCGTGCTCATCGCGCTGCAGTGCGGGCTGCTGCTCGGGCTGTTCAAGATCACCTCGATCCCGATCGACAACACCCGGGCGGACGTGTGGGTCGGGGCGACCGCGGTCCCGAGCGTCGACCTCGGGAAGCCGATCCCGGGCGGGTACCTGAGCCGGGTCGACGGGCGGCCCGGGGTGGTGTCGGTCGAGCCGTACATCGCCAGCTTCGCCAACTTCACCAAGCCGACCGGCGGGACCGAGCTGTGCTACGTCCTCGGCAGCCTGCTCGACGACAACACGGCCGGGGCCGCCGGGGTCCTCTCCCGGGAGCAGCGGGAGGCCCTGGCGATGCCGTTCGCGGTCGTGGTCGACGAGTCGGACCTCGGCCGGCTGGCCCTGGACAAGGACGCGGACGGGGTGCCGAAGATCAACGGCAAGCGGGTCCACCTGGTCGGGACGGTGAAGGGGCTGAAGAGCCTGGCCGCCCCGTGGGTGTTCTGCTCCCTGCACACCGCCCGCCAGCTCCTCGGGCCGATGCTCCCGCCGGACCACGTCACCTACCTGCTGGCCCGGTGCGACTCGCCGGCCCGCGCCCGGGAGGCGGTGGCCGAGCTGCGCGAGCAGTACGGGTCGGACATGGTGGCGTACACCGCCGAGGAGTTCTCGTTCCAGTCCCGGTGGTACTGGCTGACCCGGACGAAGGCCGGGCTGGCGATCGGGTACGCGGCGTTCCTCGGGCTGCTCGTCGGCCTGGTCATCACCGCCCAGACCCTGTACTCGGCGACGGCGGCCAGCGCCAAGGAGTTCGCCATCCTGCTGGCCCTGGGCATCCCGCGGTGGCGGATCTCGCTGATGGTCCTGGCCCAGTCGTTCTGGGTCGGGGTGATCGGGATCGGGTTCGCCCTGCCGGTGTGCCTCGGGCTCCGCGCCCTCGGGGCGCAGTTCGCGATCGACGTGGACCTGCGGTGGGAGGTGCTGGCCGGGACGGCCGTCATCACCGTCGGGATGGCCCTGGTGGCCGGGACGCTGGCCCTGCGCTCGGTCCGGCAGATCGAGCCGATGTCGCTGCTGCGGTAGGGTCATTAGTCAATCGTCCTTGGTCATTAGTCTTTGGGGTGCCGGGTTGTGGGTTGTCCGAGGACCAATGACAATGACTAAGGACCAATGACCATGCCCGCCGCCAGCCTCCGCGGGATCGACCTGGTGAAGACCTACGGGGACGGCACGGCCCGGCGGGCCGCCCTGCGGGACGTGAACATCGACCTGTTCCCCGGCCAGCTGGTGCTGCTCATGGGGCCGAGCGGGTCTGGGAAGTCGACGCTCCTGGCGGTCCTGTCCGGGCTGCTCGAACCCGACAGCGGGCGGGTGCTGGCGGACGACGACGGGCAGCTGCGCGACGTGTGGCAGTTGTCCCCGAAGGAGCGGGAGGAGTACCGCCGGCGGAATACCGGGTTCATCTTCCAGGGGTATAATTTGTTCCCGGCCCTCACCGCCCGTCAGCAGTTGGAGATCGTGCTGAAGTGGGGGAGCGGGGTCGGGAGCGGGACCGCCCGGCGGCGGGCGGACGAGATGCTCGACCGGCTCGGGCTGGAGCCGAACAAGCACAAGAAGCCGGCCCAGCTGTCCGGCGGGGAGAAGCAACGGGTGGCGATCGGGCGGGCGCTGGCGAAGGACCCGGGGTTCCTGTTCGCGGACGAGCCGACCAGCGCCCTGGACTGGGAGAACGGGCGGAAGGTGATCGAGCTGTTGCGGGACGCCGCCCACGAGCGCGGGGCGTCGATCCTGGTCGTGTCGCACGACCACCGGATCCTGCCGTTCGTGGACGTGCACTACCACCTGGAAGACGGCCGCCTGGAGCGGCGGCCGCTGCCGGCCTAACCGCGGAGGCTTCCGATGGCCACCCTTCGACGAGTCCGCCCGGCGCTGTACGTGGCCGGGGCCGCGCTGGCGGTCGGGTGCCTGGTCGGGGCCCGCGCCCTGACCGCCGCGAGCGGCCAGTCCGACGCCCCGAAGACCGCGGGCCCGGCCGCCACCGGCAAGGCCGGCGGCCCGGTCGTCCTCGGGACGGTCGACAGCGACCCCCCGCCGGTGTCGTACGGGCTGCCGCCGGTCCTGCCGTCCGGGACGGTCGCCGAGGTGTTCGTGAAGGACGGGCAGGAGGTGAAGGCGGGGGACAAGCTGTACGCGTTCGACACCACCGTCCCGACCCGGGAGCTGGAGAAGGCGACGGCCGCGGTCGGGGTGGCGGCGGCGAAGGTCGAGGAGGCGAAGGAGGGGGTGAAGCGGCACGCCGGCGAGGTCAAGGTGACGGAGCAACTGATCACCAGCGCCGACGAGCGCCAGCGGCGGCTGGCGGACGCCTACAACCTGACCCGGGAGACGGTCCGGGACGGGCTGCAGCGGAGCAACCCGAACCTGACCGAGGCCATGCTCCAGACGCTGCTGAGCCGCAACCCCGAGGTGTTCAAGGCGAACGTCGACTACGCGGTGGCGCTGAACGACCTGAAGGCCCTGGAGACGAAGCTGAAGGTGCTGAAGGCGGCCGACCCGCAGGTGTTCGTGCGGGAGGCGGAGGCCGGGGTCGGCCTGGCCAGGGCCGAGCAGGCGAAGGCCCAGAGCGTGGTCGACCTGTGCACGATCCGGGCGAAGCGGGCCGGGACGGTCGAGCAGGTGAAGGTGAGCGAGGGGTCGACGCTCGGGGTGAGCAGCCGGGACCCGGCCCTGTGGCTGATCCCGGCCGGCCCGCGGGTGGTCCGGGCGGAGGTGGAGGCGGACTTCGCCCACCGGGTCGGGGACGACATCAAGGGGCGGGAGGTGACCATCGCCGACCACTCCGACCCGAAGCTGACGTACCGGGGGAAGGTGCTGCGGCGGGGGACGACGTTCCTGCCGAAGCGCGGGGAGGCGCTGGTCCCGAGCGACACCCGGGTGCTGGAGGTGGTGGTCGAGGTGCTCGACCCGGCCCCGCCCGGCAAGCCCCCGCTCAGCATCGGCCAGCGGGTGCGGGTGAACCTGGGGCAGTGACCCGACCCGGGGCGTCGCACCCCGTCGCACCCGGCCCCCGAACCCAGGCCGCTGGCCTGGGCTGAGGGAGGGCGGCCCTTCGGGCCTGAGGCCGTCTGAGCACCGAAGGTGCGTCCTCCCTCAGCCCAGGCCAACGGCCTGGGAGGTGTGACGGAACCCCGTGACCCCATCACCCGCCGTCAGCCCCTCCTTCCTCTTCTGCCGGGCCGTCACCCGCCGGGCGAACAGCTCCTTCCCGGTCGCGTTCCGGCTCCTGCCGCGGGCCCAGCGGCGGGCGATGGACGCCCTGTACGCGTTCCTCCGCCTGACCGATGACCTCGGGGACGAGCCGGGCGACCCGGCGGCGAAGGCCCGGGCCCTCGCCGCCTGGCGCGACGACCTCCGGGCGGCCCTCGCCGGCACGTTCCGACACCCCGTCTTCCCGGCCCTCGCCGATGCCGTCCGGCGGTACGGCATTCCCCCGCGACACCTGTTCGACGCGGTCGACGGGGTCGAGTCCGACCTCCGCCCGGTCCGGTTCGCCACGTTCGACGAGCTGTACCCGTACTGCTACCGGGTGGCGTCGGCGGTCGGGCTGGCGTGCGTCCGGGTGTGGGGGCTGCGGCCCGGGGCGACGTTCGCGGAGGCGGCGGTCCCGGCCGAGGCCGCCGGGGTGGCGTTCCAGCTCACCAACGTGCTGCGCGACGTCGGCGAGGACCTGGCCCGCGGCCGGGTGTACCTGCCGGCCGACGACCTGGAGCGGTTCGGGTGCCCGCCGGAGGCGTGGCCCGGGCCGGGGTTCCGGGCGATGATGCGGTTCCAGGCCGACCGGGCGCGGGACTACTACCGCCGGGCGGCGGGGCTGGAGCGGCTGCTGACGCCCGGCGGCCGCGGCATCTTCCGGGTGATGTGCAGGACGTACCGCGGGCTGTTGGACGAGATCGAGCGCGGCGGGTTCGACGTGCTCTCCCGGCGGGTGCGGGTGCCGGGGTGGCGGAAGGGGCTGATCCTGGCCGGCGGGTGGGCGGCGAAGTGGGGGTGGGCGTGAGCCGGGTGAGCCGGGAGCGCGAGCGACCGGAGCAACGGCCTCCGGTCGCTCACGCTCCCGTCTCGCCCCGGCGGCGCCGCACCCACCACCACCCGGCCGAGGCCGCCAGCAGCCCGCCGACCCCGACCGCCAGGCCGACCGCCTTGTCCGGCCGCTCCGGCGCGAACTCGGTCGCCGACCCCGCCACCTCGAACGGCTTCTCGTCCCGGTGGCCGACCGACTCGACCGCCGCCTTGTAATGACCCGGCCCCGGCCGCGGCAGCCGGCACACCCCCTTCTCGTCGGTCCGGCCCTGCGCCACCACCGCCCCGGCCGCGTCGGTGATCGTCACCCGCGCCCCCTCCGCCGGGGTGTCGTCGTCGAACGCGGCGAGCAGCACGACCACCCCCGGCTCGCCGCCGGGGAGCGAGACGCTCAGTTGCAGGTCGTGGGCGGCGGCCGGGGCGGCGAGGAGCAAGGCGGCCGCGGCGGGCGGGTAGTATCGCATGGAGGCATGGTACGCCCCGGGCCGCGGGTGGTCGAATACCCGGCCGGGCGGTAACGTCAGTGGGGTGCCGGGAGTCCGGCACCGCGAACGGAGGAGAGAGGTGATGACCCGCACGATTGTCGCGGCCGCGCTGGCGGCGGCCCTGGTGGGCGGGGCGGCGGACGCCGCCGACCTGAAGTCCGGCCCGCAGGCCGGGGCGAAGGTGCCCGGCCCGTTCAAGCCGTTCAACGTGAACGGGGAGGACGCCGGGAACAAGGCGTGCCTGTACTGCAAGGCCGGGGACAGCCCGACGGTCGCGGTCTTCGCCCGCAACCCCGACGACCCGGCCCTGCACAAGCTCGTCGCCGCCCTGGAGGCGGCGACCGCGAAGCACGCCAAGGCCGAGCTGAACGGGTTCGTGGTGTTCTGCTCCGCCGAGGCCGGGTTGAAGGAGAAGCTGGCGGCGTGGGCCGAGAAGGCGAAGCTGAAGAACGTCGTCCTGTCGATCGACGCGGTCGAGGGTCCGGACAAGTACGACATCAGCAAGGACGCGGAGGTCACGGTGCTGCTGTACAAGGACCGGGTGGTGGCCGCGAACCACAGCTTCGCCAAGGGGAAGCTGACCGACGGGCACGCCGAGAAGATCGCCGCCGAGATCGCCAACCTGGTGAAGTGAGCAGCCCGGCCGGCGAACCGCGACCGTCAAGGGAGCGGGTGCGGTTGTGAAATACCCGCTCCCTGACGGTCGCGGTTCGCCCGGCGCCGCCGACCCGGACTCTTCTGCCCCATGAGTGGGCACCGGCCGGTCCGAGAGCACCTCTTCACACCGCCCGAACCCGCCACCCGTTATCATGTTACCGTCGGTCGCTCGCCGGGACCTCCGTCCCGGCACGCCGGGTGCTTTAATCTCCTCGCCCCCCGCGACCCCTTTCGCGGTCCCTCCCCTTGCCGTCCCACGAACCCACACCGGGCCCCGGCCCGGCCGACCCCACACGCGCGAGCAGAGACAACGATGCACCCGGAACCGAGGTTCGGCTTCCTGATCGACATGGACGGGGTGTTGTACCGCGGGACGGAACTGATCCCCGGGGCGGAGCGGTTCGTCCGCGAACTCCGGGATCGCGACATCCCGTTCCGGTTCCTGACCAACAACAGCCAGCGGACCCGCCGGGACGTGGTCGCCAGGCTCGCCCGGATGGGGATCGAGGTCGAGGACGAGCACGTCTACACCTGCGCGATGGCGACTGCCCGGTTCCTGGCGTCGCAGAAGCCGAACGGGACGGCGTTCGTGATCGGCGAGGGCGGGCTCTTGAACGCCCTCCACCAGAGCGGGTACGCGGTCGTCGACCACGACCCGGACTACGTCGTCGTCGGCGAGGGCCGGACGTTCAACCTGGAGCTGGTCGAGGCGGCGGTGCGGATGATCCTGAAGGGGGCGAAGCTGATCGCCACGAACCTCGACCCGAACTGCCCGACCCAGAACGGCCTGCGGCCGGGGTGCGGGGCGCTGGTGGCGCTGCTGGAGACGGCGACCGGGGTGCGGGCGTTCTCGGTCGGGAAGCCGAGCCCGGTGATGATGCGGGCGGCCCGGAAGGAGCTCGGGCTGACGACCGACGAGACGACGATGATCGGGGACACGATGGAGACGGACATCCTCGGCGGGGCGCAGCTCGGGTTCCACACGGTGCTGGTGCTGAGCGGCGGGACCAGGCCGGACGACCTGCCGCGGTACGCGTACCGGCCGGAGGTGGTGGTGCCGTCGCTGGCCGAGTTCGCCGACCTGATGGACCGGCACGGGTGGCGGCCGCCGTGGCGGGCCGGGGCGAACGGGAAGCCGGCCCGCGGGCGGGAGGCGGTCGGGGTTTGACCGCGGGGAGGTTCGCGCTGGCGTCCCGGGAACCGATCCGATACACCTGTTAGGGGTTGTTGATGGTTCACCGGCCCTTCCCCGGATTACCCCGATGTCCCAGCTGTACGGCGTGGCGCTGACCGGAACCGGGAGCTGCCTGCCCGCCCGGGTGGTGACGAACGACGAGTTCGCCGAGGCGCTGAACCTGGACACGTCGGACGAGTGGATCCGGACCCGGACCGGGATCCGGGAGCGGCGGTTCGCCGGGGTGGGGGAGACGTCCGCCACCCTGGGCGCGGCCGCCGCCCGCCACGCCCTGGCCGCCGCCGGCCTGGCCCCGGACGCGATCGACCTGATCGTCTGCGCGACCGTCACCCCGGACCTGATGTGCCCGTCGAACGCCTGCCTGATCCAGGCCGAGCTGGGGTGCCGGCACGTGCCGGCGTTCGACGTGTCCGCCGCCTGCTCGGGGTTCCTGTACGCCCTGTCGGTGGCGACGCAGTTCGTCCGCACCGGGGCGGCGAGGCACGCCCTGGTGGTCGGGGCCGAGGTGCTGACCCGGGCGATGGACGTGACCGACCGGAACTCGTGCATCCTGTTCGGGGACGGGGCCGGGGCGGTGGTCCTGTCCGCCACCCCGGTGCTGAACGTCGGGGTGCGGAACCTCCGCCTGTACTCCGACGGGTCCCGGCAGGAGCTGATCCAGGTGCCGAGCCGGGTGACCCCGGTCCCGCCGCCCGGGCCGCCCATGCTCCAGCGGCTCGACTACCTGCGGATGAGCGGGCGGGAGGTGTACCGGTTCGCCGTCACCCGGCTGGTCGAGCTGATCCAGCAGGCCGAGGTCGACTGCCGGGAGATGGGGCTTGCCGGCCCGGACGTGTTGATCCCGCACCAGGTGAACCAGCGGATCATCGACGCCGCCCTGGAGGACGCCGGGTTCCCGAAGGACCGGGTGGTGGTGAACCTGGACCGGTACGGGAACACGTCGGCGGCGAGCGTCCCGGTGGCGCTGGACGAGGCCCTGCGGACCGGCCGGTGCCGGCCCGGGGACACGGTCCTGCTGGTGGCGTTCGGCGGCGGCCTGACCTGGAGCAGCGCGATCGTGACGCTGTAGGGCGCCGTCGGGTCGATTCCCCTTTTCCGACTTCCCCGGCTCGCAGCCCCGGGGTAGCATCGAGCCCGCACATTCGCCCCGTCATCCCCGGGAGCGCGATCATGACGCCGAAGCCGAACGCCCGACCGCGCGGGTTCACCCTGATCGAGCTGTTGGTGGTGGTCGCCATCATCGCCGTCCTGATCGGGCTCCTGCTGCCGGCGGTGCAGAAGGTCCGGGAGGCCGCCGCCCGGACGAGGTGCCAGAACAACCTCAAGCAGATCGGCCTCGCGTTCCACGGCCACCACGACGCCCTCGGGATCTTCCCCACGGCCGGGTCCGGGGCGGACCCGGCGCGGGCGATGTCCGGGTCCGCCCCGGCGGTGGGGAGGAACCAGACGCTCGGCTGGGCCTACCAGATCCTCCCGTACCTCGAACAGTCGAACGTCTGGTCGCAGGCCGACGAGCTGGCCGTCAAGGCCGCCGCCATCCCCGTCTACTTCTGCCCCGCCCGGCGGGCGCCCGTCGCCTACTTCGTCGCGGCCTCCGACGCCGGCCCGGTCGACCCGGCCCTCGGGTTGCGGGGTCAGATCGACTACGCGGGGAACCAGGGCGAGAGCCGCACCGTCACCAACGGGCTCCTCGTGACCCCGTCGGCGACGGTCCCGCCGATCACGTTCGGGCTCGTCGCGGACGGGACCTCGAACACCCTCCTGGTCGCCGAGCGGTTCGTCCACACCCCGGCGTACGTGCAGTACTTCAAGCCCGGGGGCGAGTCCGACGTCCACCGCGGCGGGTACGCCGCCGGGAACGCCACCGCCTCCTACGCCACCCTGCGCGCCTCCGCACAGTCGCCGGCCCAGGACCGGCCGACGTACACCGGGACCGCGGACTTCCCCCGGTTCGGGTCCGCCCACGTCACCGCGTTCGCCGGCGTGTTCGCCGACGGGTCGGTCCGGCGGATCCGGTACGATGTCGACCTCCTCAACGTGTTCAAGGCGGTCGCGACGCGGAGCGGCGGGGAAGCGTTCAACCCGAACGACCTGTGACCGAGGGCGCCGCCGCCGGGGCGGGGGCTCGCGTGTGGCCCCCGCCCCGCGGCACGCGCGCGAGACGAACCCATGACGCGCGCCGCCGGCAGACTGGTCCTCGTCGCGGTCGTCGGCTCGGGGGCGGGCGGCTGCTCGACCAAGCCGCCCCCCCGGACCGAGGACCCGGACACCACGAACCTGCGGCGGATCTACCAGGCGTTCCGGACCTGCGAGGACTTCAAGAACCGCGGCCCGCTGGACGTGGACGAGCTCAAGCGCTGGCTCGGCGAGTTGGGCGAGCCCGGCACGCCCGACGAGTTCCTGATCTCCCGCCGCGACGGGCAGCCGTTCGTGATCTGCTACGGGCACTCGATCGACCCGAAGCACGGGGACGTCGTCCTGGCCCACGAGAAGGACGGGGCGGACGGCAAGCGTTACGTGCTCACCCTCGGCGGGAGCGTGAAGCCGTTCACGGACGCGGAGTTCGCCAAGGCCCGGTTCGCCGGTAAGGTGGTCGTGAAGAAGTAGCGGCGGGGCCGGAGAGGGCTTCACAACGGGTCGGCCTGGTCCCTTGACGGTCGTGCCGGCCGCCCCTACTGTTACACCTTTCCCTTCCGGGCGGTCCGGCCGCGACGCCGACCCCGACAGGAGACGCACCGTGGCCGGCCAGGCGACCGAACGGATCCGCATCCGGATGGAAGGGTACGACCACGAGGTCCTCGACCGCACCGCGGCCGAGATCGTGCAGACGGCCAAGGACACCCTCGCCGAGGTCCACGGCCCGATCCCGCTGCCGACCCGGGTCGAGCGGTACACGGTGCTGCGGTCCCCGCACATCGACCGGAAGAGCCGGGAGCAGTTCGAGATCCGCACCCACAAGCGGCTCATCGACATCCTCCGGCCGACCCAGAAGACGATCGAGGCGCTGAACAAGGGCCTCAGCCTGCCGCCCGGCGTGGACATCAAGATCCGCGTCATCACCGCGGGTTAACTGGACCGCGGCCGTCCCGGCCGCTCCACCGGTCCAACTCCGGTCGCGTCCGGGATGCTCGTGTCGCACCCCGACCGTGATAGCAGCGGCCGGGACGGCCGCGGTCCAGTGCAGAAAATCGCCCCGCCGAGTTGACGCCGGCCGCAAACCCGGTACAAAACGTTTTCCCGCCCGCCGCCACCGGCGGGCGGCGCACGTGAGGACGACCCCGTCTCGCCGCCGGCTTCCTCGGTCCGACCGAGGAGCCAACTCAGCGGCACACCGGGCCAACCGGTGCTGGCGGGGTCAGGAGTGGCTGAGCCATGGCCGACACCCCCGCGCCGGTCGCCGCCCCCCCCGGGGGGAACGGGTCGCCGTCCCTCGTCACCGAGGTGACGGGCACGATCACCGTCCCGGTCGTCAGCAGGACCGGCCAGCAGACCGGCACGGTGGACATCGACCCGGCCGCGTTCGGCGGGAAGATCAGCCGGCAGCTGATGCACGACGTGGTGCTGATGTACCTGGCCAACCAGCGGGCCGGGACGCACCACACCCTCCGCCGCGGGCAGGTCGCCGGCAGCACCAAGAAGCTGTTCCGCCAGAAGGGGACCGGGAACGCCCGGGTCGGGACCAAGCGGACCAACAAGCGGCGCGGCGGCGGCACCGCCAAGGGGCCGAAGCCCCGCGACTACGAGTACCACCTGCCGAAGAAGGCGGTGAAGGCCGCCACCCGGATGGCGATCCTGTCGAAGTTCCGCGACGGCGAGGCGGTGGTCCTCGACGAGCTGAGCCTGGCCGCCCCGAAGACGAAGGACGTGGCCAACGTCCTCCGGGCGATCGTCGTCGACCGGAAGACCACGGAGGCCGGGGAGAAGAGCGTCAACCTGCTCGACACGACGGTGCTGATCGGGACGGCGGCCCTCGACCCGAACGTGTACAAGTCGGCCCGGAACCTGCCGAACGTAAAGGTCCTGCCGGCGGCCGAGTTCAACTGCTACACGGTGCTCAAGCAGAAGCGGCTGCTCCTGACCCGGGCGGCGCTGGACGCGCTGGTGAACCCGCCGGCGAAGGAGAAGGCGGCGAACGGCGGGGTGAAGGCGGCGGAGCCGGAGCGGGTCCGCCGCGGCCGGGCCGGCCGGTTCCAGAAGCGGAAGGCGGCGGGGAAAGTGTGAGTGCGAGTGTGAGTGTGAGTTGAAGACCCGACCCCCGCCCGAGTCGTTTAGCCGCGACGCGGGGCGGAGCGAGAGACCCGACCGATGGCGACTTCCCGACCACACCCGAAGGCGTACGTCCGGAAGCTGGCCCGGCGGAAGCCGTGCGTCCACAACGAGCCGGGGCTGGACCTCCGCCCGTACCAGGTGATCCTCCGGCCGCTGGTGACCGAGAAGGGGACGCACCAGAGCACCCGGTACAACGCCTACGCCTTCCAGGTCAACCCGGTCGCCACCAAGGACCAGATCCGGGCGGCGGTCGAGGAGCTGTTCAACGTGAAGGTGGAGGGCGTCCGGACCCAGAACCGGCTGGGGAAGACCCGCCGGTTCCGCCAGGCCGTCGGCCACCTGCCGCGGTGGAAGAAGGCGATCGTCACGCTGAGCAAGGAAGACAAGATCGAGTTCTTCTGAGTGGTCATTAGTCATTGGTCCTTAGTCCTGAGTCGGGTCCCGGGGCCGGTCCCGGGTTCCACGAGGCGGACGGTTCGGGCCAATGACCAAGGATTAATGACTAAGGACCAACCGCAATGGGCGTCAAGCAGTACAAGCCGACCTCCGCCGGCCGCCGGGCCGGGATGGTGTCCGACTTCGCGGACTGCACCCACCCGCGCGAGAACAAGCCGGAGAAGAACCTCCTCGCCCCGAAGCCGAAGAAGGGCGGGCGGAACAACCAGGGGATCACCACCTCCCGGTTCCGCGGCGGCGGCCACAAGCAGCGGTACCGGGTCATCGACTTCAAGCGGCGCCGCGACGGGGTCGAGGCGACGGTGGTGCAGGTCGAGTACGACCCGAACCGCAGCGCCCGGATCGCCCTGGTCGAGTACCCGCGGGACGACACGCACGAGTTCTCCCGGGCGTACATCCTGGCCCCGGACGGGCTGAAGGCCGGCGACAAGGTGATCTCCGGGGAGACGGACGCGGTCGAGCCGAAGCCCGGGAACTGCATGCCGCTGTGGAAGGTGCCGCTCGGCATGTCGGTCCACAACGTCGAGCTGACCCCGGGCAAGGGCGGCCAGATCTGCCGGTCGGCCGGGTGCGGCGCGACGCTGATGGCCCGTGACAAGGACTCGGCCCAGTTGACGATGCCGAGCGGCGAGGTGCGGAAGGTGTCGGTCAAGTGCCGGGCGACGATCGGCACCGTGTCGAACGCCGAGCACATGAACATCAGCATCGGCAAGGCCGGGCGGATGCGGTGGAAGGGCCGCAAGCCGCACAACCGCGGGACGAGCATGAACCCGACCGACCACCCGCTGGGCGGCGGCGAGGGGCGGAGCAAGGGCGGCCGCAACCCGGTCTCCCCGACCGGCATCCCGGCCAAGGGCGGCAAGACCCGGAAGACGCGCAAGCCCGGCGGCAAGGCGGTCGTCCGCCGCCGGCCGGCCGGCCCGTTCCAGAACACCGCGTGATGCCCGGTGGGCGAGACACCCCTGCCTCGCCGATCGCTGCGAGGCAGGGGTGCTTCGCCCACGGGGGGTAGGTCTGGTCGATTGTGAAAAATCAACTAGTCAGGCGGGCGGGCGGTTACTAAGGTGAACAGCCCGGTCCGAACGTGCCGGGGTTTCGTTTTGTGCGGGACGAAGGCAGGACAGACGCATGAGCCGGTCGCTGAAGAAGGGCCCGTACGTCGACGAGCGGCTCCTGGCCAAGGTCGACCGGCAGGGGGCGAACCGGGAGCCGATCAAGACCTGGTCGCGGGACTGCACCATCATCCCGGCGTTCATCGGGGCGACGTTCCTGGTGCACAACGGGAAGACCTTCCTGAAGGTCTACGTGACCGAGGACATGATCGGGCACAAGCTCGGCGAGTTCTCCCCGACCCGGACGTTCAAGGGCCACTCCGGCGGCAAGGCCAAGGCGGCCGGGAAGTGACGTTCGGTTCCGGGGCGCGGGCGGCGGGTGCGGACCAGTGACCAGTGACCAGTGACCAGTGACCATGAAGTACACCGCCAAGCACCGGTTCGCGGACGTCGGCCCCCGGAAGATCCGGCCGTTCGCCCAGCTCATCCGCGGCAAGAACGTGGACGAGGCGCTGCAGCTGCTGCGGTTCTACCCGAACCGCGGGGCGAAGCTCCTGCTGGCCGTCGTCCAGAGCGCGTACGGGAACGCCGACGACCAGGAGAACCCGGACCCGGACGGCCTGGTGGTCAGCGAGTGCCGGGTGGACGGGGCCCCGATGTTCAAGCGGATCCAGCCGCGGGCGCGGGGCACCGCGTTCTCGATCAAGCGGCGGATGTCGCACATCGTCGTCGCCCTCTCCGACCCGGAGGACCTGCTCCGGCCGGGCGGCGGGGACGAGGGCGAGGAGAAGGTGCCCGGCCCGAGCGGCGAGATCCCGCCGGTCGTCGGCGGGGAGACCACGCCGGTGCTCACCACCCCGGCCACCGTCCCGGCGCCGCAGTGACCGGCTGGTGGTGACCGGAGCGGGGGCCGGCGGCGGGCCGGTCCCCGGTTGTTTAGCGGCGGGTGTCGTTTAGCCGCGCAGCGGAGCGAGGTCCGAGTCATGGGGCAGAAGGTCCGGCCGACCGGGTTCCGCACGGGCATCATGCGGCCGTGGCGGAGCACCTGGTACGCGAGCAAGGGCGACTTCTCGGAGCTCCTCCTGGAGGACTTCCGGATCCGCCAGTTCATCCAGCGGTTCCTGACCAACAAGAAGGACCGCAAGGAGCAGCGGCCGGCGATCGCCGACATCCGGATCGAGCGGACCCGGGAGCGGGTGACGGTGGTGGTCAGCTCCAGCCGGGTCGGGGCGATCATCGGGAAGAAGGGCGAGAAGATCGAGAAGCTGACCAAGGCGCTGGAGAAGCTGACCCGCCGGCACATCGAGGTGAAGACGGTCGAGGTGACCCGGCCGGAGATCGACGCCCAGCTGATCGCCGAGGACATCGCGGAGCAACTGGAGAAGCGGGCGAGTTTCCGGCGGACGATGAAGCAGGCGATGCAGCGGGCGATGGAGGGCGGGGCCCGGGGCGTGAAGCTGCAGCTGTCCGGCCGGCTCGGCGGGGCGGAGATGGCCCGGTGCGAGAAGGGGATGGAGGGGTCGATCCCGCTGTCGACGCTGCGGTGCAAGGTCGAGTACGGGTTCGCCGAGGCGAGCACCCCGCAGGGGAACATCGGGATCAAGGCGTGGGTGAACCAGGGCGACTACCTGACCGGGGACATCGCCGACACGACCGACGCGTCGGCCGCCGGCCAGGGCCAGCGGCGGCGCGGCCCGCGGCGCGGCCCGGGCGGCGGCCCGCGGTGAGTGCCCGGAGCGCGGCCGTCCCGGCCGCTCCTTCGGGCAGCGGCCGGGACGGCCGCGCTCCAGGACAGAACGGGGGACGGGTCCGATGCCACAGATGCCGAAGCGGGTGAAGTTCCGCAAGAGCGGCCGCGGGGTCGTCCGCGGGCGGACCACCCGGCGGAAGTACAACGGGGTCATCAAGGGGTTCGCCCACCGCGGGAACTACGTCGCCTACGGCGACTTCGGGCTGCAGTCGCTGGAGGGCGGGTGGCTGTCGGCGGAGTGCATCGAGAGCGGGCGGATCACGATGACCCGGTTCGTGTCCGGCGAGGGCCGGTACTACATCCGGGTGTTCCCGCACAAGCCGGTCACGTCCATCCCGGCCGAGACCCGGATGGGCAAGGGGAAGGGCGAGCCGGAGTACTGGGCGGCGGTCGTCCGGCCCGGCCAGGTGCTGTTCGAGATCGGCGGGCTGCCGGAGTCGGCGGCTAAGGACTGCCTGGCCCGGGTGGCGTACAAGATGCCGTTCAAGTGCCGGTTCGTGACCCGGCGGCCGAACGTGTGAGTTCCGTAGGGTGGGCCGAGTCTTCGAGTCCCACCTGTTCCGGAGTCGGGCGGTCCGGGTCGCCCCACGAGGCGATCAGCACAGAGGTGGGACTCGAAGACTCGGCCCACCCTACAAGACGGTGCCAGATGGCCGACACGAAAGACCTCCGGGGCATGAGCGACGAGCAGCTCGGGCTCACCCTGAAGGACACCGAGAAGCACCTGTTCCAGCTCCGGTTCCAGTCGGCCACCGACCGGCTCGAGACGCCGTCGGAGATCCGCAAGGCGAAGCGGGACATCGCCCGGATCCGCACCGTCCAGCGGGAGCGGGAGTTGGTCGAACTGGCGGCCCTGCCGCCGGAGCAACTGGCCACCCGGATCGCGTCGCTGGAGGCGAAGGTGGCCGGCGCCGTCCCGGGGAAGCGGCAGGCGCACCGGCGGGCGGCCCGGCTGAAGCGGTTCCACGCGGCGAAGGCCGGGGCGGCGAGGCCGGCGGCCCCCGCGGCCGCGGCGAAGGGGGGTAAGAAGTAATGGCGGACACCAACACCACCCCGGCGGCCGGGAAGACGACCGGGCGGCGGGTCCTGGAGGGGATCGTCACCCGGGACAAGATGGCCAAGACCCGGCGGGTCGAGGTCGAGCGGCTGGTCCGCCACCCGAAGTACGGGAAGTACGTCAAGCAGCGGACGGTCTGCTACGCCCACGACGAGAAGAACGACTCCCACCTCGGGGACACGGTCGAGATCATCGAGTCCCGCCCGCTGTCGAAGCTGAAGCGGTGGGAGCTGGTGAAGGTGGTGAAGAAGGCCCCGAGCCGGACGCTGTCGAACCTGGAGGGGGCGGTGGCCGGCAGCGACGCCGCGGCCCCGCCCGCCCCGCCGGCGGCCGAGAAGAAATAGTGGGCGGCGGGCGGCGGGCGGCGGGCGGGTCGGACGGGACGGCCCGTCTTCCTCGGCCTCACGACCCACCGCCCACTCCCCACTGCCCACCACGAGGCAGCGATGATCCAGATGTACACGTACATGGACGTGGCCGACAACACCGGGGCCAAGGAGGTGATGTGCATCCAGGTGCTCGGCGGGAACAAGCGCCGGGTCGCGCACCTGGGGGACATCATCCGGGCGAGCGTGAAGAAGGCGATCCCGGGCGGGGACGTGAAGCCCGGGGACGTGGTCAAGGGGGTGATCGTCCGGACCCGGGTGGCCACCCGCCGGGAGGACGGGAGCTACGTCCGGTTCGACCGGAACGCCCTGGTCCTGCTCGACAACGACAACAACCCGCGCGGGACGCGCATCTTCGGCGCCGTCCCCCGCGAGCTGCGGGCGAAGTTCAACAAGATCCTGAGCCTGGCCGCCGAGGTCGTCTAGTTTGCCGGTTGCCCGTGGCCAGTTGCCAGTTGTTGAGGCCGCCGGGTCGAACGGCTGAGCAGAGTTCCCAGGAGCTGGATCAATCCAGTCGGCCCCTCAACTGGCCACTGGCAACGGGCAACGGGCCAAAGCGATGTACATCCGCAAAGACGACGTGGTCGAGGTGGTCGCCGGGGACGACAAGGGGACCCGCGGGAAGGTGCTCCGCGTCCTCCGGGCGAAGGGCCAGGTGGTGGTCGAGGGCGTGAACCGCGTCTACCGCCACCTGAAGCCGTCGAAGAAGAACCCGCAGGGCGGGCGGCTGTCCAAGGAGATGCCGGTCGACGCGTCGAACGTGATGTTCGTCGACCCGGCCCGGAACGCCCCGACCCGGGTCGGCGTCCGGTACCTGCCGGACGGCAGCAAGGAGCTGTACGCCAAGAAGAGCGGCACCCGGCTGCGGCTCTTGTCCAAGGCGAACCCGAAGTACGCGGCGAAGAAGTGACGGCGAGAACCCGCGGCCGGCCCGTCCGGTCGCGCTGAGGTGCAACGGCCATGGCCCGGCTGCTCGACAAGTACACCGCCGACATCGTCCCCGCCCTGGCGAAGAAGTTCGGGCGGGAGAACCGGCTCAGCCTGCCGAAGCTCTCCAAGATCGTCCTGAACATGGGCGTCGGCAAGGCGCTGCAGGACAAGGAGCGGATCAAGCAGGCGGCCGACCACCTCGGGCAGATCGCCGGGCAGCGGCCGCAGGTGACCAAGGCCCGGATGGCGGTCAGCGGGTTCAGGCTCCGCGAGGGGAACGAGATCGGCTGCCGGGTGACGCTCCGCGGCAAGCGGATGTACGAGTTCCTGGACCGGCTGATCAACGTCGCCCTGCCGCGGATCCGCGACTTCCGCGGGGTCAACCCGAAGTCGTTCGACGGGAACGGGAACTACAGCATGGGGCTGACCGAGCAACTGGTGTTCCCCGAGATCGACCCGGACAAGGTGACGTTCACCCAGGGGATGGACATCACCTTCGTGACGACCACGAAGAACGACGACGAGGCCCGCGAACTGCTCCGCCAGTTCGGCATGCCGTTCCGGGACGAGACGAAGTAGTGTGAGTGGCTGGTGTGAGTGCGAGTGAAGACCCCGGGTCTTTGTCTTCACTCGCACTCACACCGGCCGCTCACACTCCCGACCGACAGGTACGGCCGGCCCCGCGGGACAACCGAACCGGGCCGGTACGCCATACGAGGAAGCGAATGTCCACGACCGCCAAGCTCGCGCAGCACAAGAAGCAGTTGGCCGCCCTCGACGCCCACCGGGCGGAGATGAAGAAGCCGGAGGACCAGCGGGACAAGAGCAAGCTGCTCCGCCCCCGCGACATCATCCGGATCCGCAACCGGTGCCAGCTCACCGGCCGGTCCCGGGCCGTGTACCGCAAGTTCGGGGTGTGCCGGATCGTGTTCCGGGACATGGCCAGCAGCGGCCTGATCCCCGGGGTCCGCAAGGCGTCCTGGTGACCAACCGCGAGAGGGGGACCGTGCCATGATGACCGACCCGATCGCGGACATGCTCACCCGCATCCGGAACGCGAACGAGATCGAGCGGCCGCTCGTCGAGATGCCGGCCACCAAGCTGAAGGTGGCGGTCGCCGAGGTGCTCCTGAAGGAGGGATTCATCCTCGGGTACCGGACCGGGGCGTACGCCGCGAACGCCGAGACCGGGGCGAAGGAGTTCGCCGAGTCGGCGGACCTGAGCAAGCCGCACGTCGTGCTCCAGGTGTTCCTGAAGTACGGCCCGGACGGGGAGAAGGTGATCCGCCACATCCAGCGGTACTCGAAGCCCGGCCGGCGGGTGTACCAGGGGTACAAGGACGTCCGGCGGGTGCTCGACGGCCTCGGCATCGCGATCCTGTCGACCAGCCGGGGCGTGATGTCGGACCGGGACGCGAAGCGGGAGAAGGTCGGCGGCGAGATCCTCTGCACCGTGTGGTGAGAACCGGGGCCGCGGTCCGGGCGCCCCGCCCGGTGAAGCCCCCGAGGAGGCGAGACGATGTCGCGGATCGGGAAGCAGCCGGTCGCCATCCCGGCCGGGGTGAAGGTGTCGGTCGACAAGGGCGTGGTCCGGGTCGAGGGGCCGAAGGGGAAGCTGTCCCAGGCGGTCCACCCGAACATGACGGTGGAGTCGGACGGGAAGCAGGTCAGGGTGACCCGCCCGGACGACGACCGGCTGAACCGCGCCCTCCACGGCCTCACCCGGGCGCTGATCAACAACATGGTGGTCGGGGTCACGGCCGGGTACGAGAAGAAGCTGAAGATCGAGGGCGTCGGGTTCCAGGCGGCGGCGAAGGGGAAGGGCGTCGAGCTGACCGTCGGGTTCGCCAACCGGATCCTCCACACCCCGACCCCGGAGTCCGGCGTGACGGTCGAGGTGCCGGACCCGACGACGATCGTGGTGAAGGGGGCCGACAAGCAGAAGGTCGGCCAGTTCGCCGCCGAGGTCCGGGCCAGCCGGAAGCCGGAGCCGTACAAGGGCAAGGGCGTCCGGTACGAGAAGGAAGTCGTCCGCCGCAAGGAAGGGAAGTCGTTCGCCGCCGGGAAATAGTGTGGGTGGCTAGTGTGAGTGTGAGTGAAGACAAAGGACACCGACTTCTTCACCCGCTCACCGAACTTCGGGGCCGTGGTTTTCACTCACACTCACACTAGCCACCCACACTGTCATGAACGCACAGAAGCAGAAGCAGCGGCGGGCGGAGCGGCGGCGGAACCGCGTCCGGAAGGACATCTACGGCACCCCCGAGCAGCCGCGGCTGAGCGTCTTCCGCAGCAACCTGCACATCTCCGCCCAGCTGATCGACGACCTGAACGGCGTCACCCTGGCGGCGGCGACGAGTTGCGGGAAGAAGTCCGGGCTGAAGCACGGGGCGAACATCCCGGCGGCGGTCGAGGTCGGGAAGAAGCTGGCCGAGGCGGCGAAGGCGAAGGGGATCGGCCGGGCGTCGTTCGACCGCGGCCCGTTCCGGTTCCACGGCCGGCTCGCCGCCCTGGCCCGGGCCGCCACCGACGCCGGCCTGGTCTGCACCGGGCCGGAGGTGGTCAAGCCGAAGGCCGAGGCCGCCCCCGAGGCGCCGGCCAAGGGCAAGGGCGACAAGCCGAAGGGCGAGGGGAAGCCGAAGGGCGAGGGTAAGCCGAAGGACAAGGGCGGCGAGAAGAAGTGAGTGCCTGAGTGCCCGGACCGCGGCCGTCCCGGCCGCTGCTGCCCCGGTCGGGATGCGACACGGTCGTCCCGGTGGCGGTCGGAGTTGGGCCGGTGGAGCGGCCGGGACGGCCGCGGTCCAGGAAAAACGACGCGGAGTGAGGACCAACGATGGCGCGCGAACGACGGGACCGGGGCGACGGCGACTCGCGCGACAACGCGCTGGTCGACTTCGTGGTGAAGATCCGCCGCAGCGCCTGCGTGGTGAAGGGCGGGCGGCGGTTCAGCTTCAACGCCCTGGTGGTCGTCGGCGACCGCCGCGGCCGCGTCTCCTACGGGTACGGCAAGGCGAACGAGGTGCCGCCGTCGGTGGAGAAGGCGATCAAGGAGGGTGAGGGGAACATCCAGCGGACCCGCCGCGTGTCGCTCAAGGGCGACACCATCCCGCACCGGGTGATCGGCCGGTACGGGGCGAGCAAGGTGATCATGGTGCCGGCCGGGCCGGGCACCGGCGTCAAGGCCGGGCCGGGGGTCCGCGAGGTGCTCCAGGCCGCCGGCGTCGCCAACATCCTGACCAAGGTGCATGGCAGCACCAACCCGCTGAACCTGGTGAAGGCCACCATCGACGGGCTGCTGCAGCTGCGGACCAAGGAAGAGGTCGTCCGGCTCCGCGGCGTCGCGGTCTGAAGCCGGCGGAGTAGGGTGGGCCGAGCCGGCGCTTCGCCGGCGAGTCCCACCGGGGCTGCAGCGTGGTGGGACTCGCCGGCGAAGCGCCGGCTCGGCCCACCCTACTACGACTACGACAAGGTACAACGGTCATGGACCTCACCGCCGTCTCCACCGGGATCGAGAAGCGGAAGCTGAAGCGCCGCGTCGGCCGCGGCATCGGGTCGGGGCACGGGAAGACGTGCGGCCTCGGGATGAAGGGGCAGTACGCCAGCGCCGGGGCGCGGCTCCCGAGCGGGCTGTTCGAGGGCGGCCAGATGCCGCTGTACCGCCGCTGGCCGAAGCGCGGGTTCAGCCACGCCACCTGGGACAAGCACTACGCCATCGTGAACGTCGGCGACCTGGAGGCGTTCGACGCCAACAGCACCGTCGACCTCGCCGCCCTGAAGGCCCGCCGGCTGGTGGTCGGCACGTTCGACGGCCTGCGGGTCCTCGGGACCGGCGACCTGACCAGGCCGCTGAAGGTCTGGGCCGACCACTTCTCGGCGTCCGCCCGGGAGAAGATCGGCAAGGCCGGCGGGACCGCCGACGAACTGCCGAAGCCGAAGAAGCCGGTCCGGAACAAGATGGGGTCGCGGAAGAAGGCGATCCGGACGGCGGCCGCCGCCAAGGCCCCCAAGACGGCCTGAGCCGCCGCGTCCGGGCGAACCGCGACCGTCAGGGAGCGGGTGTTGCGCCCCCGACACCCGGTCCCTGACGGTCGCGGTTCGCCCGGACGCCCCCGCGCGTAGGACACTCCCATGACGTGGCGCTCCGCCTCCCTGTTCCTCGGCGTCCTGAGCCTGGTCGGCGGGCTGGCCGTGTTCTCCCAGGCCCCCGGGACGTGGTCCTGGGCCGGGTGGACGCTGGTCATCGCCGGGGCGGTCGCGTTCGTCGTCGGGATCGCCCCCGAGCAGCTGTTCCTCATCTTCCGCATCCCGGAGTTGCGGAAGAAGATCCTCATCACCCTGATGTTCCTGACCGTCTACCGAATCGGGTACTACGTCCCGCTCCCGATGGTCGACCAGGCCAAGCTGGCCGAGAAGATGCAGGCGGCCCAGAGCGGGGCGATCGGGCAGGTGCTCGGGTTCGTCCAGCAGTTCTCCGGCGGCAACCTGAGCACCGCCACCATCTTCTCGATGGGGATCATGCCGTACATCTCGGCCTCGATCATCATCCAGCTGCTCGCCAGCGGGGTGGTGCCGTCGCTGGAGCGGCTGCGCAAGGAGGGCGAGGCCGGGCGGAAGAAGCTGAACGAGATCACCCGCTACCTGACCGTCCCGATCTGCATGGTCCAGGGCCTGATCATCGTCCAGTCGGTGATGCGGCCGGAGAGCATGGAGGGGATGGGGCTGGCCCCGCAGGGGTACAACGAGGGGTTCGAGCTGTGGTGGTTCGGGTTCGCGGCCATCATCACCATGACGGCCGGGACCATCTTCCTGATGTGGATCGGAGAGCAGATCGACGAGTACGGGATCGGGAACGGGATCTCGCTGATCATCATGGCCGGGATCGTGGCCCGCATCCCGGACGCCACCCTGGCCCTCTTGATGGACAGCGCCACCGGCCAGGTGAAGACCTCCGTCCTGACCCTCGGCGGGTCGCCGGGGGAGATCAGCTTCGAGAAGCTGTTGGTGCTGGCCTGCCTGTTCCTGGCGGTGGTGGTCGGGGTGATCGCCATGACCAAGGCCCAGCGGCGGATCCCGACCCAGAGCGCCAAGCACGTCCGCGGCCGGCGGGTGTACGGCGGGACCCGGCAGTTCCTGCCGATGAAGGTGAACGCGGCCGGGGTGATGCCGGTCATCTTCGCCAGCACCCTGCTCATCCTGCCGTGGTTCTTCTTCAACGTCCTGTACTCGGTGTCGGACGGCCAGCTGGCGTGGGCCGGGACGCTGTCGAACCTGTTCCAGAACCAGCGGTCGTGGCTGTACAACGTGATGTACGTCGGCATGATCTACGTGTTCACCTACTTCTGGGTGGCGATGACGTTCAACCCGAAGGAGATCGCGGACAACCTGAAGGACCACGGGAGCTTCATCCCGGGGTACCGGCCCGGGAAGCGGACGGCCGACTACCTGGAGCGGGTGCTGACGCGGATCACCTACGTCGGGGCGGCGTTCCTGGCGGTCATCGCGATCATCCCGAACATCGTGTCGAGCGAGCTGGAGATCCCGCCGCAGGTGGCCAGCTTCTACGGCGGGACCGGCCTGCTGATCGTGATCAGCGTGGCCCTCGACCTGGTGCAGAAGATCAACAGCCACCTCGTCATGCGGAACTACCCCGGGCTGACCGACGGGGACTGACGCGGCCCCGGCGTAGCCGCGACCCGAAGGGAGCGCGATCGCGCTCCCCTTCGGGTCGCGGCTACGCGGTTTCCGCCGCACGCCCTTGCTGATCCCGTTCCCCCGGCGGACAATGGGGGGGTTACGGCCAACAACCGGCACACCCCCCGCGGCCGCGGACCCAGGCGGACGGCTCATGCGACTCGTGCTCGTCGGACCTCCGGGCAGCGGCAAGGGCACCCAGGCGGAGCGGCTGGTCAAGCAGTTCGGGCTGACCCAGGTCGGGACCGGGGCGATGCTCCGGGAGGCGATCGCCCGCGGGACGGAGATGGGCCGGCGGGTCGAGCCGCTGCTGCGGGCCGGCCTGCTGGTCGACGACCCGACGGTCAACGACGTGGTGGCCGAGCTGTTCCGCGCCCCGGACCGGCCGGACTGCTTCGTGATGGACGGGTACCCGCGGACGTACTCCCAGGCGATCGCGTTCGACGCCCTCATGCGCCAGCAGTTCCTGTCCCTGGACGCGGTGGTCCACCTGACCATCCCGGACGACGAGGTGGTGAAGCGGATCAGCGGCCGGCGGTGCTGCTCGAACCCGGAGTGCGGGGTGTGCTACCACGTCCACGCCCGCCGGTCGAAGGCGGAGGGGCGGTGCGACCACTGCGGGTGGCCGCTGGTGCTGCGGGACGACGACAAGGAGGAGACGGTCCGCCGCCGGCTCGGGGAGTTCCACAAGAACACCGACGCCCTGGTCGAGCACTACCGCCGGCAGGGGCTGGTCCGGGACGTGTCCGCGACCGACCCGGTCGACGTGACCTTCGCGAACGTCCTGAAGGCACTGGGGAAGTGAGGCCGTCCGGGCGAACCGCGACCGTCAGGGAGCGGGTGTCGCACCCCACCCGGTCCCTGACGGTCGCGGTTCGCCCGGCGGTATAATTCCGCGTTCCGAACCCCGCGTCCCGCGTTACCGAGATGCTCCGCGCCAACACCAACCGCCCGCCGGAACTGAAGTCGGCCCGCGAGCTGGCCCTCATGCGGGAGGCCGGGAAGCTGGTCGCCCGGGCGCTGCGCATCTGCCGGGAGATGGCGAAGCCGGGGACCCAGACGATCGAGATCGACCGGGCGGTCGAGGCGTTCTACGCCCGGCACAACGCCGTCCCGATGTTCAAGGGTTACCCGGGGAAGACGCCGTTCCCGGCGGTCACCTGCCTGAGCGTGAACGAGCAGGTGGTGCACGGCATCCCCGGGCCGCGGGTCCTGAAGGAAGGCGACCTGCTGAAGGTCGACACCGCCTGCCGGCTGAACGGGTGGTGCGCCGACCGGGCGATCACCATCCCGATCGGCACCGTCTCGCCGGAGAAGGCCCGGCTGGTGCGGGTCGGCGAGGAGGTGCTGCAGCTCGCGATCGACCTGCTCGGGCGGAAGAAGTGGTGGACGGAGGTGGCCAGCGCGATGCAGCGGCACGCCGAGCAGGCCGGGTTCAGCGTGGTGACGGCGTACGTCGGGCACGGGATCGGGCGGACGATGCACGAGAACCCGCAGGTGCCGAACTACGTCGACAAGGAGACGCGGAAGGGCGACTTCCGGCTGGAGCCGGGGCTGACGTTGGCGGTCGAGCCGATGGTGAACATGCGGCGGCCGGAGGTGGACACGCTGGCCGACCACTGGACGGTGGTGACCCGGGACCGGATGCCGAGCGTGCACGTCGAGCACACCCTGGCGCTGACGGCGCAGGGGGTGCAGGTCATCACCGCCGACGAGGGGGCGTTCGACGACGTGCCGGCGCCGGCCGCGGATCAGGTGCGACCGGCGGTCACCGGTGGGCCCGGCGAGCCGGGAGCGTAAGTGACCGGAGTTCTTGGCGTCCTCCGGTCGCTTACGCTCCCGGCTCGCCGGGCCCGAACCCATCCCTGCGGGGCCCATCGTCCGGAATCCGCGTGCCGGCCTTGTCGGTCGTCCGGCCTTTGCTAAATTGGTGGTTTACCCGGTGACCCGGGACATTCGTGCGACGGGTGGGCCATGAAGGTGCGAGCCAGCGTGCGGCGCATTTGCGACAAGTGCAAGCTGATCAAGCGCAAGGGCGTCGTCCGGATCATCTGCGAAGACCCCCGCCACAAGCAGCGGCAGGGCTAAGAAGGCAGCGGCCCAGTCGGCCGCGCTCCAGGATACAAGACCATGCCTCGGATCCAGGGCGTCGACATCCCGCCGGACAAGCCGACCCACATCTCGCTGCGGTACATCCGCGGCCTCGGGCCGACCACGGCCCTGGAGGTGTGCGAGAAGCTGAACATCGACCCGCAGCGGCGCGCCAAGGAGCTGTCCGACGCCGAGGTGGCGCAGATCGCGGTGCTGCTCGACAAGGAATACCTGGTCGAGGGGCCGCTCCGCCGGACCGAGGGGTCGAACGTCGCCCGGCTGAAGGAGATCAAGTGCTACCGCGGCGAGCGGCACCGGCGGAACCTGCCGGTCCGCGGCCAGCGGAGTAAGACCAACGCCCGCACCCGCAAGGGCCCCCGCAAGACGGTCGCCGGGAAGAAGGGCGTGAAGGACCTGCGCTGACGCTGCCAGTTGCCAGTTGCCCGTCGCCAGTTGACGGGCTTCCGGCGCGGCGACGCCCCCCGAGTCACGTCGGACGTGGCCCGGGGGGGCGGCACTTTCGACCACCCACAACAACTGACCACTGGCGACTGGCAAATGGCAAAAGGGAAGAAGAAGAAGGCCCGCCGCAACGTCAGCCGCGGGATCGCCCACGTGCAGAGCACGTTCAACAACACGATCGTCACCATCACCGACACGAACGGCGACACCCTGTGCCACTCGTCCGGCGGGGCGGTCGGGTTCAAGGGGAGCCGCAAGAGCACCCCGTTCGCCGCCCAGCGGGCGGCCGAGGAGTGCGCCGCCAAGGCGTCGAAGTTCGGGGTGAAGGAGATCGAGGTGCGGGTGAAGGGCCCGGGCGCCGGCCGCGAGTCGGCCGTCACCGCCCTGCAGGCCGCCGGGCTGAACGTCAAGGCGATCGAGGACGTCACCCCGCTCCCGCACAACGGCTGCCGCCCGCCGAAGAAGCGGCGCGTCTGACGTAGTGGTCAGTGGTCAGTGGTCAGCGGTCAGCCGACCCCGAACAACCGGGGGGCGGGCCGCTGACCACGCTGTTGTTTGTGCGCACCCGATCCGACCCTGGGGTTCGCCGGGTTTCCCGCCTGACGACTGACGACTGGCGACTGATACCGGCCCGCCCCGCGGTGCCGAACCGACCCCTGGTTCCGAGTCCCGGTATCCACATGGCCCGTAACGTCGACCCCGTCTGCAGGATGTGCCGGCGGGAGCAGATGAAGTTGTTCCTCAAGGGGGAGCGGTGCTTCAGCCCGAAGTGCCCGATCGACCGGGAGCGGCCGCCGCCCGGGATGCACGGGCTGCGGCGGAGCAAGACGTCCGAGTACGGGCTGCGGCTCCGCGAGAAGCAGAAGTTGAAGCGGTTCTACGGGGTCCTCGAGGCCCAGTTCCGCCGGTACTACGCGCTCGCCACCAAGACCGTCGGGAACACCGGCGAGCAACTCCTCTCGATTCTCGAGCGGCGGCTGGATAACGTCGTCCACCGGCTCGGGCTGGCCGTCAACCGGAACGCCGCCCGGCAGCTCGTCAACCACGGGCACGTCCTGGTCAACGGCCGGAAGTGCGACATCCCGAGCATGCTGCTGAAGCCGAACGACGTGGTGAAGGTGAAGGCGAAGGAGAACAGCCTGAAGATGGCCCGCGAGGGGCTGCAGAAGAACCTCGTCCGGGTGCCGGACTTCCTGGAGATGACCGGCGGGCCGGAGCAGCCGGAGGGGCGGATGACCCGGATGCCGAACCGCCAGGACGTGGACGAGCGGATCACCGACATCCGCGAGCAGCTGATCATCGAGATCGCCACGCGGTGAGTCGGCGAACGGCCACGCGTGAGCGGGCCGAGAACGCCACCCCGCCCGGGGCGTGACGGGGGCGACGGGTTGCCGCCCGACCCGCGTCGGTTCCTCGGCCCGCTCACGCGTGGCCGTTCGCCAAGTCCCGGCCGCGGCCGCCGGGGGTTCGTCTCACGACACGCCGTCTGGTTCGTCCGCCCCGCAGGTCGCGCGGGGTGGGCGGAAAGCCGACGGCCGGGGGGGTTACTCATGCGGGTGCGCTGGCGCGGGCTGGAGCTGCCGAACCGGCTCCACGCGGACCGGAACGGGCTGACCGACACGTACGGGAAGTTCTACGCCGAGCCGTTCGAGCGCGGGTTCGGGATGACCATCGGCAACAGCCTCCGGCGGGTGCTGCTGTCGAGCCTGGAGGGGAGCGCGATCACCCGGGTCAAGATCCAGGGGATCCAGCACGAGATCTCGACCATCACCGGGGTGGTCGAGGACGCCACCGACATCATCCTGAACGTCAAGTCGCTGGTGGTGAAGAACCTGTCCGACCAGCCGAAGGTGATCCGGATCCAGAAGCACGAGGCCGGGCCGGTCCGCGGGGCGGACATCGAGCACGACGAGACGGTCCAGGTGATCAACCCGGAGCACCACCTGGCCACCCTCACCAGCGACGTCCCGTTCGTCGTCGAGATGACGGTCGAGAACGGCCGCGGGTACCGGACCGCCGAGGAGAACGCCGGCCGGGAGCGGGAGATCGGGGTGATCCCGGTGGACAGCAGCTTCTCCCCGGTGGTGCGGGTGAAGTACGACATCGAGGAGACCCGGGTCGGGCAGAAGACGAACTACGACCGGCTGGTGATGGAGATCTGGACGAACGGCACGATCGGGCCGCAGATGGCGCTGGTCGAGGCGGCGAAGATCCTGCGGAAGCACCTGAACCCGTTCGTCCAGTACACCGAGCCGGGGCCGGAGGTGCCGCTGGACGAGCCGATCGAGATCGGGTCGGCCCGCCCCGCCACCGACGCGGTGGACGCCGACCTGGAGGGGAAGCTGAACATGAGCCTGGCCGAGCTGGAGCTGTCGGTCCGGGCGACGAACTGTCTGGAGACGGAGGGGATCCAGACCGTCCGCGACCTGGTCATGCGGACCCCGGACGAGCTCCTCGAGGTGCGGAACTTCGGGGACACCACCCTCCGCGAGGTCCAGGCCAAGCTGTCCGAGCGCGGCCTGTCCCTCGGCATGCGGATCCCGCCGCGCCGCGGCTGAGCCGCGCGTCGCCGGGCCGCCACGGAGGGCGGCCCCTACCAGACCTCCGGTAGGGGCCGCCCTCCGTGGCGGCCCGGCAGTATCCCCCGCGTCCCTTGGCACGGCGCGGGGTTCTTACCCGACCCTCGACCCCCGAGATACGCCATGCGCCACCGCAAAGCCGGCCGCCACCTGAACCGCACCCCGGACCACCGCCGGAGCCTGTTCCGGAACCTCGCCCGGGCCCTGTTCACCCACGAGTCGATCCGCACTACCGTCCCGAAGGCGAAGGAGCTGCGGCCGTTCGCCGAGCGGCTCATCACCCTGGCGAAGAAGGCGGACGCGGTGGTGAAGGGGGTCGGGCCGGAGAACGAGAAGCTGGACGAGAAGGCCCGGGCGGTCAAGGCCCTGCACTACCGCCGGCAGGCGATGGCCCTGCTCGGCCCGGTCCACGGGACCGGGATCTGGGATAAGAAGGACGCCCCGGTCGCCGGGGACACGGTGCTGAAGAAGCTGTTCCGGGACATCGGCCCGCGGTACGCGGACCGGCCGGGCGGGTACACCCGGGTGCTGAAGGAGCACTACCGGCGGCTCGGGGACGCCGGGGAGACGGCGGTGATCGAGCTGCTGAAGGCGGGCGAGAAGAAGGTGCGGGTGAAGGAGCGTCGGCCGGCCCCGGCCCCCGCCCCGGCCCCGGCCGCCCCGGAGCCGGCCACGGCCCCCGAGACCCCGCCGGCGACGACCTGACACCGGACGACGGACGGCCCCGGCTCGCCCCGTTTTCGGTTGCCCGCCCGCCGCCCGTCGGGTGTAATCGCGGGGACGAGTCCGCGGTCGCCCGGAGGTGGGGATGAACGCTCGCGCCTGGACCGTGCTGGTGGTCGGGGTGCTCGTCCTGACCGGCGCCTTCGGGTGGCTGGCGAACGGGCTGAAGGAGCGCCGCCGGGCGCAACTCTTCGGCGGCGGGCCGCGGGACACCCCGGAGCTGCGGCGGGAGCGGGAGGAGAACCGGCGGGAGGCGGCGGCGGTGTTCAACGCCCCGGTCGAGCCGTCGGGGGAGGAGGCCGGCGAGTTCGCCCGGGTGCTGGCCCGGTTCAGCGACGCGGTCCGGGACCGGGACGCGGACGCGATGACCGGGCTGTTCGCCCCGGACCGGGTGCTAGACGAGGTGGCCCGCCAGGCTGGCGGGGGGGTCCCGGTGGCGTCGGACCCCGGGTTCCGGGCGGGGTTCACCAGCGGGTTCCGGGCGGGGGCCCAGGGGATCGTGTCCAACCCGCTGTTCCGGTGGGACTCGACCGCCGTCCGCCGGGTCCGGTGGGCGGCCGACGGGTCCGAGGCGGTGGTCGTCGCCGCCCACCGGCGGCGGGCGGAGGTGGGCGGGGAGCCGGTCCAGCTGACCATCAAGGCGCGGTGGTGGTTCGTCCGCCGGGGCGGGGCGTGGCGGGTGTACGACTTCGAGGACCTGGACGGCGGGGTCCGGCTGACGGCCGGCATGGCCGCCCTGTTCGCCCCCGCCTTCCGGGACCGGCTCCCGCAGATCCAGGGGGCGGTGGCCGGGCTGCGGGACGCCCAGGCCGCACTCCTGGACGGCGACCTGGACGCGGTCGAGGCCGGGCTGGCCCGGGTCCGGACCGCCGACCTGCCCGCCGCCCTGGACGCCGTGGTCACCTTCCTGGAGGCGGCCGCCCGGCTCGGGCGGGGCGACCCGGACGGGGCCCTGAAGGCCCTCGACCGGGCCGGGGAACTGAACCCGGACATGCCCGGCCGGCACGCCCTGCGCGCGGCCGCCCTGAACGCCACCGGGGACCACGCCGGGGCGCTGGCGGCCGCCGACCTGTACGTCTCCCAGCTCGGCCCGGACGCGGACGTCGACGTCCACCGGGGGGTCGCCCTGTCGTGGCTGAACCGGGCCGAGGAGGCGGCAGCCGCGTTCCGCCGGGCCCTGGACGACGACCCGGACTCGAAGGACGCCCTGAACGGCCTCCGGTCCGTCCTGCCGGACGGGGGGAAGGCCGAGCTGGCCGACCGGCTGGCCCGGGCCCCGTCGGCCGGCAGGGTGTTCGACGACCTGGTCCGGGCGGCCCGGGCCGACAACGACGAGGAGGCGGTGAAGGCCCTGGAGCGGGGGCTGCGGAAGGCCCTCCCGGCCGACCCCCGCGGGGTGTCCGCCGCCGTCCGCCGGCTGGTCGAGGCCAAGTCCTACCCCGAGGCCGCGGCCGAGCTGAAGGCCGGGCTCGGGGCCGTCGCCGCGGCCGACCGGCGGCAGGTGCTGGTCGCGTACCTGTACGCCATGATCGCGGCGGACCGCCCGCTCGACGCCTACGCCGCCGTCCCCGCCGCCGACGCCGCGGCCGCGTTCCGCACCCTGGCCGGGGAGCTGGACGACTCCCTGGAGGAGTTCGACCCGGCCGACCCGCCGCCCGCGGCGGCCCAACTGCGGGAGCTGATCGCGGCCCACCGGAAGCGGGCCCCGAAGGACGCGTGGCTCGGGTTCTACGAGGCCGCCCTGCTCCAGTACGAGGGGCAGTACGAGAAGGCCGAGCGGGGGTTCGCCGCCGCCGAGGCCGCGTACCGGAAGGCCCCCGCCCCGCCGCCGGCCGGCGGGAAGGACTGGGAGGCGGACCAGTTCCGGTTCCGCCGGGTCCGGTGCCTGTACCAGGCGAAGCAGGGGCTGAAGGCGTACGCCGAGGTCGGCCCGGCCGCCGACACGTTCGAGCAGCTCGCCCACGCCTACGAGAACGACAACGACGCGGCCGGCCTGGGGGCGCTGGTCGCCGCCCACCGGAAGCGGTCCCCGGACGACGCCACCCTGGGGTACTGGGCGGCGGCGCTGGCGTACCTGGAGGCGGACTACGGCCGGGCGGCGGACGGGTTCGCGGCGTTCCTGAAGGCGGCCGGGGAGAAGGAGCCGCGGCGGTGGTCGGCGACCGACCGATGCGTCCGTGGGTACCTGCGGGCGGGGAAGCCGGCGAAGGCCCGGGCGGCGGTGGCCGAGATCGGCGCGGACCGGGTCGGGCCGGGGCTGCGGGTGGCGGTCACCCTGGCCGACGGGAAGGAGGCGGAGGCGGACGAGCTGCTGGCGGAGCTGGCGAAGGACCCGCGGGGCGGGTTCGGGTTCGTGTACTACGACGAGGACTTCGCCCGGCTGGTGGCCCGGCCGGAGTTCGCGGCCCTGCGGAAGAAGTACCCGGACCCGCGGCCGGCGAAGCCGGCCGGCCCGGTCGGGTGAGTAGAATTCGGTCATGACCGACGAGGACGCGCTGCTGGCGGCGATCGCCGCCGCCCCGGCCGAGGACACCCCCCGCCTGGTGTACGCCGACTGGTTGGACGAGCACGACCGGCCGATCCGGGCGGAGTTCGTCCGGCTGCAGGTGGACATCGCCCGGAAGCAGGACGCGCTGACCCGAGCGGAGCTGGACCGGCACGTCGCCTTGTTCGAGCGGCAGCAGGAGTTGTTGGACCACCACCGCGACGAGTTGCTCGGCCCACTCGCGGCGCTGCCGGCGGAGGTGGAAGTCGAGTTCGACCGCGGGTTCGTGTCGCGCGTGGAACTCCCGGTCGATGCGTTCCTGGTGCACGCCGGGTCGCTGGCGACCGCGACCCCGCTCCCGGCGGTCGGCGTGCACTCCGTCACCGCCCGGTTGACGGACTTCGTGGCCTCCCCGTACCTCCACTGCGTCCGGCGACTCCGGGCCTGGTCCGCCGCGTTCGCAGCCTTCCCCGGGGTGCTCTGGCCGGCGGCCGAGGGGTTTGCCGCGGCCGCCGCCCGGCTGTCGGCGCTCGAGGTGTTGGATCTCGAAGGGTGCGGGCTGAACAACCTGGCGGCGACCGACCTGCCACGTCCCGTCTCCCTCCCCGGCCTCGCCGACCTCGACCTGTCGAACAACGAGATCACCGACGCCGGGGTGGTCTACCTCCTCGACTCCCCGCTGCCGCGGCAGTTGAAGCGGCTGATCCTCGGCGGGAACCCGATCGGCGACCAGGGGGCGATCGAGCTGGCGGACCGGTGGCCGAAGGGGGCCGCCGACCGGCTCGAGTACCTGAACCTGCGGTTCACCAACATCGGGCCGCCCGGGCACCAGGCCCTGCTCGCCCGGTTCGGCGGGCGGATCGACCTGTTCTGACGTGCGTCCGCCCGCAGGGCGGGTCTTGGTCTTCACCTCTCCCCAACGGGGAGAGGTGGGGGCCGTGCGGCCCTCCTTAACCGACCGACCCGCGGGGCGGTCGGACGCTACTTCGAAGCGGCGCTAACCCGCGGGCCCGTTGACGGTTCCGGCGCGATCCGTATCTCAACCTGTCATTGCTTCGCCCCGGGCGCCCGCACCACCGACGATGACCCCACCGGCCGGCCAACCCCCGACCCCCGCCCCGCCCGGGTCCTGGTCCCCCGCCGGGCACGCCCCCGCCGACCTCCGCACCGCCCTCGCCGACCTCCACGCCCCCGTCGCCGTCGTCCGCACCGACCACGGGCTCGCCGCCGCCCGCGACGGGACCGTCACCCTCGGCCCGGTCGTGCCGGGGTCCGTCCCGGTCGTCGCCTACCTCCCGCCGCTCACCCCCGACCGCCTCGGCGACCCGGGGTTCGTCCGCGACCACGGCCTGAAATACCCGTACATGACCGGGGCGATGGCCAACGGGATCGGGTCGGTCGAGGTCGTGGAGGCGATGGGCCGGGCCGGGATGCTCGGCAGCTTCGGGGCCGCCGGGCTGTCGCTGGAGCGGATCGGCCAGGCGGTCGACCGCCTCCGCGCAACCCCCGGCCGGCCGTACGCCGTCAACCTGATTCACAGCCCGAACGAGTCGGCCCACGAGATGGGGACGGCCGAGTTGTTCCTGAAGCGCGGGGTGAAGCTCGTCGAGGCGTCCGCGTACCTCGACCTGACGCCGGCGGTCGTCCGGTACCGGGTCGCCGGGTTCACCGACCACGGGCCGGCGAACCGGGTGATCGCCAAGGTGTCGCGGGTCGAGGTGGCGACGAAGTTCCTCAGCCCGCCGCCGGACCGCATCCTCAGAGAACTGGTGTCGGCCGGGCATGTCACCGCCCGGCAGGCCGAACTCGCGGCCCGGTTCCCGGTCGCCGACGACCTGACCGCCGAGGCCGACAGCGGCGGGCACACCGACAACCGCCCGGCGATCACCCTGCTGCCGACGCTGCTCGCCCTCCGCGACCGCCTCCAGCGGCAGTTCAACTACCCGACCGCGCCGCGCGTAGGATTGGCCGGCGGGATCGCGACGCCCGCCGGGGTGGCGGCGGCGTTCGCGATGGGGGCCGCCTACGTCGTCACCGGGAGCGTCAACCAGGCGTGCGTCGAGTCGGGGAGTTCGCCGGCGGTGCGGAAGATGTTGGCCGAGGCGGGCCAGGCGGACGTGGCGATGGCCCCGGCCGCGGACATGTTCGAGATGGGGGTGAAGGTGCAGGTGCTGAAGCGCGGCACCATGTTCCCGATGCGGGCGGCGAAGCTGTACGAGCTGTACAAGAGTTTCCCGTCCTGGGAGGCGATCCCGGAGGCGGACCGCGTCCAGGTGGAGAAGACGTACTTCAAGGCCACGTTCGCCGACGTGTGGGGGCAGACCGAGGCGTTCTTCCGGCGGCGTGACCCGGGCCAGTTGCCGCGGGCGGAGGCCGACCCGCGGCACCGGATGGCCCTGGTGTTCCGCTGGTACCTGGGGCTGTCGAGCCGGTGGGCGAACGCCGGGGAGCCGGGGCGGCAGCTCGACTACCAGGTGTGGTGCGGGCCGGCGATGGGGGCGTTCAACGAGTGGGCGAAGGGTTCGCCGCTGGAGGCCCCCGAGAACCGCACCGTGGTCGGGGTCGCCCACAACCTCCTGTACGGGGCGTGCGTGCTGCTCCGCCGGCAGGCGCTCCGCCAGGCCGGGGTGGAGGTGCCGGACGAGTTCTTCCCGGCCGGGCCGCTGCCGGCGGGCGAGGCGGCGAGGCGGTTGGTGTGAATCGGGTAGGGTGGGCCGAGCCCGGCTTTGCGGGCGAGTCCCACCGGGGCTGAAGAGGTGGGACTCGCCGGCGAGGCGCCGGCTCGGCCCACCACCGCCGATGTCTGGTGGGACTCACCGGCGAAGCGCCGGCTCGGCCCACCCTACACGAACGGGTGCGATGCAGACTCCGGAAGCGACCCCCCTGGCCATCGTCGGCGTCGGGTGCCTGTTCCCGAAGGCCGCCGGGCCGGGGTTCTACTGGGCGAACGTCAAGCACGGGGCCGACTGCGTCGCCGCGGTCCCGCCGACCCACTGGGATCCGGCCGACTACTTCGACGCCGACCCGAAGTCCCCGGACATGACGTACGCCCGCCGCGGCGGGTTCCTCGACGCGGTCGAGTTCGACCCGCTCGAGTTCGGCATCGCCCCGCGCGACCTCGAGGCCACCGACACGACGCAACTGCTCGGCCTCGTCGCCGCCAAGCAGGCGCTGACGGACGCCGGGATCGTCCTGGCGAACCGCTCCCGGGTGTCGGTCATCCTCGGCGTCACCGGGACGCTGGAACTCGTGATCCCGCTCGGGGCGCGGCTCGGCCACCCGCGGTGGAAGAAGGCGATGAAGGCCGCCGGGGTGCCGGCCGACCAGGCCGAGGACGCGGCCGCCCGGATCGCCGACAGCTACGTCCCGTGGCAGGAGAACAGCTTCCCCGGGCTGCTCGGGAACGTCGTCGCCGGGCGGATCGCCAACCGCCTCGACCTGCACGGCACCAACTGCGTCGTCGACGCCGCGTGCGCCAGCTCCCTGTCGGCGGTGCATTTGGCGGCGCTGGAGCTGCAGACCGGGCGGGCGGACGTGGCCGTCACCGGCGGGTGCGACACGTTCAACGACATCTTCATGTACATGTGCTTCTCGAAGACCCCGGCCCTGTCGCCGACCGGGGACGCCCGCCCGTTCGACGCGGACGGGGACGGGACGATCCTGGGCGAGGGGCTCGGGGTGGTGGTGCTGAAGCGGCTGGCCGACGCCGAGCGCGACGGCGACCGGGTGTACGCGGTGTTGCGCGGGCTCGGGTCCGGGAGCGACGGCAAGGGGACGGCGATCTACGCCCCGAGCGCCGAGGGGCAGCGGCGGTGCCTGGCGGCCGCGTACCGCGAGGCCGGCGCCACCCCCGACACGGTCGAGTTGGTGGAGGCGCACGGCACCGGCACCCGCGTCGGCGATGCCACGGAAGCCACCGCACTGATCGACGTGTACTCCGCGGCGGGCGACGCGTCGAAGACGCGCCCGTGGGCGGCCGTCGGGTCCGTCAAGTCGCAGATCGGGCACACGAAGGCGGCGGCCGGGGCGGCGTCGCTGATCAAGGTCGCGCTGGCCCTGCACCACAAGGTGCTGCCGCCGACGATCAAGGTGACGCGGCCGGTCGACCCGCTCGCGGCCGCGGACTCGCCGTTCTACGTCAACACCGCGATGCGGCCGTGGCTGCCGCGGCCGGACCACCCGCGGCGGGCCGCCCTGTCCGCGTTCGGGTTCGGCGGGAGCAACTTCCACGCGGTCCTCGAAGAACACCGGCCCGGGAAGACGGAGGTCGACTGGGACGGGTCGGTCGAGGTGGTCGCGCTCGGGGCCGACACCCCGGAGCAACTCGCGGCGCGGCTGGCCGACGTGCCGGCGGAGTGGCCGGCGTTCGCCCGGTTCGCCGAGCAGTCCCGGTCGGCCTTCGACCACCAGGCCGCGCACCGGCTCGGCTTCGCCGCCCACCGCACCCTCACCGATCTGCCGAAGCTGCTGGCCGGGGCAAGGGCCAAGCTCGCGGCCGAACCCGCCGCCGACTGGGTGACGCCGGAGGGGGCGGCTTACGGCGTTGGGCCGGCGCGGGGGTCGGTCGCGGTGCTGTTCCCGGGGCAGGGGTCTCAGGCGGTCGGCATGCTCCGCGACCTGGCGTGCCTGTTCCCCGAGATGCTCGACAGCCTCGCCGCCGCGGACGCCGCCGGGGACGAGGCCGACGCCCTCCGACTGTCGGACCGGATCTACCCGCCGACCAGCTTCGACCCGGCCGCCGCGGCCCGCCGCGACGCCGACCTGCGCGAGACGCGGAACGCCCAACCGGCGCTCGGGGCGGTGAGCTTCGGGGCGTGGCGCGTCCTGGCCGACCGGTTCGGCGTCGAGGCGGCCGCGTTCGCCGGGCACAGCTACGGCGAACTCGTCGCCTTGGCCGCCGCCGGCCGGCTCACCGCCGCCGACCTGTTCACGCTGTCGCGGCTGCGCGGCCGGCTGATGGGCGAGCAGCGGGCCGGCGACCCCGGGGCGATGCTCGCCGTCCTCGCGCCGCTGCCGGACATCGAACGGGTTGTCGCCGGCGCCGACCTGACGGTCGCGAACCGGAACGGCCCGCGGCAGACGGTCCTGTCCGGGGCGACGGCCGAGGTCGAGCGGGCGGAGGCGGCGCTGACCGCGGCCGGGCTGCGGTGCGCCCGGCTGTCCGTCGCGGCGGCGTTCCACAGCCCGCTGGTCGCCGACGCGGCGGCCCCGTTCCGGGCCGGGCTGGAGGCGGTCGCGTTCGCCCCGGGGTCGGCGCCGGTGTACGCGAACACGACGGCCGCCGCGTACCCGGCCGACCCGGCCGCCGCCCGCGACCTGCTCGGCGGGCAGCTGGCCCGCCCGGTGGCGTTCGCGGACCAGGTCCGGGCGATGGCCGACGCCGGGGCGCGGACGTTCCTCGAGGTCGGGCCGGGATCGGTGCTGACGAAGCTGGTCGAGTCGGTCCTGGGCGGGGCGGGCGGGGCGGCGGCAATCGCGCTGGATGTCTCTGGGGGCCGGCGGCCGGGTGTGTTAGACTTGGGTGCCGCTCTCGCACGGCTCGCGGCCCGCGGACACCGGACCGACCTCCCCGCCTGGGAGCGGGGGAGCCGGTGCCGGCCCGCGCCGGCCGCCCGGCCCGGGCGGACGGTCCCGCTCACGGGGGCCAACCACGTCACCCCGCGGCCGCCGCGCCCGCCGGCGGCCGCCACCCCGGACCGCCGGGTCGAGGCCAACGGCGCCCACCACCCTTCGCCCCCGCCCCGGGTCCGCCTGGATCACCCCGTCAAGGCCCCCGCGATGCCCGACCCCGACCCCACCCCCCTGGCCCGCGCCCTCCAGGCGACGCAGCAGAGCCTGGCCGCCCTCCAGCGGATGCAGGAGCAGACGGCCGCCCTGCACAAGCAGTTCCTCGACGCCCAGGACGCCGCCCACCGGACGCTCCACGCTCTCGTCGAACAGCAGCAGGCCCTGCTGCTCGGCAACCTCGGGACCGCCGCCCCGCTCCCCGCACTGCCGCCGCCCGTCGCGGCGGTCCCACTTCCCCCACCGCCGCCGGTGCCGGCACCGCGGGTCGAGGTCGCGCCCCCGCCGCCGGCGCCGGTGACCGATGACCCGGATGT